>JAVCCM010000162.1 GCA_030765455.1 Candidatus Electryonea clarkiae | reverse complement strand
GTATCTTGATGAATTCGAATTCCGTTTCAACAGACGCTGGAACCTATTCAATATTTTCGATAAACTCTTGACACGTTGTGTTCAAAGATCGACTATTACTTTAGCTGAGCAAATGACATAACCGGATTCTTTTAATATCGCATCAACATGAATATCAGTTCTTTGTCCAACTCCTTTTGAACTTCCTCTTTCAACTTCAACCTCACGGTTTATAACTACTGCTTTATCTATAAGATCCTCTTTCAAATGTTGTGCAACAAAATCTGAAAAAGTTGGTTCCTCAACTGGTCGATAGTATTCTTTTTCTCCTTGTTTATTTGGTACCTTATCCCATAGAAATCTTGCCATTGGAATATGTCCATTCAGCTTGTCTTGCAAAGAACATAGCGATATTTTAATTAGGTCTAATAAATCATTACCATTTTCAATAATATGTCGTGAACTATCTAAAAACAGATTCTTAAGGCTATCTGGATCATTTGGCATCCAATTTTTTCTGAGATATTCATCTCGAAGAAGAGTATAGTTTCTCCGTAACCATTCATATCTAGGGAATTTCTCTTCAATTCTCCTGTGTTCTTTTAGTGCCTCTAAAGTTGATAACGACCTCAGTTGTTGAAGTAAATTACCACGAAGCGACGCGATGTCATCTCTTGCAGAAGGTTGACCAGCAGAGAATTTAGGATCTTCATCATGAGGAAATTGTTCTTCGAGCCATATGAACAGATTTGCGAGATTCTCCTCATTCAGTGGTGGAGATATTTCTTTCGAGAATATTAGATCCGTAGCCAAGTGAAGAAAGAGTTTTTCCCCAAAACCTCTATCTTTATTTATTGCTTTCCATATAGAATCCCAACCACGATCTGAACAATTAAACAATAAAGTCTTTGCAGCGATAATAGCTTTCTCTATATCATCTTTTCTAATGGGATCAACCAAAGAAGAAGTAGCATATCTTATTGCCATCTCAAAATCGTTTTCAATTAATAGTTCCAGTAGCCAATAAGAACATAAACCATCGAGGTTCTTATCTTGAAGTACTGTAAGAAGTGTAGCATTAATTACATTATCATTCAACTTCACAAGCATCTTTGTGACGTTCAAGCTGCTACTATCTCTACAATCATTCCTTAGCCATAATGTTACAATCTTTAGTGCGCTTTGCGAAGCGAAATGAAACGCGTTCTTAACAATTTGTTGGTCAATTAAATTGTCAGAGTTAGTAAATGGAAATGAGCATACCACAGGCGTCCATTTTTTCCACAATTCTTTTGAGATAACATATTTACATTTAAATAGTAATCGGATCGCACGATAAGCTGCTAAATCATTCCGATTGAATTTGTTAGTTCCGACCCAATTTTCAACATTATTATTAGCTTTCTCAAGATATTTTTTTGCAGCATTTAAGATTCTTTTCCTTAATTTTGAATCAGCATTTATCCAAACTGGAAGAGAAGTCAAATCTGGATTGGTGAAATCACCATAATAATTTGAATCGGGTATCAGTGTCATTAGCTTATTGATATGCCACCAAATACCAATCTCGCCGTCTTCCAATTGCTTTAATTCACTTATGACTAGTGCCTGTGGATCCAATTTCTTCTTTGTATATTTTGGCGTAATACTATTGTGTTTGCGCCATTCTATAGCCTCTTTTGAATTTATCTCTTTAACTCCAATGTGGTTTTTGAATTGTTCTTTTAGTTCCTTAAATTCTTCAATAGCTTCCAAAATCTTACTTATCTGCTTACCACTCATCTTTTTGTTGATGAAAACATGAAATAATAATTTTGACCATGTTTCGCGAATTGAAATTTCTTTTACGCATTTTATTTGCTCAATAATCCATTCGGCATCCTCAGGATCACATAGAGGGCTCCTCTCTAATGAGAACCACCTATAATTATATTTATTCTTTTGATCTGTACTAAAATAAGCAATCATATCCTTTAGAATTGTTCTTCGGTCTTCATCATTCTCGAAATAAGGAATCGGATATTTGTCAATACTATCAGTTGGGATTGGATCTTTATGAGTGTCGATTCTATGAATGATTGATTTAATTAAAGCTTTTCTAATAATAATTTTCCTAGCATTCTTTATTATCATTTTATAAGCATCAGAAATAAGCGTTTCAATTGTGGAAGTAACCCAATAAACATCAACAACATCATCTATCCACTCTAAAAGTATTGGAAAATCATCAATTTTTACTTTCTGCAAGAAATCGAATCTAAAGAAAATATCAAAACCACCACCGATTACTGAATTAGAAGGATATTCATTCTCAATATTTACTTCTGATTGTTTCTTCAAAGTAACACATGTTAGAACTTCTTCGATGTTGACATGATCATCCCATAATGACATCAATAGATAACCCTTGAGTTCCTCTTCCTCAGTATCCGCAAGTAAAGGTTTGAGTTTACCTCGAGTTTTAGTATCTCCAATTCTCGAAAGAACGGTAGCACTTCTTTCTCTTAAATACTTATGCTGATCTTTATCAAATACAATAGTAGCAAGAAGTTCTTGAATATCTACTACCTTACAAGCATCAGCGATAAAAATAGCTTGCAGTCTAACTTCAATTCCTTGTGTTATGTCCTCTAAATATTTTGCTAATAAATTACCAATGCCTTCGCAATTAAGTTTTTTATAATGGTGTCTTAACGAGTAATCAGGATCTGTAAGATTGCCATTCGCAAATTCTTCAAGCAATTTCTTCAAAAGTTGATATCTGTTTCTTTTGATAGTTCCAACATCGCTTCTAAGTATAATTTTAGGTTCTAATTCTAATAAAATGTTAAAAAAATCACGATCCATTGATGCTAACCAAGAAGCTACTTCTGCTAATTGTGGAACAATTTTTATTTGATCATCTACGCGATTAGTTAATAGTTTTAAGCGTTGCTCAAGACTTAGGTTGCTAAGATTTAAAAATCGTGCTGTTAGAAATTCCCAGTGTGTTCTCTGATTAAATCGAAAGCAGTTTGTACCTGAGGGAGTAAAGAGCTTTGAATATTTGATTGTGTCATTTATATTGTTCGAGTCAACTATTTGTATTGAACTATTACTGAAATTTAATTCGGCTATCATCAGACGTGCATAAATATCTGATGAGGCATTAATGCTTGAAACTCTATCGAATGAGATATTTTGCCTATTGCTAAGTAATGTCATCGAAGCAATGAAACTCGCAATATCACGTCTCACTTCAGGTTCATATTTTCCTATATCACCCGACGCTTTTCTAGAGATATTTGTTTCCTCACATTTAAGTAGTAAACCTTCGTTATGTATCTCAACTTTGTTGTCTGGTAATTTACCCCCATGCTCTCGGTATAGATTTATCAGCATTTTAAACGTATCAGGATGACTAGCTAAAGAAAAAGCATCGCAACGTTCTAACTCCTCCAAGAATTCGTTTTTGTTAATTTTCTCTGAAAGCAATGCAATCTTAATATCTTCTAATCTTAATGGCATCATTGAATAAACAGCTAATTTGTGTTTATCCGTTTTCTTTTCTCCCCCCTTATTATCTTCCAATGAAATATCACTTGATGATGAGATGTCTGTATCATGAAACTCATCCAATTTCTCAGTATTATCCTTTATCTCATTAATTTCTCCTAATTTGGGTTCTAACGACTTATTCATATATGGTATTGCCCAAAGAGATTCGAAATTGTTCTCAAAATAATCAGGCCAATCAGCACCTCTACATGTAATACGCAATTTTAGTCTTTGTATTTCTAATGAAATAGACATAAATTCTTCTAATAATATATCTGCAATATGATTTACTCTTAACCTTCCCTCATCGAAACTATCAATAAATAGTTCCAAGTACGAATCACTATTCTCCCATTTTTTAAACTCTATGTTATTAAAAATCTTATCAACAAGATTAGATTCAGTGATTGTATTAAGATTGAAATGTAGGACGATACTGTTGTTCTGTATTGCAGCTTTTTTTCGATTTCTTATCTCTCTTTCCATCCAAATCGATTTCCCAATACCAGGCTCTCCCAATAATATTAAACAAGGGATTTTGTCTATTGATTCAAATGAAATTACGGAGAGATTACGTATATGTGAGTAGGGTTCTTTAGGATTTGGGAGAAACCCATCTTCTAAATGTAAATGCACATTGTCGTCTCTAGGTGCCCAGAAACGTTTCCACGCGTATTCTTTTGAGTCTTCCATTATCTATTCTCGAAAACTTAAAAATTTGTAGAAAAATTATAATATTGATTGGGACTACTTATAACTACTTCACTTCCAGTATTGAAATCTTATTACAGTTTATAACTTCGTTAAGATACATGGCCTATGCAAGAGAAAATATCTTTATTCGTTTTAGTTCTCATTCATCTTGAGGGATTGATTTTCTCACAAAATGCTTGCTTCTCCTCGCTTCTTAATCATACTAAAGGTTGTCATGGTCGGTTATGGTAAAATTGCTTGAGCAATCATTTGCTGTAAAATTTATATTGACAGACTCTAAATATTCATTCGCAAAACCGACCAATTAATTTCCTCTTAGCTGTTAATCACAACATATTTTGATAAGATCGATTTAGAAATCTTGAATTTGAGAGGAGGTTCTATTTGGAAAATATGCTCCCTTATTATTTTGACATACAGCCAACTCTGTGATTACTTTGTCAGTTTTAAATACCGTTGCCTGTCAAACTTTCGTTATTCATTAGAATGGCATCGGTTCAGATAAACCAACTCAATCTTTTATTCCGGAGGAAAGAATGGCTTTAGCGATCAACGAGAACTGCATCAATTGCGGTGCCTGTGAGCCAGAATGTCCAGTAGACGCGATTACCGAGGGCGATGAACTCTTTGAGATCGACCCGGATGCCTGTGTGGAATGCGAAGGTCACTTTGACGAACCACAGTGCATTGAGGTTTGCCCGGTACAGGAAGATGATAATCCCTGTATCGTACCTTATAAAGGTTAGGCAAGTTTCTACGAATTTTTTCTTACTTCTCATGCGCCCGGATTTCCCGGGCGCATGTTTATCATTTTAATTTCCCCGGACATTGTTGATGTTAGTAGCTATCCTCATGCTGATTGGCGGCTTGCTCCTTCTTATTATTGGAGGAGAGGGATCGGTGCGAGGAGGATCTTCTTTGGCTCAAAGATTCCGTGTACCGCCATTCATTATCGGAGCAACGATTATCGCCTTCGGTACCTCGATGCCCGAGCTTGTCGTCACCTTAACTGCGGCTCTGAAAAATTCTCCCGGTCTTGCCCTGGGAAACATTGTCGGCAGCAACATTGCAAATCTCGGTTTGATCCTTGGGATAGCAGCACTTTTAATGCCGGTTTCCATAGCAAAAAGCGACATTAAAAAAGAGACTTTATCCATACTTGGTGTAATGATTCTAATGGTTCTTTTCAGTTTTGATGGTAAGATATACCAAATTGAAGGAATCATTCTTCTAATTGCAATGGGTGGTTTTATAGTTCTGACTTTGTTCAGAATTCGAACGGGACCGGCTGAAGCAGAAACTCCGGTTATTCCTCCTCATGGCACTGCTGTAACTGTAATGATGATAATCGGTGGAATCGCTGCCCTGATATTGGGAGGGCAATTGTTGGTTGATGGCGCTGTAACAATATCACGGATGTTCGGAGTGTCGGAGTATGTCATTGGGGCTCTGGCTGTAGCAATAGGGACAAGCCTTCCTGAAGTGGCTGCTTCCGTAAGCGCGGCACTTCATGGCAAGGGTGAGCTGGCGATAGGAAATGTATTCGGAAGTAATGCCTTCAATGTTCTATTTGTCCTCGGTACGGGCGCGACCATAAAGCCGATTACAGTAATGGAAAATATTGTTCCGGACCTCGTATTCTTCGTCGTTCTGACAATTTTTCCACTGGCAATACTCCTTATTAAACAATCCCTATCTCGCTGGCAGGGAGTATTATTACTTATAATTTATATTGCTTATGTTATAAAGGTAATTGCCTGAAACTCGTTTTATCACTCATACGGAACTGTTGTGAAACCTGGATCAAAAAATATTTATACCACCCTGATTGTTACTCTTTTATCGCTTGGTATCCTCCTGATCATTTTCCCCGGATGTGAAGAAGACTTGCCATCGGAACCCGATCCGGATAGAGGTGTGGCTTTGATGAATATTGCATTTTTGTACAGGACACAGTTTGAATTAAGCAAATTGAATCAAATCCGGATCAGCCTTTTAACTTCTGCAAATACCCTGTCTGATTTTGATTTGAATTCGGGGGATGCTGAAAGTCAACTCCAATCGATATATGAAACGACTACAGATTATCTTGAATATGCAGGATTAATGGATGAAACCGGAAAAGTACTCGCTGCTTACCCGGCAAAGTATGACAGCTTATTGACTGAAATGGAAAATAATTATATCCCCTGGGTGAAATTTGCAATGGATAGTCTTCGCCCGAGTATCGGGGAAGTTGAACAGAACGAAGCAGGTATGGGGAATTTCGATTATATCTTTCCCGTTATCAAGGATTCATCGTTAAAGGGAATGGTATGGGCGTCGGTGTCATTTGATACCCTTACTCGAAGAATTCTTGTCTATACAGCGCCGAATTCCACTGAAGATATTTTGATATTTCTTCTTGAAGAAGATGGAAGAATTATATATGACCATAATGAAAACACGTTTGGAGTAGTATATAATGACATCGCTGTATTCGACTCCAACAACGTGGCGCTGGCAAACAAAATGCTCGAAGCTGAATCGGGACATTCCAAGTATTTTGCCAGTCATTCCCCCGGCGCCGAAATAGATGGTGAAGAGAGGCTTATCGGCTGGACACGAATTTACCTGGAGCAAACCTATTGGATAATCGCCGTTACTGAGCCGGTACTCGTTGAATAATTATGGAATAACAACCGCCACCGTCATTGCGAGGTAGCGAAGCGACGAAGCAATCTGTTGAATTACAACAATCTAACGTGAGCAAGATTCTTCACTTTCGTTCAGAATGACTACTGTTCTGCAGTTTTCCACACGAAAGTTTATCGAAAGACAAATATTTGAGTTTATCATGTCTTATAAAAATTTTAAAGCCCAAAGTTTTATCCCCTTATTATTCCCGCTCCTGCTCTTAATATTCTGTTGCTGTGAAAAGGTTGAAAAGAAACAGCAAGAAGAAACATCAGGACAAACGATTGAGAGTAGGAATCAGGAAAATATTTACGAATATTTGATCCCTTATGGTAATCCTGTATGGGAAGAAGGCGCTCTGTTTTCCAGGGAGACAATGGTTGAGACCGTTCGCATTAGAACTGAGGGGCTCAACAGGGCATTTCATCAAACCGAAAAAGAACGCCCGGGACTTCACGGAAAGTTAACAGCTCATTTTTTCGTAAATCCTGATGGGGCAGTAAGCGATGTGGAAATAATTGAATCAGATTGGAACGATATGTTTGGTGAGGTTTTCGAGGATACGCTGATTTCACATCTTCAAAAATGGACGTTCCCACCCGGCGCATCAAAACCCATCGGTGTTACTCAGCCATGGACCTTTGGGTCTTCCTGATCCTGATCAACCGAAAATTGTTTGGATCGAACAAAAATTGCATGTTCATTATCCATGTTGTTTTACGATAGAAATAATCGGAACAATCAGATTACTTGCCTTCATATTTTCGAAGAATACTCAAAGCTTGTGCATGTAGGTCAGTATTAACAGCTGCCAATATTCCAAGATTTTCAGACAATCTCTCTCCTTTTGTGAAATCAAGGGGTCGCCCTGTGAGATCAGTGATTGATCCCCCTGTTTCTTCGAGAAGCAAAACACCTGGAGCGTGGTCCCAACAGAAGTTACAGCCAAAACTTTTGCTGTGGCGACGGGGGTAAAGGTGAGCTTTTCCCATGGCGAGGGCTGCGTATTTCGCCTGGCTATCCAGAGGAAGATGTATGGTTTTCATCCCTCCCTTTGAAAGTCTGCTCGGTCCTTTCTTTCGATCATGCGCTCTCGAAACAACTACCTTAATCCCGTCAACTATATTAACAGGCTCAGGAATTATTCTTTTCTCCGGTTCACCAAGTTTCAGAGGCTGTAAAAAAGCTCCCCGATTACGTTCTGCACGAAAAAGATAACCTGCAACACCAGGCAATAACTCTTCACGACCCGGCACCGAAAGCCATGAACAATTAAGCTCACCATTTACAGTTCTTGCTATTCCAACGGCATACATGAGGTTCTTTACGAATCCCTTAGTCCCATCAAGTGGGTCAACAAACCATCGTCCATCTGAATTTTTATCACCCCGGTAAGCAATCCTGTCCCTGATTTCTCCCAGGGAGAACGATGCATCCAGCACCTCTTCCACTATCTCACGTACTCGCGATGCTTTGTCAGCATCATCCAGGGATTTGGGCTCCTCCTCAGCCAGTATCCCTTCGTCGGGAACTGTATTAGCCAGTTCTCCAAGCAGGATTGCCTGGCTCGCAAGGTCGGCGACTGTAACCGGTGTCCTGTCTTCTTTTGACCATTTATCTCCTTTGATATCCTGCTCGAGAACCAATCGCGTTGCTCGTGATGCAATTCTTACAGCTTCAGTGATTGAAGGAAGTAATTCTGATTTTATATCTGGATTTTTACTGTCTTTTTTAGATAAAGTCATTATGTATCATCCTTGATTTGAAATTAAGAATAGAGAATACTCAATATCATTATACCGGGCAAGTCAATATTAGATTCATCTCCCTGAATTCTTTTCTCAATTCGCAAGACTTTTGAGATATTCAACCTGAAGACTGGCAAACAGTACAAATCATTCATATCTTCTCAAATTCTAAAACATAACATTAAATAACCGGGAGGATGTGTCTTGGCTGGAAAAGTTTCGGTTGTAAAACAAATATCGGGTTTGAGTTCAAATTTCTGGTTTGCAAATTGGCTGGAAGCTAACGAGCGTCTCGCTTTTTTCGGAATTCGTGCGATTCTGCCACTCTACATGGTTGCTGCAGTAGCAGATAACGGGTTGGGACTGACATATTCTCAAAAAGGCGCGATCTATTCAATCTGGGCTCTCGTTCAATGCTTGATTCCGATGATTTCAGGCGGGTTTACTGATCAATATGGATACAAAAAAAGCCTGTTTGTTGCATATACGATAAACATCGCAGGATATCTTGCCTTTGCCTTTGCTTCCGGGTATTGGGGTGCGCTTGGCGCCGCATGCCTGATCGGTTTGGGAACCGCGATATTCAAACCGCCGATAGCTGGAACCATTGCAAAATCTTGCGATGAAGACAACAGCTCCATCGCCTGGGGAATTTTTTATTGGATGGTAAATGTCGGTGGATTCCTTGCTCCGATGTTAGCCGCTATTATTCGTGGAGAGATTAACTGGCAGCTTGTTTTCTTCTGTGCTGCCGGAGTTACAGCATTCAATTTCATTCCAACACTCATTTTTTATAAAGAGCCTGAAAAAGTCGGCGAGATCAAGGCAAAGAGCGTCGTTGAAACTATCGTCGATACCCTGGCGACGTTGAAAGACAGAAATTTTCTCATCTTCCTGGGAATATTCAGCGGTTTCTGGTTCATGTTCATGCAGTTGTGGGATCTTTTGCCGAACTTTATCGACGAATGGGTATTTTCACGAGACATAGCGCCGACTTTCGATATGATCTTTTCCTGGTTGGGTAACGTTACATTAGCCAATGGGAATGTCAAACCTGAGATGATAATCAATATTGATTCCTTTGCGATCATCCTTCTCATGTTACCTATGGCATGGTTAACCGGGAAATTCCATCCCATGATAGCTCTAATCGGTGGAATGGTGATTTCAGTTATAGCATTCGTCGCTGCCGGTGCGACCAATGTTGGACTTATTGTTGCGCTTGCGATATTTATTTTCGCCATTGGTGAAATGTGGTGCAGCCCAAAATTTTCAGAATACATTGGACTTACTGCTCCACCGGACAAAAAAGCAGTTTATATGGGTTACTCTAACATACCATTTGCGATAGGTTGGGGAGTAGGCAATGCTGTGTCCGGTGTTTTATATGAAAAGCTCGGCAGCAAAATCAATTTCGCCCGACAATATCTCGTGGAACAATTAGGAATGTCCGAAGCATCGGTTGCAGACATCCCAAGGGAAAAGGTGATGGATACAATGGCATCCATGATGAACGGAACTGTTGATGAAGCCACAGTAGTACTTTGGAATATGCATGACCCCTGGATTGTTTGGGTGATATTAGGCGTTATCGGATTGGTCTCGACTGTTGCGATGGTTGGCTACTATTATAAAACAAAAAATCAATCGCTGACATCTAATGGACCTGAAACAGTATAAGTTTCAGTGTGAAATCAGATGAAGGTTTTTCTTTCCCGGAGTATTATAGATGTTATGCTACAAATACTCCGGGATTATTTTTGATAATTGTGGAGTTGAGTCACTCGTTATGGCATAGCTCGGAAGTAAGTTCGCATGTTGTAAGGGCAGGATTTATCCGCCCGCGTTTGCATCAATAGTAGTGGGCGGATAAATCCTGCCCCTACATTTCCATGTTTCAAAGGATACTTCTTATTCCCATGGGAATTTATTTGTTAGCACTGCTATAACATCGTATTAAATAAACCCATGAAAATTCTTGCAATTGATACTTCGGGGCAATCTACCCGCTGGGTTGGAGTTGAAAACGGTGAAATAGTTGATCCGGTTGAAAAAATCGAATCACGGCGTCATGACGCTGTCATGTCAATAGGAATAAAAGACTGGCTCAAACAGCACCAGTGGCAGGACATGGGCGCAGTGGCAGTCGTGAATGGTCCCGGTGGTTATACAGGGTTGCGAGTGGGTGTAGCATTTGCCTCCGCTCTCGCCTCCGGGCTTGGTCTGCCGATTATTCCAATTTCAACTTATGAGGCTGTAGCTGCCCGTGCTCCCGGAAAGACGGTCTGGGTATTGCTCCCTCTCCGCAGAGGAATCTGTCGCTGCCGGTTGATGAAAGGTGAAAGCTTTCCTGAACCGTTAGCTGAACCGGAAGAATTTGTCGTTGGCAAATCAGAACCTCCCGATGTTTCTCCCTTGCTGCCTTTGGGTGATGGTTATGATCTTTATAAACAGGAAATTGACAGTTTGTTAGTCAATAAAGAAATCGAATCATTTCCGGACATACTGCCTTCAAATGAAGCTCTTGGCAGGGTAGTATGGGAAGCCTGGCAGAGGGGTAGGACAATGGAACCGGTTGACATTGATGTCGATTATGGCGCTGAATTCGCGCCAACCTTGAAAAGCAATTAAGAATTAAGAATTATGAATTAAGAATGACTTCTATTTGAATACTTCTGGGAAATAGTTTCATCGCTTCGCGTCTTTGCGTGAAATAAGAAAAATTATTTGTATCAATCAGGGTTCTACATATTACATAATCGTCTGAATTTGTTTATATTGAGAAAAGTTTTAACCTCTGGATGGCTTTATGGAAATATTCCGCATCGGATTCATGTCTTTTACTCTTATCGATTTGGTCGATATCTTCCTCGTAACTTTTGTCTTCTATAAGCTATATGATATAATGCGCGGTACCCGTGCATCCCAGATGTTTATTGGGTTGATTATCATCCTGTTAATCAGTGTAGTAGTCCGAACGGTTGGTCTAAAAGGTATGACCTGGCTGCTGGATTCAATTGCCAAGGTCTGGGTTATCGCTTTTGTTATCCTCTTCCAACCGGAACTTCGAAGGCTTTTAATCCAGCTTGGTAAAGGCAGGTTAGTCCAGCGCATATTTAAAGTACCGGCGACAAAAATTATTGATGAAATCTGTAATGCTGCAATCGATTTATCTCAGAAAAGGTATGGAGGGCTTATTGTTCTGCAGCGTGACATGGGAATGCGGGCGATCATAGAAACAGGAATAAAGATGCAGGCGGAAGCAACCGGGGAACTTATAGTCAGCATTTTCTTCCCCCGAACTCCTTTGCATGATGGAGCTGTCATTATCAATGGGAATGTAATCGAAGCAGCACGTTGTATCCTGCCATTAACTCAAAACCCCAACATTGATCCAAGCCTCGGCACACGGCACCGGGCAGCTCTTGGCGCTACGGAAGAATCAGACTGCGCGGTTGTAGTCGTAAGCGAAGAGACCGGGCAGATATCCCTCGCATATCGCGGTGCATTTATCGAGCGCGGCATGACCGGGGAACAACTCAGCGAGCGTTTACAACAAATATTTGAAAAAGTACATGGTTTCGGTAAGGAAAACACAAAAGGATTCCCAGCCGCTACCGTCACAAGATGAACCTCCATCGACATTGTGATCAGTAGCCCGGATGGCTTGCATCCGGGGATGATTTGCTTTGAAAGTAAGGGAGCAAAATGATGGCCAGAAAATATCTTCATTATTGCTTTGCATTCGTATTCATAGTTCTAAATGCTCAATTGGCTTTTACTGCATGGGTTCCAACTGATACTATTGTTGGAGAAAAAGGTTTTCCAACGGCTGTAATTCGTCCAAATATGGTTCGAGGAAGGGAATTTTTTTATGATCATTACGTTGATAAATACGGCGCGTTTCCTGAGCAGATGATCTGGAAAAATGAGTCATATTATATCCCGGTCGCGATTTCTATAGGAACCGGTCAAATCACAACAACAAGAATACCGAATCAGCGGATAAAGTATTCTGACATAAAAGCTTATGTTTACTGGGCATACCATGAAGCCGATGATACTACGTTCCAGGTAGCTTCAATTACACAGATACCCGACACAACCACGGTTGGTTCCAACTGGTATGGTATTAACATCGACTATACATTTGACTCACGTGATCTTCCCATTTCAAAAGATACCGTAACCTATATCTTTCATTTCGAGTCTCATACGACTCCCGACAGCCTCGGACCGGTACAATGGCGTAGCGAACCGCTATTTTATGTTGCGCAGAGCTATGTACTTGATGCAATAGATTCTATTCAGTGGGCTCGAAATTTCAACGAGTGGTCGCCGCAACTTGTCGAGAACCTGTTGAAGCAATATCCTTATAACCTGGAATTATTATACAAAAAATTGAATTATGCGTTGGATAATGATTCAACATGCGCAGTGATAAAAGCAACGGCTTCAACAATTGCAAATTCGATACAGAACAGGCTTGATCCCATGACTGTAACGCAGGAATACAAGGACTGGTGGGATAATGAAATATCTATTGATGGCGAAGAAGACAATGAACCTTTTAACGAGATGGAATATCTCCTGTATATCATCAATTATTGCAAACGACCGCCATCACGATATCCGCCGGGAGGGATTGATTGATATGGGAAATAAAAAGATTACAGTTCTGTCAGTTCTTTAGCGAAGCGATGAACTGACGAGGGGCTCTGTAAGGTCTCCTCTTCGTTCAAGACCAGACAGAACATTCAGAACATTGAGTGTGCTATCAAAGCAACCTGAAGGTTGAACTCTATACTGTTGGTGTAAATTCTCAGATAATTCGGAATCCAAAGCTGTCAACATTTGTGACTTGACTAAATTATTATGCATTATCAATAGAGCTTTCTCTTAAGTAGTATTCATCCTCGAAAATCGCCCTCGCCTTTTCTCAAACGCTGATTATGCCTATATTCGCTTACATTTTGTTTGAAACCCAAAACATTCCGTAACTGTTTAGTTAGGTCAATCACAATTGGCGCTATAGTATTGTATTACAACATGTTTAGCGATTCCAATGTGTCATTCCTGCGAAGGCAGGAATCCAGTAACTATTTGATATTATTAACACAATGGATTCCTGCCTTCGCAGGAATGACACCAAACAAACAGTTACAACATTTCAACAACTATAAATTTTTGCGAGTGAAACATGAGCGAAGAACCCCAGGTAGAACAAACTCAAATCGAAAAAGACCAGGAATGGCTGGATACCGTTTATCAGGGAGATGTTCCCCAGTTGACGCCCCGCGCCTTGATTACAGGACTGCTCCTCGGATGGTTAATGGCATTGTCGAACCTGTATGTTGGTCTAAAATCCGGTTGGGGATTAGGTGTGGAAATCACTGCAATCGTTCTTGGATTTGCTATTTGGAAATTAATCTCTGCTGCGCATCTTACCAAACGTCCGCTTGGGATGCTTGAAAATAATATAATTATGACCAGTGCGGTGGCGCCGAGTTATATAACCTCAGCCGGACTGGTTTCTGCTATTCCGGCAATATGGATGCTGGACCCGGATTTCTATATGACATGGTGGCAGATGGGAATCTGGATGTCAACGATTCTTTTCCTTGGACTCATGGTATCCATTCCTATAAAGCGCCAGGTCATCAATACAGGCGAATTAAAATTTCCTGCTGTCGTTCCCGCGGCGGAAACATTAAAAAGCATGTTTTCGAAGGGCGATGAGGCGATCAAAAAAGCAACTTCGCTGGGAATAGCGGCTTTTATTGGCGTCGTTAACAAGATTGCACTGGAAATGACATGGATTCCTTCACTGCTAACTATCTCAAAAGCAAAAATCGCCGGAGTGTCAATCTCAAAGTTGACATTATTCTTTGAACCTTCATGGATATTTGTCGGTTTTGGAGCATTTATCGGGACGCGTGTTGGAATAACCATGATAGTCGGGATGCTGCTGAATTTCGCAGTGCTTGCTCCCTGGATGATTAACAAAAAAGAGATCAAACACCTGCCACCTGAAATCCGCAGCGAGGTGATCCTTGATTTTCCTTTGACTATTCCCGCCGGAAGCACTCTTTCTTTTGATCTTGATGAAGCCAATACCTCGCCGGAACTCGAAGCCGGAGTGGAAAGTGTTCGCTTGACAAAAACCTGGAATGATTCTGCAACATACTCCTCACTGGATATGTTAGTTGATGACTTGAACCGGCAGGGAGAACGGAACTCGCTTTCACCCTCTTTACAATTCACCGGCAATAAAGTAGGAGTTACAGTCGGGGAAGAAAACTACCGTCCAGTACCGTTTGTCCCCTTTGAATTGACACGACCAATAATCGAAAAGAAAAACGAACTCCGTGTAAATGCCCCGGAAAAGATATACTGGGAAGCGCGGCTCGCATTGGTTTCAGCGGACAGCCTGAATGCCGCCCCTATTCTTGGATTCGACGAAGGCGCCGAACAAATTGTTACTGTTGGAAGCTATCGCAACATTGTCGCCTGGACTATGTGGCCCGGAGTGGGAATGATGGTAGTAGCGGGATTGCTCTCTTTCGCTTTCCAGTGGCGCACTATCGGGCATGCTTTTAAAGGATTTTTTACAACCCTTGGCAGAAACAAGAAGTCGGATGATGAAGAAGAAGACCCATTGAAAGATATTGAGATTCCCATGAGCTGGTTCATGGCGGGATTTACCTTCTTTGGCATAATTGCAATAATTGTAATGAAATGGATGTTCGATATTCCTATATGGATGGGAATCATAGCAGTTATAATGAGCTTTTTCCTCGCTATCGTATCGATTCGCGCTTCGGGCGAAACTGGGATAATACCCATTGGCGCAATGGGAAAAGTTACACAGCTTACCTTCGGTATGCTTCATCCAGGGAATATGCAAACTAACCTGATGACCGCTAATGTAACGGCAGGCGCTGCGACATCCGCCAGCGATATGACCAATCAGCTTAAGGTAGGGCATATGGTCGGTGCAAAAGCCCGGTATCAGTTTATTGCACAATTATTGGGGATTGTTGCCGCTATTGGTGTTATACCGGTTTTCTTTATCATGGTACCGGATGCTACGGCAATCGGAACACAGGAACTTCCCGCGCCGGCTGCAATTGTATGGGCAGGTGTTGCAAGGCTTCTTAGCAATGGGATAGGCAGTCTTCCACGTACAGCGGTAACAGCTCTTATTATCGCCGGTCTGTTTGGAGCTGCAATTACCATTCTTGAGAAAGTATATCCAAAATGCAGAAGCTGGGTCTGGCTGCCGTCTCCCGCAGGGATGGGGATCGCAATGACTGTTCCGGCATTATACAGTATAAGTATGTTCCTTGGCGCTATGATTGCGTTGGTATTATCAAAAACAATGAAAACAATTAACGAAATGTACACCATACCCGTCGCAAGCGGTTTTATTGCGGGTGAATCATTAACCGGTGTATTCTTTGCTATTACGGCAGCGTTGGGTGGATGATAGATAGCGATTGAATTATAGTCAAAACAATCTGATTTCGATTCTACTATTCGCTCCTATTAAGGAGTAGAAAAGGGGTACTCAATAGTTTGGTTTTTGGGTATAATAGTCAGGAATATTCATCATCAAATTTCATCATTATCACATAACATTGATAAATAACAACTTGCTATCAACACACACTCTGAGGCTTTTTTCAATTCGCTCAATTATTTATCTCAAAGAGCAGATACAGAGGGATACAAACTCCTATATTCAAACATTCGTTTGCTTTTCTTGAGTATTCAACATCAAGATTTGCTGCGTCTCCATCAATTGAGAGTAACATGACTTCTAATGGTATGAAAACAAGTTTTCGACTGACCGGTTTTTCAAGATGTACCGGTTGAGCGTCTAAACTGGATCCAGCGGTGCTGGATAGAGTGCTAAAAAAAGTGCCTGAACTCAGCAATCCAAACGTGATCGTCGGGAGATCTTCTTTTGATGATGCAGGTGTTTATAGACTTAGTGACGATTTGGCTCTTGTTCATACTGTAGATTTCTTTACTCCTATTGTTGATGATCCGTTTGATTATGGAAGAATTGCCGCCGTCAACAGTCTGTCTGATGTCTATGCGATGGGGGGACGACCCATAAGCGCTCTCAACATACTGGCGTTTCCTGTTGATGAGCTTCCTGAAGATGTCCTGATAAAGATATTGGAAGGTGCTTCTGAAATATGCGCTCAAGCCGGTGTTGCATCAATTGGCGGTCATTCAGTTGAAGATAAAGAACTTAAATTCGGTCTTGCCGTTACTGGCACGATTCACCCGGAAAAAATCCTGACAAATAGTGGAGCGAAGCCGGGAGATATCCTGATTCTTTCTAAAGCGCTTGGTACCGGCCTCATTTCAACTGCCTTGATGAATGATGCGGCAAAAGAAGAAGATATAAAGTATGCGATAAAAAGCATGACTCGATTGAATCGTTTAGCTTCGGAGGCTGCTTTGAAAGGTGACGCGCATGCAGCAACCGATGTTACAGGTTTCGGACTCCTGGGGCATCTGCATGAGATGGCAGTGTCTGCTGAACTTGAGGTGGAATTATACTCTGATAAGATTCCTTACCTTCCCGGCAGCCTGGAGATTGCAGAGTCCGGAAAATTTTTTACAGGCGGCGAGCATAGAAATAGAAAATTTGTTGGCAATGACTTTATATTTGATGATGGAATCCCGGAACCAATACAACGACTGACAACAGATCCGCAAACATCCGGAGGTTTGTTGATTGCATTGGACGAAAATAACAGCCAGGCGTTGATTGAAGAGCTTGTTGAAGCAGATGAAGAAGCATGGATTATCGGGCGATTTATCACCGGTCGTCCTGGAAAGATACATCTGAAATCCGGATAACCGGGAGCTGAAATTAACTAATAAACTTTCAATTTTATTGATTCTATTCAGATCTGGAATGTTTATATTGTTTTATCTTTATACGTTTTAAACCAGAAGGGAGAATTTTCCTTCAAGGTCAAATAATATCTATTGACTGGGGAAAAGTTGCATATCATGAAAAAGAAATTCATCCTCACTACAGGAAACCTCGTTTTCATCCTGACCATACTGCTGATTCCACAACTTGTTTTCTATTCACCGGTTACCATTGGTGAAAACAATGCATGGAACCCAAGCGGAACCCTGTTCGCTCAGGAAGCTAATCCGGCTGAAATTGAAGAACTGACGTTCACCGGAAAGCTGCCATCAGGATCATCATTATGGAGTCAGGGTTCAAAGATTAGGGTAAATGATGAGCTTGTTCTTAGTAGATATGACACTCTTATCATTCAGCCCGGTGTCAGGATAGAATTGGGCAGCAGCGCAACGATTACAATAAAGGGTACGCTCATAGCCCGTGGAACTTCCGATTCTCTCATTCTGTTTACTCGTGCTGATAAGGATTCCGCTTGGGGAAGGTTGATGTTTACTTCCAGCTCTTCTGCCGATTATGACGAAAACGGCAACTATACCGGTGGTAGTATCCTGGAATACGCTGTCATGGATGGCGGTGGAGCTTTCTCGCTTGGCTATTCCGAGGGGATGCTTCTCTGCACAACCGGGTCTCCCTATTTGCATGAGATTGAATTATTTGGCGGAGAGGCTCAAAATGGCGGTGGAATGGCGCTTGTAAACGGCGCCAAACCTAAGATTGAAAGATGCAGCTTACATGATAACCTGGCACAAGGTAATGGTGGCGGTATATATGTCAGCATGAATGCTGACGCATTGCTTATTAACAACCTGATTTACAATAACAAGGCGGAACGTGATGGCGGCGGTATTTTCATATCATACAGCCCTGCGCGAGTAGAGCGTAATGTAATCGATAACAATCAAGCGGGCCGCGATGGTGGCGCGCTCTCAATGAGTGGATCAACGCCTTCGGTTTTTAAAAGTGTGTTCCGAAATAATACTGCTGCAGGAGAAGGCGATAATATTGTTGTGCGAGGTGGCTGCGAGCCGACAATCCAGGGAAACGCCTTCATCCATGAGGAAGACAAGACAGCAATGGTAACGCAGGGAGGTGGTGGTTCGGGGTCAAAACCGGTCAATGCTGTCCAGAACTATTGGGGATCGAGCGATCCGGTAAAGATATCTAAAAGCCGCATTGACAATATGTACGACGCAAACAGACCCGCAATAAATTTCGAGCCAATCCTGGAAGCCCCCCTGGATGATATCGCGCTTCAGGTTACACAAGTTGATTGTGTTTTTCTCTTTGAAGATCCTCAATGTTCCGTAGTTCTTCAAACGGATTATATAGGTTATGAAACTCCCTTGTACATTTGCGCCATGGGACAAGGCTCAAACCGCCTGGTGGCAGATTGGTTATTGGTTGATTTAATTGCCTCCAACGGTGATCGGGTGCGAGCGATACTCACTGAAACAGGTGCGAATACTAACGATTTCAGGGTGATGGCGCTTACATCAAAAGCAAGAAAACCGGACCACGCAACAGTTCATGCTTTAATTGGCGAATCGCTGACTTTTGAACCTGTGGGATTCCCCGAACTGGCGTTTGAAAAACCTATTCTCAGGCAAAAACCATACGTCAAAAATCCAGTTCTTATCGGTGTTAAAGACCTGAAGCATTTGATAGATGATCAAGTAGTCGCTCAATGGGTTTTTCAGGAGCCGAAACTCAGGACACAGAAAAAGCTTAAAATCACTGTTCTTGATGATGCCGGGTCTGGTTACTGGAGTTCCGGAGAGATTGAGAGCAAAGCAAATATGTATCCCTACCAGGGGGGAAAATTTACTCACGGTAAAGATTTTACTTTCAGAATTGAATTGACCAATGGGATAGCCTGGTCAGAACCGGCTGATATTCCTTTTCACCGAAATTCTATACCGCAGATTCCAACCCTTGTATATCCTTATCCATCGCAGGTTCTATTAACACAACTTCCCGCGTTAACCCTCAGAAGCGAGATGGATACTGAAGGAGATGATCTGAAAGGGATAGTTCAATTAGTTGAGGAGGAAACTCCTGGACGCATTTTACAAGGCAGCAACTGGCTTCCGATCAAAGGAAGTGGAAAAGCGATAGAGGAAGATATTCAGGAAGTCTCCACCGAAGAAGTCGCGGCTGAGGAAGATCCTGTCAGCACTGGAGAAATTATACATGAAACCCTGGAATTAATGAAAGCTGACAGTATAAGGGTGCCTGAACGTAGCCGTCATATTCGAGCTAATCCCATCGACAAAAACAAGTATTCCTTGATTTCGAACTGGTCACTCACCACTCCCCTGGATGACAATACAGTTTACCTTGCAAGAGCCAAAACAACAGATAGTTGGGAGACGACAAATTATTCGGATTGGCTGCGTTTTATTGTCAACCTTTCAAACGACACACCAGGTGATTTTTCTATTGAGTGGCCCGGTGAACATGATGAAATCCTTCCCTCTGACAGAATTTACTGGTCTATTCCTCCTGACCCCGATCCTGAAGATATCCTGACATATACGATTACTTTAGGGGAAGCAGGAGCAGTTACAAGAGAAAATGGCGTTATCGCAAGTGATATGGAAAGAATTGGTTTGCTTGTTGATGATGCTGAAGTTACCCTTACCGTTATTGTAAATGATCTTGAGGACTCTGTCAATGTCGCTGCCGATAGCGCAAGGCTGGTTTATTATAATGCGGTTAATGACACCCCCACGGTTCCGATTGATTTAAGTATTGCAGACAGCCAACTGGTTCGATTATTTCCTGCAAGACTGACTTGGTCAGCTTCCACCGATGAGGATCACAGTGATCCATCTTCCTCACTTGTTTACGAAGTTGATATCAATCGAATATGGGGCGAAGACCTAACAGTTCTGCGAAGTGCGCCGGGTGAGACTGAAATGGCGCTTAATCCTGTTGAAGACAATATGATGGCAACATGGAGAATAAGGGCAATTGACGACTTGGAAACACCCTCAGCCTGGACTTCACCACGTTTGCTTGAAGTTAATGCCAGGAACGATACTCCTTCTGTGCCGACAGGCTTCAGTCTGTCTGACAACCAGATCGTCAGGGATATCCCTGCTGTTCTGAGCTGGAAGCCTTCCACCGATGTGGACGAAAGCGATCCTGCGCAAACCATGATTTATGAAATTGAATTGCTGCGGGGTAATAAATCGCCTCTTGAAATTCTCCGTACCGGTAAGGGAAAAGCCGATATGGTGCTCAATCCGGTAGAAGACAATATGCTGGCACACTGGCGAGTTCGTTCAATTGATGATGAAAATCTTGCATCACGCTGGAGTACATTTACACTTCTGGAAGTCAACAGGGTGAATGACATGCCTACAGTTCCGATGGGATTCTCCCTTTCAGACAGTCAACGAATCAGGCAATACCCTTCGCCGCTGTCATGGCAGGCTTCAACAGATATTGATGAGAGCGATCCATGCAAGTGCCTCGTTTATGAGATTGATCTGAAACTTGAGGATGGATCGGCAATAACCGTTTTACGTACTGCCCCCGGGAAGATCAATCAAATGTTAGATCCAGTGCCAGACAATAGCAGGGCAGTCTGGCGCGTAAGAGCGATTGACGACGAGGCAGGCGCTTCTGGTTGGAGTAAGCCTTCAATATTAGAAGTAAATGTTCGGGATGAACCGCCAAATCCATTTGAATTATCGGAACCCTCAGATAACTCTACACCATATTCTTTGGGTCCAACTATTTTCAGATGGGTTGATGCAATTGATCCGGATCCTCTTAATACTATTGAGTATGACTTTATGTTGTCAAAGTCTCCACAGTTTGGTCAGGGCGATATTATTTCTGAAGAAACAACCAGTAATCCCTACGTAACTCACAGTGAAGACCTTGAGCATCTGGTTGATTATTATTGGCGTGTTAAAGCCAAAGATAATACCGGCTTGGATACATGGTCAAAGACCTATTCCTTCAAGGTAGTTTCGACTCCATCTATTCCGACCTGGGCTGAAAAATTACCGATGGAAATTTTACCCGGTTATGCTTTCAAATGGAATGCATCCAGCGATCCAGATCCTTCGCATTCCCCGGATGTCCTTGAGTACAGGATGGAAATATCATCCGATAAGTATTTCACTCCGGAAATGACCGTAGCAAAGGACAAGATACGTGGAACGCAGGTTATTCTATCTTCAATTGTCGGGATTCAAGAAATATTAAAAGATGATGGTTTCCTGGCAGCAAGAACCAAATGCCGTGATCCCCATGGTTTTGAAAGCGATTGGAATGATTTTGAAACTACGTTCATCAATTTTGAGAATGACGTTCCTGGTGCGCCTTCTCTAACTTCACCGAGAGATGAAAGGTTGATTGAAACCAGGCCGAATTTCAAATGGACTGAAGCCAGGGATGAGGATCACAGCGACCCGAGTTCGACACTAAGGTATGGTATCCATGTAGCATTGGAAGATTCTCCGGAAAAATCTGTTCCGTTCGGGACAGATACTGTCAAAGCTGTAACCAATTGGACACCGAAGAAAGCACTTCCCGACAACAGCAAATTGATCTGGAAAATGAGGACAATTGATGATGACGGCGCTGCTTCCGAATGGTCGCAAGCTTTCCATTTCAGTATCGACAAGAAACCGCAACCGCCCGAACCATTTGAACTTTCAAGTCCGGTCGATCAGGCGAGTATCGATCCAAACAAACCAATCGAATTTAAATGGGAAGATGCAGTCGATCTCGATCTCGATTCCCATGTCAGGTACAAACTGTTGATTGGAGACCGAGAATTCGGTCCATTTGATGAGACCACTTATACTCTTCAACAAGGACTGCAAGCCGGTAAACATAAGTGGAGGATTGTTGCTGTCGATGAAACCGGTTTGACAAAGAAAAGCAAGCAATTCAAATTGACTGTAGGAGAGTAAAATAGCGGTTTGAGCTGTTACAAAGTACAGAGATTAATCTTCAGCGTGTAGTTTAGAGTTCACACTTCAGTGTGCAGTTTAAATAACAACAACCTGAAGGTTGAACTCTGTACTTTTTATTATATTGTTTCCAGGAATATGGTTAATTTAACAATAAATATCCCGGATGAAATGCGTCAGGGGGCGCAAAATGCCATCCGGGTGAATTACGTGAAAGCGCAAGGTTTAAGTTACTCGATCCACTCTATCATCAGCTTATATGTACTGAACCACCGGAATTTTCTTTCTGAATTCAGCTCGTCATTACCAGGAATTCTTTTGCATGCTGGATTTCAGATTCCATATCTACCATAAACTTTTCAAGATCGAATGATACCGCGTCTGCTTTATTACTGATCAGTATATCCCACGCCGGATTATCTTTGATGGAAACTTGCACATTATCTCCACCAAAACCGTAATCTGTAGTCTTGCAGAAGGAATTCGAAATATTGATAAGTGCTACCTCCGATTTATTTGAAGTGGCAGCTTCTACGTTATGGTGATATTTGATAATATTGTTGAGGAAAAGCGGCAATCCCCACTGTTCCGCAAGCCAGGCACCAATCTCAGCATGATCTACACCAAGAATCCTTACTTCCGCTTCATGCAGCGGGATATTTTCCTCAGCAGACAGCCTGAGGCATTCTACAAATTCATCAAGGAAATATTTAGCTTCGATAATCTTCCCCAGGTCATGAAGCAGTCCACCGGTGAACAAACCGCTCACTTCCCGAAAACCAAGACGCCGCCCCATAAGTTTTGCTACTTCACCTACCCCGGTACTATGCAGCCAGAACTGGTGATAGTCAAATTTAACGCCGAGGTTGTTTTGCGGAAAAGCCTTGAATACACATATGGCGGTAACCAGGCTGCTGATTTCACGCATTCCAAGAATAACCAACGCCATGTTCAACGATTCAATCCTTCGGCGCATACCATAAAAAGCAGAGTTGGCGATTTTAAGGATCTTTGATGTAAGAGAAGGATCATTTCGAATGACATGTACAATATCAGAGATATTGCTGGCGGGATCATCAACCAGCCGCGACACATTGAGCGCCACTTCAGGTAAAGTCGGCAGATCGCCGATCCTTGCTATTTTGGCAAATATTTCATCTTTTCGTTCGTTTGACATCTTTGTACCATTACTAATAATAAATCTATATGAGAGTAGAGGCAGCACGAATAGCCTTGTGCAGCCCCTGGCGCGTCGAATCCGGTGTTTACGTATGTATTATTACTCTCATCCGGATTGGGAGCGCAACGTTAATTTTCAATTAATACCGGTTGTATCCGGTCAATTACCTTTTGGAATATCTTCGCCCAGCGCCCTGTACTCATTCAATTTGTTTCTTAGAGTACGAATTGAAATTCCAAGTCGATTTGCAGTTTTTGTGCGATTAAATCCAAGTTCATTCAGAGTCTGTAAAATATGACGTTTTTCCAGTTCATTCAATGTAACCGGACCAAAAGCGACACCTGCTTGCTTTTCACTTAATGCCACACTGTCGAAAGCAACATCCTCCTTGTGAATCCATAAATCTCGCGCTAATACCACAGCGCGTTCAATCCGGTTCTCAAGTTCTCTAATATTTCCCTGCCAGGGTTGTGATTTCAGATATTCGATAGCGTCATCATCAACACCCTCAAACTCCCGTCCATACCGTCTTCCATACTTAATTGCAAAATGTGCAATTAGTGCGGGAATATCATCACTGCGTCGAGAAAGCGGGGGTAGTTCAATCGGAACGACATTCAACCTGAAGTATAAATCCTCACGAAAATTCCCATTTCGGACTTCTTCCGCAAGGTCCTTATTTGTAGTTGCCACAACACGCATATTGACTTTTATGGATTCGTTTGAGCCGACTCGTTCGAACTCTCTTTCCTGTAAAACACGCAATAATTTCGCTTGAAGTCCCAAGGGCATTTCACTGATCTCATCAAGTAAAATAGTGCCTCCGTTCGCAGCTTCAAACTTTCCTTTCCGTGTTTTTAAAGCTCCGGTGAAGGCGCCCTTTTCATGACCGAACAGTTCACTCTCAACCAATCCCTCCGGCAGGGCAGCGCAATTCATTTTAATAAATGCATTCTTTGAACTTGGGCTTGACCAATGTAAAGCTCTTGCCACTAATTCTTTCCCTGTACCAGATGGTCCTGTAATTAAAAACATCTACCGGTTTGGCAGCAACGACATTCAAAATCCCAGTCAATTGTTTCATTGATTCGCTGGAACCGACAATTGCTTCAATCCCCTGTTCCTGGTTGACCTGCTGCCGAAGTGTACGATTTTCTTTAACAAGCTGCCGCTTTTCAAGGGCACGTTCAATCGTAAATTTTAGAAGCTTATTATCGACCGGTTTTGTCAAATATGTAAAGGCTCCCCTCTGCATCGCATCCACAGCATTTTCGATTGTTCCAAAAGCTGTCATCACGATAAAAGGTGTATCCGGCTGTTTACGGTTTGAATGATCTAAAACAGTAAGACCTGACACTCCAGGCAGTTTCATGTCGCTGAGTACCAGGTCGTAGGTATCTCTCTCGATCAATTCAATTGCTCTTTCACCAGTCGAGGCTGCTACCGGCTGGTGATTCAAACGTTGCAGTGCCTGGGTTAAAAAATCAAGCACAATCGGTTCGTCATCTACGACTAAAATTTTATATTGACTCATGATAATCTCGCGATTGGCATTTCAAGGACAAAACGACAACCTTCACCGGGTTTTGTGTCAACTTTTACTTCTCCGTGATGCACATCCATGATTTTCTTTACCATTGATAAGCCCAATCCGGTTCCACGGGATCTCGTCGTGAAAAACGGGTTAAAAATATTATCTATGTCTTTGGCCTCTATGCCCATACCGTTGTCTTTAACAATTATACGAACACGGTTTTTTAAAAGGTTCCAAATAAGTCCAACTTCAATCTTACCGGTATCCTCACATGCATTCATTGAATTCTTCAGCAGATTTAAGACAGCTTGCTTGATCAGTTGCATATCGCATGTAACCGGAACGTTTTCTACGGGAACATTAAGATTAAGGTCAATCTGTTTTGAGCTGTTGCTGATCTCGGCGTTTGTAAGTTCAACCTCATCCTGGAGCAGGTTGACAATATCTATTTGTGAAAACTCCGGTTTCACCGGTGCAGTAAATTCAAGCAGCTTGCCTGCAATTTGATCAATCTCTTGAACTCCCTGGATGATTTTCTTTGCAGTCTTGCTCGCCGGATGATCCTCTTCAAGGTCCTCTTCGAGAAATTGCGTAAATCCCTGCACTCCTGCAAGCGGGTTTCTCAATTCATGTGCAACTTGTGCAGCCATTTCACCCAGTGAGGCAAGATTTTCTTTCTGTTGCAGACGTTTCTGCATATCTTGAATTATACGCATATCCTCAAATACTTCAAGCACACCCGAACGGTCGCCTCTTTCATCTGTTATCCACGTAGTGGAAAACCTTACAGGATATGAATCACCATTAATAATTGCAAGGTCTTTTTCCTTTGACTCAAGAACTGATCCTGTAGTTAAAGTGTAAAGTGAAGAATCCGGATCAGTAACACGGCAGCGAAAGATTTCATTATAGGGTTGTCCGAGAATCTCCCCGGCTTTCAACCCGGTTAAGTATTCCGCGTAAGGATTGAAAAGAGTAATAATACCATCAATATCAATTACCATAATTCCTGCGGGTACATTCGCAAGGATGGAAGACAGAAATCCTTCAGTCCTGCGAAGCAATCGTACCTGCTCTTCAAGCTGACTGCTGAGTCGTGCTAACTGGCTCTCAAGAGTACGGTAAGACTGGGCAAACGTGGTGGAAGCCTGGGAAAACCCCTCGAAGAGTTTAACCAGGTCCATGATCTCATCCTCTGATACCCTGGGATCGGTATGTTTGATATCGCTTATATTTTTATCCATTCAATTTATCTTTAAAACGTTTGCTTTTACTGTTATGTGTAACTGTATTTGCTTAGTTTGACCGTAACTATTAAATATAACAACGTTTGTAGGGGCAGGATTTATCCGCCCGTTCTATAGTATTCAAGCGTATTTGCATAGATATTATTATCTTCTTAAACCAGCGGGCGGATAAATCCTGCCCCTACAAATAGAACAAACTATCAGTTACGTACTATTATCAACTTTAAAATCACTGTCCTGATCGCTGAAAACAACAGCCGTGAAGGAATGTAATTCTGTTTCTTTGTTTTTCCAGTCGCCGGGTTTCAAGCCTGCCTTAATGCATACGTTGTCCAGGAAAGTTTCACGATCCCATCCACGTTCTTCAGCAACTTGCGGCAGCAGGAGACCACGCTTAAAGTTATTCACAATCCATAAGCCATGAACGCCGGGAATTACTTCCTTCGGTGATATCGGAGAAAATGGAGACAACAAGCTGATTTCGATTGAAATATCCTTTAACTCTTTGCTGCTTATCGGACTAAACCGTGAGTCTCGGATAGCTGCAGACCGGGCTGCATCCGCAACTGTTTCATACATTTCACGGGTAGCTTCAATATAACCGATACAACCTCTAAGTTTTCCCTTGATCTTGATAGTTACAAATGCACCACATTTCAGTAATTGTTCATTACTCATTTTTTTTACAGGCGGAGGCGAATCTCCAATCACGGCTGAATGAATATTTTCGCGTGCAAAGCTTAACAACTCTTTCTTGTCATCTATTAAGAGCTGAATGGATGAATCTTCTGTACCTTTAGTACTAAAGTTTTGCATGAACGTTCTTACCATGGTCTTCAGTTTTTGCCGAAACCTTTTTTTCAAATATTGCGGACATGTAGCCGACAACCCTGTTACTGTCTCCATAGGGAGAATCTGCTGAAGTCTTGTATTCCAGCAGTCGAGCGGAATCAGCGCCCATCAATCGTGATGCTGTCATTATTGCCATCATTGGTCCGGCTCCACATGCCTGCGCCTTCCGACTCTGGAACGCATCAGCCAGCGACTGAGGATTGAATGCAGTGACCTCGTTGATTACTTCCTGGTCAAGCTTCATAGCCTCGCTTACAGAGAGATAATGACTAAGGTCGGAAGAAGCAATGACAACAATCCTTTTTCCCCTTGCAGCATCGGCAATAGCTTTCCCTAAATCCCTCGCTGCTTTATAAGCCTGTGTTCCCATTATAATTGGGACGATCTTTACATCCGGCAATGCCACCTGCAGGAATGGAACCTGGACTTCCAGGCAATGCTCCCCAAACATCCCGCCGGATTTATGTCCACGGTCTGACGATTTAATTTCATAATCCAGGCTGGAACCTGATTCGACTATCTCCTGCGCGAGTTCATGATCAATCCTGGCTTTACCCAGAGGAGTTTCATAATATCCGTCAGTCAAAACAGAAGCGAATGAAAAACTCTCTCGATGACTTGGACCTACCAATACCACGGATTCAAGATTATCAATTTTTTCAAGAAGATGATATGCCTTTGCCGCAACAGAACCACTGAATACATAGCCGGCATGAGGACAAATGAAACCATAAATCTCACCCTCAGCCTCTGTCCCTGCATCAGAAAACATCTTCTCAATCTGCTGACGAAGTTGTACCGGATCAGCAGGATAAAACTGACCGGCAACAGCAGGAGGACGTTTAATCATTATGTCTGACATAATTACCTAGGGTTCACGAGAAAATTACAGGATAAACTAAATCATTTCGATTATAAAAAAATAAGATACCGTTTATTGTTACAGTTCGCAAACAACTACAATTGGATTTCATTATTAATAAATTTGTGCAGGGACATCCGGACCACTCACCTGTTGGGTCGTAAAAAAACCCGGATTGGATAACCGGGCTTTTTAAGCTTCGGTTCATCTCAATCCGGGTTACATCTATCAGTCTAATATAGATACTGCAAGCTTAGAGGAATTTTGCTACATCCGCTAATAGTCCTTTGACAGCATCTACAGAATGGTCGAATGATGCTTGTTCTTCATCGTTGAACGGGTACTCGATAATTTTTTCTACACCGTTTTCACCGATAATAATCGGAACACCCATGTAGATATCATTATGTCCGTACTCGCCCTGGAGCCAGCAACAGCATGGTAATACACGCTTGCTGTTCTTTATGATTGCTTCAGCCATCTCTA
The DNA here is from genome assembly GCA_030765455.1 of Candidatus Electryonea clarkiae. Lineage (GTDB taxonomy): Bacteria > Electryoneota > Electryoneia > Electryoneales > Electryoneaceae > Electryonea > Electryonea clarkiae. The sequence goes on along the minus strand of JAVCCM010000162.1, from coordinate 10,590 downwards.
CTGCACCGGCTGCGGGAGCCATATAAGCGGAACCGAATTTCAGCAGTTTTACTATCTCACCACCGCCGCCTGCCGCACGTTTGACCATCGCGTCGATTTTGTCCTGCGATACCCAATGTGACAACGGAAGTCCTGCAATTGTTGTGAAACGGGGCAACGGAACCATTGTGTCGCCATGTCCGCCAAGCACCATCGCCTGGATGTCACGTACACTTACGCCAGTTTCCATTGAAATAAACGCCCGGAAACGCGCAGTATCAAGAATTCCAGCCATTCCGAAAACACGATTGCTTGGGAATCCGGTAACTTTTAATGCAACATAAGCCATAGCGTCAAGCGGATTCGCTACCATGATTACTATCGCATCAGGGCTAAATTCCTTGACCTTTTCCATGCATGGACGAACGATTTCAACATTTGCATTAAGTAAATCATCGCGGCTCATACCCGGTTTGCGTGGTCTGCCGGCGGTATGAATTACAATGTCGCTGTCTGCGGTGTCCGCCCAATCATTTGTTCCGGTAACCTTGGTGTCTGTTCCCCAAACCGTTGATGACTGACGTTGGTCCAGTCCTTTGCCCTGAGGCATATCCTCAAGGACATCAATCAGGACAACTTCTTCTGTGAGTTCCTGAAGCATCAAAGCCTGCGCCACATGCTCGCCTACATATCCAGCGCCGATTACTGTAATCTTTTTTACCATCAGTTTTCCCTCCCTTGGAGATATATACTAAATTTACTTTGCCTCTGCCGGGTTTACGTGAATTGTCCTTGCGCGTTTTCCTTTGGTGGAAAACTCCACGATCCCGTCAATCTTGGCAAATATTGTATGGTCTGTTCCCATCCCGACATTTTTTCCGGGATGGAAGTGTGTTCCTCTTTGACGTACGATTATGCTGCCAGCCGAGACAGTCTGCCCTCCGGCAGACTTGACTCCCAACATTTTGGGGTTACTGTCACGACCATTCCTGGAACTCCCCATTCCTTTCTTATGTGCCATTTGTCACTCCTTCACAGTCTAAAAAATAAACCTTTGAAATTATAAATTGACTTCTGATATTTCCAGCTTTGTAAAATACTGTCTTGCGCTTGCGGTACGTTTGTATCCTTTACGCCTTTTCTTCTTGAACACCCGGACTTTTTTACTCCTGGTATGTTCAATAACTTTGGCATTAAAACTTGCACCGTCAAGATAAGGCGCTCCAAATGAGAGCTTGCCTTCATTGTTGGAAAGCAGGATTCGATCAAACGTAACCTTATCGCCTTCAGCAGCGGAAAGCCTGGGGACTTGTATTGTTTCACCGGTCTGAACACGGTATTGATATCCTGATATTTCTGCTATTACATAGTTATGCACTTTGTACTCCGAAACTTAAATAAAACAAACCGGAATATAACCGACACTTGCCGAAAACATCAACACGGTTTTTGACAGCCTCTCCGAGAAAAGAGTTCGTTATGATTATAGAAATATCAGCTCCAAAAAGCAATTACTTTCTTTATATCTTTATGGTGAGTTAATTGAATTTCGATTTCTCTTCATGTAACTTTATTACAGACAGAGATTGATCTTTTCGTTCTCCGTGTTTCGATGTGTCATGGGATTCCTTTTTATGAATTATGATCCGGAAATAATATCCAAAAAAGAATTTAGCGAGTTAGAGTCCACCCAGAAAATGGAGACTGTAACGGAGTACTTGACTCGCTTGATACTGCGCGACTATCCCGAGATAGCTGAAAAACTTAGACAGGGAGAATTTGACTCACTCGAGGAAGCTGCTTTTTCCGCTGGTATTATTACTAAACAAAATGCTATTAATAACCATCTTGAGCTGCTGTTGCAGATATGGAAAAAATCAGGTCCTCCCATTCGGAGCCTTTTTCTGACACTTGCCCAGGATGAATTAAATATCGCTGTTCCTACTGCAGCAAAATTAGTCAGTTTTGGCAAGAAGGAGGAAGGCAAAGGGAAAGATCATAGTTTTGGAGACTTTGACCCAGGCGACGAAAAAAAGGCAAAAGCGGGAGAATTCGGCGATTTTGATCCGGGCGACACTGCTGACAAGGAGAATGAATTTGGCGATTTTGATGCCGGGAAGACAGGTATAATAGAGGACGACTTTGGTGACTTTGATGCCGGAAAAGCTGACAGTGAGGCTGAGACAAAATTTGGAGAATTTGACGCCGGTTCAAGTGGAGGGGACGATGAAATCGATTTCGGGGCTTTTGATCCGGAAGAAGAGGATGACGAAGATACCATAACCATTGATTTCGATGAGGACCTTCCTGAAGACCCCAATATGCCGTTAGAAGAAAAGGTGGATGAATTCGGGGAAGTAATAATTGATGAAGCCGGCGAGGAGATAGAAGAAGAAGGATTCGTAAGTCTTGATAAGCTACCTGTTGCGGAGCAACTTGTTGGATCCTCTGAAGTAGTACCGGCGCCAGGTTTACAGCCTATAATGCCCCTTCCGCCTCCCAAACCTCCTCAACAAATGCCAGGTGGACAGAAACGATGGAAAGCACTTGAGGATCAACTAAACCAGGTCGCTAAGCTTCCTTCGTTGCAGGACATTTTCCTGAAGATTCTGGCAGCTTCTAACTCCGAAGAACGTGACATCGATTCGTTATACAGAATACTGGTTCCTGATCAGGCGATGTCTGCAAAGATCATTCAGCTTGCGAATTCTGACCATTACGATTTAGGAAATGAAGTTAAAACCTTTCGTATGGCGCTGGTGGTTCTTGGTTACGAAGAAATCTGCCAGTTATCTGGAAATATCGCAGTCTTGAATATATATCCAAAGTTACTATTTGGTGGTGATTTTGATTATGGACGTTTCTGGCAGCATAGCGTTTCAGTTGCGATGTGTTCTAAGACTATCATCAGCAAATTTAATTCCGCGTTATCTGAGGAATTGTATTATTGCGGCATACTGCATGACATTGGAAAACCATATCTTGCTTATCACTTTCCCCATGAAATTAAGAAATGTGAAGATTATGCCCTGGCAAATGGCTACCCATTCTGGCGAGCTGAACTCGAGATGAACGGGACCAATCATGCTCGAGTTGGCGCTTTTCTTGCTCAAACCTGGAAGTTGTCTCCTCTTTTCACCGATGCAGTTCGCTGGCACCATGAAGTATGGAAGGCAAAAGCCAGCAGAATTGAAGTAGCAGTAATTCACCTTGCTAACTCGATTTGTCAGCTTAAACCGGATGGCGGTATCACTGGAATAACCACCGAAGCAATGCAAAACCACCCTGCCTGGAAGATACTAGCATCAAGTTTTCCTTCTCTTCAAGTTGATGTTGGCCAACTTATTGATGAATTCAATTGGGAAGTGGACAAAGCCCAAAAATTCATGCGTCATATTCAGAGTGTTATGTAATGAGTTCAGATTGTAATGTTACCGGTCCCAGGCAATTATGATAAAGAATACCGAACTTGAAAAATTTCGCGACGACTTAAACAAATGTGTTACCTGCGGAATTTGTCAGCCGGTATGTCCTTCTTATCGATTATCAGAAAGAGAATTGATGTCTCCGAGGGGCAGGATCATCCTGCTCAGGCGTCTAATTGATGGTGACATTTCACCTGCAGAAATCAGTCCGGATGCATTTGATTACTGTACTCTCTGTTATGCCTGTCAGACTGCTTGTCCTGCCGGAGTAAAAACCGACCTTCTTTTCATCACCGCCAGGAAAACATTAGCAGATGCAAATGGTACAGACTCAAACAAGAGCCGGATATTCAGCTACCTGAGAAAACCAAAAAAGTTGGATACCCTGGTTCGTCTTGGAGCTCTCGCTCAAAAAACTTTAGGTAAGAAGATTGTCAATAATCTGTCAGGTGGCTATAAGGTTCCGGAATTACAGAACAAACCGCTCCTGACTGATCTTCCAGAAGAGATAATCCCGGAAGAAGGATATGAGCTGACTGTCGGTTTGTTTCTTGGATGTATATCTAATTATGTAAATCCAGAATCGGCACTGGCTTGTATTGAGGTATTGAAGAATCTTGGAGTAAGGATCGTTATCCCGCGCGAACAGGTTTGTTGCGGAGCACCGGCATTTAATAACGGCGATTTCGACACTGCCCGATATTTGGCAAAACAAAATCTTGAACTTTTTTCGGATCCTGGGATAGACTTCCTGCTGTCACCGGACGCCACTTGTGGTGGTGCTTTTCAGCATGAAATTCCAGGCTTAGTCTCTGATGATGTTAATACTGCATCGCTCGCAAATGAAATATCCAGGAAGACCATAGATTTTTCTACTTTCATTCTTGAGAATACGCAACCGGATTTCATTAATAAACAAGAGTTACCAATTGAGGTGACATTACACCATTCATGCCATACAATAAATACTTCAGGCAAACATAATAATGTGCGTAAATTGATTGAATTACTGCCGGGAGTGACTATCGTAGATATGGAGGACAGTGGTTTATGCTGTGGTTTTGGCGGATCTTTTTCCCTGCTTTACCCGGAAGATTCTCGCGATTGGACAGCAAAAAAGATTGAAGATATCAAGTCAGTCGGTGTGCCAGTTGTAATTGTACCAAGCCCCGGATGTATTATGCAATTCAAGTCGGAATTTGCTACTCAAGGGATTAATCATATTAAGGTCCTGCATCCCGCTGAATTGATAGCTACACGTTGTGGATGGGATTATTGAGTGGGTTTGAAGTTTTAAATGTTGCTCAGTCTGCTTTGAGGCAATTTGGTCTTTTCAACGGTCAATGATTACTCAATATTTTTTGACAGCGTATTCTTGATAGAAGTTTATTATATTAATATTGATAGGATGGAGCCGTTTTCAGTAACATGGGACTAGGAGCGTATGATGAAAAGCTTATCACCGGTACTTATTTTTGCCATGATCCTTGCAACATCAGTATTTGGATACTGCGGGACTCACAATTATACTGCGGGAGTTTTGCTGATTAGTTTCGTCGATGACGTTGAGCTGGAGATCAGTGAAACCGGAATCGTCGTGGCAGATGATAAGGAAATTGATCGTATTCTGGAGAGATTTGGAGCTTACCAGATCAAAGATTTTTTTGGCGGCTATATTCCCCAGGATGAAGAATACCGTTACATGACTCGTAACGATTACATCCTGATGTTTCCTCAGGAAACGGACATGGATCTGGTTGCACAGGAATTATCACGCCTTAAGGGTATCAACTGGGCGGAAGTTGATCTTCACCACAATTTTTGCTACACACCAAACGATCCTTCGTTCAATTCACAATGGTGGCTCCGTGAGATTAATGCCGAGCGGGCATGGGATGTCGTATCTGGAAGTGACACGGTTATTGTTGGTGCTCTTGATTCAGGTATCGACTGGAATCATCCTGACCTTGTTGACAATATATGGGTGAACCCAGGCGAAGACGTTGACGATGACCACCGTCCATTCGGCGACAGTTTCCCTGGCGTACCGGGTACTGATAACGATTGGAATTATGAGGATGATGACGAGAACGGTCTTTCTGACGATTTTATCGGGTATGACTGGGTTGATAATGTCAATGATGCTGAAGAGGGTGAAGACGGACGCACACGTGACAACAACCCGATGGATTTTGATGGGCACGGTACCGGCGTTAACTCTGCAATGGCAGCGGTTGCTGACAACCGGATCGGTGGCGCGAGTATCGCATTCGGATGCAAGATAATGTGCCTGCGTGTCGGTTATAAACCGGTCGGTCGGGTTGGAGCAATATTACCATCCGCTTATATCCCTGCAATGGCTTATGCGGCTGACAATGGCGTTAAAATACTCAATATGTCTTTCGGCGTATATCAATACAGTCAGCCCTCAGACCGGGCAATTCAAAATGCAGTGGAACACAATGTATTATTCTTCGCCGCTGCTGGAAATGATAATACAGACCAGAGGAGTTATCCCGCTAATTACAGTAATGTTATTTCTGTAGCAGCAACAAATCAGAATAGTGGACGCGCCAATTTTTCCAATTATGGTAATTGGGTGGACATCTCAGCTCCCGGAACATCATGTTATACAAACTGGTTCAATGATACTTACACCTCATGGGATGGCACAAGCGTGGCAAGTCCTATAGCAGCTGGTGTAGGAGCGCTGGTGGTTACACTATTGCCAGGCAGATTTAATTATGAGTACGCTCAGATAATGCGTAATACTACTGATGAAATAAATACTGATCAACCAATTGGAACAGGTCAGGTTAACGCTTATAAAGCTGTGACACGATATTATTATCCAGAATTATCCATTGACGAATGGTCGTTGAGTGATCCGGACGGTAACGGGCATCCTGATATCGGGGAAGAAATTGAGGTGCGCTTAAGTGTCTCGAACCAGGAGGGCTGGCAGGATGCGACACGTGTTATGGCAGTAATTTCGTTCAGCCGGCCAGGGGTTAGTTTGAATACTGAATCAGTTGTGTTAGGCGCTCAAGGCAATATTGCAGCCGGCGACAATGCCAACAACAACGATTCGCCCATGAGTTTCACTGTACCGGAAGGTGCTCTTGACGGAAAGTTCAACGTCATCAACCTGGACGTGACCGCAATGCCCAATAATTATGAAATAGGTGTAAGTCAACGAATAATGCTTGGAACACCGGAAATTATCCTTGTTGATGATGACGGTGGCGAAGAATTGGAAAACTTCATTATAAGCGACCTCAATTATCATTATTATAATTATCTTCATTATGATGTTAATGCATTGGCAGGGACATTGACATCCGATTATTTGTCGGGTTACGACGCCATTTTCTGGATGACAGGCAGCTTGGAAAACCCCTTGAGCGATGCTAAACGAAACGCGCTACAGGGTGCAATGGACAATGGTTCCAACCTGTTCATCTTCGGTCAAACATTGGATGATCAACTCGCAGGCAGTGATTTCTATTCCGATTATCTTTATGCTGAAAGTGTGGATGAAGATGGCGAAATCGGGCTTGAATCAGTTGAGGGAGCTGGAGAACCGGTAATTTCAGGCAGTCGTATTGCTCTTGCAGGCGCCGGTGGCGCAGGGAACAATACTGATCCGGACGTTATCTCTTCCATTGGAAACGCACAGGATGCATATCGATATATTACTAATCAACGCACCGGCGGCATTTTTTATGATGGTGATAATCGCAAGCATGTATATTTCCCATTCGCTTTTGAGGCGGTTTCCGGTGGAGGAGGAACCACTTCGCGGGAGGAAATAATAAGCTCCATCCTGTCATGGTTTGATGTAGCCTCATCACCCGAGACAACTGAAGGTAAATCTATCCCGTCAAAATTCGGAATTGATTCGGTTTACCCCAATCCATTTAATCCATCGGCAAGTTTAAAAATATCAATTACAAATACCGGACATACCAGGCTTCGCATTTTCGATATAACAGGCAGGGAAGTTGCAGTTCTCGAGGATGGATATCGTAACCGGGGAGTTTACAGCTATACCTGGAACGCCTCAAATATTTCCGCTGGAATATATTTCGCTGTTCTTGAATCTAACGGAAACAGGGATGTAAGAAAATTGGCATTTGTGAAGTAGCCTACTTTGAAAAACAAGGCGATGACTGTGAAGTCATCGCCTGTTGTTTTATATGAGATATTTGATTTTCAGGGATGACACGGAGTATTGATCTAACTTTTTCCTTCAACAATATAGCGATAATAACAATTGAATTAGATAACGAAAAGCCATGTTTTCCAAATCCAATACCATATTATTTATCCTGCTATGTAATTTCGTCAGTATATTTGTATTTTCTACAGCTATTGCCTTCCCTTATGCATATATAACTGGAACAATTTCAGATTATTCCAATCAGAAGCCGGTTCACAATGCAAAAATTGAATTATACAGAATTAATGCTCAGATACATGTGAATGATAGAAGGAATGAAATCAGGTTCTCAAGAAGACCTTTTTCTAACTCAAAGGGTGATTATCACATTTTTGGAATCCCTCCCGGTAGATACAGACTTGTAATAATCCATCCGAATTACGCTCCATTTGAACGTGAAATTGCAGTTATTCCTCCTGAGGAATTGTTGCACAAAACTACTCTTTATCCATTGATATTTGATAATAACCTATTTCCTGCACCTGGTATGAAGCATATTGTTTCTGATAGAATCTCTGAAGAAACACTTTTCATTGCCGGTCATGCATTGGAAGCAGAAACAGGGAAACAGCTTCCTTATGGACAGGTTATACCAACAGCTTTGCAAATACCCGACTCTATACATGTCTTTGAAAATATTTTTGGGATTAACCAGGCTAAATATCCTGATAGTCAAGGAGCGTTTTTTTTACAATTACCGCCTGGAGAGTATAGCATGAATGCAATTGCCAGATATTATCCAGGCATAAAACGGAAGGTAATGGCAAAACCGATTTACGAATGGATAGATCCGGACGCCTGGATTCAGTTTGAATTAATATCCGAGTCAAATTTGCGGAATCTGAAAATCAATACAGTAACTGGTAAGGTTACCGACGAGAACTCTATTCCACTATCAAATGTTGAAGTAAAGCAAAAACCTGGAAAGTTATCTACTACTACAGATGTTTTTGGCCGTTATTATTTTGAAGACATGGCATCGCACACCGGCTGGTTAACTTTTACCAAGGATTTATATCATATTGAAAAGATAAAATATTCTATCCCGCTACCTGTAGAGAAAATTCCCCAGGAAACAATCCAAAATATTACTCTAATTTCGACAAATAAAATTGGTCCTTATGTTTACATCCGTGGCGTGGTTATTGATTCCCTGACCGGTGAACTGGTACCGATGGCTACGATGGAAGCAACCCTGAATCCAATCGCGAAAAGATATCAAAGAGGGAACAAGTTTACTCTGCTAACCAGGTCTGATCATGAAGGCAGGTTTATTTTTATGGGTTTGCCGGCAGAATCATTTACTATTTCGATTATTACCGGGGGATATAAAATATCAGATAATACAATTTCAATTGATCAGGAAGATAATTCGGGATTAGATTTGATTCCCATTCGTCAGGATTTCTACTTGGAAAAGGTCAGCAATGTTGTTGTTCATCCGAACAAAAGAATAAAGAGTATTTACGATGAAGAATGGATAATTGGAATAGTATTGGATAGGCAAAGTGGAGCGCCACTCCCAAATGTGAAAGTCGTGGAGGAAAATGATCGGCAAAACTATATGATAACAGACAATAGCGGCTTTTTCCATTTTCATCTGCAGCGAGGAACACATAAACTGATTCTGAATAGACGTGGGTATCAAAGAGAGAATAAAACTGTTTCGACCGGTCCATTAAGCGCATACCTGAAAAAAGAGAATTGGCACCACCTTAAAATGAATAAATGAAAGATGTAATTTACTGTTGCTCTGAACCTTTTTCATGATACTCGAATTTTTGCATTATCAGATGGTTGACCAGTAGACCCCTTTTGTCAAAAGGGATTTTAAACAGTAACAGAAGGAAGTTTACACAGGCAATGAAATCCTTTTCAACGAAAAGGATCTACTTCTCGATACAAGCATGATATTTCAGTCTAATAAATCTAACAGGATGTTGATAGAATATGCTTAATACAATCACGATATTATTAGTTGCTTTCATGTTTCCGCTGCAATTTCGCGCACCAGCTAATCAAAAAAAACCGGTCAGACCAATCGATGGCATAGTCGTTGATGCGCTTGCAAACAAGAGAATCAAAGCAGATGTTTTTATCAAGGCAGAACAATATGAAGGTTATGTCTATAATATAGAAGTTGGGTATGACGGTAGATTTAAGGTCGAGAAATTACCCGGCGGCTGGATAGATGTTGCGGCAACATCTGAGGGATACGAACCATTTAAAGAAAGAATTCTTGTTTCATGGCCTATTTTATTAAGAGATATTAAGAAATCGGTTTTAACCATTTGGATGATCCCTGAAGGTAAATCGATGGCATCCCTGCATCCAAATTCCAATCCCGCTCTCATAATTCAACATTTAAAAACAGATCGTTATGAATATTTGCCGCAGGATAAACCCCGGCTTAACAAATTACGCGGGAAGGTTGAAGATTATTTCACCGGATTCGGCTTAACAAGCTCCATGACACTCACAATCAAGCTGGATTCAGAATTTCACCTAAGGGCGAAGAGTGATGAAAATGGATTCTTCATTTTAAACAGCATACCTGATGAATGGTGTAAAATAAATGTTTACGCTGACGGATATGTTGAACTGGCAGACAGCTTTCGTGTAATATGGATGCCTGATGAGGGAAAAGACAATAATGTCAGGCTGACTGTCAGGCTAATGCCTGATTCAAGCAATTCAGTTGAAACATTGGGTGAAGGCGCCAGTGAAATAATAATTACACGAGGCGAAACGATCTTGCAGAATAAGTGAGATTCGTTATTAGCCTGCTGGCTGAAAAATAGTGTATTATTAACATCGGCTTAGATTTCATATTAAACGAGTCTGGCTAAAATGAGTTGCCATTGAATTTCTTTCTTTACAATAGTTTTGTCTCTGATTAGCTCTTTGAAATCCAGCCTCCAAGGTCAAACATTATGTTTTCCATACAATGTTTGTTCAACCAAG
>JAVCCM010000068.1 GCA_030765455.1 Candidatus Electryonea clarkiae | reverse complement strand
CATTTTTCCCATCCTGAAGTGCAAAGGTTTTGGACTGTTTTAATCAGTATCCTTGCACAAAAGATAGGAAAAACAACGCTCAATCTCTCCCCTTATAAGGGTAATTGATTTATTCAGGAGACCCTACTTATTATGATGACTCCCAAATCCTATAATACTTGTTCCCCACATCTTCGGTTTGTCGCCGGTAACTTTTGTCATTAGATCAAGAATCGTGAAACTATCTTCCCGTTTTTGATCGTCGGTAACTCCTTCAAGGAATTTCTTGACACTCGCGTCGTTTACTTTTGTCTTTAATTCATATTTACTCATTTGCTTTTGATTCTCCTTTTTCCGTCTATTAATTGGGAATCATTCGGTAGATACATCAGGGTGGCTATGACCATGTTCCCAGGACTCGATACTGTTCATTAGCGTCACCCAGGAAAGTAAAGCGCATTTGATCCTGACCGGGAATTGTTGAACACCCTTCAGAACATCAAGATCGCCGAAATCGTCAAGGTCAATCGAGCTTTCTCCACCGGTAAGTTTTGCTTTTACTGCTGCGGCAATCGTTTTTACTTCTTCTATAGATTTACCTTCAACTACTTCACTGAGCATTGACCCCGAGGCCACAGAGATAGCGCATCCTGCACAGTGAACACCAATTTCCTCGACAATATCATCTTTAATCCGTACATCCATCTCGACTTCATCACCGCAAGTGGGATTTTTCCCCTCGCTGTGTGCATCAGCATCATCGATTTTTTTCCTGCCGCGAGGATCTCGGTAATGATCCATAATAATATCGCGGTACAGTTCGTTCAATTGATCATTCATACGCCAAAATAGTCCTTTACTGCAATCAATCCCTCAATAAATGCATCAACATCGTCATTAGTATTATAAATATAAAAACTTGCCCTGGCTGAGGAACCGACACCGAGTTTCCTGTGGAGTGGCTGCGCGCAATGATGTCCGGCACGTACGGCGATTCCATGACTGTCCAAAACCTGTGCAATATCATGCGGATGTAACAACCCGGCCCCGGTAAAAGAAATCGCCCCACCTCGAATATTGACGTCTTTTGGACCTATAATATTAATAAACTCAAGTTCGGACATTTGATCTAACGCATATTTCGTAATTACTTTTTCATGGTGCCGAACAGCGTCCATCCCGATATGATCCAGGTATTCTATTGCCGCTTGAAATCCTGCTACCCCTGCAATGTTGGGTGTTCCGGCTTCGAACTTATGAGGAAGCTCCGCCCATGTAGCGTTATCCCAAGTAACCTCGTTGATCATTTCACCGCCGGAATGGAAGGGTTCCATTGATTCAAGCAGTTCTTGTTTACCATATAGCACACCAACCCCTGTGGGTCCCAACATTTTATGAGCGGAAAACACGAGAAAGTCCGCATCAAGCTCCAGGACGTTGACCGGCATATGCGGAACGCTCTGGGCGGCATCAATCAAAACAAGAGCACCTTTTTGGTGCGCCATTTCAATAATTTCCTGAACGGGATTAATAGTACCGAATACGTTGGACATCTGAGTTACAGCTACAATTTTTGTATTGTCAGTTATTAATGAGTCGAGATCATCAATTATCAAACATCCCGAATCGTCAAATGGAATATAGTCGAGTTCAGCTCCGGTCTGTTTTGCGATTCTGATCCAGGGGACGAGATTAGCGTGATGCTCCATTTCTGTCAGCAGAATCCTGTCGCCGGGTTTCAGGTTGTCCATTCCCCAGGAATACGCCACCAGGTTAATCGCCTCGGTAGCGCCGCCGGTAAAGATTATCTCTTCACGTTTTACACCACCAATAAATTCAGCGACAGTATCACGAGTATTTTCATATATCCTTGTCGCTTCATCAGCAAGTGTGTGTAACCCGCGGTGAACGTTCGCATTATGATTTGTGTAATAATCATTCAATGCTTTCAGAACGGATTCCGGTTTCTGAGTAGTTGCGGCGTTATCGAGATATACCAGATGGGTCCCGTTAATTCTACGCGATAGAAGGGGAAAATCCATCTGTATCTGTCTGGGATCCAGAACAGTTATGTTGCCGGCTTTTTCTAATGTTTCCGGCATTGCACTCACTGAAAATGACATTGTATTATCCGGCTTCCACGTAAATATTTCCGTCCTCGACTTTTACCGTATAGGGCGCAAGACCATAGACTGCTGGTAACTGCGTAACCTCCCCGGTTTTAACATCGAAACACGCACCGTGTCTTTCGCATGTCACCTGGCCGTTCGCTACATGCTCGCCGTCCATCAATCCGCCATCATGGGTGCATAAACCACTGAGGGCGTGGACTTCGCCGTTGTGCCGGGCAATAAGAATGGCACGGCCGTTTGCTTCTACGAATTTCGTACTACCCTCTTCAAGTTCTGAGTCCAGGCAGACATTGACAAATTTTTCACTCATAATTTTCTCTTCGTTATCATCTGAAAGAAATTGTTAGTACTTAACCGAACATCTGGCTACAGCAATATTGACAAGTGATTAAAGTTGAAATCACCCTTTAAACCTCCAAATCACCTTTTGGACTTCCCAATCACCTTTAAACTTCCCCGAAGGGGAATAATGTGAATAGCCGTGGGTGTCAACCCACGGAGAATGATGGTCACAACCATCTCGTCCCCGAAGGGGGCGTACAACGGTTTTATTCAACCCCTTCAGGGTTGGTATGATGCGTCTGTCCCTCCACCACGGGTTTCACCCGTGGCTATTCATGTTTATCTCCTTCGGAGATATATTTGACAGATTTCAGTTATTCAGTTTTTCATCAATCAAATTTCTCGCCAATTCCTGGATATCAACTGGTAATTTTTCCAGAACCGGTTCATAGAAACCTTCAACGACCATTTTCACAGCTTCTTTTGAATCAATACCACGGCTTTGCAGGTAGAAAAGTATATCAGGATCAATCGATCCGACCGTGACTCCGTGGGAGCAGCTTACCTGATCATTAATGATTTCCAGTTCCGGTATTGATTCGGCTTTTGTATCAGGATCGAGAAGAAGATTACGGTTCTCCTGATAAGCCTGGCAATTTGAAGAATTTTCGTCAATTTTGATTAAACCTGTGTATGCTGATTGTGAATGATCGCTTAAAGATACCTTGAAATTCAGGTTCGAGGAGGTATCGGGCGCATCATGATGATGAACCGTGTGATGATCAAAATGTTGATTATTGGCACCAAGTAGCATACCATACAAATTGCTTTCAGCGCCAGAGCCGGAAAGCTGAACACCGGTATTAACCTTGCCGGTTTCCCCCCCGAAAGACAGAAAAACAGAAGTCAGGCTTGAATCACGTTCAAGCTTCGCTCGTGTTGTCTGATAATTGTTGTGGGTTTCTGGCAGTCTCTGTAATTGGACATATTTCATCCTGGTAGCCGCTCCAGCGAAAATCTCAGTTACACCATTCACGAGTGCGTTCTCATCCCCACAATGGCAGGCATAATCATCAATAAGCGTTACTTCAGCGTTTTCTTCGAGAATCACCAGGAGCCGTGTAATGGTGTTCAAGCCAGTTGGATGACGGTGTAGATAGACAGGTTTCTCAATCGTCACGTTTTTGGGGACAAAGAGAAAATACCCGGTATTCCACAAAGAATGATTAAATGCTTCAAATTTTCCGAATTCCGGACCGACTAGTTTTCCCAGGTGGGATTCAATCAAATCAGAATGATGTAATGTTGCCGTGAACAAATCCTGGAAGATAATCCCATTTCCTGAAAGTCCATTTTCCAATTGAGTGAATGTTTGCCTGTCACCCCTGTTATACCCGAGACCGGAATGATCCGATGAGATTTCACGATTATTCCCGTTGGAGCCGTTCGCCTTAACCGGCAGCAGATTCAATAATGGTGAAACATCATCAAACATAAATAATTTTGGGTCGGTATAACGCCACAAATGCTGAATCCTGCCGGGAAGACTGCTGGAATTAAATGTATTCCATCCCTCTTTACGAAGATTGTGTAACCATTTCGGTTCATCTTTCATAGCTGGTCTGAATGAGCCATTACCAGAGATATTAAGGGTATCGCCTGATTTGTTTTGAAGGTTATTCATCCTACCGATCCCTCCATTTCAATCTGAATCAAGCGGTTAAGCTCAATAGCATATTCCATTGGCAGCTCTTTGACAAAGGGGTTAATGAAGCCGTTAACGATGAGAAGACGTGCTTCATCTTCACTCAAACCCCTGCTTGTCAGGTAAAAAATCTGTTCTTCCGCAAGTTTGCTGACTCGCGCCTCATGCTCGATCTTGACATTATTATTATCAATTTCCATCGTGGGATATGTATCAGAACGTGAATCTTTATCCAGCAGAAGAGCGTCACATTCAACCGAAACCCTGGCGTTTTCTGCATTAGGATAAACCTTAACCAATCCCCGGTATGAAGCTCTGCCACCCGCCCGGGATATCGATTTAGAAGTGATCCTCGAGCTGGTGTTCGGGGCGGCATGTATCATTTTTGCCCCGGCATCCTGATGCTGTCCTTCACTTGCTAAAGCAATCGAAAGTATCTCACCCTTAGCGCCCTCACCTTTAAGGATTACACAAGGATATTTCATAGTCAATTTGGAACCGAGATTGCCGTCAACCCATTCGATCGTTGCATTTTTGTGCGCCACAGCTCTTTTTGTTACAAGGTTGAAAATATTTTTTGACCAGTTCTGGATAGTTGTGTAACGGATGTATGCGTCCTCAAGCGCTATCAGCTCAACCACGGCGGTATGCAGGGAATCAGTGGAATATATCGGTGCGGTACATCCCTCGATATAATGAACACGGGATCCCTTATCGGCAATAATCAAAGTTCTCTCGAACTGCCCCATATTCTGTGCGTTTATCCTGAAATATGCCTGTAAAGGAATTTTGACATCTAAGCCAGGAGGTACATAAATGAACGATCCACCCGACCATACAGCAGAATTCAATGCTGCAAACTTATTGTCCGCAGCGGGGATAACAGAGGCGAAGTATTTTTTTACCAGTTCCGGATGCTCACGTAATCCACTGTCCATATCGAGAAAAATTACACCCTGATCCTCAAGGTCCTTATGCATTGAGTGATAAACAACTTCAGATTCATATTGTGCGGAAACACCGGCTAAGAATTTACGTTCCGCTTCCGGCACACCGAGTTTGTCAAAGGTTGTCTTGATATTTTCAGGGACGTCGTCCCAGCTTTGCGCCTGTTCTTCCATCGGTTTTATATAATAGAAGATATTGTCGAAGTCTATCTCACCGATCAGGTCGGTATTGCCCCATTGCGGCATTGGTTTGGTGTAAAAGATATCGAGAGCTTTGTGGCGAAATTGACGCATCCATTCAGGCTCCTTTTTCATCCGGCTGATCATTTCTACAACTTCATGGTCCAGACCCTTCGCACTCTTATGAAAATACTCTTCCGGGTCGTTGAAACCATACCGAGAAGCATAATCATCACCAATTGCGGCAACATCTCTTAAGGTTTGTGTTTCACTCATATTCAGTTCTCCATTGATTCAACAGATTCAGCTTTTAACCAGTCATAACCATGTTCTTCAAGCTCTAACGCAAGCTTGTGGTCACCGGAACGAACTATACGACCATCCATCATTACATGAACATAATCCGGTTTTACATAGTTGAGTATGCGTTGATAATGGGTCACAATCAGTGCAGCATTATTTTCATTCAAAACGTGATTGATTCCCTTGGATACAATTCTCAATGCATCGATATCAAGCCCTGAATCGGTTTCATCAAGAATTGCCATTTTAGGCTCAAGCATCAACATCTGGAGGATTTCAAAACGTTTCTTCTCCCCACCGGAGAACCCATCATTCACATATCTTGTTGCGAATGATTTATCCATCTCAAGAAACTCAAACGTTTTGCCCATCTCTTTTCGGAAACCTCGAAGCACATCATCTGAATCTCCCCGATGTGCTTTCACCGCAGACCGAAGGAAATTGGAAACTGACACTCCAGGAACCGCATGAGGATATTGAAACGCAAGAAAGAGCCCGGTTTTGGAACGGTCTGTAACGTTCAGCTCAAGCAGATTGTTGCCGTCAAGCCAGGCTTCACCGGAAGTAACCGTATATTCAGGATGACCTGCCAGCGCATTAGCGAGACTGCTTTTACCGGATCCATTTGGGCCCATAATGGTATGCTTCTCCCCCGGAAATATTTCCAGGGATACACCTTTTACTACTTCGATCCCCTCAACTTCCACATGAAGATCTTTTATCGAAAATAGACTATTTATTTTTCCCACTTTTAATCCTTTGTGATTTAATAATATGTTTAACTTTTTCTGTCTTGCTGCAATTCAAAATTCTTCCAGACAAACCTGTCACCAAGGTTGCGGCTCGTAAGATCAGCAAGAGTGATATTTTCAAGGAAATCGGAGATAAAACGGCTGAGTGTGAGCCAGACATCCCTGACATTACAGTCATCGGTATGAACACACTTGTCCTGGTTACCAGAGTGCTTAGCACAATGAGACGAACTATAGAGCGGTTCCCCGATTGCTGTAAAAACCTCCTGGAGGCTTATATCCTCTGGGGATTTTGTCAATGCATAACCGCCGTTTCTGCCTCTTTCCGCTCTAACGAGATTTGCCTGCCGTAGTAACATTAATAGTTTTCCGGTATAAGCTATCGACAAGCCTTCCCTCTCGCTGACTTCGGGTAAAGTAAGCGTTTCCTTGTCCTTGCATTGCGCAAGGCTAAGCATACAACGAAGTCCGTATTCTTCTAAAGCAGATATTTTCAATTCATCTCCTGGTTCGAATCGAATATACTTTACTTTTTTGTAAAGATTCAATAGTTAGTTGCGCCTAATTCTCCGAGAGGCGTCAAGAGCGGGGAAAAATCAATTCTTTCCCAACTCGATATCTATGTCAGGTTGTTGGAAATTGTGAGTCAGACAGTATCGAGTGAAAATATTCTCTGTTTCGAAAATTATTTTTGATCCAATGGATTCAAGAATTATCATATTAATCAAGTAAATCTCTGTATGTTGAGAGTGTACTCTCCTTTTTGAAATTTATAACTGATCTGACCGTATAACAGTTGAACATTCGCTGCCTTATTCCTATCTTGATTAGATCAAAAGGGAGGCTTGAAAAAATGGAAGAACCGGATTTTACTGATCCTGAAAAATGGCTTAACGGCGAGTTCGTTTGGGAAGCCAAAAGTTATTATTTTATTAGTTTTATGTGCATTTTCGGCAAACCTAGAAAATTGTTTGAAGCGGTACAGCAACTCAAAGCCGAAATCGGTTCCAAAGGTTATATTATTCCTGATGAAGCAATGCTGTTGATGGAGACGAAGCTATTCAGCGGACGGTTGTATCTTGAGATTAATAGACCGGAGAACTATGATGCATCCGTGAGTGAAATTGAGAAGAGCAAAGTGTATTCCACAGTTCACCGAGGCCCCATGAAGACTATTGCCGAAACGGCAAGAACGATCAAGGAGAGCATCACAGCAAAAAAGGGAGTACCGCCTACTGCAACTTATTACTGGGATTTTCGTCACGGTCCGGATTTAACCGGTCAGAGGGGTGATCGGATTGTTATCTTTTGCAGAGTTTAATGCTCTGTTAAGATCAATTTTGAATCACCTTATATATATTTTTACAATTTGATCTCTGAGGAGACCGGTCGTACTAATGATGGACGAGCACATTTCCAAAATCGAATGTCTATGTCATACAAACCTTCGTTCTGCCACCGTAAAGGAAGGAGTTTTTCTCCGAATCCCTCGAGCCCGTGGTAGCAAGGGTGAGAGTACCTGATGCCCTCCCTGGGCACGGGTCGATCCTGCCGGGTATTAGGTGTAATTCCGGCTCGATGGGGATCGACTCGCTTCCCCGGAAAAATGCTTGCCGACCTTGACGGAACACCGCTGATTGTCCAAACCTATAACAACTCCTTAAAAGCGAGTAGTCTTGATGATGTAATTGTTGCAACTGATGACGAACGTATTCAAAATGCAATAGAGGGTGTCGGCGGGAAAACAGTGATGACTTCGCCGGAATTACCATCCGGTTCGGATAGGGTTCACGCTGCAATCAAAGATATTTCGGCAGATATTATTGTGAATATTCAGGGCGATGAACCTGCCTTGCCTCCCGAAGTAATCGATAATGCTGTAGAACTTTTGCTGGCAGATGATGACTTTGACGTAACTACAGCAGCATCTCCTTATAATGCGTCAGACACTAATGATGTGAATGCTGTCAAAGTTGTCCTCGATTCCAGTCATAAAGCGCTTTATTTCTCACGCAGTATGATACCGTTTCAAATGGAAAATAAATCTGAAAATTGCCCGTTGTATCTTCATATAGGATTATATGTATATAGAAGAGAAGTATTGAGACAATTCTGTTCCTGGCCGCAACCGGCTATAGAAAAATGCGAAAAACTTGAACAGCTTAGATTGTTATATAATGGAATTAATATTGGAGTAGTAATAGCTGATTCTTTTTCATCAGGAATCGATACACCTGCTGATTTGGAGAAATACCTGGCAAAATGAGTAGTTCAGTTTCGATGAAATAAACTACTTTTAAAAACACAATGTCATAATATTCGGAAGGAAGACCGCATGAGTAAGAGTGGTGCGAAAAGTCGTCGAAAAGAATCATTACGAATCCCCAAAGCCAAGTACATTTTTGTCACTGGAGGAGTCGTATCATCATTAGGTAAAGGAATTCTGTCGGCATCCCTGGGACTTTCGCTGAAAAGTAGAGGTTATAAAGTAGCAACATTAAAGAGCGATCCCTATCTGAATGTCGATCCCGGAACAATGAATCCATTTCAACACGGTGAGGTTTATGTAACCGACGATGGCGCTGAAACCGACCTTGACCTGGGACACTATGAACGGTTTACCAATATCTCTATGAGCAAATTAAATAATGTCACTGCAGGCCAGATATATGCTTCTGTTATCCAGAAAGAACGCGACGGGGATTATCTTGGGGGAACAGTACAGGTGATTCCTCATGTCACGGATGAGATAATCATGAATATCACAAAGCTTGCCCGCACCGCTCCAAAACCCGAAATAGTAATCGTAGAGGTTGGCGGAACGGTTGGTGATTATGAAAGCCTGCCATTCTTTGAAGCATTTCGTCAATTTCGCCTTATGGCTGGTCCACGGGATGTGCTGTTTGTACATCTTACTCTTTTACCCTACATAGCGGCAGCAGGTGAGTTGAAAACGAAACCTACTCAACACAGCGTAAAACAGCTCCGTGAAATCGGTATTCAACCGGACATTATCGTTGTTCGAACCGAGAGGCAAATAACCAGAGAAATACGTGACAAAATTGGTCTCTTTTGCAGCGTAAACACCAGGGATGTATTCATGTCTCGTGATGCCGAGACTATTTATGAAGTACCATTGAACCTCGAAAAAGAGGGTATCCCTGATTCGGTGATGAAGAAACTGGGTCTGAAACAACGCGAGCCGGATTTAAAAGTGTGGGCTGATCGCGTTAAACGAATAAAAAAACCTCGGAAAAAAGTGCGTCTTGCCGTCTGTGGAAAATATGTTGGTTTACAGGATGCATATAAATCAATTACGGAAGCTTTTATCCATGCGGGAGCCGAGTTGGATACCAGGGTTGATGTTCTCTGGCAGGAAGCGGAAGATATTGAAAAACACGGTCCGGAAAAATTTCTTAATGATGTGCATGGCATCCTTATTCCCGGTGGATTTGGTGAGAGAGGTATCGAAGGCAAATTGATTGCGGCGCGATACGCACGAGAAAAAGGAATCCCCTTCTTCGGGATTTGCCTCGGTCTGCAAGTGGCGGTAATCGAATTTGCCAGGCACGTCGCTGGATTGAAAAATGCCAATTCGAGTGAATTCGCGCGCACAAAGTATCCTGTAATCGACTTAATGGAAAACCAGCGGTCAGTACATAAAAAAGGCGGGACAATGCGGCTTGGTGCCTGGGCATGTCACATTACCCGCGGTACCAAGGCGTTTGAGGCTTACGATCAGGAACTGATACATGAACGTCATCGCCACAGATACGAATTTAACAATGCTTTCAAGGATGTATTTGAGAAACACGGCATGATCGTTACCGGCGAGAATCCCGATGGGAGACTGGTGGAAATGGTGGAATTGAAAGACCATCCCTGGTTTCTTGCTTGCCAATTTCACCCGGAATTAAAAAGTCGGCTGATTAAGGCACATCCCCTGTTTTACAGATTTGTCGAGGCGGCATTAAAGCATCAGGAAAAAGAAAATCAGGATGTCAAAAATACTCCTTAGATTTGAGGAATAAGATTTTGCATGATTGATAAATGATATAGAGGCTAAGTACAAATCAACAAGATGATTGAATCCTTTTTCAAACAAAGAGAAACTTTGGAGTACAATCATGAATACTGAAGCAGGAAAAACCCAATCATCGGGTACAGTGCAACCGGATCTATTACGCATCCGGGAGATGGTTTTCCAGGCTAATCACGGATGTACACCAGCAGAACGAGAGGTCGGCGCTACTTTCAGGGTAGAGGCGGAATTACGGTTCAGCCAACGGCAGGCATCCAGGACCGACAATCTTGAAGATACAGTAGATGTAACTGAAGTCCACGAGGTGGTCAGTGAAATTATCCTGGGTCCCTCATGCAATCTTCTCGAAACCTTGGCTGAAAAGATTGCTATTGTTCTCCTGGATCGTCTGGATGTGGAATCTGTACGGATTAGATTGCATAAGAATCGTTCACCCCTGCCTGCTCCAACTGGCGGATATGAGGTAGAAATAGTCCGTTCATGAAGAGTGTTCTGGTTTACCTGGGATTGGGTGGAAATGTGGGGGACGTCAGGAATACTTTCGCAGTCTCCCTCCAGTCTCTAAACAACGATCCCCGGTGCAAAAATTTGCGAACCAGCCGTCTCTTCCAAACTGAACCCTGGGGATTGAAGGATCAACCCGATTTCCTGAATCTTTGTGTTGAATTGTATTGGTCGGGATCGCTGGGTGAGCTGTCCGACATAATGGTGCAATTGGAACGAGCCGGTGGAAGAGAACGATCTGAAGAGGAACAATGGGGACCACGTAAACTGGATATAGACATCCTTCTTTTTGGTGATCAATATATAAAAAATAATCGAATCAAAATTCCACATCCAAGAATTGAAAAACGTAAATTTGTCCTATTCCCATTAGCCGATTTGGCACCTGAAATAATCCCAACAAATTGGACAAAAACAATTATTGAAACTAAAGAAAAATGTGAGGATAGAAGTAAAGTTGAAGCTTTGACTCATCATGCATGGATAGACTGGAAAAAATGAAGTTATCCAAATACATTTACAGGGTCCAATAAAAATCAACATCAGACAAGTAACCAGGTTTTTATGGCAGAATACCATGATTTAGGTCCCTTGAAAGAGGGTAGCGTTGTAGCGATTATCGGGGGGTGGTCCCAGTGGAGCAGGCTGTGCCCTCTCAATATTGAAGCAGGCTTCTGAAAAAGGGATAAGATTACACGTTATTATCATAGAGGGTAAGATTTTTAAACAATCCACACATTATAATCAATGTGTTGGAGTTCTTTCGCCTCCAATTGACCAACTTCTGAATGATGAATTAGGATTAGATTTCCCCCACCATTTAACTCAAAGAGTTATCGACGGTTATGTACTGCATGGTCATAATAGATCCATAAAGCTTGACGGGCATGACGTCAAATCATTCGCGACAAGAAGAATAAATTTTGACGAATACCTGTTAGAGGAAGCGAGAAAAAAAGGAGCACAGGTAGTTCACAGTCGATTGACCGGTCTCGAAATGCATAATGATTATGTCCGGATTTATCACGAATCAGGAGACCTGAAGGCTGACGTAATAGTAGGTGCATTCGGTCTCGATGACGGTTCGGAAAGAATATTTGAGAACAATACTACCTATCGGCAGCCACGATATCTTTATTCGATCCTGACGATTATTCATCCTTGAATGGATTATATAAACGAATATGAAGATTATATTCACGCTTTCCTGCCTCCAATTAAGGGAATAGAATTCGGAGCTGTCACACCCAAGAAAAATCATCTCACTGTAAATGTTGCAGGTACGAAAATAAATACTGATCACATGGAAGCATTTCTAAGTTCAGATCAAGTAGCCGAACTATTACCTCCAAGAGGTCTATGGCATAGTTATGAAATGGATTTTTACAAAGGTCGATTTCCTGTGGGAATTGCAAAAGGAATTATTGGGGACAGGTATGTAGTTGTCGGTGATGCAGCGGGTTTGATACGTCCTTTTAAAGGGAAAGGGATTAATTCCGGAATCCTGACAGGTATCAGGGCAGCAAAAGTTATGATGAATGAGGGAATTTCAAAAAACGCGTTGAAAAGGTATCATGAGATGTGTTCTGACCTTATTGGTGATTTGCCGTATGGTAAAATTCTACGTTTTCTAACTGTTCGACTTGCACGATTAAAATTAATTGATCCAATGATAAGAATGGCAGAATCTAATGAAGATATGCGTAAGATATTATTTGATTTAGTTTCAGCTGATGAGAGTTTCAAGAACATATATCTCTTTATGAAAAAAAAGAAACTTATCAGCAAAATTGGGCTTAATTTCTTGAAAAATAAATCGCCAAACTCCTAATTGTTTTCCTCAAGCTTATCTTGCCTTTTATCCCAATTTCGCCTGTCAGTAGATCTAATTCTGCCATGCTGTGTATTTATATGTCTGAGTCGTCCGGATATCTTTTGAATCATATGAAATGCCATAGTCGGATCCTCTTTAATCCTTCCAAGCAATGATGTTTTATCGATGGTCAGGACTCTTGTTTTACAAAGAGCACGTACATCCGCGGAACGGTATTCATCTTCAAATAACGACATTTCCCCAAAAAAATCTCCTTTGTTCAACGTCAACTATAATTTCCCTCCAACGACAATTAGAGTTCCCGTTTTTGTTTTGTTTGTTTAAGCAGTTCTCCCCATGGGGAGAACTGAACATTTGTTAAGTGGTGTTTGCCTGTTTCTTCCCTTGCGATTTTTCTAACCGGTAGCTATTCACATTCAGTTCCAGGATCACGCTGTGATGGACTAAGCGGTCGATGGCTGCTGCGGTGGTCATCGGATCTTTAAATATCTGTTCCCATTTTGAAAACGGAAGATTACTGGTGAGCATGATGCTCCCACGTTCGTAACGATCAGCTAACAGGGTG
>JAVCCM010000104.1 GCA_030765455.1 Candidatus Electryonea clarkiae | reverse complement strand
GGAACATGCAGCGAAACAACATGTGGTGGGCATTCCCGGATAATGAAGGCGGCTTCTGGGTTGCATACTGGGCGAAGGAAGATCCCGGTTGTTTTGTCCAGCGTATCGATTCCGAGGGAAACCGCTACTACCCTTTCCCCGGTCTTCCCGTAGTAATACCCGACACCAAACAAAGTTACATCCTCTATGGCGCCTGCACTGACGGCGAGGGCGGTATAATAGTCGGATTGTATAAATCACTGAAATTAACAGGTCAACGAATCAGCGCTGATGGTGAAAGACTCTGGGGCGACCATGGCGCTGTAGTTATAGAAGGAAGAAGGATTGACTGGGGTCTTGATCCCGCGGTTGCTCCAGATAGTGTTGGCGGAGCATATTTCGGATACTGGACACCAGGTACAAGGGCATCGAGGGTAGGCGTACAAATGTTATCAGCAACCGGCGTTCCTCAGTTTGATAATGAAGTTTCCACAGATGTTGGACCTTGGGCGAAACTATCCTATCATCCGGAAGGTGTGGTCGTTCTTGGTCATTACGCTCTGGAAGATACGATATTATGCGGATTAATCTATAAGCACGGAATAGAATTGTGGTCATCACACATTAATATGCCTCGTTACCAAAGCAGTTGGACGACGCTGCATGCAATTACTAATACAATTAACAATAATATTTGCATCACCTGCTTACCGAGTGGTAATTATTATCATGTTCTGATCCTGGACGTTGACGGACAGGTCAAACTCGGTCCGCTTCCATTTTTCTACACTGACAATAGATCCTACTCGGGTGCTAACATGTCCGAACCGGTTGTTGATGACACCGGATCGGTTTATGTAGCAAGGTGGTTTGACGGTGGAAACTCACAAAATGCTGTTATTAAGATCAATCAATCAGGAAATCTACCTTGGGGTACTGATGGGAAATTACTAATTTTCCAATCTGATAATATCTCCGAATATCCAGGCGGTAAAATTATCTGGGATCATAATACACGCAATATTATCGCTTCATTTGAAATCTATGAATATGCTGATAGCGGTTTGATTAATCTTGCTCACGCTTATGTGCAAAGTATTTCTTCTAGCGGATCGATAAACTGGAGTTATTCTGGGATTCGTGTTATAACCCTTAATGCTCGAGATTATTTTATATATCACAAGAAAATTCTTCTCTTGTCAGATGGTTCTTATGTACTTCTGGCAATCACCAGTAATGCTGTATTTGCGGGTAAAATTCTGCCGGATGGTATCGTACCGGGAACAGTTATTACTCCTCCACCTCCACAGTGGAGCTTCGAACGAGTCTGGCCCAATCCTGCGGCTAAAGAGATCAATATCAGGGTCAGGCTTCCGTCAGGCGGTGGCTATCTGCAAGTCTATAATATATTGGGACAAAAGGTTAATCAAAAAGTAATACCCTCAACAAAAACCGAAACCCCGGTAATAACAAACCTGGATACCAGTGGTTTATCATCTGGACTTTATTTTGTACGTATAGGCAGAGAGGATATTGGCTGGAAAACAAAGAAGATCGTCTTATTGAATAAATAATCCACTATTTTGGGAGTAAATCATGAAGTCGAATGCGCTTAAGCCTGCTAAACTTTTCACAAGATTTTTGTTTGCTGCTATTTGTATTATTTGTTGTTTTACCGAATCCCAGGCATATGATTACGATGATATTCACCTTGGTTTCTGGACAGTCTGGAAGCAGTCGCAATGGACATATGCAGTAGAGACTGAGGATTCCCTTGAAACCCTGTCGGATGAATATCTGCGATTAAAGGGAACAAAAGCTACATTTATGATGAGCAATGTCGCCAATGAATATACCCATATTCAAGACTTTAACTCACATAAACTGGGAATTATTGTTGCAAATACAGTTTTATCTTCACCTTACAGGGATACTCTTGCCTGGGGAGATTATGATAATGCGCTGCCCCGTCTTGGTGATTGGATTGCCACAGATAGTTTCAGGACATATCAGTCGTTACAGGATTCAGTATATGATCGTACAACAGCTACTATTAAGAATCTTCATTCGAATTATCAGCCAGGTATGCCAGGTTTTGCTGCTTATGAAATGTCCACAGAATTTGCTCGTGACGGTCATGATTCCACTGATGATGCGAATTGGGTAGAATATCTTGATTTTACGTTGGATAAAATTCGTTCGCGAGACCTCCTCACTCCAGTTGTTTTAAGCGGTGGTTACTGGGATATGGCTAAACATAATCATGATACCTATGATGACGATCCGGATTCAATGGGTTTATATCCTGTGCGAAGACCTTTTATTTATGACGAAGAGGGAGCCGGTTGGAATATCTTTGTTAATTTTTATTATAACCTCATGGGAGATAGCGTCTGGATCGATATAGGTCATGACATGTGGAAAGGATATAAAGGTTTTAATTATCAACAGCTATTATGGGATAGATTTCGAACGATGAGGATTGGTTCTGACTGGGTTTATGATTATGCCGACAATTTTGATGATGAAGATTTTCAGAATAAAGGAGGCCCCAGACCTTTCTGGGTGGAATGCATACCGGCTCATCGATCATATAGGCCGCACGGACCGGATACGTCTAATGTAAGCTTTCAACCATATCACCGGAGACCAACAAAACGAGAGATGAAAATGAATGCTTACCTGGGGCTGGCAACAGGAGCAAAAGGAATTCAATTTTTTTCCTACACCGGTAATTTTGTATCACAGGATAGTACACCGTTTGGATTTAAAGATGGAGCTGGTCATGTTAAATTCCAAGGCGAATATACAGATTTTTACAGTTCAAGTGGTGAGGATGGTTCACAATTAGGAGTTCGCCATGGAATGATCGATTATATATGTGAAGATCCAGGTGAAGATGAGTGTGATGATTTCAGAAGACCATTAGATTCGTCGTATCCAGACACGATTGATGTCAATTGGGACAGTGAACCTTATGGAGAAATTGCTGAGTTATATGATAGTTTAAGAACAAGACTCCCCAAGATTACAGAGCTTGAGTGGGTGTGGGCAATTAACGGTGTATCAACGGGTGCAGGGGACGGGAGTATTTTAGATCAGTTGAATTTTTATTCACCCCGTGAAATATTTTCCGACACACTTCTTAATGGTTACTTTAGAATTGCTAATATAGAAGGTGATGAGGAATATTTTTATGAACCTAATACGTATAGCAATGCGTTTGCAGGACTTTTTCTTGATCCCTCTGAACCAGGCGCTGAGTATTACCTTGTAGTGAATTCAAGATGTAACAAAATGAATGGTGATCGAGTAGAACCTGCGGATGCAGATACATTCGATCTTGGATTTTATTTTGATTCAACGGATTGCGAATATGGTAAATATTACAATGTATATGATGTATTCGAGAATTACGAATTACTCAAACATTGGGAATATCCAATTCAACCTGAGCAGGGTGGATTTTATCATGTTGACTCAATCGCGCTCGGTCCCGGTGAAGCGAAACTGATCAAGTTTGAAGCAGGCGCTGATACTTTTACCTGGCAGCAGGACAGCACTGAATTCTATATGGTTGATACTGTACGGACGGATATAACAGGCGGCTCTGTAGAGGTTTGGGGTTATGATTATATGAATAGCCGGATCGTGATGGATTGGGGTATTAATGTTGAAGATCCCACTTCCATGTTAATAATTGAAAAAGGAACCTTGATAGACGTGAACGGTTACCATAAACTCCAGATATTTAAAGAAGCAAAACTGAGAATGAACGGTACACCTGAAGAACCAATTATCTTTCGGTTGAATCCAAGTGAAGATGCAAGCCTTCGCTCAGCCGCAATTCCTGATTCATTAGACAAATATTGGGATGGTATATATTACTGGGCATCTGCTGCTGATCCCGATACTCTTTTTGACCATGTTTTCATTGAAGAAGCTTACCAGGGTTTCTTTATGGGACGAGATGCCGATATTCAAAATTTTACTTTTGATAATTGCTATTACAGCCTGATTGCAGCCCGTGATTGGCAGGCATATGTCGGTGGGAATGTCACATTTGATACTTGTACAGTTGTAAATTCGGTATATGGTCCCATATACAATCAGTGTACTGAGATAGTCATCACAAATTGTAGAATAGAAAATATCGATAAATGTGGAATTGATATCTTTGGTTTTAACCGACCGGTAACCTCGATGGATATGAGCAATAACAGGGTACAAAACTGTGGTTGGAATGGGTTGAAAATTCTTGAATACAATAACCTTAATTCAACGATCTCGAATAATTGGTATATGTATAATGGAAAAGATGAAACCAATACTTATTCCGGTATAAACCTTAGTTCCGCAACCGGAATAAGTTTTAAAGAATGCAGCATTGATCGAAACAATAATTCCGGTATCGATTTAGTGAACTCCTCGATATATCTGGATAATACACAGATATCAGAAAATGGAATAACAGCTGGTATCACTCAAACTCCGCAGCAATTTGAATTGTTTGCTGATGTAACAAGTTCGATTACTCCGATAATCCATAACCAACCAAATGAATTGTTTGATGATGTCAATGATAGCACCTATCTCGTTGGTTATGACGGTTATCCTGCTCAACCGTTGAGTCTCGGTGATGTTTTTTGGGGGAATGAAACAACTCCCGACAATCGATTCTACACTCCGAATAATGGTTTGATTGTTCATACTCCAGTTGCGGATTCATTGCGCGATGATGACGATTTTTATATAAAGAAGATGTTTGACGTATATGAAATTACCCCTGAAGGCTTATTAACGAGAGCGTATGAGTTAGCTGATAGCGGTAATGTGAGAGATGCAATTAGAACAGTATCAGGTTTAATAGATTCGTATCCGAATCATCACGTTGCGCCTGACGCACAGAGGTTGTGGGCTGTTTTATATATGCTTCAAGGAAATTCCGCCGAAGATGTTGTTATTGCGCTCAGACGAGTTCCATATACAATGACAGCGCGTCACTCAATATTGGCGCGGAAAAAACTTGTTGTTACATATCTTTGCGCTGATAATCAATTTGATGATGCAACCGATGAATTACTCGATATTGCTGAAGACTGCAATAATTCTTTCGATTCGCTCAGAGCGCTTATCCAGCGGGAAGAAATCTATATTGCCGCGACACGTCTCGAAAGATTAAACAATGAAGGAAGACGATTTTTATCAGGTGCAAATGAAGAATTGTCTCGTCAAACTGCAATTATTTATCATGAAAATGAAATTCATAAACACATGAGTCAATTAAATGAAATATATGGAGATCGAACCGAAATTCAGGAAATACCACGTGAATTTAATCTAAAACATTCATATCCTAATCCGTTTAATCAGACTGTCTTTATTCCTTTCGCTTTACCAAAGCAGACAGAGGTAAAGATTATAATTTATAACTTATTAGGTCAGGAAGTTGCAGAATTGGTAAATCGCAAGGTGACCGCCGGTAATCATAAAATAATATGGCAAGGTGTAAATAACAAAGGAATCCCCGTCGCCTCAGGAATTTACTTTGTTAATATGAAAGCATCAAACCATAATCAAACCCGAAAAATGGTATTACTAAAATAAGGACACACATTCGGAAGAAAAATTGTTATAAATAGATAGGCTGATCCTATGGAAATCAGGGTATCGGATTCACTTGTTTCAGTGCAATCCGGACTGTGCCTGTCACTGCCTTTACTCATTTAACCAGGATTATTTTCCTGGTTAATTTATAATTATCAGCCTCGATCATGACGAAATACATCCCGCTGGGCATATTTTCCGCCTGCCAGGTAAATGGATGAGTACCTGTTGTCAGGATACCCGGATTCCATGACATAACCCGTTGACCAAGCAGGTCATAAATCTTGATCTGTACCGGGCTCTTTACCGGTAAATCGAGTGAAAGCCGCAAAGTAGAATTAAAGGGGTTCGGATAAGCAGCAAGACTGTAGATAGCCGGTATTGACTCACCGGTATGATCGATAAGTTCATTTTCTTCAAAATTCAGCCAGAGCATAACGTTCTCGAGAAATCCGGCACGGTCGATCAGATCATCAACCTCTGATTCAAGGGGAATTGCTTCCACACCAAAAGCGCAATAAACAGTTCTGTATCCATCATCAGGGTGCTCGAAAGCGACAGCCGCAGCCATTTCGCTGTTATCATAAAACACGACAGGAACAGCATTGTCAGTAGGAGTGATTTCATCGGGTGCATCTTGATTGTTTGCACCGTTTGAACCCTCGATTGACAGCGTATCTTCAGGAATAATTGCAATATCCCGGTTACCGATCAGGGTACGGGATTCAACTCCAAGTTCCCCATCGGCAGCTCCGAATCTAGTAATCATGGAGAAATTTCCACCCCACCTGTCCTGGAGTCCCTGTCCGGTCAGCAAAAACGATCCACCGTTTTCAAGATATCCATACACCGGATTCCTGTCTGCGCTCATGAAAAGACTATCATTAAGATCGCCGGTTGACCAGATGATTGTTTGGAACTGTTCAAGTGAATCGACCGGATAGTCTTGTTCGCCCGTTCTAACAGGATATACCGGGCGAGCCATGTCAAGGAGAGGATAAAGAAAATAATGGTCATAAATCCCGTCAGGTTGCTGGCTGACATACAGGATGTCGGCGGAATCCAGGGCAATATCTATAAAGGGTAAATTATCCAGCGATACTTCAATGCTATCAATAACCTGGAAGGCATAAGGGGCAATCAAAGGAGATATTTCCAGTGTGTATGTGCCTTCTTCAACCAATTGTGAAAACAAGCCGGTATCAGGGTTGCTTTGAGCGGTAAAAAGGACTTCGCGCTCCTCGCTTCTGGGTGATACTACGAAATCAATCCGAGCCGGTTTGCCTGCCAGGTCATTCGAACCAAACACACGACCGAGTACAAGCAGACCATGCTCGACAGTAATTGTATCCGACAACGTATCATTCTCATGCACCATATCATCTTCATGAAAAACAGTTATCAAAGCGATATTTTCTCCGCCTTCGGTTGGAGTCCAGGTCTGTTCAAAGGTAATGGAATCAGTTGTGAAGGGATTCAGGTCAATTGTTTCTTCAGCTTCATAATCATCGATGGTCAGGTTTACAGAAACGTCAGTCAGGGTGTCGGGTCCGAAGTTGAAAACCGCTACAGTCAATTCAACCGGAAAACCTATGTAAATGGTATCATCTTCAGTAGGACTGATAAGGCTTTGAGGTCGAACATCGGTATCAACATCGATAAGGAGTTCGAGGGCGTACCAGCATATATACGCGCTGGTCCATGCCTGGTCATTTAGATATTGATCTTCGGTTGCCGGTACTCCGCCATCGTCGTCAATATCATCCTGCTCGAGGAGATTGTCAGCGCATTCTATGACGTTCATGAGACTTTCTTCATCACCCAGGACACGATGAATCGCATTCCAGGCATGACCATACCAGATGGTCCAGGAGTTGTTCCAGTTTCCTGTCCCGGCGTATGTGTCCATCTCTTCAGCCATCTCCGGAATCCACTCCGCACCTGCTTCCGGATCATCGAGGTAAAGTGCGGTTACAACACCCCACATGGCGGTTCCGCCGCACATCGCCCAATTTTCATAGTTGTTCAACCTGTCAGGATTGGCTTCAATCCAGTCACGAACGTCTTCTGCGATTTCCTGTGCTGCATCAATCCAGTCTTGATTATTGCGCCATACGCCATAATGGTAAAGCATTCCCGCACCCGAACCGGCAGAGAGTGGATTGGTCCCGCCTCCATTAACATTGAGACGATAGGTATCCAGGTAATCGGCGCATTCATCACCGTACCAGAGAAAGGTACTGTCGCCGTAAGTACGAACATATTCCATCGTCGCAACACAACCCCATCCGGCGTTATGGACACGGTAATAATTCGGATTTCCTCCGCCTTCTTCCTCCCATGCCGGCCATTCAAGACAGTATTCCCACGCATCAGCTATATTTTCCCGATAGGTGGTGGTATCACCTGTCAAGATACCGTAACGACACCAGTCACGTAAAGCTTCCTGGGTATTATCTGTCTGGATGATGTTCATCTGCTGTTCACCCTCGCGCATCCCGCCGAAATTAACTCCCTGCTGCGCGACCTGCATATCCGGAAGCCAGTCAAGCACCTGCTCCCATTCATAATAATAATCATATTCGTCCAATTCACCAGGAGCGCGTTCAAGCCGGTTTGGTCCAGGTGGTTGTGTCCTGATTCGTTCTTCAAGCTGTTGTTGAAGAATCAATGGATCGATATATGGGGTTGCCTGGACAATATTTGCGCAGATTATAAGCAGGATTATTGCGAGTATGGGGTATGTATAGCGTTGCATATTAACTCCGGTGAAACTTGATTGTAAAATAATATATTAAACATACAACATCTTGCAGTAATGAACAAAGTAAATTTATCCCAGGGTCTGTTTTTCTTGATTGAAGCAGTTAATTGCATGACAATCCAGTTTAAAAAATTTTGTCATGGAGGGAGGAAAAAGGTAGAGGAAAAATCCTGTATATCCCTGTAGGTTTAATACAGGTTCCCGAATGTAATTTCGCATTTTGGACTATATGAGTGTATAATCTTGAATCGACTTTGTTAGATTTAATCTGATACAATTTACTAAATAGGCAACAAGAATCTCCAAAGGAGATTGATATGAATAGCCACAGGTGAAACCTGTGGGACGTGATTAACAGCAGTAATATCAACCCCGAAGGGGTTTGACATAGTTGTTCGACCCTTTCAGGGTCAGAAGCAGGTGGCAACTTCGTACCGTGGGTAAAAACCCACGGCTATTCATATCCTTCCCTCTTCGGGGAAGATCAATTTACATCGAAATTATTTTCGAGAATGAGTATATTTCCGGTTTGTTCCTGTCATGCTATTTATAATAACCAAACCGCCAGATAATAAATAAAATACTGAACCCGGTTAGAAATATCAGCCCCACCCAACTCAAGACTCTCAGCCATGTTGGAGGTTGTGCTTCAAGTGGTACTTGATCACTGGTAATAACCTTGAAGTTGATATAGCCAAGTACCGGTGCGGTGAGAAATGAAAGGGTGGTGGCAATATCCACCATGGTTCTCATACTCTTTGCCAGGAAACCCAGGATAATCATCGATCCGCTGCATACAATCATCATCCATGTAAAATATATCCATCGTGTATCATTGTCTTTCAGCTTCGGGAAAATCAGTTCGGTTGATCTTCTGAGTACGCGTGGGAATGCATCGGTAACGGTCAGGGTTGTACTGAACATGGTGGTAAAGGCGGCAATCAGGATTACCCAGTAGCTCCAGGCGCCAAGGTTGGAGGTATATATCGAAATCAACTGACTCGCAAATACGCTTCCCCTGGGATCGATTTTTTCACCGGTGCCATATATGGTTAATGCGCCAAGAGTAAGAAATATCAAGGCGAGAAAAGCGGTGCCGATATAGCCAAGGTTGAAATCGAATAACGCTTCCTTCAATTTCGGAGCATACCCGGTCTGTTTTTTTCGTTCCAGGGTCCATACTGAATGCCAGACCGATATGTCAAATGCTGAGGGCATCCAACCCATCAACGCCACCAGGAAACTGATCCCCGCCAGGTTCCAGACAACCGGAGGTTTGAAATCAGGCTTCACTGAACTCCCGTGTGAGATGGCGAGGATTACTGCTGTGATAGTGGAGATAGTTAGAACTATGATAATCACTTTCATCAGTTTGTCCAACAGGGGATATCTACCAAGCATTAATATTAAAGCACAAATTACCAATAAGATACCACTCCATAATAACGGAGTAAGTTCAATTCCGAAAAGATGAGCGGCAAGACCGGCTGTTACAATCGTAACCGCCGCCTGGATAGTAAACATTACTCCAAATGTGAGAAGTAGATAGACACCCATTGCCCATTTACCCAGCCGTAGATATCCTTCGAGCAGACTCTCGCCTGTCGCTGCGGCATAACGTGGACCGTATTCGAAGAATGGGTACTTGAACAGATTCGCTAATAAAACCGCCCAGACCAATGCAAAACCATAATTTGCACCGGCACGGGTAGATTGTACCAGGTGAGAAACACCTATTGCAGCCCCCGCCCATAAAAGCCCGGGACCAAGGCTTTTCAGTATCCCCTGTATTCTGTCACTTTTCAATGTCATAGTTATACTATTTCTTGAAAGTTTTGCCTCGTTAATATATGACATATACTTGAACGATGTCTGGTTCAGTAGCTCTAAAAAGAAAAACCACAAAGTACTCAAAGAATTCGCAAAGAGCACGGAGAATGTCTTTGTGATCTTAGTGCATACTTTGTGTTCTTTGCGGTTTGTTGTTTTCTTTTTGGATGATCGACTCTAAGTTTCTGATAATTTTACTTTATCAATAATAGATGAATAACCAGATTTTTATAAATAAACATGATTTAATATTTTCAAGAACCAGTATAATCCTTGAAATTCAGAAAAAAATAACGCTTTCCCATATTGAAAGAAAGCGTTTCTATAATTCATTCAAATATTATACTTTTGTAATCGCTATCGGACAGACCTCCTTATTTCAATAGCGCAATCTTCTGAATCTTTGAGAATCCCGGCGCTTTCATTTGTACGAAATACAAACCGGAAGAAAATTCGCTCATATCAATAGCCACACGGTGTTTACCAACCTGCATCTCGTTGTCGATCACTTTCAGCATTTCACGCCCGAGAACGTCATAGACAGTCAAACTAACCTGCGACCTGACTGCGACTTCGAAATTTATCGAAGTGACAGGATTGAACGGATTCGGATACGCTGAATGCAACGCCCATCTACCAGGTAACTCTACGGATTCGGTAGCCTTGTCTTCCCAGAAAGTGGAAGCCTGGAGGGAGACATCATCGAGGAACATACCACGGTCTCCTTTTGCCAGACCGGTGTTCAGCGTCCAGCGAATCTGAACGTTGGATGCATCACGGTGTTCCCGCAGGTCATAGAAAAATTGATGCCAGTGCTTGAATCCACTGATTATTTCCAATTGAATCCAGTCTCCGCCATCGATACTTTTTTCAATGATGCAGGAGTCACCGACCAAACCTTCCAGTCCATTAGGTTCGATCTCATATTGTCGCCAGCCCATAAGTGTAACTGTCTCGCTGCCTTCGGTAAGCTGTGTCATATCAATGTCAAGCGTCAGGGCAGATGTTTTATCGTTGCCGTAAAATCCGCCCGGAGCGCTTTCAAGCGCTGCAATTCCATTATAGAAAGAATTTGTTACTCCACTACGTCCCCAATCGAAATCTCCTTCAGAACTCCAGCCATCCTGAATCTCTTCCAACTCAAAATCGTCCAACCATTGTGTAATACCATCAATTTCTACCAGTTTCGGATTGAATATGACCGTTTCAGTATGATTCCAACTCCAGCGATAGGGGACATACCCGTCAGCCCATGCTTCGACTATATAATCGCCTACAGGCCATGATTCAATCAACCAACCATCTCCGGTTTCGATTGTATCCCTATGCCAGTCCCATTCGACTGTTATAAATCCGGGAATGACCTCATTCATTTCATCACGGATACTGATGTTAACCGTGTGGCTTGCAACAGGCTGCAATGTGACATTGTGGCGGGTAATAGTCGATTCTCCGATGACGACCTCAGTCGTATCAGATTCATACCCGAACGCGCGTGTGATGACAATATGTTGTCCTGGTAAAAGTGGACGTCTGTTGACACCCCAGACAGGATCGGTTTTACGTGGCAAGAGGTATCCGTCATGATGTTCCGGTAGTAGTACTTCAGCGACGAGTGGATTTCCCTGGGGATTGATCACCTTTGTTTTCAGGTGCCCGCAAGCTCCTGTTATGTTGTTCTGATCAGCGTATGCACGGTTCATCAGATACCAGATTCCCGGTAGAGCATCTTCAATCATTCGGGCAAGATTAGCAGGATCAGGTTGATTATATTCAAGCACTGTTTCCATGTTAATCCATCCACCTGCTGCATACATCCAATCATGCATTCTGCCTTTTCGTGTGCCGAAGCCGCCAGGTTCGAAGTCTGGCTCGAATTGTTGAGCATATCTGGTGCTGATGTCTTCTATAACATCATAATCAGGACTTTCCCTTGGATCGTTAATACCCCATGACCAGAGATAAATAACTTTTCTTTCCCACCAACCGGTTCTCGAGTCATGATATGTCGTACTCAACAAAGGCTGAACTTCGTAACAAAAATCCCTAAGCGCTTGTGTTTCAGATTCACTGAAGGGAGCTGAACCCCTGCAATAATTATAAGGTTCGATCTCATCCCGTGAGGAGTAAATACTGTCACCATGTGCCCAGTTAATATCAAAATTGCGGTCTAAATCAACACCAGAGGAATCACAACCCCAACCCACATAATAGCGGAATATTCCATCATCTTCATGAATACGTTTGTTCTTCCTGTATGAAACATCCGGACCTTGTTCTTCACAATCCAAACCTTCACCCCAGACCACTGTTAAACCTTCAGGGTTGCAAGTCGGAATAAAATATGCCTCTATTTCGTTCCGGATATTCCGGAACATTTGTCTCTGGTCATTCAACAGTATATCCATGGCTGCAAGAATAACTTCAGTTCCAGTAACTTCTTCGGCATGGACAGGTCCGAAGATTACAACAACCGGTCGATCATAATCAGTTCCGGCATTGTCTGAAATCTTAACGGATAAGATCGGTAATTGATCTTCCTGACTATAGCCAATAGTATCAATCATGATCCTTTCGGGATAGTCCGAACTGTCTTCAAGTTCAAATACAAAATCATAGATTTCCTGTAGGGAGTGATAGCAGGGAGGTAGAGGTTGTGAAAATGATTGATTAACAAAATATAAGAGTGCTGACAGCAGTAATAAACGTCTCATCTTACTCTCGAAAGTAAATATTTTCAATAGAATTTGAATATCTTAAATAAATGAGATGTTATTAGATATCTAATGGACAGGTGCGGGACCCGCCCATTAGATAATATTCCAATATATTACTATTTCATTATTAACCAATCAATAAAAGAACAAAATTATAGATTTATAATTATTTCAATAACGCAATCTTCTGTATCTTTGAGAATCCCGGCGCTTTCATTTGTGCAAAATACAAACCGGAAGCAAATTCACTCATGTCAATAGTTACACGGTGTTTGCCAACCTGCATCTCATTGTCGATCACTTTCAGCATTTCACGCCCGAGAATGTCATAAACTGTCAAACTCACCTGCGACCTGACTGCGACTTCAAAGTTTATCGAAGTAACAGGGTTGAAGGGATTGGGATATGCTGAATGCAACGCCCATCTACCGGGTAGTTCTACGGATTCGGCAACCTTGTCTTCCCAGAAAGTGGAAGCCTGGAGAGATACGTCATCGAGGAACATACCACGATCTCCTTTTGCCGGACCGGTGTTCAGCGTCCAGCGAATCTGAACGTTGGATGCTTCGCGGTGTTCCCGAAGATCATAGAAGAATTGATGCCAGTGCTTGAAACCACTGATTATTTCCAATTGAATCCAGTCTCCGCCATCGATACTTTTTTCAATGATGCAGGAGTCACCGACCAAACCTTCCAGTCCATTAGGTTCGATCTCATATTGTCGCCAGCCCATAAGCGTTACTGTTTCACTGTTCTCAGGAATTTCGGTCAAGTCGATATCGAGCGTCAAGACGTATGTTTCATTATTTCTGTAGAAACCTCCAGGTACGGTTTCAAATGCCGCGAAACCGCGATAAAACGAATTGGCCGATCCACTACGTCCCCAGATAGTATCAGCAGCGGAACTCCATCGATCAGGAGTATCAGACTCAAAATCGTCCAGCCATTGAGTTGATGATTCATCAATCTCAACCAGTTTAGGATTGAAAATGACCGTTTCAGTATGATTCCAGCTCCAACGATAGGGAATATATCCCTCAGCCCAGGCTTCAACGGTATAATCCCCAACAGGCACGGATTCCATGTACCAGCCGTCTTCAGTTTCGATTGTGTCCTTGTACCATCCCCAGTCAATTGTAAGCATTCCGGGAATGACTTCATTGAGTTCATTACGAATGCTGATATTCGCCGTATAACTCTCCATCGGTTGCAAAGTAACGTAATGAGGAGTAATAGTTGTTTCACCCATAACAATACTGCTGGTATCTGCTTCATAGCCGAAAGCGCGCGTTACGACGTTATATTGACCGGGTAAAAGAGGTCGCCTGTGAACACCCCAGACCGGATCGGTCATTCGAGGGTGGAGGTTACCGTCATGTCTTTCCGGGATAAGTACTTCCGCAACGAGAGGATTATTGGATGCATCTCTTACAGTGACTTTTAAATGTCCGCGCGGACCTGTAATATTTGATTGATCGGCGCGGGCTCTATTCATCAGGTATTCTATGCTTGGTAGAGTATCATCGATCAATAGTCCAAGATTACGTTCGTTCGGTTGATTTTCATGTAATTCCGTCTGCATGTTAATCCAGCCACCGGCAGCATACATCCAGTCATGCATCTTACCGTTTTTCCCACCGGAACCGCCTGGCTCAAATCCTCCTTCCCAACCAACAAAAGTTCGGGCAAATCGAAGGCCGATGTCTTCTATCACATCAAAGTCCGGGCTTTCGCGAGGATTATTTATGTCCCAAGCCCAGGGATACATCACTTTTTGGCTGAAATTGCCGGTCCTGGAGTCATGAAAAGTGAGGCTGAACATTGGACGGACTTCATAACAGAAGTCACGCAATGCCTGTGTTTCCGACTCACTGAAAGGATAAGCGCCTCGATAATAATCGTAATACTCAGTTCTATTATAAGTTCCATAGAGACTGTCACCGAATGCCCAGTTGATATCGAAATTACGATTCAAATCAACGCCCGCTGAATCCCTGCCCCAACCTTCAAGGTAACGGAATATGCCATCCTCTTCATGATTCCGCTTATTCTTTCGAAATGATTGATCAGCCCCCAGTTCCTCACAATCGGGACCTTCACCGAAGACTACTGTCACACCTTCGGGATTACACGTTGGAATGAAATAGATTTCCAATTGCTCTCTTGCATTTCGGTACACTGGACGATCATCATTCAGATAAAGATCCATTGCCACAAGAATTACCTCTATTCCAGTGATTTCTTCAGCATGAACCGGGCCAAAAATAACAACCACAGGACGATCATAATCGGTGCCGGCGTCATCTGAAATCTTTACCGCATAAATTGGCAGATTATCTTTTTGACTATGCCCGATTGAATCAATCTGGATTCTTGCGGAATTGGAGTCATTCTCAAGTGCAAAAATATATTCGTAAATCTCATCCAGTGTATGATAGAATGGAGGTGGCGGTTGTGCAAAAATTGCATTGACAGTCAGCAACAGTGCAGGCAGCAGTAGAAGACGTTTCATCTGATCCTCGTTAGTTTTTAGTAAATGAATTCAGCAAAATAGGCGTTTATAATAATTCGAGCAAGTTACAATTTGCTACAAAGAGCGTCTCGAACAATAAATAGTGCAAAATATCAGCCAGAATTGAGAAAGTTGAATAAGTTCCTTGACGAGCAAACAATTCTCACGAAAAGGCGCTAAGCCGCAAAGACGCAAAGGTACAAAGTCGTAAAGTGGTTAGGTTGCAAAGAAAATCCTGTTAATCCTGTGTATCCCTGTAAGTTATTTATGCCAGATTAGATAACCGACATAATCGACTTCTTTTCTCTTGCCTGATCATGCAGAGAATCGTACGTTTCCAGATGATGCAATTGATAAGGAAATCTCTGATTTTTTTGACAGTAATACTGCTGTCAATGATGAATAGTATATATGCCGATCCAATTCCGGGTTTTGATCCGGTTGGAGCGGATGCCGCGGCAATGGCAGGTGCCGTTACGGCTTTATCTCAAAGTTCCACAAACATATACCACAATCCGGCTTGCTTGGTTGATCAGGTATTAAGTGGTGGATTCGGAATTCAGCCCGTACGATTTAACGAATTCCCGCGGAGCTGGTGGATAAACCTGTATAACCGCTCGACAGATTACGGTTATCCTCTATCATTGATTATGCAGGGTTGGAAGCAACCGACATTTGATGGGGAAAGACAGAACTTTATGGTCGGAATTCCATTTGCTTACAAGTTCTCTCCATATTCTCCTGCTGCCCTGAATTTCAAGTGGGCGATGGAAAAAACACCGGACGGTGAGTGGATAGGTGGATTCCCGGTTGATTTTGGTTTTATGGCGCGGACAAATACCGGTGCAACCTATGGAATGGTATTTAGGAATATTGTTATCGGTGGAAACCGCTTCGAGACAATGAAGAGACGCACTGATCTTGGACTCGCCTATGAGGCGGGAGTTGCCACCTATAGTATTGGAACAACTGCGGATTCATGGGATGAATTGAAACAGTCGGGAAAACGGATCCGAACTGGATTTGAACTATCTTCTAATCCTTCATTGGCTCTCCGCGGAGGATTTGTGCGCTGGGATGAGGAGAATGGAGAGGGTGAGGGCAGGTGGTACACTGGAGGTGTAGGGTTACGTTCTCTTGAAGCAAGGATGTTTGTAGATTACGCTTTTGTTTATGACCAGACTAATGAAGACTGGAAGCATTTTGTACAGTACGTTTATATGATGAGATAATATCTAACTAACCGGAGGTTATGCTGATGAAAATACCATATAAGGACATAGTAGTAGGTGGAGAAACATTTCGAGTGCCCGATTTGAGCAAGATGTTCGGAGGGTGGTGGTTACTGCTCGGTATTGTAGCTCTAATTTACCTGCTGAGTGGAATATATATTGTTGGTCCTGATCAAAAGGGTGTGATCCGAACATTTGGAAAGATGAGTAGAATCACTTCCTCGGGGCTCCATTACAGGCTGCCCATGCCTTTCGAACAATTGGACAAGCCTAAAGTTACCGAGATCAAACGAATCGAGATCGGCTTCCGCAGTAGAGGTCCAAATAATGCCAAGACACAAACTCGCGACGTGCCACAAGAGTCCCTGATGCTCACCGGTGGACTGAACATGGTGGACATTGACCTGATCATTCAATACAAAATCGCCGATCCTGTCAAATACCTGTTTCACGTCCGCAACGTACCCATGACTGTTCATTTTGCTACGGAAGCAGTAATTCGACAGGTGGTAGGTATCCACCCGATTGACGAAGTGCTGACAACTGGAAAGGGCATGATCCAGGCTACATCCAAGGTGTTATTGCAAGACATTCTCGATAGTTATGAATGTGGTGTAGCGGTTGTCCAGGTTCAGTTACAGGATGTTCAACCGCCGCGCCAGGTAGCTGATGCTTTCCGTGAAGTCGCATCTGCGAAAGAAGATAAAGCACGGTTAGTCAATGAGGCACAGGGTTATAGAAATAACCTGATTCCGAAGGCCCGTGGTGAAGCTGCGGAGAATGTATTGCAGGCTGAAGGGTATGCCGCTCAACGAGTAACTGAGGCTGAGGGAGATGCCGCAAATTTCCTTGCTCAACTTGCACAATACAAAAAATCGCCGAATGTAACTCGAATACGTATGCTGCTTGAAACAATGGAAGATATTCTTCCCGGTATAAATAAGTATATCCTTAAAACACAATCAGGCGGCGACTTGATCAATATTATCGGGGCTGGAGTGCCTGTTGGAAATGCTGCTTCGTCAGGGAGCAAGGGAGGTGTACGATGAACAGGAGCAAGCCATTTACCAATATAATAATAGCCATAGTCGCTATTATCGCTATAAACTTGATTATTTATACGGTCAACGAGACTGACCAGGTCATCGTGCTCCAGTTTGGTAAACCACTTCGTACCGTCACAGATGCAGGTATTCATTTTAAATTACCTCCACCTTTCAATACAATAGAGAGATTTGAGAAGCGGCTGCTGATATATGATTCACCACCGAACATCGTTGTAACCGAGGACAAAAAAAATATGGTGGTTGATTCTTATGCCAGGTGGAGAATCACTGATCCCCTGCTTTTCCGGCAGACAGTCCGAACCGAAAGTTCTGCTCAAGCCAGGTTGGACGATATAATTTATTCCGACCTGCTTCAAGAGCTTGGACAGAGTACTCTTGATGAAATAGTAGGAGTAAATCGTGATTCAATTATGATTATAGTCACAAAAGGAGCAGATATTAAGGCGAAGGACTTCGGAATCGAGATACTTGATGTACGGATAAAACGCACTGATTTGCCGGAAGAGAATGAGGAAGCTATCTATCGAAGGATGAGAGCAGAGCGGTCACGGATTGCAAACCTCTACCGGAGCGAGGGTGAAGAAGAAGCGTTGAAAATACGAGCAGAAGCTGACAGGGCAATTAAAGTCATTCTGGCGAATGCCTACAAAGAAGCCAAGATATTGCGGGGTGATGCCGAAGCCGATGCAATTTCGATTTATGCTAAAGCTTTCAATCGGGATCCTTCTTTCTATGAATTCTCCAGATCCCTTGAAATGTACAAGAAAGCTGTTGACGAAAATACGACTATTGTTCTGCCACCGGGTACGAATGTGTTCAAGTACCTTAAATAAAGAGTGAAAGCAAAATTTAGGATGCAGCCCGGATCCGATGCAGCCGGGTTGCTTCGTTAAATTATGAAATCCAGGAAAACCAACAATACTGCTGAAACTGTCAAGTCCCTTCAATGGCTGAAAATCCGTCCTGCCCGGTTTGGTATGCTGGATACAGAGATTGTCTTTGATCCAAAGCGTCTAACCCTCGTGGTAGGAAATAATGAAGCAGGGAAGAGTACCCTCCTCGCTGCCCTTGTTGCCGCATTATACGGACTTGCGGACAAACGGAAAAGAATTGATGTGGATCCCCGTCCACAGGGGGAAGATTATAGTCCCTGGCAAGGCGGAGATTTTTCTGTCGAACTCGACCTTATGTGGAGTAATCGAGGGTTGACTGTTACACGGGACCTTGGAACACGGACATTAAAAGTGCTGCAGGACGGCAAAAAGGAGATAACTACACAATATTTAAAATCACGTAACCGTGACGCACTCGGAGAAGTTCTTACCGGCGGATTGAGCCCGTCAGCTTTCCTCAGAAGCTTCGTAATAAAACAGGAAGAAGCCAAATTGGTCTCTCGACCGGTTGATCTGGTTGAGAGAATTCAGCAGGTCGTGACTGCATCACCGGGAGATACAACTATTCGACAGGCACTGGATATTCTGGAAGAAACCGGCAGGTCTGTGAAAATAAAAGAGCTTTTCAAAACCCCGGTAAAACTGGATTCAATTTTGGATCGTCTGGTAAAAGAAATAAATTTTACTGAAAATGAACTGGAAGATATCGTTCGTCAGAGTTCGGAAAATCAAGAAACAATCAAAAACATCGACAAGAAAAATGAAGTCAAAAAGCAGCTTTACAATTCAATCGAACAGGTAAAAAAAGGACAGCTACTGTCAGAAGAGGAGGAGCTTCGGGAACGAGTACGCCGCTCTTATAATGCTGATGCGGAACTGGCGAGACTTGAAGCTGAAACGTTTAAACTCAGGGAGTATAAAAAGTTTCCTTTGAACTCTCTTCACAGGTTTGAAACTGCTATTGGAAGTTACCAGGAAGCTCAGGAACAGGCTGAAGAAGCACAAAAATCATTAGCCAGGCTGGAAGAAAA
This sequence comes from Candidatus Electryonea clarkiae, assembly GCA_030765455.1. Taxonomy (GTDB): domain Bacteria; phylum Electryoneota; class Electryoneia; order Electryoneales; family Electryoneaceae; genus Electryonea; species Electryonea clarkiae. The sequence continues at coordinate 7,945 of JAVCCM010000104.1, read as the reverse complement.
ATATGGTGAAGACAGAAAGAGAATAAAAGGTGAATTTGTAAACCTTGAGGATATAGATTATAGTGAACTTGACGAGATTCTTAGCAACTTAAAAAGTTGGAGGGAATTGGATAATAAGTATTCACGTCACTCTGAGGAGCTTGAGAAAGAACGTGAACGTCTTGTTTCCGAAGGAATATTTGCAAACCGGCTTCAAGTGGTGAAGGAGCGAATTCAACAATGGCCTGATTCTGTGATAGAGAAATTTGAAGAACTAAAATCGCAATTAGACCAGGCAATTCAGAAGCGGGAGGAAGTAGATCGTGAGGTTGCCCAGTTAACTCCCTCGCTGAATCGTTGGAAATTCCGTTTGAGACCAAAACTGATAGTCATTATTCTCGTGGCGCTGCTTTCTTCAATTGGTGCGGCGCTTGAATGGCATCTACTGAAAAATTCTGGTTTAGCGCTTATTACTCTTTTACTGGCTATGGTCATTGTAGGAGTTTTTACCCTGATTGAGTCTATAAATAATAAACGACGCACCAGGAGGTATAAAACTGATTTACGAAGATTAGAGAAAGAAGAAGCTAAAGGTGAATCTTTATTCAATGAATTTATTGAATCACTTGGTGAAGACACGATAGAATCTGTCGAGAATATCCTATCCGACTGGAAAAAACTTGCTGGAAAGGGAGATGAATACTTCAGGTTAAAAGCTTTGAAAGAAGAAGCGGAGATTGACCTGCGGTTAACAGGTGACCGGCTACAGCCATACCTTGAAAGTACCGGTATGTTGAATTCCGGTGAAACACCGACAAGAGGAGATATTAACGGGCTAATCAGGTTGCTCGAAACTTATCGGATAAGGATTGACGAGTTAAAAAACATCAAGGCAAAAATCGAAAACAGTTTGTATAACTCCCGGCGAGCATCGGAGCGGCTCGAAAACCCCTGGAATGAATTAAAAATCCTGTGCGAGGAAGCCGGAATCCCGCTCAGTGAAGAAGTATCAAAAGCAGCCGAGGAATTCAGGCTTAGTGCAGAAAAAGCAAAGCAGCTTCGCGAAGTTGAAGATAAACTGCACACTTTACAGAAGGATTTACATGACAAAGATTCAATTCAGAAAGCTGAATCGCGTCTTGAGTATATAAAAACGCGGATTGAAAGCTTGTCTTCAATCGAAGCAGAGAAGGGAACGGTTGAAGATTTACGGAACCGAGAGGAAGAGCTGGTAGTTGATCTCCGTGATCTTGAACGAGAAATTCAGGACGAGCGATTACGTGTAGGAGCGTCTCTGGAAGATATCCCCAAAGCACGAAATGAACTCGAGATGAAGTTGAATGAGTATAAACGGATGAGGACTGCTTTCAACGTTCAGAATGATGCTTTGAGTATGGCGAAGGAGGTAATGGAAGATGTGGAGCAGGAGGTATTCGGAAATGCTGCAAACCTCTTAAACACAAGACTATCTCCGATACTTGAAAATCTCAGTCCACGCTGGAGTGAAGCGCATTTTGATAGTGATCTGCAAATATTTGCGACTGACAAAAGCACAGGCAAAGAACTGCATGCTGAAGACCTTGAAAGAGTTTTATCAGCAGGCGCTCGCGATGCTTTGTTTCTTGGCGCGAGGCTGGCATTGAGCGACTTTTTAGCTGGTGGAGTGATTGAAGCGCCTTATGTTTTCGACGAACCATTTGCTCACATGGATGATGAACGTTTTGCAAACGGTATGAATCTACTTACAGAAAGAGTTGAAGATGGTCAGCAGGTAATTGTTATGTCCTGTCACAAGAAACGCCACATTGATTGGTATGAAAATTTGAGTGACTCTTTACGAAATAAAATTAACTGGGTTGATCTTGAGGCGAGTCAGAGATGAAACTACGGATTTTACAGACCTCTGACTGGCATTTCGGTGCAGGCGTTCTTCCTGCTTCGTATGAGTTTGACGATAACATTCACCGGATTCGTGAAAATGAAGAAGCCGGACTGTTGGATAAATTAATTGACATTGTTAAAAAGCGTGAAGTTGATTTAATCCTGGCTCCCGGTGATCTGTGGGATGACGAAACGATTCAATTTTCAGTCGTCCGAAGGATAATGGAGGCATTAGGAAGCATAGCACCTGTTCCAGTTTTTATCGTTCCCGGAAACCATGACTTTTTAAGTATGGACAGTCCCTATCGAGATAACATTGCATCAATTCATGGCGCAGTCTGGAATGATAATATTCATATTGTGAAGAGTAACAAATTTGAGTCATACAAAATCCCTACATTGCCTGGTATTTCTTTAACAGCGATGGCAACCGGGGCAAATACACCGGTCACTGATAGACTATTGGCATCAAAACTTCCGCGTAATAATGATGGAATCAATATTCTTGTTTTTCATGGATCACGGGATACTGGACATTTAGCTTCCGGCGCTCCTGAAAGACTTATTACAGCGCCGTTCTCAGATAAAGAGTTGATAGATCAAGGATTTGACTTTGTTGCCCTGGGGCATTATCACTCTCACTCTGTAATCAAAGATCAGCATGGAAAGACTATCGGGGCTTACTCCGGCGTTCCATTTCAGCGTGATTTCAAATCTCAAAACCAGGGTGGAGCGTTTCTTTTTGATATTGATGAAAATGGCGTTATTGAGAATTCATGTGAAGTCATCCCTGTAGATAACCGTAAATACTTCACTATAAAGGTAAATCTTGCCGGTATCAGGGAGGACAATTCAGCCGAAAAGCGAATCAAGGAAATGCTTTTGGATGCAAAATGTGAAAAAGAGGATATCGTTCGAATAAAAGTAGAGGGATCTTACAGCCGGGGATTATATTGGCAGCCTGATCTTGATCTGTCTGAGATTGCTGCCGGATATTTTATTGACAAATCACTGCTTAGACCTGCATTCAACCTGGATGAGGCAGTAAAAAATGCTGCAACTGGGAGCGCGCAAGGGGTTTTTCTTCAGAGGATGCTGGAGAAATTACAGGAAGAATCTAATAAGGAAACACCTAATAAAGAGAAGATCAGGATAATTGAAATGGCTGTGCAAATGGGCTATGAAGCTTTTAGCGGGATTTCTCCTGAGATCAGCGGTGACCAAATAATTGAACTCGATAGTTGAGAATTGGAGTTGTATAAAAGTACTAATGATTGCGAGGGGACTGGTTAACCTAAATCCGAATCTGATTGAAAACTCTTAAATCTTGATTACAATAAGTTATTTACATTTATTTTACAATGGGTGTTATTGCCTGTTTTGCAGAGGGAGTTCAAATCTGTTGTGCAGAATGAGAATTTTATTTGTTTCATAGAAAATATCTCCGAAGGAGATAAACATGAATAGCCACGGGTGAAGCCCGTGGGACAAGGTAAACGCAATAAATCCAACCCTAAATGGGTTGAACCAACTGTTGTACGCCCCCTTCAGGGACGTGAATTTATGACAATCATTCTCCGTGGGCTGGCGCCCACGGCTATTCATGTTATTCCCCTTCAGGGAAATTCAAAAGGTAGCAATAGTTATTGACACCTCTCGGTATTAATTTAGCTTGGTTTTCGGTCAGGCGCTAATTATAGGTAATCCCGGACTATCATTCAAAATACTAAATAGGGAAGTGCATTAGATCATGACCAATGGACATCCGTCACAAGATTCTTCATCAAGCGGTGACCGTTTCAAACGATTACGAAACTGGTTTGTAACGGGAATTGTCTTCATCGGTCCTTTATTTTTAACCATTTGGATTGTCTCTGAAGTCTTTGTTTTTTCTGATAATGTATTGGGCAGACCAATCCGGTGGATCCTTGCCAACCTTTTTGATATTTCATTTTTTCAAGACAATATGATACGCGGCATCGGTTTTCTGACACTGATAGCGTTGATTGTTGCTTCAGGCTGGTTTGCGAGCCAGGTGCTCGGTGTCAGGATCGCACATTTTATCAGGAGATCAATAGAACGAATCCCACTGGTTAACAAAGTTTACACTGCAATTTTCCAAATCTCCCAGGCTATGATCGGAGGGAAAAAGGAAGTCTTCAAACAAGCTGTACTCCTGGAATATCCTCACAAAGGTATGTGGTGTATCGGTTTTTTGACACAAGACACCAGGGGACCTGTTCAGGAGATACTTGATGAGGATGTAATAAGCGTATTTCTTCCCACCACTCCAAATCCAACATCCGGATTTCTCCTTTTCGTTCCCAAAAAAGACGTCAGATTATTGGATATACCGGTTGAAGAGGCTCTGAAATTAATCATTTCAGCCGGTGCTTTACAGCCTGAAAGCAGTGGTAATTCGAGTGAAATGGCGGATATTTACGGAATAAAGTATTACGCGCCAATAAAACGAGGTGGGTCAGGGGAGTGAGATATCGTCAATTCAGTTTGATATTCATCCCATTCATTTATCTTAATGTTTATGCTCAAGCCAGTACTGATTCAGTTTCAGCAGTTTTTAACCAGGTACTTGAGACTCGTTCACTTCGTATCATAAGTATTATCAATCCGATATCCGGTCCCTGGAAATTGCATTCTTCAAGTTATGGTGAAGTTGTGCTTCGTGAATTACCGGGTTATAAGTCTCAATGGAAGCGTGAACTTGGGATTAAGGTTGAAGCGGAAAGACAATTAAATAAGACGGTTGGATTGCTCCTTGATATTCAAAATCAGACTTTTCGGGATCAGGAAGCGGCTCGCATAGTTGATCGTGGAGTTACGGATGTTCAACCTTTCAGGTTTGATCCGCTTGACCTCTCTTCCCCTGTCGTAACCGGTCAAAACAGCCAGATTCAGAGATCTGCATTCAGAGGAGGACTAAGGCTGAGAAAACCTGAACGGTTTGAAACACATCTACTTGGTGGTTCAGCCTGGGATAGTCAGATTGAAGGTAGTGGAAATGGACCATCAGGAAGATTCGGGTTAACTTTCTCAGGGCTTGATCTACACCTGCCGAATATTCAGTCAGAAGCAAGTCTGAACCAATTTGGTGACAGGCAAAATCATAGTGCCCGGTTGAACACTTCTTATAATTGGGTTACAAATGATTCGAGAGATGCTTTTAATGCTCAATGGCAAAATAATCGAACTGATCTTTTTTTAGGCGCTCAAGGTAATATTGTAAGCAGGATACAGGATCAGCTTCTGTTCAATAATAAACTTACAACTGTGTCGTCTTCCGGATTAGTAAGCTCTTATGATCTCACATTTCGAAAGGCTGCTGTTTCATACATAGGAGGTGGACCGGGAGAAAGTAATGAGCTGGATTTTAATAATAGATTCAGCCTCGGCTTTGACTGGAGAGATCTTTCCTCTGAGTTATATTATGCGTATATGATCGAAGATCGTGATTATGGAGAAAGTCTTATCCTCGGAAGGTTGCAGACGCTTGGCACGAAGCTGATAAAATCTTTTGAAGAAGATAGCCTGATATTTCATTATAATACACGAAAACTCAGGTATGATTCTCCTGAAGATGTGGAGCTTTCCGACAGGGACCGCCTGATCCATCAAATCAGTATTACCGGACTGAAATGGATAACAGAGGAAGCTAAAGCTTCAATCGCGTTGTCGCTAATGAGCGATCATCTTGTTTATATTAGCTCAGATCGTTCTGCAGACAATCGCTATAATCGATTTCTGATTCTTAGACCGGGAGTAGAGTGGATTCCGGAACCAGGCTGGCGAAATCAAGTATTATTTATAGTGATGGCTAATTATACATCATTTGATTTTGATGATCCGACCACACGTTCTTCTTTGAGAAGCAAAGCAATCAGACGTTGGTCGGTAGCTGATACTTTAAGTTTCCCCGTATGGCGTGATATTGGGGGCGATGTTTCAGTGAGATATGACCAGGAAGATCGAGGAAGATTACTCTGGGAAGAATTTACACAAGATGTATCTGATGAATGGACATCTTCGTTCTTCTCGGTTTCAATGCATAAATTCTTCTGGCGGCAGTTAAAAGTTCGTCTCGGTTATCATTTTGAGCATAGGATCGAGAATAAATTTAACCGTGGGATCGATGGAGAGACTGTAATAGAAAGAGTTAGAAATTATATTGTCGGAGGTCCGGTCTTTCAAGTAATGACTCGTGACACAAGACGGTTTCGATGGTACGTAAATGGGAATTTATTTAAAGTTGAAGACAGCCGAAAAGACAAATCATACCGACTCGATACAATATCTGCCGCGGTCACGTATTTGTGGTAAAAATCCAGGTATTGTACTTTTATTAACCATTATTGTCATGCTCCAATTCTTTGGTGCATCATCCACTCAAGCCCTGGCATCACAGAATATTGCACAGCTAATCGATACTGTTATTGTAATAGGTAATCACATCACTCATAGATCTGTAATTCTACACGAGATAGAACTCACTCCGGGCAAAGTTGTCGATGATTCAGCAATTGACAGGGACAGGTTGCGTCTCGAATCCCTGGGATTATTCAGCCGGGTGGAAATATCGATTCAAAACGAAGAATCCAGGACGCAATTGGTAATAAAAGTTGTTGAGCTCTGGTATATCTGGCCAGGAATATATATATCAGTAGATAATAATCGTCCCACAGAAAAAATAGACTACGGATTCCTGATTTCACACCTGAATTTTCGAGGAAGGGCAGAAGATATGTCCATCACCGGATGGACAGGCAGTTCGATGGGAGGAAAGCTGCGCTGGTCTGTTCCTTATGTAAGGGGCAACAGGGACTGGTTTGCAAAAATAGAAGGAAAGGGAAATATCGAGGAAGACCCTGCGAGTATTACCGGAAGGAAAGGTATTGAGACAGAAGATTTATCGGTGCAGGGAGAATTTGGACGGAGATTCGGATTGACCACGAGGCTTTGGTTAACCGGAGGTTTGGAAGCACGTACATTTAACTGGGATCCCTTCAATACAAATGGCATTAATAATAATACATTATATGACAGCAGGGATTTATTATCTGAGATCGGGATATATCTCTCACATGATACCCGCATTTATCGTCCTTGGCCCAGGCAGGGGGAACTATCTGAGATATCGGTTCTTTTTGAAACAAGTCTGGATGACGATTACACAAAATATATCAGACCAAACCTGATTCTTTCCGCTTATCGATCGTTAAACAAGAATCTAATCTTTGCTGGCCAAGTAGAGTCGGGAATGAGTTTTGGAGATGTTCCCTGGTATAGAGACGTTTTGCTCGACCGGCATAGCGGTATTCGCACCCCGCTAAAAAACGAATACGAAGGGATTCATTATTTAGGATTTTCCGGCGAGTTTCGTGGCGATTTGCTGCCGATAACTTATGTGACTTTCAATACGTTCGAGCCATTACAAGATTACACTCATGACCTGAAATTCGGGATTTCGTATGCACTGTTTTCAGATTATAAAATTGTCGGCGGGGAAATCGATAACCCGTTTGATCCAATGATCAATGAAAAGCAGGGATGGGATGTAGCGTATGGTGCGGGAATAATTTTTCACATACCCTACAGGGAAATAATTCGTATCGAATTCTCAAGAAGTGCCAGATTTCCGGAACTGGGAAATATAATAAAACTTAGAATTGGTCCGTCGTTTTAAACAACTACTTTTGAGAACCACGTTGATAGCATTCAGGTGCATTCATGCTAACTTAAGTTAAAGATGAGAATTATCCAATTTGTATCGTTGTTTTGATGTAAATTTTGGACAATTCTGCATTTTTTCATATGGTTACACAAAAGATGAAGTTTCCTCAACCATCCTCAAAATTGTAAAACGCAAAATTTATTGTATTCATTATATTAATTCACAATTAATAATTTGCGAAAAATTGTAGTTTTTCCCTTCACTTTTAATATATAGGGTCTCCTGAATAAATCAATTACCCTTATAAGGGGAGAGATTGAGCGTTGTTTTTCCTATCTTTTGTGCAAGGATACTGATTAAAACAGTCCAAAACCTTTGCACTTCAGGATGGGAAAAATG
>JAVCCM010000018.1 GCA_030765455.1 Candidatus Electryonea clarkiae | reverse complement strand
GTGAAAACAGGGTGTTCTGTCTGAAATATCAAGGGAAAGTAAACAGGAGCCGTATACGTGAACCGTACGTACGGTTCTGTGAGAGGGATGAGGCGAAGTAGATCACTCCGCCTCACCCTACTCGATTGTTCAGAAAGTTCGTTTTGGTTTACCTCTCAAGATACCACCACTTGTCCTGATTAGCCCATCTTTCAGAAAATATGTTATGAATGACATTATTTCATAATCAGACTTTCTCTCTATATACATAGATATAGGAATATACTATTATTTTGTAATTCTCATATACACTGAAATCATTAGGGAAGGCAGGAAAGCCCTCTTTATTTCATTGATTCAACTCCCTCATCGGATTGTTGACCAAAGCGTATCACAATATGTGCAGATAATCCCGTCCCAGACTAAAATGTTTTAAAATAATCTGAAGAATCCATGATTGCTTACTATAATTGACAGCAGAATATTTAATATGATTCAATTTATAAATTGTGTATTTATTAAATATTGTGTACATTTTTGTATATCGTACCAATGCTTTAGGAGGGACAGATGACAAAATCATTAATTTCTCTTGTGACTTTCCTTACCTGCACTTGCATCTCACAGAAAATCTTCGCCCAGATAGAGTTCACCGAACATACTTTCGCCGCGAATTACGGCAACGCTGTATCTGTTTTCGCCATTGACCTTGATGGCGATGGCGACACTGATGTTGTCAGCGGCGGCAGGGTGGCTGAAGCTATATCATGGTGGGAAAATGACGGTGAGCAGGTTTTCACCGGACATACAATCCAGGTGGATTACGTAGCTCCCTTCGGGATACATGCCGCTGACCTTGACGGCGATGATGATATCGACGTCCTCGCTTCAGCGAGTGGTGCAAATGATGATATAAGCTGGTGGGAGAATGACGGTGACGAGGAATTCACCCGGCACATTCTAAATACAGATCTTGATGGCGCCCAATATGTGAAAGCTGCGGATATTGACAGTGACGATGATCTTGACGTTATCGGCGCTGCATTTAATGCAGATGAAATATTGTGGTGGGAGAACGAGGGCGATCAGACATTTACTGAACATACAATTTCTGATGAATTCGACGGTGCATGTTCCGTTTGTGCTGCTGATGTGGATGGAGACGGTGATACTGATATTATTGCCTCAAACAGAATCGCAGATGATGTTGCCTGGTTTGAAAATGACGGAGACGAGGATTTTACCGAGAATACAATTTCAGATAATTTTGATAATGCACTTGAGGTGTTTGCCTGTGATGTTGACGGGGATGGCGATATCGATGTGCTGGGTGCTGCATCCCAAGCAAACGACATCACCTGGTGGGAAAATGATGAGCTTGATTTTATTGAGCATACTATAGCAGATAATTTCCTGGGTGTGAAATCTATATATGCTGCTGACATGGATTTGGACGGAGATATTGATGTAGTAGGCGGTGCAAATACTGGAGATGAAGTTGCATGGTGGGAAAATGACGGAGACCAGGATTTCACAGAACATACCATTTCTGCCTTATTCAACGGTGTACGGTGGATTCACGTTGAGGATATTGATAGTGATGGTGATCTGGATGTAGTGGGTGCCGCAGTTGCGACTACGAATCTTGTCTGGTGGGAGAACGACCTTGATCCTGTACCCGATGCAACTCTTGCAGGAACTGTTTCAGATGGCGAGACAGAAGATCCTGTCGAAGATGCAGTAGTTCGTGCCGGCGCCGCTCGAGACACCACCGATGCTAACGGCAACTACTTCATCGAGGGTGTGCTGTCCGGAGAACGAACTGTTGTCGTCACACACACAGATTATTCCCGTCATATAGAAGAGATTGAAATCCAGGAGGGTGAAAATACCCTCGACGTCGAATTATTCCCCCTGTCCACTGTTTCAGGAACTGTCACCGATGTTGACACGAACGATCCAATTGAAGGTGCATCCTTACGCTTCGGAAACGATGACACCACCACTGATGAAAATGGTGATTGGGAAGTACCCCTGCAAAACCAGGGTGCACATTCAGTAAGTATCACTGCTGATCATTATTACGTTTATCGGGAGGTAGTTGATGTCGAGCCCGGTGAAAACACTTTCGATTTCGAGATGATACCCCTCGCCACCATTACGGGATATATCACTGATTCAGAAACAGAAACCGGAGTTGAAGGATCAGATATTTACCTGGGAGATTCCAGCTATTTTGCCGTATCAGACGATAGCGGATATTATTTCATCGAGGATATTGAAGCCGGTGAATATGATGTAAATATATTCACTGAGGGTTATTTCGATGTTGAGGAAGACGATGTTGAAGTGGAAGAACGCGAAAACGAAATTAATTTTGCCATTGATATCCTGTCCGGCGATTTAACCGGGATTGTTTCCGATGCATTGACCGAAGAGCTGCTTTTCGGCGTAACGGTCACAGTGATTGATACCGGGACAGGTGACATTTATCGTGAAGTTCTGACTGACGAGGATGGCGAATACACGGCTGAGACGCTTCATGACGGAGTCAGGTACATGGTTTTTGCTGAATTAGAGGGATATGCTCGCTCCGATACCGAGGAAGTTCTTATCCGCTGGGATGACGATAACGAGCAGGATTTCGAGCTAACTCCCATCTTCGAAAGAGGAATCGCTCAACTTCAAACCGAGCAGGAGCTTGAAACATGGGTAAGCACCACCGGCATTGTCACCCAAGGAACCAACATCACCGACACCGAACACACCAGCATTTACATCCAGGATGATTCCGGCTGGGGAATCCAGGTCTGGGGCGATGATGCCTGGGATCCTGAAAATAACATTAACCGTGGTGATGAAATAGATGTCACGGGCTTCCTGGTTGAAGTGGATGAAATCACACGTATCACCAGCTTCGAATTGGAGGTGACAGGCAATAATAATCCAATGCCCGACCCATTGGAAGAATCCACGGGAGATATGTCTCAACTCAACCTTCGTGAAGGCACATGGGGTCAGATCAGCGGACAGATTAACCGCGATCCTCCCGGTGAAGGGGACTATTCCCTGATCGTGGATGACGGCAGCGGACAATGCGAAGTTCGTATTGTAGAAACCACCGCTATTGATTTGACTAATATGGTTATGGGTGATTGGGGAATATTCACCGGTGTAATCAGTTTGTCACGCCAGGGCTTGCGAATCATCCCGAATATGCAGGAAGACGTATCACATATCGCCATAGACCCACCAACAGACTTAACATCAGATCAAGAAGTAATCCAGGGTGATACACTTCAGCTTGAAGTGACACTGACGTGGGAACATGATCATCTCGATGACTGGCTTCGTTTCAAAATCTACCGGGACGAAGAACATATAGGAAACACTCAGGAAATGACCTGGTCGGAAATACATATAGATCCTAATCCCGGCGAGTACGAAACCTATACCTGGATATACACGGTAACTGCAGTCTATGATGAGGGTGATTCAGAACATTCCAATGAAGCTGAGGTCATTTGGAACAATACATCCGTCATTGAGGGTCCCTGGTCCGGCATCCCGACAGAATGGGCGCTTGAAGCGGTATATCCAAATCCATTTAATCCCGAACTCACCGTAATCGTTGCACTTCCTCAGCAGTCAAAACTGGATGTGCGAATATTCAATATCCTTGGAGAACAGGTAGCGTTATTAGTTAATGATCATTCAAGTTCCGGATACCATAAATTGACCTTCAACGCAGGAAATCTGACAAGCGGGATATACATCGTCCACGCCAGAGTACCGGAAAAGATGGATGAGGTACGGAAGGTTGTGTTGATGAAATAGAAATGAGAGCATATCGATTTATATACAAAGCTGACACTGATTACGTTGGCTTTTTAGTTTATATTATCAATGACTATAGGAATCCAGCAGCTCTGTGTCTATATTGTATTTAAACAATTTGCAACTTTCATTACCCACTTAGAAATCTACTGTATTTGTAAAGGGAATGAGCTATGAAAACTACAGTTACATTGGTTGCCTTAAGTTTTGCCATCCATATTTTTCATCCCATTCAGGTTTTTACTCAGATTGAATTCGTAGAACACACAATAACAGGTAATTTCGACGGCGCTTCCTCTGTTTATGCCACAGACATAGATGGTGACGATGATATTGATATCCTGGGGACGGCTATGCATGCTGATGACTCACATGGTTGAGAACGACTGCAGTGAAAATAAACCCAACAACCTTTAAACAGTTGACAAAGAACATAAGAGGACCAAAATGTTAAAACCACAATATATAGTATGTATCTTAGTCAAATGCTTATCCATACTATTTTATTTTCCTGAAGCTGATGCTTCAGTATTTGGGATTATAACCGACTCCATGACTGAGGCAGGGATTGAGGGCGCTGTAGTTACTTTTGGCAATTATGAGGCTACGACCGATGATGATGGTGTTTATTCTGTTGATGAAGTACTTAGCGGAGTGTATGATTTCGAGATTGAAGCGGAGGATTATGTCACTTTCCTTGAGGTGGATGTGGAAGTCGAGGAGGGTGATAATGAGCTGGATTTTGAACTGGCACCAATATTTGAGCGTTCTATCAGGCAGCTGCAACAGGAACAAGATCTGGAAACCTGGGTATTGACCACCGGAATTGTAACCCAGGGGACAAATGTAACCGACACAGTGCATACAAATATTTATATCCAGGATGATTCCGGTTGGGGCATACAGATCTGGGATGATGATCCCTGGGAAGAAGAGACGGAGATAATGCGTGGTGACGAAGTAGATGTTTTCGGTTTCCTGGTAGAAGAGAATAACATAACCCGCATCACCAACTTTGAAATTGAAGTGACCGGCAATGACTTTCCATCACCTGATCCACTAATTGAAAACACCGGTGATATGAGTCAAAATGATCAAAGAGAAGGTACCTGGGCTCGGATCAGCGGTCAGATCAACCGTGATCCTCCCGATCAAGGTACTTACTCCACGATTGTGAATGACGGTTCCGGTCAATGTGAAGTTCAGATATCAGGTTCAGCAAACCTTGACATGACAGAGTTTTCGGCTGGCGATTGGGGAACCTTTTACGGTGTAATCAGTCTTCACCGTACAGGACTGAGAATCATTCCGAATGTTAATGGAGACATTGAAAGAATTGACGTTGATCCACCCACTAACCTGGTTGCAGAAACGGAAGTGATCGATGGAGATATTTTAGAGCTTTCAGTAACACTGTCCTGGGATCATGACCACCTTGATGAGTGGCTTCGTTTCAAGATCTATCGAGATGGTGTGCATATAGGTAACACCCAGCAGAATAGCTGGAATGAATGGATTGAAGATCCGAATCCGGGTGAAGAGGGTACATATACATATGAGTACGAAGTAACTGCTGTTTATGATGAAGGTGAAACGGAGAGTGCAGAGGTAGAAGTCATTTGGGATACTGGACGCATTGAGATAAACATTCCCACCGACCTGTCGGCAGATACAGTCGAGATCAATGGCGATACTTTGCAGCTTGAGGTTACTCTTTCCTGGGAGCATGACCACCTTGATGACTGGATTCGTTTTAAGATTTACCGTGATGGTGAGCATATCGGTAATACACTACAGGATACCTGGTCTGAAACCCTTACCGATCCGAATCCGGAAGAATTCGGCATATATACATATAGATATACTGTGACAGCGTTATATGACGAAGGTGAGTCTGAGGAATCAAACGCTGTACAAGTTGTTTGGGATACTGAGCGCATCGAGATAAACACGCCCACCAACCTGTCGGCAGAGACCGACGAGTTCGATGTAGGAACGCTGTATCTTGGTGTTGCTCTTTCCTGGCAACATGAGCATCTCGACGATTTTACCGAATTCAATATTTACCGGGATGAGGTTCACGTCGGCACATCTGATGAACTCACCTGGTTAGAAGTGATAATTGATCCAAATCCTGGAGAAATAGGCACTTATACATATATATATTCGGTAACGGCGGTATATGATGAAGGCGAGTCTGAGGAATCGAATGCAGTAGAAGTTGTTTGGGATATCACCTCAATCAGAGATTATCAATTTAGTGGTGTTCCAGCCAATTGGGCACTCGAAGCTGTTTACCCGAACCCATTCAACCCGACTGTCAGCATAGTTATTGCAGTTCCTGAAGTTGCTGTGATAAACGTTGAAATAGTAAATGTTCTCGGTCAGCATGTTGCGATGCTCCATCGGGGATCGACCGTTCCCGGCTTCCACCGTTTGAACTGGAATGCTGTAAATCAACCTGCCGGACTATACCTGCTGAAAGTATCGTCCAGCTCAGGGTTCAGCGAAATACGGAAATTGATGTACTTGAAATAGACTTGTTCACAAGATATTAAGATATTTAAGTAAAGCCTGATTTGTCATATATATAGGAGTTTGTTGCCATAACAGATTATTATTTAAAAGGATAAGTTAGTTTTTTCATCAGTGAAAGGAGCCGGAAATGTTTAAGAAAGCAATGTTTATTCTTACAACCTGCCTGTTGGTTTTATCCCAGGTTATTGCTGCTGATTTGATCAAGGCAATCCCGATGGATACGTGGAGGATTGTTCCTCTTGAACTTGACGAACTGGATGAAGATATCACTATCTACGACTTTGATTTCGAGGAGGGTGATGACTGGACAACCTCTGATCTTACCGGGGTCGGTATTCAATGGCACACCAGCGATTATAATGCTTATGACGATGGAACATCATGGTGGTGTGGTGATGAAGACCTGGAAGGATACAACAACCATTGGCTGCAGTACCTCGAATCACCGGAACTTGATCTTTCGGAAGCTGATGACGAATCGCTTGAATTAACATTTATGATGTACCTCGATTGCGAAGCACCGGGAGGTGAACCTAATGGTTATGACGGCTGGGATGGAGCAAATGTCTGGTACTCAACAGATGGTGGCGATGATTGGGATGTACTGGAAGATCCCGATCCTGAGTATGATTCGGAAAGTCTATACAGCTTTGGCGTCGAGTTTGGAATGGGAACAGGAATAGCAGGTTGGAATGGCGATATTGACGATGAATGGACTGAAGTCACATTTGATCTCTCTGATTTTGCCGGTGAAGAGAGTTTCATGATCCGTTTCACTTTCTGCAGCGATCCGTCAGAATCAACACCAGACAGTGATTACCTAAGTTTCTTCTTAGATGATATTCTCATAGCGGACGATGATGATGATTACCTGGAAAACGATGCTGAAGATGTGGCTGAACCCGATGATCTGGTTGGAATAGAACAAATCGGCAATGGCGACTTTTGGGAATTGCAGGATGATGAGTATCACAGCGAAACCCACGCCTGGAATATGACAATTGAGGATGAACTGTTGTGTGCCATAATCTCCCCGGAAATAGATATCCCTTTTGAAGATAATTATCCCGTGAGTTTCCTGACCTATTGGGTTTATTGCAATATGGAAGATGGTGATGGTGATGGTGACAATTCGCTCGATGACTATTACACGATAGATATCAGTGATGATGATGGAGTCACCTGGACAAGGTTGATTTATGATTATGGTTATGATAACGGAGAGGGCAATTCACTTGATGGCTGGGTTGAACGCACGTATGGTCTCGATGATGGAGCTCACACAGAGATAATCGATCTAACCCCTTACGAAGGTGAGACTGTTCGTATTCGCATTGTTGGAAAAACTGATGACAATGATGACGGCGGTGTGGGTGACGGTTTGTTTATTGATGATGTCAAAATAATCTCAAGTACCGGGTTTGATCACGATGTTGGTATCAGTGTTCTTCATTTACCATTTCCGAATACGGTCGATTTACCCGTGCCGGCGACTGTCACGTTTGCAAATTTCGGAGCAAATCAAGAAGTCTATAATGCTTTTTGGGCTCTGGATAATACGCCTTATGTTTTAGGGCAAAACCTGACTTTAGATCCGACTGAGACTGAGACATTTTTTCTGGATACAGACGCTGATGATGGAATTGATGAATGGGTACCCGAAGATGATGGCGAATTTGAGATTTATGCACGCATTTTGTTAGAAGATGATTATCCTGATAACAATTTGACCGAAACTGTAACCGTGGAAGTCCTGCCGGAGGGTGAGTACCAATTCGGATATGATGATCGTTTACCGTCGCGCTTCACCACACGATTCGAAACCGGCGAAGGTCCGATAACTCATTTCGAAATCCCTGATGATCTGGAACCTCTTAAACTTACCGAGATAAGGATTCTTTGGAATAGTAACCTGGAAGATGAAGTGGACTTTGATGTCCATATTTTTGAGGGAGGTAACGAACCAGGAGACGAAATCTGGGAAGACACTTTTACTGCGGACACAGACGATACGTATCCGGACTGGCACGAGCTGGATGTTACGGGAATCCCTGAACTGGTAAATTTCAGTGACGATTTCTGGATATGGTTTGAATTAACAGAAACCGTAGATGACGTTGCCATGCCAAATCTCGTTATGAGTGAAGAGCTGCGATATGGGGAAGGACATCATTATGAATTTGACGGGACAACACTGGTTGATGCTGATTCAGACTGGATGATTCGAGTAATCGGTGAAGATGTACAACCGCCGGAAGAATTCGACCTTGATTCACCGGAGGATGGTGAAATTGTCGATACTGCTACACCAACATTGAGCTGGGAAGAAGCTGAAGATCCCGATGATGGGGACGAAATAACTTACACCCTGGTTTGGTCGGTAGATGATCCGGATTTCACTGATGCGGATTCAATCACGGGTATTGAAGAGAATTCATATACTTTTGAAGAGGAACAATTGAATTTGATTGGCGTTCCCCCTCAAGTACAACAAAATTCAAATACAAAGAACGCAATAATAAATAAACTTGAGAAATTCACCGCAGATTTTGCAGGTACAGGTGAACTGGATGATTTTGAAGACGGCGCCACTGTTTACTGGAAAGTCAGAGCCCAGGACCTGAACACTGCAGGAATCTGGTCTTCTCCGGAAGACGGCTGGTCTTTTACTGTGTCGCTTCCTGTACTCCCTGAGGAATTTGACCTGGTATCGCCATCTGACGGTGAAGTTCTTGATACCCTTGACTGGTTGTTCACCTGGGAAACAGCCTTTGATCCCGATGATGAAGTAACATACACAATATTTATTTCAACAGATGAAGACCTCACTGATCCAATTACTGGTGAAGCCGGCACAGACACTACGATTTTTATTGAAGAATTGGACGATGACACCGAACACTGGTGGGCAGTCCATGCTGATGACGGCGTTACGGACGGCAGATGGTCTGATACTTTTACCTTTACGACTGCATGGCCTCAACCACCTTCAGCTTTCAATTTGTTGGAACCGGAAAACGAAGCGGTAATTGAATTAGTTGATCCGTTCGATATTGATTTCACCTGGGAAGATTCATCTGATCCCGATCCAGGTGAAGTGATTGAATATACATTCACTATTCACGTTGTTACCGGTACAATTGATACGACGATAGAAGTTTCAGGCATAGAAACGCCTGGTATTCAATTGATATTACCTGAAGAGTTGGGAATCCAGTATTGGGAAGAATCTATGACTGCCACGTGGGGGGTGACTGCCATTTCAGGAGAGGATGAAATTGAATGTGGAGAATGGTTTGCCTTTGAGATCTCACCTTATACGAAACTTGACGAACGGATGTTTAGTGGAGTTCCGACAAAATGGGAAATTGCCGCAGCATTTCCTAATCCGTTTAATCCGGTTGTGATAGCTGTAGTCAGCCTTCCAATTTCTGCGAAATTATCAGTTGAAGCTTATAACATCATTGGTGAACAAGTCGCGGTATTAGCAGATGGAAATTATTTGCCAGGCTACCACAAGCTGACATTTGATGCATCAGGATTATCAGCAGGAATCTACTTCATCCATGCTAGTGTGCCAGGAAAGTTGGACGAAGTGCGGAAGATTGTGTTGATAAAATAATAATACCGAGACTTTTTAACATTTTGATTTTATATGGACTAATTGCCTCACTCGTCCGGTTGGTATTTGAATTCTGACTGGACGGGTATATATTTATTATTACATCGATTATATTAGGGAATTATAAATCAAGGATTGAAGATTCATGAAGATTATCGCACATATTTTATGTTCGTCCTTATCAATTAGTTTGATATTTGTAAATGTATGCTATGCTCAATTCGGATTTTCTGATCAGGTGCTTGAAGGGCGGGGGAAATATCTTAAAGTGATTGATTTTGACAACGATGAAGACATGGATATAGTCGGTTCCTCATTGCAGGAAGAATACATTTCATTGTGGGAGAATGATGGAAATGGCGAATTTAATGTATCAGTAATTGCTCGTGTCGAAGATGATCCTGGTAGGCCTGTGGTTATCGATCTTGATAGCGATGGTGATAATGATATCCTTACAAGGGTCTATGAAGAGACTGGATTCTTCTGGTGGGAAAATGATGGTGATGAGGATTTCGAAGAACATCATGTTGAGGGAACATATCATCAATCTTATTCAAGTTTTGCAATCGATCTTGATAACGACGATGATATTGATGTGATTACTGGAGGAAATGCCAGGGGCGGTCCGGAAGGCAACCTGACCTGGTGGATAAATGATGGTGAGCAGAATTTTGTTGAAAACATCATTACATTTAATATTGACGTTGTGAATACAGTATATGCCAGTGATGTTGATTCAGATGGTGACATCGACATGCTCTGTTCGACAACCGGAATCGAAGGGGTGCATAGGGGTAGTATAAGATGGTTTGAAAATGAAGGAAACAATGATTTTGCTGAGCATGTAGTTACTCAGAATCAGAGAGCCATTAGAATCCGTACTTTTGATATTGATAGTGATGATGATATGGATATTCTGAATGCATCAGCATATCCATGGTATTTTGTCTGGTGGGAAAATGATGGTGATCAAAATTTTGAAGAACACCATCTTCCGGGAGAGTTCGATTGGCCCGGTTTTGTATATCCAGTTGATCTGGATTTGGATAATGACATCGATATTGTTGGCATTTCAAAAGACTTATGGACAGGTGATCCGAACTATAGTTATCTGACCTGGTGGGAAAACGATGGTCAGGAAGACTTTGAGTATCATATCATTTCCCGTTCTACTTCGCACTTCACAACAGTGGGCGGTGGAGATTTTGATTGCGATGGCGATGTGGATTTAGTTTGTGGCAATTTCTATTCTCAAAATAATCCTCGTGATCCGGTAATCCTGTTTGAAAACGTACCAAATATTTACACTCCAGGCGAGTTTTCGCCATTACAACCATTAGATGAAGAACTCTATGAATACCAAGATTGTTATTCCATATACTTTGATTGGGAAGAATCTATAGATGAAGATGATGACCAGTCGGTGAGATATGACCTCCATCTCAGACTGTCCATTCCTGAGAATCCTCCGTTAGTGAAGGCTATTATTCCCGGTTTAATCGAACCAAATATTACGCTGAATCTTATCGATTCACTTGGTCTGAGAAGACAAGCAGATACAATATCAGCAGAATGGTGGGTAGAAGCAATTTCGCTTGCCGATACAACCCGTTGTGAACAGGATTTCAGTTTCACTATCGTAAATGAGACCGGGATAACTGGTGACCTTTCGACTGATATCCCAGATATATTTTCAGTCAGATCAGTTTACCCCAATCCATTTAACAGCACCACATTAATTAGATTTGGTTTATCTGGCAAATCTGAAATAAATGTATCAGTCTTCAACATCATAGGCCAAAAGGTTGCACAACTCGCTTCTGGCAGTTACAGCGCAGGTTATCATAATATAGTATTCAACGCATCGGAACATCCCAGCGGAATCTACTTCATCCACGCCTGTGTGGCGGGAAAGATGGACGATGTGAGGAAGGTTATATTGCTCAGATAGATTTTTTTAGACTATCGCGAAAATATTGGTACTATGATTACAATGAACTGAGTTAACGATAGTCGGATTCCTTCATTTCACCAATACTATCTTCCTGATTTGACTTGATGATCCTGTTTTAAAGTGTAAGAAATATATTCCTGCGGACAGGTTGTTCCCTGACCATGAAATATAATGCTTGCCAGCCGTAAAGTTATTGTATTGTAATCTATCCACTTCACGCCCGAGTATATCATATACAGCAAAACTGAGATCAGATTTTTGAGGCAGCGATACAGGGACAATTATTTCTGAATTAAACGGATTTGGATATGGATCACCGATAGATAAAGAATTCGGCAATTGATTTTCTTTGACACCCGTTCCATCCCAATAAACTTCATGAGCTTCCGATTCAGCATCACCTTGCTCATAGGTTGCCGTTATTAGATAAGTATATGTTCCGGCTCCGGGCAGCAAATCTTCAAAATATTTATCTGTAACCTGACTAATGTTTTCTCCATCCCGGGTAACACTGTATCCTGTCAATCCATCCTCTCCGACTTCCTGCCCGTCACCGATTTTTACACGCAGCATCGGGTTGCCGTCAATGATATCCGGCAAACGCATCCATGCTCTGCCGTCACCTGAGAGATACCCCCGCTCATTTCCTGCACCATCAGTATCACGACCAAGAATAGTATGTGCTATGTCAGTCCATGATAAGGCGATCCAGAATTCATCGCCCTCGCTTATGTCGATATCAGCCTCTTCAACATTCATCCAGTACCAGCCATCTTCGTCGGGAGTGAATCTATCCGAAACAAATAGCGTATCACCGGGATCAGAAATATCTTCACCGGCAGCATATACAACAAAGTTTACCCGGCCAAAAGAATATTCTTCATTTTCAAACAGGTAAGCGCCCAATTTCAACAAATCACCGGTATCCTCTGCATTAAAACGTTGGGCGAAAGAAGCGCCAATGACTACTCCTGAGGTAAAAATCAAGTCCGCCTCGGATGAACCGTCATCATAGGAAATCTCACGTTCTGTAAAATGTTCCCAATCAATGACTACTTCTCCCAGTGAACCGTAACGATAACGGTCACGTACATAAACCGGTGAAAGCGGTTCCTGGTAATTTATTTCAATTGCTTCCGAATGACGAGACTCCCCTACATCCCAGGATGAGGTTACGAAATATTCATAAATATCAAAATCCACCAGGGTTTCATCAAATTCAGTATCTGTCGTTCGCCAGATAACCCTGTCATTCCTGTATATGTTAAACTCTTCAAAATCATTATCCTGGGTTCCTTCAAAATTCCACTGGAGAGAAATCAGGCCATCGGAGTAATCTATTTCAGCGCTAAGCTCGGTCGGTGGAATTCGAGGATCATCCTCCCAGTGAAGACCTGAAAGAATCAGGCTGTACGCCTGCGAATCATTCTCTAAAGTATTCTTATGATTTATCCGAATTGTATAGTCGCCTTCCGCCGGTTCTTCTATATAAATTTTTTCAACATTATCACGGACATTATCACCAGTTGTCGCCGCGGCAGCAGGATTTGCAGGATTTAAAATATAAGGCTGGTATGTAGTTCCGGACTGTTCATGCTCAACACGCAAGTCCAGGTCATTCACCAGCATGATATCATCAGGATTCAGGGATATATCCGGAGAATCTCCGGGGGGATCAGTCCAAACAATAGTTACCAGTATTGGCTCCTCACCGTCCGATTGAAAAGTTATGCTGAATGTTTCATCTTCATCCAGTTCGTTTTCCTGGATAACAAAACCGATCTCGCTGTCTTCATTTATTATATCCACTGCTTTCCGGGTATTCATTAATCCCCAGCCGAATCGATAATCAGGACCTTCAGCATTACCACATTCATCTGCGGTGTTTATTATCAAAGCCTTCATGGTTGCAGATCGTGGTGATTCACTATCGTGAGTGTCCTGGTAGAACTGGACAAGAACATTCAGGGCTCCCGCCACACTCGGTGAAGACATGGATGTGCCGCTGTAGCTCGCATATACATCATTGGCGGTGTGTCCACAGGAATAAAGACCTGATCCATTAGCAACGATATCAGGTTTTATTCTTCCATCATCCGTCGGTCCATTACAACTGAAACCAACTATATTGACGCCCTGGGCATTAGTGTATCCACCCGGAACATCACTGACAGCGCCTACCGTAATAATATTTTTTGCCACACCGCCATGTGAAATACAATCATAGCCGTTAGCACCGCCGTCACGGTCTCTCGTGGTGGTGCTCCTTTCCCAGTCGCCACCTATAGCTTGATAATAATGAGCTGTACCGGCATTGGGACCCTCTCCCCTGTCATTACCGGCAGATTTGCATATAGTGTAATATGGTGCTTCAAACGCGATTTCGTCCCAGTCCCTGCTTTCTCTGGAGTAGAATCCGAAGTAATAATCTTCTGTTTCTGAGATATCGTAACGTCCATACCAGTACCATTCTCCGTCGTCATCCCAATTTCTTCTCCATCCAGTAACAATACCATACGAATGGTTTGAAACCAGCATCCCGATCTCAGCCGCGTCAGCCATTTCAGCTTCGGCATTATGCCAGTCATAAGCAGCGAGGTATTCCGCTCCGGAACTCATTCCACGCGCCCGGTAATCCATTCCTGAAGCAATCATTGTCCCGGCAACATGAGTGGAATGAAAATGGACATCGGAGTTGTTCCAGTTCCATACACGAGTTCCGAATTCACGGTGCGTCGCCCGGACATTTCCGGCGTCCCAGACAGCTAACTCGCCCAATAGCGTTCCATCGCCATCCAGATCATAATCCGACACACCGCCGGGCCAGACTTCATCTACTGCTATTGTCTGGGCGGAAATCAGGTTATGGATCTCATAATATATAGACCAGCCATCTTCAGTAATCCCTATCAACTCCATATTTTGATCACGATTGATCGCTCCCATTGGACCGGAAGTTACCGCTATTAATGTTTGATATTCAGGACCTCTTTCGCTTTCAAATCTATCATTGAAAGATCGACTTAAATCCTGTAATGCAATACTATTAGTTACTGTTTGAGCAAAGGAGGCTGTTATCATCAAATGAACAAGAAATACCAATGCAAGAATCCGCCTGGGCATCATCGCCACTCCAATTATCTTAATAAACGTTTTTACAAGCTGTTAGGTAATACCACCACAAATGGTTGGACTATCAATATAGATACTCTGACAAAACTTATACAATCAGGTGAGTAATATTGATTTTCAATAGCGAGCACAACCTCATCGAGTTGAGTTCATTTACAAACATAAAAAAGCCGAACCCGGCAAAAGGTTCGGCACTTTTAATATCGTTTATAAGTAAGCAGATTACTTCAGAATAATCATTTTCTTTGACTGTTCGAATTCACCAGCCTTGATTGTGTAGAAGTAAAGACCTGATGCCATGTCGCTGAAATCAATCGAACGGCTATGGAAACCAGCCTGTAGTTGTTGATCAATAACCTGCATTACCTGCTGACCAAGAACGTTGTAAACCGTCAACTGGACATGCACAGACTTCGGCAGATCGAAACGCAGTACTGTCGTTGGGTTGAATGGATTCGGATAGTTCTGGTGTAATGAGAATTTTGCCGGGATCGCAACATCATCATCCTGCGCAGCACCTTTCTCCAACATACTTAGAATCTCATCAACTCGTTCTTCATGACCGCTGCGGCTCTCCGGTTTTAACTCATCACTGCCTGTAACTGTGGGAAGGATGGAAAGCTGAAGTTCAAGGTTTTCAAGTTCAAGAATCTTGGCGGCACTTGGGGAACCACCCCTCTTATTGTTCATGCCACTAAGAGGATCTTCAGCTTCAGCCCAGGTAAGATAGGTTTCACCAATGTGGATCTCAGCTAAAGCTGAATCAAGGATATCTTCACCGTTTTCATACCGCTCAACATAAATGTCGATAGCATCTTCGTACTGGAAGGTACCAACCAGGGCACGAGCTATTTCACTTCCAAAGACATCCTGAAGGGGACTGTCATCATCAAGATCATCCTGCATGATCAACAAGGTATCAAGACGATCATCCCAACCGGTGGAATCTGAAACAATCAGACGGTTCCAGTGAAGAAGGGCTACGCTCTGCTCTTCAGTATCTTCTGTGTTATCATAGACCCAGGAAAATAAACGGGCTGCTGTACTCCATTCTCCATCACCCTCTGCTGTAAAGGCTGCTGACAGGGAATCATCATCGTCACTTTGGATGAGGTAATAATTGATTCCATTGTCGAAAGGGGTCTCTGCAGGATATATATATTCATAGTTGGTCCAGCCTGCAGGATTGTAGTTATGGAAAAGTTCGTATGGATCCGGATCGTCAGAACCCCAGTAATTGTCTTCGCAGGCATAATCCAAGTAACTCATGTATCCGCTTCTGATGAGCAAGCGGTCATTACTGCTGGTGTAAATGTTGTTATGGCAGTTATCTATGTAGGGCTTATAATCACCCATCATATAAATCTGGTAATCAGTATTGTCCTGTAAGTGGTTATAATAAGTAAGGGATGGTATAGAAGTACCAAGATTGTATAAACCATGATCATCATTCTCGACCAAATTGCTGCGGTTAATGGTTGGTGAGGAATCTATGCACTCTATACCTGACTTACCATTTTCAAGTGTCTGACAATAGGAAATGGCTCCACCGGATTTGTAGAGATAAATTCCACTGTAGCTGGCGGATTCGATATTGCAATAATACGCATAGAAATCGTCGGAGTTACGGACGGCAATACCATCATGACCGACATCGCTTATATCTGTTGTGTGAATGATGGCATCATCACACCCTGTAAGATAAATCCCTTCGCTAAGGCTGTTGATTATGTCACAACCAGTTACCAGGACGAGAGCATTGTTACCGTAAATAGCGCAACTCGACTGACCGTCAAAGTCGTTGTCCTCGTAACCACGAGTAATAGAATTGTCCTGAGTATGAATACCACGGCTGCCGCCAACAAAGTCGCATTGCTCAACACAAGCGTTGCCACCATCAAAGTAGATCGCAAGATTGCAATTGTCGAAATTGCATCTATAGATTTTTTTGGGGCTATTAAGGGTAGTCTCACAGTAGATACCAAAGGCACCATCATTTATATCACAGTATTCTATGTTGCTGATGGAAGATGAACCGGACATCAGTTTGATCCCACCCCAACGGTTACTGTTGCTACTTTCAAAAATAATGCGATTTGATGAGGTTCCCTCTGCTACCAACTTGCCGTAAATCTTAATCTCATTCTTAGGTGTTCCGCCACCCTTGACCACTACATGGGTGCCAGGGGATATAGTAAGCGTAACACCTGCAGAGACGGTGACTTCACCAGAAAGAAAGACATATGGTTGATCCCAGGTGGTATTAGAACTGATAGTAATATCGTCCTGAAATAGGTTATGGAGGGCTGGTAATGAAGGGTCGCCTAATAATACTGTCATATCTGCTATGAAATCATGATTTTCTAATTTTTCCTTTGATGAACTGATAACTAATCCAGCCAGATCACCAAAGGTATAGACGCTTGGATCCTGGAGATTTTCCCAAAAATTCTCTGCAATGATGCCATTAGGCGTTTGTAGTGTGTAGGAAGTTGGAGCCATAGCGCCAATGATGCCGCCATCATCTAAAAGCAACATTTCTACAAGGTTATTTACTAATTCATAATAAGTTTCTCCGATATCATCCCATTTCCATTGTTGAAAACCTCCAATATCACAACTTTGTCCAAGAATAAATGGAAATTCTGTTGAATTAGTAAAACCGGTATAACCATCAGAGGATTTATACCAATATGCAAGATTTGAAGAGTAACCTGATGTACCCAGAACAGTAATATATCCTGGTGTATTATTATTAATTTGGGATAAGAAGTTTGATGATCTTGATGTTTGATTCCAATTGTCATGCTCACTAGTAGCTAACCTTGACACACTCCATCCATTAGGATAATAATCTGAAGCAGCTCTCATCCAATACCGTACGTTTCCCCCGGAGCAATTATTATAGGCGTTATATTCATCGTCCATAAGCTCAAGAATACCATCAGACCATTCTGGATTATTTTCACCAAGATATATATCTGATTTTGTTATATAATCAATAATATCTTGTCTTGAGTCAGCTGGGATTCGACCGATTGATACACCCTCTAAATTACTGATATATCCCCAATCATTTTCGATAACCCAAGTGTCATATTCCGCTAGCCACTCTTCAAGCTCGTGTTCTGTTCTGTAAGTTGGAATTATTTGATTACTAGCCCACGCAACCTCAACTTCAACATCAATTGGCATTACTGGATCTGTTATGTCTCGGCGAGCGTCACCAAGAATTAATACATATTCAAATACTCCATGATTGTTTGTCAAATCTGTCTTTATATCATCCTGATCATCATTATCCGAATACTGCAAGATTCCAACTGTGAGATCCTGAAAAGCTTTTTGGTCCAATAACTTGGTCTCCCAGGCACCTACCAAACCTGGATACCAGTTAGGTGTGCGCAAATTATCATGTGTTATCACAACTAAATCCGCAGTGTTTGTTGTGACAAAATTTATTTGTCCAGATGCAATACTCACAGCAAGAACAGCAATGAGTATTAAAATATATTTCTTCATCTCTCTATTCTCCAATTTTAGAACCCATGATTAGCTATATTAGCCACTTACGGCTTTCTGACTTAGTAATAACCATATTTCAAGTTTTGTTATTTATTAATTAAACTCTTTGCCTGATTCAAAGGAGTAAAAGCACAATTTTCATTTGTTCGAAAAAAGTATGCTCTTCCTGGATCCCCTTCGCTATTCGCGCCATGGCCTGTCCTTGGCCAAATATTTTGTAGTGTTAAATAAGGTCCACCAGGGTAATAATCATTTGCATCAAGCTGCCCAGCTACACGAATGGTGCCATCTGTAAGTGTATAAAGAGCAAATGATTTTGGATTACTTAGGTAAAAATAACCATCATCCAATTCTAAATAATGGATTGTTACTATAACTCCATCTCCAAGCCAAGATGGAATTTGACTATCTACATGATTATAGTTGAAGTTGGTAGAATGGCAATCCCAGAAGTCAGGTCCCTCCCAACTATATACAGTTCTATAACTATCATCAGTCCAGTTGATATCTTCATTCCAATCTTCTCCATCATCTAATCTTAGTTGAGCTTGCACGGTTTGAAATACACGCGTTATTGTGCAAGAACCTCTGCTGCTACCATCATTTCCAACTGCATAATTGTTACCGTTGAAAAACATCCATTTTAAAAAATCTTCTGGATCAGGGATAGAATATGGGAAATAAATTGTACCAGTAATATCATGATGATATTCGATAGTTTCTTCATCCAATCCATCTTCGTCATAAGCATAAGTTATTTCACCTAAATCTTCTTCAGGAGGTACATTTAGATATAGATAATCTGCCGTATTCATAGCAATATCGATCCAACCATATTGTAAGGCTGCACATAAAAAGTTAGAATTTCTAGAATCATCCTGCGTCTCGTAAAAAGGTAATCCTTCGATATGATTGCCGTATGCTGTTATCAAATCTACCATCATTCCCTCTGTGTATAATACATCTCCCCATGCATGACATTGCTGGTAACTTGCGAACAAAAACGCAACCATTAATGCATGTGCAATTATGTTTTTTCTTGTCTTACTCATTTTTTAATACCTTTCTTAATAGAATGTCAGAAACTGTGTTAAAATTATATTTTGAAAATTAGGCGATATAGAATAGCAGAGTAATTCAATAATTCTGCAAATACCATTCTGCCATTCTACGAATCGCTAAACTACTACCACTGCTTTGCAATCCTTGAAGAGCGGAAGTAGCTGCACCCGAACCATTAATATGAAGGGTTCCGATTGTTCTGACGCAATGTTTACTCACTAAAGAAGAAGTATCTGCCGCATGCTTTGTCAGGTTTGTTAAATGGTTTGCCATGTTAACATCCAATGCTTGTAGAAGTACCATAGATTCAAACTTGGCACGAATCGTATCAAAATCTGGTGAGACTATCTGTGCTAATGTGAGAACATTGCCAGCAACAGTTTCAACTGTCGATACATCTTCAAGAGCCATTAATGCCCTTGCCGCACGAATTCGATGATAATAATTACTACTATTGGCAGCAACGTACTCCAAATCGGACTCTACAGTTTCTGTGGGATATTGCTCAAAGGCTAAATAATGATGTTCTGACAGCAATACTGGAATTGCAGTTTCTTCATCGTCCCATGAAAGAATAACCTCAGCAGCGACTGCTCTTGTATCCGATGTCCCACTCCCCAACTCATCAGATACTCTATCCTCAACCCCAGAAACACTTTGAAATGGCTTTAATCTTACCAATATCTTTTGGTTAAGACACTCAGTTGGCGGAGTATAATCCAATATCAATTCAATTATATCCGATGGATCACCTATCCCTTCTGCAGTGTTAAATGATTCAGCGATTACATAGGGTCTCCTGAATAAATCAATTACCCTTATAAGGGGAGAGATTGAGCGTTGTTTTTCCTATCTTTTGTGCAAGGATACTGATTAAAACAGTCCAAAACCTTTGCACTTCAGGATGGGAAAAATG
>JAVCCM010000136.1 GCA_030765455.1 Candidatus Electryonea clarkiae | reverse complement strand
CTGACTGGTTTAACACCAAACAAAACATTTTATTTAAATTTAAAGAAAAAAACAAAAGCAGCATGAAAGAGTGGAATCCATCACCTAAAAGCTCAAACTAACTGTCCAACTAATGGGGTCCACCTCTATATGGAGAATTAGTTTTCCAAATTGTGTCCTTGCAGGGAGATTATTCATGAATGAACTCCAAAAAGATATATTTTCACGTGAATCATTTTATTAACCGATTTAAACGAGTATCAATCACTTCAGATATGACTATTTCAAGAGTATTATTCTTTTTGCATCATTCATTGTCTTCTGATTTTTGTAATGCAGCCAGTAAGAACCACTGGGCAGGTTCGTTAAATCAATATGATATCTGATAGATCTTTTGTTTATTTGTTGGTTAAGAACCAATCTTCCAATATTATCATGCATATATAACCTGCCGGTGCTATTATCAGGCAGTTGAATTGTTATCGATGAATTCGTCGGATTCGGGTAAGCTTGAATAGAGAAATTTAAAGGAAAGTTTGAAACCCTTTCAACAACGTCTTCAGGATTTTCAGGTTCGGAATCTTCCATTCTATGCACTAATTCCCAGGTTTCTGCGTAGTCAGTGCTGTGATAGAGTCCAAAATATGTCGAATCTACCCAGTGATCTACATAATCCCATAGCAGAAATAGTTCTCCTTCCATCCAGCCTGAGACAACATCGAAATTGCTGACACTAAAGATGTTAACCGGACTGAGCCCTGATTCTGACCAGGTTCTGCCTGTATCAAGGCTGCAGTAGAAAATTGTGTTTACAAGATCTCCGTTATCAGCCATGTAGTATTCACCAGGTTCGTATCCTGGATATAAGTAATTACTACTATACCAATCACCTTCCAATTCACTTGTAACATAGAAGGAATCACAATAAGTTTCTGTGAAATTAAATTTCGTGATTGTGGAGTCATTATTACGGAATATCGAGAGGACTGCATAGTCACCACTCGACCAGCCCAGAACTTTTCCAAAATCTTCAATATTCCAGGTACCGTTCAATCCGATTAACCTGTTCCTTGTCCATGTTTCAAGTGAATCGAGAGAATAATGGAGGGATCGATTGGCTGCGATTAAAGAATCAGGACTTGGCAATAAATCCCAGCTTCCAGTGGGAGATTGAAGGAAAAATTCAGATGTGACTCCCCCGTCATGACTGATATAGTATCTCCGATTCTTCGGATATAACATTACATCAAGATCAGGATTGTATTGTATTGAGCCGATACTGTCTCTTATTATTCCATTGGTATCTCTGACCGCTTCCAAAGTTTCACCATAATCGATTGAGACTGCAAGCCAGTGTTTGTAATTATTTTGGTGTAGTTTTAAACAGTAAATTTTTCCGGGAGTGTTTGTTCTTACAATTTTATATACTTGTGCATTCAATAATAGTGGAAAACTAAATACAGAAAGAACAATCGAAAATATCAAAAAATGGATATCAGAATGTCTTATTCGCCTTACGAGAGCAATCAGAAGGAATACACGTTTATTTATTCTGGTATAATAACCGCTTAAGGATAAAGATCTTCCAAAGTGAGAGTTTAAGAGATTTCCGCTGGATTTATGGTTTTCTTCTTTCAAAATGCACTTCCTTGAAAACACGTCGGTTAACAGGCGTCAAATGTCAAGAACAAGAACGGTTTGTACGGAGTAAAAACAATATAATAACTTTTACAAAAGGAATCAATATTTCCATACAATAAAAACTAACTAATATGCTATTTTTGCTCTCGAGCTAATCCGGTTGAAATGCTAATATTAATTCATGAGTATTATTCTTTTTACGCTATTCATTGTCGTCTGGTTTTTGTATTGCAGCCAGTAAGAACCACTGGGCAGGTTCGTTAAATCAATGTGATACCTGATAGATCCAGTGTTAATTTGCTGCGATAGAACCAATCTTCCTGCATTATTATGCATATATAGTTTGCCAGTAGTATTTTCAGGCAGTTGAATTGTTATCGATGAATTTGTCGGATTTGGGTAGGCTTGAATCGAATAATTTGACGGGAATTTTGAAACCCTCTCAACAACGTCTTCAGGATTTTCAGGTTCGGAATCTTCCATTCTATGCACTAATTCCCAGGTTTCTCCGTAGTCAGTGCTATGATAGAGTCCAAAATATGTCGAATCTACCCAGTAATCTATACAACCCCATGACAGAAATAACTCCCCTTCCATCCAGCCTGAGGCTACGTCGAAACCGCCGTCAGTATAAATATTAATGGGACTATTTCCTGATTCTGTCCATGTCCTACCTGTATCAAGACTGCAGTAGAAAATTGTATTCACAAGATCTCCATTATCAGCCATGTAATATTCACCAGGTTCATATCCTGGATATAAGTGATTACTACTCAGCCAATCCCCTTCCAGTACACCGGTAACATAAAAGGAATCACAATAAGTCTCAGAGAAATAAAATTTCGTTATTGTGCTATCAATATTGCGGAATATCGAGAGAACTGCATAATCACCGCTCGACCAGCCGAACGCTTTACCAACACTTCCAGTATTCCAGGTTCCTTCCAATCCAATTAATCTGTTCCTTGTCCATGTTTCAAGTGAATCGCAAGAATATTGAAGATATTGATTGGCTACGATTAAAGAATCCTGACTAGGCAACAAATTCCAATTCCAGTCATTTGGTGAAGCTCTGTGAAAATATTCGGATGTGACTCCTTCGTCGTGACTGATATAATGATCATAACCTTTCGAATACAACATGACGTCAAGATCAGGATTATATCTTATTGAGCCGACACTGTCTCTTATCATTCCATTGGTATCTCTGACAGCCTCCAATGTTTCACCATAATCGGTTGAGACAGCAAGCCAGGCTTGATGATTATCCTGATGTAACTTAACACAATAAAGTTTGCCGGGGGTGTTTGTTGTAACAATGCCTTTTGCCTTTAATAATATTGGGAAGATAAATGCAGAAATAACAATCGATAATATCAATAAATGGATTTCAGAATATCTTATTCGCCTTACGAGAGCAATCAGATGGGATACACGATTATTTATTGAGGCGAAATAACCGCTGAAGAACGAATATCTTCTAAAGTGAAAGCTAAAAGGGTTTCTGCTTGATGTATGGTTTTTTTCTATCAAAATGCACTCCCTGAAAACACGTTGGTTAACAAGCGTTCATTGTCAAGAACCAATATATTAGGTACGGGGTAAAAACAAAATATTAACTTTTATAAAAGAAATCAATATTTTTCACCTGCAATTCCTGTTTTTATCTCACACCAAGACGCAAAGGAGCAAAGATAGCAAAGAAAAGCTGTATCCTGTTTATCCTAACCATCATTATATCCTGTGAATAATCTACACTATTTTATAATAGTAATTCTCCTGGTAAGATAAAAGTTGTTTCTGGATGTAATTGACTTGTTTTGCATAACAAATTAGTCAGGTTATAAGATTGCTGCAAACTGGCTTGTATTTGTTATAATCATTTACCGCTCCTGAAAGTTGGAGAGTTTTGTCCCAGCAGGAATGACACCCACTCATTGGTTACTTTTTATCTTGAAGGCATTGTTGAAGCCATTAAAGTTCAATAAATTGTATAAAGTAATAGTTGATTCAGAATACAAACAGAACTGAGCCGGTAACTGAACATGAAAAGACTACTAAAGAGCATATCTTTCTCAATCTTCCTCTCTGCAATCCTGATGATCGTAATCCTTTTTACCCCTGAGCCTGTAAAAAGATCTCCTTTCAAGGCATCGAAACCCTGGCTTAAAGCTGTGAAGAAAGAGATCAGGGGTGAAGTAAAGGAACCGAGTGACTGGTTCATGATGCAGAAGACATGGCCCGGAAGTGAATTGAACCTTTCCGCTTTTGAGGAAGCCGTTCAGCAAGCGAGCGTGTTGAGAGAAAACAGGGGAGAACTTGACGAGGCATGGACATTCGCCGGACCGACAAATATCGGCGGACGGATCACTGCCCTGGCTGTTCATCCGGACAATCCGGATACTATTTATGCCGGCGCTGCATTAGGTGGAGTGTTTAAATCCACTGATGGTGGTGAAGAATTCTCGCCCGTATTCGAGGAGGATTTTAACCTTTCAATTGGTGCTCTCGCAATGGATCCGACTGATTCATCAAGAATCTGGGTAGGAACCGGTGAAGCGAATTCATCCGGGGATAGTTATCCCGGACAGGGTATCTATCTCACAGAAGATGAAGGGGAAAACTGGACATATATGGGGCTTGACAGTGTAGCTCATATTGGAAAAATAGTAATCGATCCTTCTGATCCTGATAGAATCTGGGTCGCTGCGATGGGATTGCTGTTTGGGACCAATCCACAGAGAGGGGTATATGTCACGGACGATGGGGGTGAAAACTGGGAACGTTCGCTTTTTCTTAATGATTCTACCGGATGTATCGATATTTCTTTCGATCCGCAGCGTCCGGATACCCTGTTTGCTGCTATGTGGGAGAGAGTTCGTCATCCTGACCAAAGGCGTTCGGGAGGTGTCAACAGCGGCGTATGGCGGACTTATGACGGCGGCGAAAACTGGGAGCATTTAACCAACGGCTTACCCCAGGGAAATACAGTTGGGCGAATCGGAATTGCTTTAGCTCCTTCAAATCCCGATAGAGTTTATGCTTATATCGCCAATCATCCGGGTTACCTGGTTGACCTGTTTCGAAGTGATAATGGTGGTGATACCTGGATTGCGCTGAATTTCCCCCGGAACTACGCACAATTTCTTTGTAGCAGTTTCGGATGGTATTTCGGTCAAATCATGGTTGATCCGCTTAATCATAATGTTGTTTTCGTACTTGGCGTTCGGATGTTCCGCAGCCTTGACGGCGGTGAAAACTGGTCTGCTGTGTTTTCGGATGCGCACGTTGATCACCATGCTCTCTGGATAAATCCCAATGATACAGATCATATCATAAGCGGGCATGATGGCGGTGTAAACGTCTCTTTTGACCGGGGACGATTCAGCTCAAGATTTGATATACTTCCTGTCACCCAGTTTTATGCTATAACTGCTGATCCAAGTGAACCGCACCGGCTTTATGGTGGGACGCAGGACAACAGTACAATGCGGACTATGGACGGTGAAATCGATTCCTACGAAATCATTCTTGGAGGTGATGGATTCTATTCCCAGGTACATCCTGAAGACAATAACATTATTTTAGCAAGCGCTCAATGGGGGCATATCTATCTTTCCACAAATGGTGGCAATGAATTTTTCGGTATCTGGGGGGAATATGGAGATGATCGCCTGAATTGGATGACACCATTTCTGCTAAGTCCTCATGATCCCGATTTACTTTACGTTGGCACATATCGAGTCTGGCGAGTCGATCTTGACGATATATTTGATTGGGAAATCCTATCTGGCGATCTCACAGATGGCGGGGGTAATTTCGGTCTGACATTTGGAACAATTACAACCCTTGCAATTGCACCGAGTGACGAAGATGTGATATACGCAGGTACCGATGATGGAAATGTCTGGGTGACTACCTCTGACGGTGATGAATGGAATAATATTTCAGATGACTTACCTGTCCGCTGGGTTACAAGGGTGGCACCCCATCCCGATTCAGCATCAGTGGTATATGTTGCGCTCTCAGGATATCGCGAAACTGATCCCCTGGTTCATTTATGGCGGGGTGATAATTACGGAGAATTATGGACTGACGTGAGCGGTAATATGCCCGAAGCCCCGGTAAATGATATTATTGTCGATCCCCTTGATCCATCTAATCTATACGCCGGTACAGATTTTGGAGTTTATTATTCGACAAATTATGGTAGTTCATGGTCAACACTTGGCGAAGGTTTACCGACGAGTTCGGTGTATGATCTGCATCTGATCGATTCTACCAGGATACTGGCAGCGGGTACACATGGTCGCTCCATCTGGACTTATTTCATTGACGTTGAGGTGAACGAACCCCCAGAACGGTTCCA
The DNA here is from genome assembly GCA_030765455.1 of Candidatus Electryonea clarkiae. Classification (GTDB taxonomy): domain Bacteria; phylum Electryoneota; class Electryoneia; order Electryoneales; family Electryoneaceae; genus Electryonea; species Electryonea clarkiae. The sequence goes on along the minus strand of JAVCCM010000136.1, from coordinate 36,169 downwards.
CCTGGTTGAACCTGTCGATAGTGCAGTTGTTCCGTTTGAAGAACCATATGAACTCACCCTGACCTGGAACAACGCAATCGATCCAGATACTGCCGATACTGTATCCTATACTATTTATTTTGAATGTGTGGAAGATGATTCGACAGATAAAGTTGAATTTGAAACTCACTCTGATACATTGATCACTGTTTCTCCCTGGACTGAGATTATCAGAAGTGACAGTCTTGCTGATACTCTGGCTGTTACGTGGTGGGTAATGGCTGTGTCAGGCGAAGATACAGTGGAAAGTATTGAAAGATGGAGCTTTTTCCTTGCTCCGAATATCTCAGGTTTACATGAAGGAGTTAATTCTCAAATCCCTGGGACTTTTGCTATAACTTCCGTCTATCCCAATCCATTTAATTCAGAGGTAAAAATAACCATCACTGTACCATATAATTCCCGAATTCAAGCTGAGATATTTGATGTACTGGGGAGAAGTGTTGAACAGCTTGATCTCGGGAAGGTAGTAATGGGATTTCATACATTCACCTGGAACCCGCAAGCCGCTTCAGGTGTATATTTCCTAAAAGTATATTCCACGGATGGCAAGGCGGTTTTGAAGAAGTTGATGTACATTAGATGAAAGTGTATAGTTTGGTGTCATTCTTGACCTGCCGGAACTCCTAATATTTTCAATTTTGCGGGTTTACGTGAAGAATAATTAGTGGTATTTTAACAGGTGGAATTTAAATAAGAATACAGAGTGATAAAGACAGGAATTGGAGATATATTTCTAATTCATTGAAAGTATATTTTTAGCAGGTACATTTACGTGAAATTTATTGAAAAGATATTTGGGAACCGTCACGAAAAGGAAATGACAAAAGTCCAGCCTATCGTTGATGAAATAAATGAAAATTATGAAACACTGCATGATCTTTCCGATGAGGAACTCCGCGCCAAAACTGATGAATTCCGTTCGATTATAAGTGAACGTGCGGCTGGTTACGATAAATATGCAGGGTTGGAACCGTATGATCCTGAGCGAGAAAGGAAAGCAGCGAAGAATGAAGTCGAGAATATTCAGGAAATACTGGACGAGTTGCTTCCGGAGGTTTTTGCAGTAATCAAGGAAGTTTGCAGGAGATTGAAGGAAGGGAATCACACGTTCGTTGCCGCAGAAACAGAAATGTCCTGGGACATGATTCCTTTCGATGTACAGTTAATCGGCGGCATTATGCTTCACCGGGGTAAAATAGCTGAGATGGCTACCGGTGAAGGCAAAACCCTTGCGGCGACTATGCCGTTATACCTCAACGCTCTCGCCGGCAGAGGTGCACATCTTGTTACTGTAAATGATTACCTGGCACGTCGTGATGCTGAATGGATGGGTCAGATATATGAATTTCTTGGTCTGACAATCGGCACTATTTTGACACAGATGCCTGCTTCAAAAAGGCGAGAACAATACGTGGCAGATATAACCTATGGCACCAATAATGAATTCGGATTCGATTATCTCCGTGATAACATGTCAACTGATCCGGAAAACATGGTACAGAGGGGTCATCACTTCGCCATCGTCGATGAGGTTGACAGTGTCCTGATTGATGAAGCAAGAACTCCGTTAATCATTGCCGGACCGGTTCCGAGGTCAACAGGTGAAGGCGATTTTGTGCGCTGGAATCCAATGATCAAGAGCCTGGTGCAAAAACAACGTGATTTCGTCGCCAGGCTTATGACCGAAGCGGAAAAGACGCTAAAAGAGGTAGAAGAAGAGCCGGATGGAGCAAAAGAATTTGAAGCCGGTATTAAACTCTTTCAGGCGTCAAAGGGAGCGCCAAAAAATAAAAGAGTTATCAAAACACTTGGTGAAGGCAGTCGAAAACGATTGGTACAGGGAGTTGAAGATACTTATATCCGAGACAAGCGGGTTCATGAGCTTGAGGAAGACCTTTACTACGTAATTGATGAGAAAGCACATGCTATCGACCTTACCGACAAGGGACGTGAGGAACTCGCAAGGATTGAGAAGGTAGATATTGATTTTTTTACACTTCCCGACCTGACGGAAATATTTGTTGACCTGGATAATGACCAATCTCTCTCGGATGAAGAGAAAGCTGAGAAAAAATCTGAAGCTGAGCAAGGCGTATCTGAACGCAGTGGCATGATTCACTCCATGTCACAACTCCTTCGAGCCCATTCACTGTATATGAAGGATGGTGAATACGTTCTAGAGAATGGTAAAGTACAGATAGTCGATGAGTTTACCGGTCGAATCATGTACGGGAGACGTTATTCCGATGGATTACACCAGGCAATCGAAGCGAAGGAAAATGTTAAAGTAGAGGCAGAAACCCAGACCATCGCAACCGTAACCCTACAGAATTATTTCCGGTTGTACGGGAAATTAGCAGGTATGACTGGTACTGCGGAGACCGAAGAAGATGAGTTCTTTAAGATTTATAAGCTGGAAGTATCAGTAATTCCTACCAACAGACCCATTGACCGATATGATCACGTAGATGAGATTTACCGAACGCAACGGGAAAAGTATGCTGCTATTATCAACGAGATCATGCGTTTACACGAACTTGGATTACCAATGCTGGTGGGTACCACTTCCGTTGACACCAGTGAGCTGATCAGCAGGATGCTGGGAAGCCGAACAGTTGACGGACGCAAGCTGAAAGACCGTATCCAGGTACTTAACGCCAAACAGCATCAGAGTGAGGCGGAAATTGTCATCCGGGCGGGTCGTCCCGGTGCAATCACAATTGCAACGAATATGGCGGGTAGAGGAACAGATATAAAGATTTCTAATGAAATTGCTGATGCCCATGGTGAAAATGGCGTAATTACAAAGCGGCTTGAACAAAATCCGGACCTTCGCGATAGACATATAGAGGAATACAGGATTGACCCGCTTGATCAGCCGGGCGGTCTCCAGATAATCGGGACGGAACGACATGAAGCGCGAAGAATTGACCGCCAGTTGCGAGGACGTGCTGGTCGCCAGGGAGATCCGGGGCGTTCCAAATTCTATCTAAGCCTGGAAGATGATTTAATGCGTCTCTTCGGTGGAGAACGTATCGGAAAGGTAATGGATACGTTGGGAATTCAGGAAGGCGAAGTCATCGCTCACTCGATGGTAACGAAGGCAATCGAGAAAGCACAGAAGCGTGTAGAGCAGCATAATTTCTCGATTCGTGAACATCTTCTTAAGTATGATGATGTAATGAATATACAACGAGAGGTAGTTTATGCTCGGAGGAGAGCCGCTCTTTCAGGTGATATTCGTTCGGAAGTTAGCAATTTAATTGAAGAATATATTGCGGTAACGCTTGATAATTATTGTGATCCGTCCGGAGGCGCTTATTCCTGGGATATTGATGGATTGAGAGTCGCACTCTTGCGAACGCTTATGATTGACGTGCATCTTACCGATGAAGAAAAAGAGACCCTCTCGCTCGATGATCTCGAAGCAAAATTAATCACCCAGGCGAAGGAAGCGCTGGAAAGGCGCCGTGAAACGTTTGGGGATGAGTTATATGACAAATTGCTTCGATATAGCGTCTTAAGAGTGGTGGACCAGGAATGGATGGACCACCTCTATAAGATGGATAGACTTAAGGAAGGGATCGGGCTTAGATCGTATGCCCAACGTGATCCCCTGATTGAGTATAAGAGAGAAGGGTTGGAAGCATTTGAGCAGATGCTTGCGCGAATCGCCGAATCAAGTCTTCGTGCGATTAATAGTGCGCAAATAAGGGTAGATAGAGCCGCGCCGGAATACACCCGGCAAATTGACGGACGTGAAATAAAAGATGATGCGCGAGAGAGCAGCCGAGCTCGCATGATGTCGCCAGAGATGGCGGAAAATGGCACTCCCCAGGTCCAAAAAGGCGGAGTTCGGTCTCGCCCTCAAGCTGGCGCTCGAGCGGGAAAAGCAGAACCCGTACGACGCGTCCAGCCAAAAGTCAGCAGGAACGCTCCATGTCCATGCGGCAGTGGTAAAAAATATAAACACTGTCACGGCAGGTGATCCATGAGGGACAACAAAGGCTTCACGCCCAATAAGGTTGTTGGGTTGTTGATGCACCTACTAAAAGAAATCAGGGAAAATCGTTTGTTAATTGATGATGTTGAGGACATCAGCACCGATCTTATTAACCAAGGATATTCTCAATCGGAGATTAACGCAGCATTTACATGGGTTTATGAAAGGCTTGACGGGATCGAACCGGCGGATACATTGTATAAAGCCGACACCTCGACCGCCTCATTTCGAGTATTGCACCCGGCTGAGCATTCTGTAATCGGTCCCACCGCTTATGGTATGCTGGTTGAAATGAATGCTATCGGGATGCTGAAACTGGATGATATGGAACGTATCATTGAACGCGCCATGGCATTCGGGGGTCCGCTTGGAACCGATGAACTGCAAATGATGGTACATTCATTTCTTTTCGAGGAAGGTGGATATTCCGGTTTCTCCGGTACAACGCAATATATTCAATCATCGGATACAGTGCATTAATAGTGAAAATGCTTGTGTAGTATCCGATTTTGAACGATTCGATTTTGCCCGGTCAGCTTGACTGACCGGGCCTTTCTATGTAAACTTGTTCTTCATTATTTACGACCAACCAAGAGGTATGATGTGAAAATAATTATAAGAATTACTTCAATACTTGTCATACTTGTCATTGTATTTATTATTGTTATCATTTCCTGGGGCGCGTCATTTCCGGAAGAGTATTCAGTCAGTAGAACGACATTAATCCATCAACCCGTCGATAGTACCTGGAATGTTGTGACAGATCATCTGAACTATCCTCAATGGCGTGAAGATCTCGCAAGTGTGGAAATATTATCCTCTGAAGGTGGATTGACAGCCTGGAAGGAGATCTACAAACAGGGTAACCAGGAAATGAGTTTTGAGACTGTCACCCTCGATACTCTAAAGCTTTGGGTGATTCGTATAGCAGATTCGAATGTACCTGTTTCCATTACCTGGACAATGGATTTCGACAGCACTGAAGCAGGGACAAAATTGACTCTGACCGAACAAAGCAAGGTGAAAAATCCATTCTTCCGACTGATGATTTACCAGGTATTCGGGATATCCTCGAATATTGAGATTTACCTGAAAGCGCTGGGGAAGAGGTTTGATGAAGTAGTTGTTTTTGATAATTGAGTATTGCTGATGGATCAGATTACATACCTTGAGATACTCTGTCATTCTTGGGCTTGACCCGGGAATCCACCATTTTTTATCAAACCTTTCCAATGGATTCCCGGGTCAAGCCCGAGAATGACAATCCACTGAATCAGATGAATCTATGTTCAACACGATCTTAATTTGAGATAATATTGTTTCTCCACTATCCAAAGCATATTAGCTGAGTGATTATGCGAAAGATATTTCAGACACGCAATCTCACATTTCTCTGGTTGGGTCAGACTATCAGCCAGAGCGGAGACTCGATATACCAGATCGGGCTACTCTGGCTTGCATTGGAATTATCAGCCTCAAAGGCAGTTGTGGGGCTGGTGGCGATGTCGGCTTATTTGCCGGCAATGTTAATCTCGATTTTTGCTGGTGTTGTCGCTGACCGGGTAAACCGGCGTCGTATAATGCTTATTGCTGATGCTTTCAGGGCGATTGTGATCCTTGGGTTGCCGATTGCATGGAAGCTGGGAATTCTTAGCACTCCCATGCTGGCGCTGAATGCATTCATAATTGCGGGTGCGGCAGCATTCTTCAACCCGGCACGTGACGCTGTCATCCCGCAGTTGGTTCCCCGTGATGGCTTGATGCGGGCAAATTCCCTGATACAGACATCATGGCAATTCTCAATGTTGTTAGGACCGCTCCTTGCCGCATTATTGTTGCAACATTTTGGGATAATTCATCTTTTTACCGTTGACTCAGGCGCATATTTCCTCTCCTTTATTTTTATTTTACTTATGCGTCCAAGAGCTGAAAATAAAATACTGGCAAAAACAAGCAGTATGGAAGACCTGAAATCAGGTTTGCGATATGTTCGCAATGAAAAGGTTATATTTCCTCTGCTCCTGATTACCATTGCCGACAACTTTTTTATAATGGGACCGGCATATGTCGGGACGCCCGTTTTTGTCAAGGAAACTCTAAGCGGCACCGCTGGAAATTATGCTTTAATCACTGGCAGCTATGCTGTTGGGATGTTAATCGGAACCGCCGGTTTGTTATGGCTGGGAAATAGAATTGGAAAAGGTCGAGTACTTTTAATAGGTATGATGTTAGATGGCATAACATTCGTACCGTACTTTTTTGCAGACTCTATCACTGACCTTGCGTTATACTCAGTGATCCATTCCCTCGCAATTCCAATGCTTACAATCAGCCGCGCTTCCATTATCCAGGAAATTGTCCCTCATAAGATGCGAGGACGGGTATTTGCGCTTGTTAACCTTGCTGTGGTTGGCTTAACTGCTGTTTCCTCTGGATTAAGCGGGTTGATTCTCGAATTTATTGATGCCCCGACATTGTTCCTCATTGGCGGGATTCTGGGGTGTTTGTGCGGAGTTATAGGCTGGCTGTTTGCCAGGAGCTTATGGAACCATGAGTAAAAAATATTTTCGAAATTCATTGTTCTTATGATTTGTTAAGTTTTAAAAAATACAATGTTATATGAAGCTAATTAACATTCAGGTCTCCGGAGCATAATAATTATTTCGCTTTGTATTTGAGTTTATTTGCGTTACACTTTAAGTCTGGTCGCGGACATAGAAGTTGTCCGCAAATTTATTTAAATAAGTGAGAAGTTGATGCAAGGCAAAGTAAAATGGTTTAACGGTTCCAAGGGTTACGGATTTCTAGAACCCCAAGAAGGTCCCGACGTATTTGTTCACTTTAGTGCGATTGTTGGCGATGGTTTTCGTTCCTTAGATGAGGGCGATGATGTGGAGTTTGATATTGAAGCTGGTCAGAAAGGCCCCTCCGCCCAAAACGTTAGACTTATGAGTGCATAGTGTGTCCAAGTATTAAATAATGCAGATGCATTATCAAAACGCCTTGAGAATCTCAAGGCGTTTTACTTTTTGTCAAATTTCCCACCGCTGTAAGTACACGACACGAAGCAATCCCCCTCTGCCACCACCGTCATTGCGAGGCACGAAGCAATCCCCTTATTCGACGTAACTGTATTATTATAATGTATATTTAAGTTGGAGATATTCGGTAGTTCATATTAGCTTCGTCATGAGGGGATAATCTCGTTTTCTGAGCTGAAGAGTTATATGAATCCGTTTGAATTATTAAATTTACTTGCTGGAAAATGCTTTTCGATGGTTTGCCACCAGGAAAACAGTTTCACTTGGATTAGATATCAATCTCCAACAGGAAGGCTTCAAAGCAGCTCCCCACCTTGTACTTGAACTCGGAATGTTCAACGCTCTTGATGGATACGAAGATGGAGATAACGGATTGATAGTGAATGTTGGATTTAACATTGATACACCATCATTTTATAAATAGGGATAGTGAACTAACCCGCAGTAAAAAGAAAAACCACGAAGTACTCGAAGAATTCGCTAAGAACACTAAGAAGAACTTTGCTATGTGACCTCTTCGCTTGCTTTGCGTTCTCCGCGGTTAAAAGAAAAACTACAAAGTACTCGAAGAATTCACTAAGAATACTAAGAAGGGCTTTGCTTTGTGACCTCTGCGCTTACTTTGCGTTCTCTGCGGTTGAAGAATATACTGGCCTGTGAATCGAAAGAAATAATTTATATCGTTACGGTTATGTCTTTTACGAATGGTTTGAAGTTTTCCGGTTCTTCCGGTATATCCCAATTTCTTTTGACCAACGCTTCAAGATATCCACGTATAGCATTAGATGTGTTGTTAGTCGCCCTCGGCTGACAGTCATCGTTGCGGTGCAAAAGCCATCAGCGTATCACCCTCTCTAATCAAGTCGTCTAAGGCTGGGACACGGACAATATAACATCCGTCCTCTTTTGAGCTGTGCTGTCAGTCGCCCTCGGCTGACAGATTTCGACCTCCATCCTCTCCCGGTTCGAATATGGCTGTGAATTTTCGCTGCTGCATGACTATTCAATCCTTGATTTCGCAAAAAGCGGTTGCCAATCTTTCAAAGTTCTTATAACGAAAAAAGGTTGATCTCGGTCAAAGTCGATTAATTACGCCTACCCACCAGTAGAATTTCTAAAAGAACTGTCAACCAGGGACATACTGACATCACACATAATATAACTTGCTGAAGGTTATTATTATTTGTTAACTTTAGAAAAGTAAATCTGGTGAATCTGTAGGAACTTGTAAGAGTTTAAGATGCAAAACGAACTAATAATTTCAGACCCTGCTATGATGATGGGAAAGCCGGTAATTGCCGGTACGAGGATAACAGTTGTTTCTATCCTTGAAAAATTCGCCGGCGGAGAGGCAATTGAGCAAATTCTTGATTCCCATCCTCGACTGACCAGGGAATCAATCCAGGCGGCATTGAAGTTCGCGGCAGAAGCGTTGCATTCTGATGTCCTGTATCCGGTGCTTCAGGACTCAGCTTGAAAATCCTGGCAGACGAAGGAGTCGATAAAGCTATCGTTGATAGATTAAGGCTCGATGGGAACCAAGTTATGTATGTCGCTGAAATGGCTCCCTCAATTTCGGATGATGCAGTACTCGATATTGCAAATAAAGAATCAGCATTACTCATTACTTCCGATAAGGATTTTGGCGAACTAATATTCCTTCAACGCAGAACAGCACAAGGTGTTTTGCTGTTACGTTTAGCTGGATTATCCAACCTTCGTAAAGCTGAAATCGTATCCTTGACGGTAAAAGAACACGCCAATGAATTAATCCAATCTTTTACGGTAGTTTCCCCTGGTATGATAAGGATTAGAAGTAAATTGCAATAAATAGTTGAAATTGAAGGGGTAACCGACAGCATACAGAAATGGCTTTATTTTACGTTTTGAAACAACTTTCTCGCTTATTTCACGATTATGCGGTTTCGTAAAATAAGAAGCGGTGCAGTAAAGTGCGATTGCAGAGACAGCCTGGTGAATTACCCCGCAGTAAAAAGAAAAACCACGAAGTACCCGAAGAATTCGCAAAGAACACTAAGAGAGGATTTGCTTGGTGACCTCTGCGCTTACTTTGCGTTCTCTGCGGTTGAAGAATATACTGGACTGTGAATCGAAAGAAATCATTTATATCGTTACGGTTATGTCTTTTACGAATGTTTTGAAGTTTTCCGATTCTTCCGGAATATCCCAATTTCTTTTGACCAACGCTTCAAGATATCCACGTATAGCATTAGATGTGCTGTTAGTCGCCCTCGGCTGACAGTCATCGTTGCGGTGCAAAAGCCATCAGCGTATCACCTTCTGTAGTCAAGTCGTTCAAGGCTGGGACACGGACGATATAACCTCCGCCTTATTTCGAGCTGTGCTGTAAGTCGCCCTCGGCTGACAGATTTCGATCTCCATCCTCTCCCGGTTCGAAGTCTTGCTGTGAATTTTCAATGCTGCAAGACTATTAAATCCTTGATTCCGCAAAAAGTGGTCGCCAATCTTTCAAAGTTGTGGTGACGAAGAAAAGGTTGGTATCGGTTATAGCTGATCTGTTACGTTTATCCATCAGTAGAGTATCTAAAAAGCAATCATTTATTAAGAGATGTCTGTTGTTTCTTTTCTTCTCTGAAACCTTGAAAGGAAAACAAAGTTTGTTTTTCTGGAAAATCCCTTGAAGTAATATCAGAATGTTCAACCCAAATAATATTTTTTTGATGTTTAGCTTGCCAACTATCTAAATCTTCTTTAGCTCGAGCACTTATCCAAATTTCAGCTTTTGCTGCGTACTTTTTTATTGTCTCGTGAATACGAGCAGAATAATTCATAGGAGTACCATAAATATCATTGTTTGCTATTTCGACTAGACCTGTATGAACACTGCCTCTGATTTGAATACGGGGATCTCCCGTTGACTTATAGAACTCAATAATATAGTCCAGTGCATCGCAAACCGTATGGAATACGCAAAGAAAGCTATCACCACCATCTTTTATTTTATAACCATTATTCTTATCAGCTAATTCCTCGCCTTGTCTAAAATGTTTCTTTCGAATAACGCTCATTTCTTCATCGCCAAGATCTTTGCATAGTTTTGTATATCCAACAATATCTGTATAGGCGATGGCAAGATTTGATTTTTCATTTCCTGCCCATTTTGTTAATGCACACGGAGTAGTTTTCTTATCTAATGACTTATCAATCTCTGGATGGTAAATATTTTTTTCTGATGGTATTTTGATTTCTATATTTTCTATAGATATAGGTTTTTTATCATGACTACTCTGTATGTCATCCGGAATATCCATGATATTATTCGTTGAATGAGGTATCCAATTTTGAGAGGTTTTTATTTTCTTTGCACGGATAATCTGAGCTGCCAAATATTTAATCTCTGGTCGTCTTTCTCTTATAAATTGAAGCCATTTAACTTCACCATCTTGGACAAGGTATTCTAGTAATTTCCCTCTGAAATCTTTTGCTGTTTCATCGGAACTAACTGTGCCACCAGGAAATTCAATATCTTCTGATGGTGGAAAGATTCCTTTTGAGGTCATCCATACATACAATTTAGCCATTTCTTGTGAAGTTAAAATATTTGAAAGTTCAATGGCTCCTTTTATATGATGATCATATGAATAGTGATAAATTAATCTTTTACCAAATTTCTTTGCTTTTTGAATTTTGGGCCAAATTACTTTCCATCCGGCATGATCGATTCCAGTACTCATGAATGCACTTGCTGCACTGATTGCTATGTCTCGATCTCGATTTTTTCTTATTGCTCCTTCGATGAGTTGATATGCAAATTTTACTGATTCCTCATAATTATTTTCAAATAGATATGTCAAGAGCTTTTCTGTCGATTTTGTACTTAGAGTATTAGTTTTTAATAGTTGCAGCATGTCATCATACAATTCTTTGCTTTCAAACTGCTGAATCCGATTACCAAGTAATTTCCTTATATCGTTTAATATAAATATGTACTGACTCTGAGTATCTTCCTCTTTAATTTTTTCAATTATAGCCTGACGAAATTCTTTTGGAGCTTGTTTATTTGCTAGTAGATAAAGCTTCTTAAGGATTTCGAGATCTGCATCTTGCTTTGTCCCTCCCCAGAGCAGTACGGGTAAAATGGGAATCCATTCTTTCGGATTTAGATTAATGGAGACATCACTCTTTTTACTGACAATTAGGTGAAGAGCTTGCAAAACAGAATAATGACGGTTATTAATACTACTTCTTTCTGACCAATCACCAATTATTGTGACAGCATCTTGCAGTGCAAGTTCGGCCAAATCATATATCTTTTCTTTTGTCTGGTCATCTGCTTCTTCCCAACCCGGGAATCTGCTAATATCAACATGAAAAATGCTTTCATAGTGAGTACTGTATTTTTTCAATGTTAATTCAAGCACAACAGAGGGCCAAAGATTTATATCTTTTTCACTTTGAGTTATTGCGTTAATGACTCGTTCATGAGGTGGTGGCTCAAGTGTTTTTCGAGGTTTTTCTCTTTGTTGATGGTGCTCGTAATATTCCTCTTTTCTTTCTATAGCTTCTTCAGATTCCAAAATCCAGGGATTGTTATGTAAGTCGAAGGCTTCAGCTAGTAAGGGATTGTTTTTGGATTTTTTAATTACGATTTCAGTATGTTTTGTATTATCGTAATAGGTTATCGATCTTATTAAGATAAGAATCTTATGTTTTATTTTAGAGTCGTCAGTTTTATCTAATAAAGATAGGAGATACTCAAAGTCTTCTTCGAATGACACTCCCAATAAATTACTATCTAAATTTATATATTTTTTCTCTAAAGGTAGTAAATCTATTAATAATGTTTTCAAAATTCTATGGCGTTTTTCTTTGTCCTGATGTAATGGATTCTTTTTATTTTTTCCAATTCCTTCTATAATTATCCGTTCATGATTTTTAAGGTATTTGATGATAAGTTTTAAGAATTTTTCAAAGACTTTTTCTGAGTTTAAATTTTCCCATGCTTTTTCCGTAATTTTCTCTGACAGGACTTCATAAGAGTGATTCAATTTATATTTTGGTTGTAAGCGAAGAACCCAATCTAAAGAATCAGGCAATTCTTCTGGAAGTAAACTTGACGCGAGCTCGTATTCAATGAAGTATCTATAAGCCCCAAGAAAATTATCTTTCTTTGGAGGATTAATTAAATCAAGTGCATCAAGGAAAGAAATTTCTCCTGTGTTTAACAGTGCTTGCAAAGAGTATCCCTTTAATTCTTCATCATCATTATCATCAAGTTCGATCAAAGGTTTAATTTTAAGTGCATCACCAGCGTCACCATTATATGCAATTGCTCTTGTCGCGTATCCCCTTACGTTATAATCTTCTTCTTCATTCATTGCAATATTGCGTAAAACATGATTGTGTTCTTTGATTTCACTTTCATGAATGATTTTTATTGCAATAATTTTAACCAATGGCTTTTGCTCTGAACCATCCAAATAAGGTAGAATTGCGTCTCTCAGTTCTAAAGTATTTGAAAAAGATAAATCAGAATTTCCAATGTCGCTAAAGCCAAGTTTTTCATTCTCTACCAAATCAAGTAATCTCTTAATAATCTTCGTAGAAGTTTTCTCGTCATAATGTTTCGCCTGTGGTCCAAGAAGTAAATTTGGAGAGTAATCGAGCAGTTGTTTAAATAGATACTCATTTTTCTGGCTTAACCACGTTGCCACATTTGAAAGCTGCTGATATACCCGCTTTTCATCATCTACAACTGTAAAGAAAAGATTATCAATCTGATCATCTAACAAATTAAAAGATTCAAGATAGTAGGCTGCAAGAAATTCTTTGAGTGCAGCATTATTCCATATATAAGTAATATTAGAACTGTTTATCGGACGGAATAAACTGGTTTTTAGAGCATCCATTATTAGATTTTCAGAGAGAAAAAAGTCTTCGAATTCATTTGAAGGAATCATGATATCAGCCAGATTGCTTGATTTCTCGCTCGATTCCTCTGGAATGCCTATATCTATCTGAGTCCTATCTGATAATAAAGTATGAGCTGCAATTTTGCAGCATGATTTAACGATTGAGTGCAAACCACTGTGTTTATAGATAGATGAAACAATTTTATCATTCTCAGGTTTTTGAATTAAAGTATGACACCCTTGAGAATAAAGAGCCCAATTATCTTTTAATAAATTCTTGTTTTTGTATGATTCCAATACGAATTCTAAGGTAGTAGGATTGCACGCAAATGGAATCAGTTCCATTTGGTAAATCCAGTACATAAAATCTGCGACATCTTCTATACCAGTTTGTTCAGCAGCATATTTGACATCTTCGTGTCGTAACATAGCTAATTTATAGACTTTAACATTTTGCTCTGAGTATAGATCAATAAGATTCTTTTCAAGGAGTTGAGGCCAAACTGATGTTCTGCAAGAAATTATCATGGATAAGTTTGGAAGATTGGTTTGGTATTTTTTTATTTGTAAGGCAAGATAATTAGCAATGTTTGGTTGTACTATTAATCCATCGTCCAAACCATCAAGAATTAGAGTTAAAGGTTTGGAACTATATTCCCATTCTAAAAATTTTGGATCGTCAAACACTTCTTCCTTAAAGCCAATTTCTGAACTGAATGCATTAAACTCGTGGTAAATTATGTTTTCTTCAGATTTACCTCCATAATAATCCTTAATATTATCAGTTTTTCCTGTGCCTGGTTCACCAAGAAGTACTAAGCAGGGAAAGTTTTCAAGCTCCTCTAACTGTTTATATGCTTTACCCATTGTATAAAGAACATCGGTCTCAGGATCATGTAGATATCCTTCTGAAGTTAGAAAAGGCGATATTTCACGAGAATGCCAGAACCGTTTCCAATCGAATCTTTTCACAATACTACCCCTGTATTATCTTAAAAGTAAAACACGCCAGCAGGACATCCCACTGGCGCGGATTTATATTAAATCATGCCTGCTTTAAAAGCGGCAATCTGTTGCATTAACTGAGCGAAAAACTTGTTTACGGATGCGCTCCCGGATATCCCCGGATGCAAGCCATCCGGGCTACTTTTTGTCCTCTTCATCGTCTATTACCTCGTAATCGGCGGTTTCGACGTCGGGTTCTTCGGGTGAATCTCCGCCTGCTTCACCTCCTGCCTCGCCTACATCGGCTTCCGGACCGCCTTCTGCTCCTGCTCCGGGGTCTGGGGCTGCCTGGTGAATTCTTGTTCCTACGTCACTCCAGACCTTGGCTAAATCTTCGTCAGCGGCTTTGATGTCTGCTATATCCGTTCCCTTGAGGGCTTCTTCGACACGCTGGATGGCAGCTTCGAGTTTTGCCTGGTCATCGGGCTCGATTTGTTCTTTCAGTTCTTCCATTTGTTTACGTGACTGGTGCATGCGCGCGTCGGCTTCGTTACGGGTGTCAACTTCTTCACGGTGTTTTTTATCTTCATCTGCATGCTGCTTGGCTTCTTCTTTCATCCGCTCGATTTCTTCCTTGGTCATACCCGAGGAGGCTTCGATCTTGATACTCTGTTCTTTTCCGGTTGACTTGTCCTTTGCGCTCACCGACAGAATACCGTTGGCGTCGATATCGAATGATACCTCGACCTGGGGAATCCCACGAGGCGCCGGGGGGATACCGTCAAGCTGGAAACGTCCGATAGACTTATTCAGGTTTGCCATGGGACGTTCACCCTGGAGCACATGAATGTCAACCGTAGTCTGGCTGTCCGATGCCGTTGAAAATACCTCTGTCTTCTTTGTCGGAATCGTTGTGTTCGCTTCGATAAGACGTGTCATAACGCCGCCAAGGGTTTCAATACCAAGGCTGAGCGGGGTAACATCGAGAAGAACCACATCCTGCACGTCACCGGCAAGAATACCGCCCTGGATTGCTGCGCCGAGGGCAACTACTTCGTCCGGATTCACACCTTTATGGGGTTTTCTGCCAAAGAATTTCTCAACTTCTTGCTCGATTATCGGGATTCTGGTAGATCCACCGACAAGGATTACTTCGTCAATATCGCCAATTTTCAGCTTCGCGTCCTTAAGTGCAACTTTGCAGGGATCGATAGAACGTTTAACCAGGTCCTCGACCATATCCTCGAACTTGGCTCGGGATAACGAAAGGTCAAGATGCTTGGGACCATCCTGGGTAGCAGTGATAAAAGGAAGATTGATCTGGGTCTGCGTCGAGGATGATAACTCTATCTTTGCCTTTTCCGCCGCTTCTTTCAACCGTTGCAACGCCATCTTGTCCTTACGCAGGTCAATAGCGTTTTCTTTCTTGAACTCATCGGCAAGCCATTCGATTATACGCTGGTCGAAATCATCACCACCGAGGTGAGTGTCGCCATTAGTGGATTTTACCTCAAAAACACCGTCCCCGATATCGAGGATGGAAATATCAAATGTCCCGCCACCGAGGTCGTAAACAGCGATTTTTTCATCTTTTTTCTTATCCAGTCCGTATGCAAGTGCCGCCGCGGTAGGTTCATTGATAATCCGCTCGACTTTCAGCCCGGCAATTTCACCGGCGTCCTTGGTCGCCTGACGCTGGGCATCATTAAAATAGGCAGGCACTGTTACAACCGCGCGGGTAATCTTTGAGCCAAGGTAATCATCGGCAGCCTGCTTCATTTTCTGCAGGATCATAGCGCTGATCTCTGGCGGAGTATATGTTTTACCGTCTGCGCTTACCTGTGCCAGGTTGTTTGAGCCGGTGATAATATCATAGGTGACTTCAGAAATCTCATTGCTGACTTCACTCTTCTTACGACCCATAAAACGTTTGATCGAATATATCGTGTTTTCGGGGTTTGTTATCGCCTGACGTTTTGCCGGTGCGCCTACCAGACGTTCTCCCGATTTTGTAAATGCGACTGCTGACGGAGTAGTTCTTGCGCCTTCAGCGTTCTGGATTACTGTGGGATCCCCACCCTCTATGACGGCGACAACTGAATTTGTTGTGCCTAAATCAATACCGATTATCTTGTCCATGATGTAACCTTTTATGTTTTTTTCAATCTTTTTATGACGTATTTGTAACTATCATTTTGAATTAGCAAGGCTTGTGCCATTATGATAAATGTGATCGCTGGCGCTCTCTTTTCTATTAGTAAATTGTAGTGAGTTACTTCTTCAGGTGAGGTTAATACTGATATAACAATATGTTGTCGATAATCTGGATTCCCGGGTCAAGCCCGGGAATGACATGAGGAGGTATTTTATTTGTGTGAATTTTGTTGGTTTCAGGAGATGAAAATATTTTTAACTAATTATAACAATCAAAAGCCTGCCAGCTCCTGCCAATATGGCATAGGCGTTTTGATGTTGCCAGGTTTATTAATGTTTTTGAAAATATTGTTTCACGCAAAGACGCAAAGATGAAAACAAAATTATATTTACAACCTCTAAAGTGGTTTCTTAAACATAATGATCGGTTCAAATCGATTAATTATTTCCCGGACATCAAGCTGTCCGGGGCACGCTGTGCAAAGGGGCAAAAACGCAAAATACAAAGATGGAAAATTGAGGCGACTATCAAATACGAGTTTGGATGACAATCAATTCATAATTCCAAACTCCTAACTACTAATTCCTAATTCCTAATTCCTAATTCCTAATTCCTAATTTCTGATTTCTTTTATAATTTGATGTAATAATGATTTAGAATTTTCAAAAGATGGTGGGTCGAAGCGAGATTGAAGAGTGTCGAATAATTGTAGAAGTTCCTGTTTTGAAACACCGACCCTTAATGCTCCCCTGATATGGCTATGCAACTGCCGTGGACGGTTTTTCACTACCAGCACTGCGATGATAATGATTTCCCTGGTTTTTATATCCAGGACGTTTCTTGAGAGGACTTTACCATAACCCTCAACAATCATCCAGTTCGCCAGTTCCGGACTGACTTCATGTGCGCGTTCCAGTAGGGTTTCGGCTACATCACCATAGATACGTTCATATAATTTTTTACCTCTCACATACCAATCGTTCCAATTGTTGAAATCTCCGGATTCAACCGGCTCCGGTTCGCCCTGCCAGAGTTCTGAAAGGAGAATCATCCCCTCAAGAGCAGTGGGGTAGCCGTCAAAAAGGTAGGTCTGGAGGATAGCTTCCCGTACTGCTTCTCTTTCAATTCCCGCATCCCGTAAGGCAGCCAGGATTTCCCTGGCAGACTGGTCATGCTGTAACACTATAGCAGCGGCGAAACAGGCTAAGTTGATATTGTGATCAGATATTTTTTCAGGCAATGTTATCTCCGATATTCCACCATCACTGCGAGCATAGCGAAGCAATCTTATATTACGCGCAAACTCTATATTATTGGGGATTGCTTCGTCGCTTCGCTTCCTCGCAATGACGGACTCTTTATGAGATATAATATACAGAAAATCCCTCTCGAATGGAGGGATTTTCTGATCAACTTATAGTTGACTGATAATTACCATTAGCAAATTATTTCAAAAGTACGACTTTCCGTATATCGCGTACATCCTGTGCTTCAAGAATTACGAAATATATTCCTGCTGTCAGACCATTGGCATTGAAAGTCAGCTCATGACCTCCGGCTGGAAGTGATCCACTCAGCAAGTCTGTGACCCACCGTCCAGTCAAATCATAAACCGACACACTCGCGGATGAATATCCCGGAGATTCGACGGTGATGTTTGTTGACGGGTTAAATGGATTCGGGTATGCGGCAGACAATTTCCAGGATATTGGAGATTCAGGTTGATCCTTATCTCCAACTGCCAACTCATATATTACTTCTGCAGATTCAGAGGCTTCGGATGTTCCGGATTGGAAGACACTTTGCAGGTAATAATTAAATGTTCCATATTCAGTTAAAGTGTCAGTATAAGTTTCAAACATTGTAGTATCGATCATCTCCTCATTCCTGTAGATTTCAAAATGCTGCAGGTCATTCAGCGCATCGTCAGGCTGCTCCCATGTAATTGTAACAAGCCCAAAGGACTGATCCAAGGTTGCCACTACATTTTCCGGCGGAACTATGTTCTCTTCAACGTCCATGGTGACGACAATTGCATCCGACAGTGTAACCACTTCCTCACCCATAGCGAATACATACACACCGAAGAAACCGGCAGTCAGTTCGTCATCAATGACCGGGCAGCCATCGAGCATCTCATCGTCCCAGTATGCCCATAATGAGTCACCCTTTACCTCGAGCCCTAATTTATGCCAGCTTTCGTCTTCAGGTGTACCACCAGGAAGATCGTCAGCAGCCCAGGCAAGGAGATCCTCGCCAACACCGGTTCCACCTGGATAAATTCTCAGTTCAAGCTCCGGCGATGAAGGCGGCATTTGAGTAGTGTTGAAGTTTGCTCTCAGGTAATAATATTCAAAGGAAGCAGTTCCTCCGGTGGTGTCAAAACGAGCACAGATTCCATGACGTACTCCCTGCTCGACAGTCACAAATACCATGGATTCAATTTTGTAATCAGTCAAATCCATAGTCCCGGCTAATGAGGTTCCAACCATTCCACTGTTACTCAAACTACCGACGAATCCATCCTCATCGGGGGCGTCATCCCGTGGAATCGGTTCCATATCTACCCCATTCTCACCCCAGGGATTGAACCACTGATCGGACATATCACCTTCCTCAAAATGTTCTTCGAAATAAACATATTGAGCGTATGTCATCCCGCAAAAAATTAAAATAGATAATATTACAGCAATTTTTTTCATGTTGTACTCCTAATTGTTACCTTACGGCTCCTCAATATAAGTTCTTAACTCTTAATGAGTGATCAAGTTAAAGAATAGAATAATATTGTCGATAAACTATTGAAAAAATCATTGCATGGCAAGAGGAAATTTGAAACAACACCCCGAAATCAAAACAGGCAAAATAGTCCTACTCCCTGTTTTTTCTTCGTGTTAGCGATATCGTGATACGCTCAACTGTATCGAGATCACCGAGATCAGCGTATGCCATGTCGGTAGTAACAGAATAATCGTAAATATTGAAATGAATTCCAAATCCAAATGCCCAGCTTTCAGTGTCATGTCCCAATATTCTGCCACTCCTGAGGTAAACAGTTTCACCGAAACCATATTCCATTCCCAGGTGGACAGTGGTCGTACCCTCGTTAAGATGTT
The DNA here is from genome assembly GCA_030765455.1 of Candidatus Electryonea clarkiae. Lineage (GTDB taxonomy): Bacteria > Electryoneota > Electryoneia > Electryoneales > Electryoneaceae > Electryonea > Electryonea clarkiae. The sequence goes on along the minus strand of JAVCCM010000136.1, from coordinate 16,973 downwards.
TTGCATCGGCAGCAAAAAGCAGACTGTGGGGATCAGATTTGTAATAGTTCCAGGCAATACCTGTCTGAAACGTCAATGGCAATGACCATGCACTTGTCGAAAGCCTGGTTTCTCCGCCTGATATTCCACCTGGCTCAACAATCAAATCCCTGCCGTCAAGCTGCATCTCGCCACCAAGATTTGTCATCGCCATGCCGATTGATAACCCCTCCAGCTCGGTTTTCAAAAGAGTGCCTACATCGAATGCAAACGTAGAGGCGCTGGTGTGGAATAAAGTCTGACGGATTAATTTGCCGGTAACACCTACGGTAAACCTGTCTGTCAATTGGGATATTCCGGAGGCTGCGATGGCAAGATCGCCATAATTGACCATAACTCCGTTACCTTCCTGAGAAGTTAACGTAGTCTGTTCAAATTCATCACCGGAGAAACTTATTACATGTATTCCGAATGAGAGATCATTATTATATGGTATCACTACTGCTGCAGACTGATGACGGAGCCCGGCGAACCAGTCAATGTATGAAACACTTACACCAACACCTTGCCCAGCCAAAGAAGCCGCGGGATTGGTTGAGAGCATTTCAGCATTTCCGGAATATGCCACCCCGGCGCCTCCCATTGCGGGCAACCTCCCCCCCACCGGAATCTGAAGGAAAGTTGCAGCGGTAGTAGAAGTCTTTTCGAATGCGCTGACACTGCCTGATAAAATGACAACAAACAGGGTTATTATAACCAGAGTCGAAAAGAGTTTTATAAAACCAGTACTGCAACTCATCTGATTCAAGGGGCTGTCATTCCCGCGAAGGCGGGAATCCAAAGAGTGAGAATCATTGTAACATTGAACATTCTGGATTCCCGCCTTCGCGGGAATGACACCTCGATTGATCTGAATTGATGCACTAGCCCTCATAATTTCCTCATACTTTTCATGATGTAAATTTTAAGCAGTTGAATATCTTCAAAATGTTAGTTTTAATGTGTCGTCATTGGGGATTGCTTCAATTCTTTCGCAATGACGTACTTATTATTACCTGATAACCATCAATTTACCGGTATGCTTATCTCCACCGGGTGTTACAACCACATAGATATAAATACCATACGCCACATCCTGACCATGCTGATTTCGGAGATCCCAGTAGTCATAACCTTCATTTGCGGTCGAACGATGCCTGATCTTTGTTAATTCATTACCTGCGACATTATATATTGTTATATCACAATCGGTTGGTAGATGAGTGAACATAACACGTGATTCGTTTTCACCCTGTTCAAGTCCACTTTGTACAATAAATGGATTTGGTACTGCCTTTATTTTAGAAAGATCAACCGTATCGTATGTCAGAGGCGGATAAGTAGTAAACTCGTAAACAAGCTCTTCGGTGAAGGGCTTATATGTCACCAGGGTAAAAACATCACCGACTGATGGCGCTATCGCATCAGGCGGTCCGTTATTTGTTTTCAGCCAGACAAGCGAACCGGTGCTGTCGTCCTCATCGTCTCTTAAAACTAATGCATCAGTGAAGAGAGGACCTAAATCGGGATCCGTGCTTGGATTCCACGAATCGCCTCCCGGTGTTAAATCCCAACCAAGCGGACTTAATGACCCTATCTCACCAAAATAAAATGCCAAATCTGAGATTAATACGTGTTCTGTAACGTCAGTCCAGGTATCTGTATCGGGGTAATTAGTTTTTTCAATTTGTAAAGGTGCCAGGAAAGTTGTATCGAGGATGCTTGAACCAAATCCTGTAACGGTTGTACGAAATTCTACATCGGTATCGGTTATTGTAACCCGCCAATCATCAAGCCCTTCAATTAATTCTTCATAACTGAACTGATTGCCGGGGCGACGATTTTCAGTCCACCAGTCAAAACCGGTTTCCTCATTAATTACCGTTGTCCATCCAATCTGCCGGGCTCCACTGCCTTCAATATTTTCTGCAATTATACGGAAACCGTCAACTGCGGGCATATCAATGCCCGTCATGGGTATATCCACGTAATCGAAAGGATTACCATTATGCATATTGATGAATCGTGTTGTATCCCTGTCAAGGTCCGTCAGGGTCAGCATCATTTCTGAATTGATTGTGGTATCGGGATCTTCAATTACAGTATCTGTTATAACTTCGTTGAATATTATTCTATATGTATGACCGGTAAGCAAACTCTGATCTATGATTTCAATTTCCATACTACCGTCAGCCACAGCGCCGTTAATTTCTTGAAGTCCTGCAATGAAACCCGAGCTCGCATCAGTAGCCGGAGTACCAGGGATAATTGCAACAACGTTTTTATCTGAAGGGTTCAGACCTCTTGAGGTTTCATAACTCTGTTCAATATTGGTTGAGTCATAGACTCCACGGTCATAAGCTGTGATTGAATACCATACTTCAACGCCATTTATTACATCCTCATCTACATATTTGTAACTCAACCCGGTATCATCACCAAGCCAAGCGTGCGCACCGGGAAAATCAGCGCTGTATGCCGGGTCCAAACCGAAGATGCTGTCTATCAAGTCACATTGATAGAGGGGAACATATCCGATAACATCACCAAACCAATTGGTCAGTGGTGCGCCCCAGGTTTCTCCGCCGTCAGTGCTCTTGTAAATACGATAACCTTCAAAATCGGCTTCGCCAGTTATCGCATCTATACTTGATTCTGCAACCTTATCCCAGGTTAGAAGTACTTGTCCGTCGCTGGGAGTGGCGTGAAGAGAAGGTATTGAGGGAGGTCCACTTCCCTGGAAAGACTTTTCTTTTGCCATGAAATATGCTGTATTTACAGTCCGGTCAAGATCAGTCGAGTCCTCACCAATAGCAAATACGACAGAAAACTCTTCAACACCGCCAGCAGGAATGTCAAATGGTCCTGTAGCAAATGTGAATGTAATCTCACTTCCCGGAAGGGTATCGATATCCACATCCTGCTGGAGAGAGAGATCAGAAAAAGAACTGTCATCGCCCTGAAAATAAAATCCGGGATTTTCAATTCCAGAGGGATTATTCGTCATCAAGGCTGCAATTGAGGTGTCAATAACAGGACTGTTATCGTCATGATAATAATGGAAAGAGGTGACACCTGCATCATTCGGAGAAACCACCATCCCTGCACCGATCCATCCAACCCCACCAACCCAGTCTTCAAAATGTGAGGAATCATCCCTTTGGGCGACGCCGTTCAAATCCTGTTTGAAAAAGAATGATGGACTATTATCATAAGACTCAATCTCCCATGCTCCTATCCTGTCATCAGCATAAAAATCAGGTTTCAAGTCGGCATTGATACCTGCGTAAACTTCATTCATGTCATCCGGGCTGTCGTTATGAAGCAAAAAGCGAACGAAAATGAAATCTTCGGAGTATGATCTGCCATAAGTATATGCAATTTGTTCGACTCGGAGATCCAAACCTTTTGTGTCTTTCAAAACGCAGTAAACATCCCTGTCCGAGGTGAACTCACCCTCCACAATCATACCTGCATTTTCAAGATCATTTCGGTACAGACCAGGCCAGTATGGAATTCCGTTTGCCAGGGGCCAGGTCGCCGGTCTATCTGAAGATGCTAAGAGAGGTGTAATACCGTCAGCAGTTGAATTTTCCTCGTTTCGCTGAGAGTTAAAATACAATCCAGAGGAGCCATCAGCGGCTTCCCAGGTATAATTCGTAGCGGCGGCGGATGGATCATAGGTCGAAGAGAGCAATTCACCGTCAACAAGAACCAGAAGCCCGACACCAAAACTATATTGCTGAACATCCTCTCCGTCCTGGGGCCAATGCATTGCTGGTGTTCCAAAGTGGAAATTGCTAATAATACCAAAGTTTGATATCATATTCGTTAATTGTCCGCGGTCGAGCAGCCCTACTCCGCGATCAACGACTGACAATCCCTCACGTTGGAGGAATTCTTTATTTTTTATTTCATGAGGTTTTGGAATTAGCCCACCTGCAAACGAAGTGCTAATCAGGGTAAAAATTATTATAACATGAGCAATATTCTTATTTCGTACAAACTTCTCGAAACAATAAATGTGATTCAACCGTTTAAAAAAAATCATGTTTACCCTCAAAATTCGGTATTGATAACCGGGCATTGTTGCATCCTTAACCCAGAATAGTATAATCCATCCCTGAAGGGGATAAATTTGAATAGACATGGGTGATACAATGACCCTTCACTTCAACCCTGAAAGGGTTAGACTATTTAAGGATTGAGTATATCCAATAATCAATGCAGAAAAATATTAGTACAAAGCATTGTCCAACCCCGTCAGGGTTGGTTCATTTTCCATCTCAGTCCCACAGGTTACACCTGTGGCTATTCATATCTTTCCCCTTCAGGGAAATAGATCAAACACCAGTATTCACATTATTTATATAAAATCAATTCTCTACTGTTATTTTATTCCTGATTAAATATTAAAAATCAATCTTCATCCCAACCTTAATAATCCTCGGAACACCAACTTTGCCGGGATCATGAATTTGATCGAAATTGACTTCATTTCCGATCAATGTAGTTTCCCAGGGTTCACCAGTTCTGGAGTTGACTCTCAATGGATTAATACGGTCGAATATATTGTCGATATTACCGAACAAAGTCACTTTTACCGGCTCATACAGAACTGTTTTAGCCAATCGCAAATCCACCCTGATAGTCGGGCTTATTCTTTCTGAATTACGCAGCGAAAGTTGCTCTCCCGCACCGGAATATGGCGTATAGGGAAGCCCGCTGGTAATACTTACTATCAATCCTGTCCCCACACCCTGGAGTGCCGTTGTATTAAATAAACGTGGATAATCATGAAATCCGGATTGCCAGGTCAATAACATATTTGAAACATGACGACGGTCAAAATCCATATAGTATTCTTGACGAGCTGTTGGAATGTTCTCATAAGCGTCCCAATAGCCCGTGGTCGGCTCGGATGAGTTACCTTTTGCAACGCTATAAGTATAATTACCCTGGAGACTCCAGTTATCAGCCAAAACCCTTCTAAGACCTATCTCGAATCCTGTAACACTTGCATAATCTATATTAACGAATGCGGCATAATTATATGCAGTTCCAACTCTCACCTGCCTGGTTCCAATAAGGTCGGTTATATCCTTATAAAATGCAGTAGCTGTGAATCCCCATTCAGGGGTAAGGACGCCATTAAGACCGACCTCATAAGCCACTGTCTTCTGTGGTTTCAATCCAGGGTTACCGACAGCGTCAAACATCCGGTTTGAGAGTGTATCCGGATTAAGATCGGATGAATTCAGAAACAGGTTTACATAATCGGGAAACTGGAAAAAATGACCATAGGCAAAATGCAAAGTATAGCTGTCGCTGATCGGGTGCGCCAGACCTAGACGGGGACTGATCTGGGTTGAAGGTTCAACCTCTTCCAATGCAATTGTCGGATTCTCCGGATCTGCCCAACCCTCAGCCTGTGGATCGACATAATCCAGTCTCAAGCCGGCATTAAGGACAAGATAGTCCAGCTCAATTTTATCCTGCAAAAATACTGACGCTTCAACCGGTTCCTCGGTGTATATGTCAGCCAGCCCCTCACGTTCACCGTTTGGGCCCATTCGAAGATCGCGGATGTCTTCAAGCTCAATATTCTGGCGGCGAATTTCAAAACCACCCTTCCAGAGATGAATCGGGTTCATCTGCCAGGAAGCTTTGGCGCCGGTGCTGGCTATCCAGGTATTACTCTCACGCCAGGTATCCGACCAGTCGCTCTCATCATAAAAGTATCGTTGAAAAGTAAAATCCTGCGGTGTATATCCGACTCTCCCATAATCATCCCAATCCTGAAAGATCTTTATATCGTGCTCACGTTGGAAATACCCGGCAAAGATTTCGTAATAGAGTGAACTGGTGATATTGTGTATCCAGTTTGCCGATAACCTCTTATTTTGGTCGAAGTGACGGTGATACTGCTCAGGGACATATTTCCAGGTATGACTGTATTTTTGATAGTCGTTAACATTCATACCGAAACTGAGGGAAAGTTTGCCTGAGTTTGTTGAGGTAGCTATTTTTCCTGTAATATCTCTTGTCCATCTGTCTCCGAATGGAAGATGACTGTTCTCGGCTGAATGAATTGCATTAATGAAAAACGTGGTTTTAGGGACATATATCACTGGACCTGATAATACCAGGCTGATCCTGCCGGGAGTCGGGATCCACACGTCCCGGTCATTGATAATATCCGTTTCCTCAAATAGTGAATTACCAGTGACGGAATCACGAACGGCATCGCTATTCTCTTCCACCCAGTCAGTCATACGATATGGGCTGGGGTTGATCATCGGTGATTCGTATTCAATTGAAGCCTGAAATTTGTCAGTTCCCTCCCGCGTTACGACATTAACAATACCGCTCATCGCTTCGCCGTATTCAGCGTTAAAAGTACCGGAAAGGACCTGTAATTCCTGTAGTGATTCGCATGTGATATTCAATGGTTGATTGCCATATAACGGGTCCTCTATCCGAATCCCGTCAACTATATAAGCGATCTCACCTGAACGTCCGCCCCGGATATGTGGAGTGCCGTCCTCATCCAGTACAACACCTGCCTGGTATAAAACCATCTCTTCGGCAAGACGCACCGGCATCTGCCTTGCTTCCTCCCCCCCTATACTTATCCGCTGACTTGTTTCATTCAATTCGACCGGCGCCTGTTTGAAATAAACCGAAACCGGCTCCAGTTCGAGTGCTTCACCCTGGAGGGTAACGTCAATATTTGTGCTGTGCCCCGATGATACCAGGACGCCTTCGACACGAGTTGAACGAAATCCCAGGGCTGAAACAAGGATCGTATATCTACCAGGAGGAATGGCAAGGATATAATAATGTCCATCAAGGTTTGCGGCAGCGCCAAAGCGGGTATCTTCAACGATTATATTAGCGCCACTGACAGGCATCCCGTCTTCAGCCTTCACAGTTCCGGATATCTTCCCCCGCTGAGCGCTGAAAGCTGTTCCTGCCGTGAAACTGCCTAATAAAGCTAACGATATAAATATATTCAGGTTGTGTAGTATAATCTTATTAACAAAAGTATTGCGTACTTGTCGCAATCTGTTCATGGCATGGTTTCCTTCACCTCTTATTGCAATAAATATTTCTTAAAAAATCTGACTGGCGAGAACCGATGTAATATAATTAATTAAAAGTTGAAAACAATTTTGTTTTTGTTTTTCGCCAATTCGGGTAGTGTCACGAGGAATAATGGAAATTTGATTGACCAACGAGTGGCATCCTATGAAACCATCTGCGAAATTAACAGATGTCCGTTGTTAATTATATTGTTTCCTCTTATATTTTTCTCAGCCACTGGAGGAGTTCATGAATAATTTTCAAACAAAAGTATTATTCAGTTTAGTTTTCCTGCTTGCTTTGACAGAAATAATATTTGCAGATTTTCCATTGCCATTGGTCAGCAAATATAAGAAGTGGCAAGTGTATGATTCTGCAACAATTAATTCAGATGATCCCAATTATCCATTAGAACACATTGAGGATAGTTATAGGTTGGTAAGAGCTTATAGGACTAGTAAGCAAAAATATGGGAATGGGTATGTGGAAAATGCTGAGAATTTGATTGACTGGCGTTGGAAATACGAAGTGCGTAATAAAAGCGATAAATTGTTATATGTTACGGTAACATATAAGTTAGTGGACAAGGAAGGTTTTTTGATAACTTCTTCAGTAAGTTCAGATTATGTTAAACCATTTAGTACAACAATAATTAAAAGAGAGTCTAATATGGAGTTTCGAAATTCAAAATTACTTTATTCTAGACACTGGAGTATAGGATATGAGGTTCGTTAATATTTAATCGAATCGGGGTCCAATTCCCTGAAGCTCAAGTCACAGTTGGTTTGTCCAACTGGATATTATTGGTTTATCAGTTTACTTCAGCGGGTAAATATTTCTATTTGAAAAAGAAACATGATGTAGTGGTTTCGATAAGGAACTATCAGGTGGGACAAAACAACATGCCATTGTCAGACAAGCCAACGGTGGTATGAGGTAGAACAATCGCTTGCTAAGCGGGAGGTTGTGGATTCGTGTCCTACCGGGATTAAGATTCAGCATGGAAACCTTACCCTGTGAGATTTTTTATATCAAACCAGTAAAATCATAAGATGTCCATCTGTCATCCTCAACTGAATGTATCCCAACATACTTTCGTTTTGGTTGATTTGGATAAAACTCCATTGCCAAACCAATCATGTCAACTGACTGTTTTGTATCTGGAAGTCGGATTGGATCAAGTTGTCCCTTATTTGATCTAAGAATAATGCGGTAGTCAACTGTTCCGAAAAAGACAATATCCATAAATACCATGGACGGCATATGTTTAGGATATTGCATCATAATTTCGTGAGTGAAGGCATATTTTTTCTTTATATTTTGATAAACGAACATCATCTCGGGTATTGGTTTATTATATCTTGCTATTTGTCGAAGTACATCTAAGTCATTCCAAATTCTCGCCATATTCTCTTCAGGAGTTAAAACATAAGCGAATTCATAAGCTATTTTGGCAACAGCTCGTTTTGATTGTTCTATTGATACATCAAATTCCGGAATTGGTTTTGATACCTGACGTTTTCGCATAGCTACATCTGGTATAGATGATACAAACGTTTCATTGACTCTACTTTGTTCATATGATGGCCATTCCTTATCTTTAAATTCCTTCAATGATTCTTTTGGCAATTCGCCTGACTTGATCCTTTTCTTGATTTTTTCTTCCCAATATTTCTTCGATTTTTCTTCACTCATCTCTATGATTTCAGAATTTAGTTCTTGTGGTTTTATCTGATAATCCCCATTTCTATAAACCATTGGAACATTATGACCATCAATAGTGTCTTTGCTTGTGATTGTCGCGTTATCCAAGATAATTCTTTTTAGATTTTCAATTCCCAGTTTACCAACAGCTTGGATTATTCTACCATCCTTAAGCAGCAAGAGATCAATATTATCTCCAAAGTACCTGTTGCATTCGTTACAAACATCCTTGATCGCAACACAGCCCCCATGTACCTTTGGTATTATGTGTTCACCATGTTTACCACGTTCGTTTTCCGGCGGAAGATCCTTTCCGCACACGATACATTTTAGTGAAAATTGTTTCATTTTATCTCCTATGTTTGTATTCTTTGTCTTCACACCGCTTTAATGGGTTTCCTTCACAGTTTAATCGGATATTCTGCTAATAATTTACGATAAGATACAATCTATTAATTCTTGGTGTAAAGTGTTTTTTGAATTATTACGAAATCCCTTCGGTACTTCGCAGGAATGACACTCTGAGCTGATTATTGCATTCTCGGTTAGCCAGTGAAGCGAGGCTTCAGCACTCCAAAACAACACAGGAATACAACACCGCAGAACAACACCGCAATCGATACGAATCAATCCACAAGATTAATGTTCCTGCTCGTGGTTGTGAAAAGTCGCGCCATTTTCTACTTCCAATATCATACTACACAGGAGTAAATTCCTTAATAGTTAAACCAATCAGGGATTATTTTCAGGAAGGTAAAAGTCTAATAGGCAATAAAAACAATTTGCTGAGTGGAGAATCGGTATTCCTGTGGGAGCGAGTAATTTGCTCCCACGAGACGTTAGTTGTATGCAACGAGCGTGAAGAACGAATTCATAGCAAGATAAGAATTATACCTTACAAGATTTTTCTTAAACAATTGTGGGATGGGAAGATTATTCATTAAGTAAGTATAGAGTTCAACCTTCAGGTTGTAAGTATAGAGTCCAACCTTCAGGTTGTAGGTTTTGAGTTCAAACTACGGTTTGTAAGTTCAGAGATCAATCTTCAGGTTGTAAAATGCTGAACAGCAACCAAAAGTCAGGACTCTGAACTCAGCACACTGAAGTGTGGACTCTATACTTTTTAACTCTGAACACAACACACTGAAGTGTGGACTCAGAACTTTGAACTCTGCACACTGAAGTGTGGACTCTATACTTTTAACTCTGAACTTTGGATGAATGATACCTATCCATATAGCTGCATAATGCTGAATACCGAATATTTTTGTAACTTCCTGAAGATTATTTTTATATATTTGTGTTTGTTCAGAATGACTGGTAACAGTACAGACATAATTAGTACTGCGATTCATCTGGTTCAGGGAGGTGTCATTCCCGCCTTCGCGGGAATGACAGTAGTGGTTGTTTTTCTACAGATATAACTATTTTACTACAACGGTTTCACTGAAGGAAGAGCTGTGATTAGAACATTTAACATACTCGTTTTGATTTTTATTTTAATGATCAGTATTGTAAAAGCCGGGACTGACAATATAATTCCCGGAGTGGCGGTGATTACTTTTGATTCTTCTCCTGACTGGGATATTTCCATCGATCAGGATGGATTAATTAAGACCGGGAGGAATGATTTTGACCACCTGCTAGCAGAATACAAAGCAACTTCATTCAGCCAGGAATTCGGAACAACGCGAATGGGTAATGTCTGGGTCTTACGGTTTGATCCGATCGATAATACGGATGAATTTCTTAAAGCTATACAGGTACTGGATGGAGTGGAATTAGTCGAGAATGATTACACTGCCCCGCTTGTTGGTTACACATACCTGCCGGATGATCCTCTCATCCTCTCTCAATGGCACCTCGATGCTATAAATGCCGAACGCGGCTGGGCGGTTTCAAGGGGATCGGAAGAGACCGTGATCGGTATTATTGATGGCGGAGTAGATTATACTCATCCCGATCTTGAAGCGGCAATATGGATTAATGATGCAGAGGATATTAATGACAACGGTCTCTTTGACATGCTTGACATAAACCGTGTTGACGATGATAACAACGGATATGTGGATGACGTTGTGGGATATGACTGGGTAGATATTCCGCGAAACCAGGTTTATGACGGTGACGATCCGGGACCTCCTGACTATGACCCGATGGATTATTCCGGTCACGGCACTCATTGTGCCGGAGATGCGGCTGCTGCAACAGGCAACGGACTCGGCGTTGGTTCGCCTGGTTTTGGCTGCCGAATTGCCGCCCTGAGGGCAGGATGGATGCAGATTGAGGGAACTGGTGTGGTGGGGCTTACTTTTGCAACTTCAGCGATTAATTATTCTATTGATATGGAATTCAGCGTTATCTCAATGAGTTTTGGAGGAATAACAACCGATCCTACTTATTTCAGACGGGCTATGGATGATGCTACAAATGAGGGAATCATTCTTGTAGGTGCAGCAGGTAATGATAGTCACTCTACGATGCATTACCCGGCAGCGAATCCTGTAGTTATTGCTGTTGCAGCTTCCGATGAATCCGGATCATTAGCGGATTTTTCCAATTATGGTAATTGGATTACTATCACCTCGCCTGGTGACGCTATAAAGAGCACAGGTGTCGGTGGAAGTTATGTTTTGATGGGTGGCACAAGTATGGCAACACCTGTTTTGGCAGGAGTTGTAGCCCAGTTAAAAGCCCTGAACCCTGATTGGGGTTATCTTGATGTAGTCAACCGTCTGACAGAAACCGCGCAACCAATGCAGGATAATGGCACAGGCGCCGGACTGGTCGATATGGGAGCAGCTTTGGACATATATGTTTCCGTCGATTCACTCTGGTCATTGAATGCTGCCGGGGAATCAAGAATTGGGTTTAACGAAAACGGTACTCTCGGCCTGCGTTGGCATAAACTGGATGGCAGTTGCAACGATGTCGAGTTGTCTATTGATACGGATGATCCAAGGGTTGAGTTGGGAGAAACAACATTGCAGGTCGGGGACGTGCTAGCCGGTGATAACGGAGAATGGGAAATACCTGTTGAAATAACTGAAAACGATTTATTGATTGATAAGATTGAGATTTTCGCCAACTTCTCGGGCACGGACGATTCAGGAGATGAATTCAACTATACACAAATCCTTTCTTTCAAAGCAGGACATGGACAGGTTCTTGTAATAAATGCGGACAGAGATCCCGGTGTAGGTGGAAGAGTCGATTGGTGGTACAAAACATCTTTCGATAGTATAAATATCGAGTCGGAGACTATGCTACAGGAAGACATTTACGACCTGTCATCAACATTAGATCAATATGACATGGTGATTGTCGCTGCCGGTGAAACAGTTGAAGATATTTTCACGCTTGATGAGCTTGAAGCCTATGCAGAATATGTATCAGAAGGCGGAAATCTTCTTTTGTCCGGTCAGAATATTGCTGAGGATCTGGATGTATCATATCCAATGATGCTTGACACTCTGTTTCATGTTGAATTTGTCGAGGAACATGCGAGTCGTCTGACTGTAAGAGGTATTGAAGGGAATTCACTATCGGAGGAAATTTATTTCATCCTGGCTGGAAATGGTGGAGCGAGAAACCAGTCCAGTCTTGACGTCATCTCCGCACTGGATGGCGCAGAACCCCTGTTTGTCTATGACCGGGATGAACCGGAACGACTGGCTGGTGTTCGGATTGATTATGGAGACGGCGAAATTGTCTATTGCGCATTTGGGATTGAGGCTGTTAATGATTCCATGAACGCAAGTTCTACTCGTATGGAATGGCTTGAGAGGTTGATCGGAGAATGGAATAACGTGGATGTAGGGGAAGAAACATCTGAGAATGACATGCCTGCTCAATTCACTGTACAAAGTCCGTTTCCAAATCCAACAAATGGCTCAGTATTAATTCCATTTGAGCTTTCAAACAACAGAACGGTAGCAATTACAATGTACGATCTGTTAGGGAGAAAAGTGGCTTTTGAAAGCATCACGGGTATTTCAGGAACAAATAAATATCAATGGAATATTCCACCGTCCCTGTCAAGCGGCAGTTATTATATCAGGTTTGAAACAAGTAATATTTCGAAGATGGAGCGAGTTATTCTTCTTAGATAATTAGTGAATTATCACCAGCATACTATAGGGCATCAAATGCGCAGCTCTGCAAGGTACAGGCAACTGTGACATGTGTTTTGCGATTTCCGTGGTAAAAAGAAAAACCACAGAGTACTCAAAGAATTCGCTAAGTACACTAAGAAGAGCTTTATAGACTTTGTGACCTTCGTGCTTGCTTTGTGTTCTTTGCGGTAAAAGACTTCGGAGTTCCTGAAACCTTGCCGCGTAAGGAAATAATGAAAAATAATTAAGTATCTAAAACTTTTACTTCATCATCAAGATTAGAGGGATCAATACGTAACAACCAACCCTTTTCATAAGGGTCCTCAAGAGCATCAGAGGGATTTTCATCGAGTTTTTCATTTACTTCTATCACTTCGCCGGAAATTGGGGAGTGCAGATGATATGAGCACATATCATTTGTAAAAAGCTGTGCCATGGCGCTGCCCTGACGTAAAACATCTCCTTTATCAGGTAAATGCACTGTTTGAACATGACCAATTGTAGATAGGAATGGGTGTTCGACACCCAATCGAACTTTTCCATCTTCTTCTATTGTTAGCCAGGTATTTTCTCCTGTTGATTTTGTAGCAAAAGCAGGTTTCTGACGCTTTTGATCTTCAATAAGTTTCTCTTCCTTTGTTTCGGCAGGTGCTTTATCCGCGGCGAGTACAATTTCAGCCGCGCGGGATACTACACTTTTCAGTTCCGCCTTGGAAAAAGGCTTGGCAATATAATCGAAAGCTCCAAGCTGCATAGCCTGGAGAGCAGTGTTTTTAGTTGCATAGCCGGTGATCATGATAATTGGGATTGAATTTTGTGTCTCTTTTATTATCTTAATCAACTCGAGACCATCTATTTCAGGCATCATAAGATCCGTCAGGATTATATCAATACCCTCCAGGCTTATCTGTTCCAAAGCATCCTGGGCAGTAAGCGCAGTGTAAACAATATATTCTTCATTTTTTATCAGATGTTTTTTAACACTGTCAAGTACAATTTGTTCATCATCAATTACAAGTACGTTCAACTTTCGATGCATTGATTATCTCCGGAATAATGATAAGTGGATTCAGCTAACCGGGAGGAGAATACGAAAAATAGCTCCGCTGGTTTCGCTTTCATCAATTTCAATAGTGCCACGATGCCTTTCAACGATCCCCCAGCTTACTGCGAGTCCAAGACCGTTAGTGCCTTTTGTAGAAAAAAATGGTTCGAATATTTTGTCAATCAAATTTTCAGGAATGCCCGGTCCGTTATCTTCAACCTCTATTATACAACGATCCATCCTCTGGTCAAATCCTGTTTTCAATATGATTTTCCCTTTACCTTCCATCGCCTCTGCTGCGTTCATCATAAAATTGATTACTACTTGCTGAAGTTGAGATGGATCAGACAAGATTTTCGGGATATCTTTATCTTTTTTAACTTTGATGTCAATATCCCTGAAATGGTGCAATTTCCCTACCAGAGCAAGGGAGCGATCGATAATCAGGTTGGGGTTACTGACCTGGAATTTAGGCTTATCCTGCCTTGAAAAATCAAGCAAATTACGAACGATTGACCTGCACCTTAAGGTTTCACGGATAATCACCTGTAAATCATCATGCCGGGAATCGTCAGCAGGAGTTTCTTCAAGGAGATCCTCGGCATAAGCAAGCACACCTGTCAGAGGATTATTGATCTCATGAGCCACACCCGCAGCGAGTTTTCCTAAAGCAGCAAGTTTTGTAGCCTGCACCAATTGAGACTGCAATTCATTTTCATTTGTGACATCTCTTGCGATAGCACATGTTCCTATTACAGCTCCATTATAATCGGTTAACGGAAAGCGCATAGTATTGAATTGTCTATCCTTACCATGAATATTATAAACTTCTTTATATTTAAAAGTCTGCTTCTTCTGTATTATTTCCTGGTCATGATGACTGACAACCCGTGAAACTTCCGGTGATAGAATTTCTTCAGGCTTTTTTCCAATGAAATCACTGGGTTCAAGATCGAAGGAATGGGCAGTAGTTGGATTAACCAACATATAGCGGCCATCGAGATCCTTAAGTGAAATCATATCGCTGGCAGAATAAATCAGGCTTCTAAATCGCTGGTCAGCACTTTCAGCCTTACGGCGCAACATTACCTGCTCAGTGATTCGATGCCAGTTGAAATGAAGCATTGTAATTTCATTGTTGTCATTAAATATAGGAGTTTGTGTAATTTCCCAGTGTATCTCGTCCGGTGGCTCAGTACTTCGGATGATTGTGTGTTGTTCTCCAAGTTTTGTCACATCATCAAAATGACCTTGACCTTCAATACAGTCACAACCAAGATTCATTTTTGTGAATAAATATTGACATTCCAGTCCTTTTATTTCTTCAGTAGGAACCTCAAGAAACTCCATAAACCTGGAATTAATCCTTATTATACGTTTTTCAGGATCAAGAATAGCAATCAGATCGGGTGTGTTATCAAAAATTGTCTGCAGAAATATTCTTTCCTTCTCAACAATCTTTTCAAGAGTGGTGATTTCTTCCAGGCGACGGGTTTGTTCTTCGCGTGCATAAACAAGATCCCAGAAAATATGAGTGAATGTGTGGTCAATAATTTTCACCCCGGGGGGAAGAAGGTTATAAATTTCTTTCAGTATCTCATCACGTCCAGTCAGCTCAACAACAAGTTCAAGCCCTGGAATTGAAAGGGCTTCAAGCATATTATTTGATGTCTTTATTCCACGCTCCGATGCATAGCGGAGTCCTGGAGCTTCATCGCTGACATCCATCACGCAAATGATCTCTAACACCAATTCCTTCAAAAATGCACTGGCTGCAAGATCGACCAAAGCTTTGCATCCCTGCCCACCACCGATAATCAATGTCTTCATAAGTATTTACCTTTAAAGTTATGATTCTGTGCTGGGGAGACCGGAAAATTTCTTGTATGAAACCTTCTGCGAATCAATTTAGAGTATTTCCTTGATAGTATATCAAGCTGTAAACGGAATAACACATCCCTAAAATATTGTAATGCATCCGTGCAATTATGAATATTTTCAGGCGGTAAGTACCAGCACCCTGTGTTTTTGCTGATAATTGCATCCTGGTTATCTCTCAAAAGTTCTATAGATTATTTTACAATTATATAGAGAAAATTATTACAATATGGAGGATTCTACAAGTTATTTTGTTCAAAATTTGAATTTTGTTTTGAACAATGTATGATTGAGTTGAAGAGGGCAAAAAAAATACCCGGCAAAAGCCCGGTATTAACACGAGAAGTATTTTATTTAAACCAATCCTGAATAATATAGTAAAGATTTCAGTGACATCACTGATTTTCTTACCACATCATCAAGTTTCGCCAGGCGAGATTAGTTTGACGGATTTTGGCGGTTAGGATATTGGCAATACCACTGATAAGAACGTATCCAAGTTTTGGATCACCCTCCATCAGCGCTATGATTTTATCATAAGGAAACACATATACTTCAGTTTCTTCCTCTGCATGTACAGAAGCGCTGCGGGGAGAGCCGTCAATAAAGGCGATCTCGCCCATCATGTCACCCGCATGCAAACGATCTATGACTTCGGATTTACGTGCTTCCATCGGAACACACATGCTTATCGACACGGAACCGGTTTTAATAATATACAAGTCACGGGTTCTTGTGATTTCAGATATTATTTTTTCTTCATGCTGGAATTTTCTCAACTCACAGATATCCATCAAGTTTGCGATTTGTTCGTCGGTAAGCCCTTCGATCAAACCGATCTTACTGAGTTGCTCTTGAAGTTCCATGATAAAATCTCCCGGGTATCAAAATTGTTACCCCTAATATAGGCAGAATAGCAGATTCATTCAATGGCAATCATGATCGAATATTTGCTTTCTTCGTTATTAAATCCTGATAGGTTTTTGAGAACTCACAGTCTAAATATCGAGTAGGGTGAGGCGGAGTGATCTACTTCGCCTCATCCCTCTCACAGAACCGTACGTACGGTTCACGTATACGGCTCCTGTTTACTTTCCCTTGATATTTCAGACAGAACACCCTGTTTT
>JAVCCM010000133.1 GCA_030765455.1 Candidatus Electryonea clarkiae | reverse complement strand
TGTGCCTGAAGACACAGAGAGGGCGAGGAAAGATATTTCGAGGATAATGAAAGGAGAAAACATAAGAGAAAACGAATACTCTATAATGAGAAAAGACGGCTCCATATTTTCCGCTACTGTTCATTCCGCCCCGATTATCCAGAATAATAAACCAGTTGGAATGAGAGGTATTATAGTTGACATCACAGAGCGCAAACAGGCGGAGGAAAAGTTACGGGAAGAAAGGAGTAAAGCACAGTCGTATCTGGACATTGCGCTTGTGATATTCATGGCACTCGATCACAAAGGCGAAGTTACGATGATAAACCGGAGAGGCTGCGAGATTCTGGGCTATAATAGAGAGGATATCCTTGGGAAAAACTGGTTCGACAACTTCCTGCCAAAGACCTTGATAGAAAATGTGAAGACCATTTTTGAAGAATTGTTGGCGGGTACAATTGAATCAGAAGAATACTATGAGAATCCTATTTTGACTAAAAATGGTGATAAGCGGCTGATCGCATGGCATAATACACTCCTGGTGGATGATAAAGGAAATATAACAGGTACACTAAGTTCAGGGAAAGACATCACCGAGCGCAAGCAGTCTGAAAACAAGATCCGGGCAGAGAAGGAATTCACTGAAACCGCTCTCAACGCTCAGCTTGACACCTTCTTCCTCTTTGACCCTGTCTTAGGGAAGGCGCTGCGCTGGAATAAAACCTTCAGGGATGTTTCAGGCTACACGGACGATGAAATAGCCTCTCTTCCAGCCCTTGCCTCCTACTATAGCACTAATGATCTTGAGCGTGCAGTTTCCTTTGTAGAGAAGGTTATGAAGGAAGGCTCAGGAACTATCGAGCTGGATTTCATCTGCAAGGACGGCAGGAAGGTCCCAACCGAGTACCGGATCTCTGCCATCTATGGTGAGGAGGGAAAACCAATACAACTTATCTCCATAGGCAGAGACATCACCGAGCGCAAGCTGGCGACAGATGCGCTTCGTAAGAGCGAAGAACGTTTCAGGGTAGCGGGAACCGTTGCGTATGACCTTATTTATGAATGGAATGTCGAGACAGATTCACTGGAATGGTTCGGTGATATTGATGAAATACTGGGATTCGGCAAGGGGGAAATATCCCAGGATATCAATGCATGGCTGTCCCACATCCACCCCGATGATGTCAGCCAACTTGAAAATGCTATTGAACATCACCGAAAATCAACGGAACCTATTGAATATGAGTACAGGATAAGGGGTAAAGATGGCATAAACCGAACCTGGGAGGACCGGGCACAGCCTCTCATTAACAGCGAAGGCAGACCGTACAAGTGGATAGGAGTTTGCACTGACATCACCGATCGTAAGAGAGCAGAAGTCTTGCTTCAAGAATCGGAACGTAAGTATCGTGAGGTTATTGAGAATGCGTCAGACGTGATTATGACCACTGATATAAATGGAAATTTCAAATATATAAATAAAGCCGGCATACTGATCACAGGTTATAGTTCAAATGAATTAGTTAATTTTAACTATTTAGATTTGGTTGAGAGTGATTATAAACGACGAGTGCGGGTACACTACCAGAAGCAATATATAAAAAAGGAACCAACAAGCTTTATTGAATACCCATATAAAACAAAATCC
The DNA here is from genome assembly GCA_030765455.1 of Candidatus Electryonea clarkiae. Taxonomy (GTDB): domain Bacteria; phylum Electryoneota; class Electryoneia; order Electryoneales; family Electryoneaceae; genus Electryonea; species Electryonea clarkiae. The sequence goes on along the minus strand of JAVCCM010000133.1, from coordinate 1,011 downwards.
GGTGAAATAAGATGGTTTGCCCAATCAGCATCGCTTATGATTGAAAGCGATCAAGTTGTTGGTTTTCAATTGATAGCACGTGATGTCACAGAGCGTAAACAGATGGAAGAGGAGCGAGATGTTCAGATGGCATATTTAGGGGAGCTATTTGAAGGAGCACCAGAAGCAATCGCGATCTTGGATAATGAAGATAGAGTACGAAAAATAAACCGTGAATTTACAAACATCTTCGAATACAAAGTTGAAGAAGCTATTGGATGTAAAATAAATGATCTGATTGTGTCTGCGGACCTTAAAAAAGAAGGATTAAAAGCAACAAACGATGTCTCGGTGGGAAAATCTATTTCTCTTGAAACTGTCCGATGTAATAAAAGTGGTCAGTTGATTAATGTTTCCATCCTTGGTAATCCAATAATACTTAGAGGTGATCAACTGGCAGTATATGGCATCTATAGGGACATCACAAAACGCAAGCAGGTGGAGGAAGCGCTTCTCGAATCCGAGGAGAAATTCCGCGTTATAAGCGCTTCGGCGCTTGATGCGGTGATCTTGATGGATGATGAAGGAAATGCCGCGTATTGGAACCCGTCGGCAGAACGTATTTTCGGATACACCCAGGATGAAATCAAAGGTCGGAACATCCACGATATTCTTATGCCTGAACGATATAAAGCCCAGGCTGAGAAAGCATTCAGGACATTCAAGCAGAAAGGAGAAGGAGATGCTGTCGACAATGTGGTTGAATTAACCGCGATTCGCAAGAACGGCAAGGAGTTCCCAATAGAAATAGCGGTTTCCCCGATCCTTATAAAAGAAAAATACTGGGCTTCAGCCATCATACGAGACATCACAAAACGCAAGCAGGCGGAGGAAGCGCTTCTTGAAAGTGAAGAACGTTTTAATCAAATTACTGAAAGTGCTTTGGAGTGGATTTGGGAAATTGACAAGAATGGTTTATATACCTACTCCAGCCCGGTTATCGAGCAGATTCTCGGCTGGAAACCATCAGAG
>JAVCCM010000165.1 GCA_030765455.1 Candidatus Electryonea clarkiae | reverse complement strand
GCCTGTCACAGTTTACCGCTATGAAAATGCCCCTTATTTTCGGCTTGTGTTCAGTATTGCACTACAAACAGTTTCCAAAAACCTTCAAGTAAACTTCATCCCTTCGCAACTGTGTACGCTTTTGGCATAAAACCCCGTTGGACAAAGCCAACGGGGGCATATAGCATATTCATATAACTTTGGTTGATAAATCTATTTGTTTAAGTCAATTCTGCTTTGATATCCTCGGTGATTTCTTCAGATTTACTGGTAAACAGTCCTTTAATATCCTCTAAAATCAAGTACAGAGCCGGGACAAGGACGAGGGTTATTCCTGTTGAGAATAGTACACCGAATCCCAGGCTGACTGCCATTGGGACGAGGAATTTTGCCTGGATTGAGGTTTCCAAGATCATCGTCATTCGGCTCTAACTTTCCTGTATCTGCACTTATTGCACAACTAACAGATTTTCATCCCCTGGATTCTACTCCTGATAAACAACTTCAAATCCTTCATCATCGTATAAACGCATCATTCTCCCCTGATTCAAGAATCAGGGCTACATCGGGCGTTTTTTGTTATTATTGAATTTCAGCTTTTCTACTTTGCCACCGGGGAAAAAGAAGAAAATCAGGAGTAGGGCTATTACAGCGGCTATGAAAGGTAGGAGATATGCTGTATTGAGTGCATCTGCCAGGTCGAGGCGGACTGATTGGAGGATATCGGGAGCGTAAGCGTCACGTTTTGACGGGTCGAGCATATCACGTATTAGATCGCTCGCTTTCTGTCCGGCTGTCAGGGTGGAATTGTTCAGGTATTCGCTCAGACGGTTGTTGAGCAGCGCACCCATCACTGCCACACCTAACACACCTCCGATAGTACGGCTGAACTGGTTGAGTGCGGTAGTGATTCCACGTTGTTTCCATTCCACAGCGTTCTGGACGGCAATTATGACAGGTGTTGTGGTCAAGCCCATTGAAAACCCGATGGTTACCACAATTCCCATCACGGCGATCAGGGGTGTGGCGCTGCCAATTATCAGCAGCATGGATGAACCGAAGACACCGATAGCCATCCCCGCGAACAAGACCCGTTTATAACCGGTTTTCAAAATCAGTTTCCCGCTCATAATGCTTCCGATGGGCCAGCCTATCGCCATCGGCGCCATTGTCAGCCCGACACTTAAAGGTGTTCCGCCCATCGCGCCCTGAACGAACAGGGGGATAAATGATGTTACGCCAAACTGTGTAATCCCGCCGAATATGGCGACCAGGTAGCTGACCCCGATTATTCGCTTCTTAAAAAGGGACATGGGCAATAATGGGGATTCAACATTCTTCTCGACAAAAACAAGGACAATAATGCAGGCAATTGCGGCAAAGTAAAGCCCGGCGTTAAAGGTTTCCCCGAAGAGCCTCCCCTCGACAGCAAGCAAAAACGCACCTACTCCGGCAGTCATCAGTAAAGCGCCCCAGACATCGACCGAACGGTGGCTGGAGACTTTATGTTCGTGAAAGAATCTCAGAACGAGAAAAACCGCCAGCGCTCCCACAGGCAGGTTTATATAAAATATCCCCTGCCAAGTCCAGAAAGTCAGTATCAACGCGCCCAATGCGGGACCGACAATGCTCGACACTCCCCAGACTCCACTGAAGAATCCCTGGTAACGAGCACGTTCCTCGATGCTGAACAGATCCCCGATGATCGTCATTGTCATCGGAAGGATCGCGCCTGCACCCAACCCCTGTAGCGCGCGGAACATAATAAGCTGCACCATTGTCGCCGCCTGGGTGCAGAGAAACGAGGAAAAAGTGAAGAGTACAATCCCCCAGATAAGAACAGGTTTACGTCCCAGGTTATCCGCAAGCTGTCCGTAAAGCGGCACACTGGTGGTGGAGGTAAGCAGATAAACTGATACAAGCAGACTGTAGAGTGCAACACCGGAAAGTTCTGCTACAATAGTAGGAAGCGCAGTACTGACAATAGTGACGTCAATAGCCGCCAGTGCCACGCTTATCATCAGCGCAAAAACTATCCAGCCCTTCTCACGTTTTGTCAGGTCTTTCCCTGTTTGGGGATTTAGTCCGGATTGAGTCATTTAGGTTTAAGGCTTCTCCATTTGCAGGAATATAAGTCTGAGAAATACGTTCAGGGAAGATTTGTGAAGATAAATCAGTAATAGAGAATCTTTATCAGTATTGATGTCAGGCGTCCTTGCCTGAAACGCTAATCCATTACAACCGCACGTGTCATTCCTGTTTACATACATAACAGAGTCATCAGAGTTTGTAACAAAAATCACAAGAATACAGGTGAATTACAGATCTTTAGTTAGTAAATTGCGCCCACAACCGACTAAGTTGGTTTTTCGAAAAGCATGAATTGTTAATAATGATTATTGGAGGGGAAGTGAAACTCAATAGGTCTGTTTTTACGTTTTTTTCGTTGTTGACCTGCTTCTTATGCGTCAACACGGCAATAGCCGGTGAAAAGTTATTCACCAAATCCAAAACACCTGCCTTTTATAAAGCGTCCGAAGAAAACACCCTGATGTATTTTATTCATAAGGACTATGATAAAAAGACTCAGTATATCGCCATCGATAAAACTCCCATGGCAATACTCCCGAACGATACCTATACAGCTTTTCTTATTGAATCAGGGTGGCACCTGCTGACTGTTGCTCAAAAGAATGAGAAAAGAATCGAGAGTTTTGAAATCTACTGTTATCCGGGTGAAATTCAGGTTATTAATGTAATATCTATGCGTAAAGCCAAAATGAATGATGATGTTACTGCCGCATCTGAAAAGGGCGCTATGGGGACCGTTGACTATAACCAGGAAAAGAACCTGAGGGCAATCGCTGGTGAAAGCACGGACAAAGATTATTTGTTCTATTTTGATCGCTATCCGGAAGTTACTTTGCGAGAATCTGTTGAAGAAGATAAGCTGAAGTTCGTGGAAATCACAAAAGCCGGACGAATCAAGGTGCGTGAGTATCTTGATGAATGTGTTAAAAAAAGAAATAAAAATATATTTAAGAAAAACAATAAAAAACTGACATTCAAGGAAGCAGTCATAGAATATACTCTTCCAATAGAACCACCCGTTTGGGATAATGAGTGGCAGTTCGATATAGCAGTCACACCAATCAAAATTAATCCTTTCAAATTGAGTTTTGTTAAGCGTTCGTCAGTTACCATAAATAAGAACGGGATCGAAATCCAGGATGATAATAAACCCGAAAAAAACATGATGATTTTGTTTGAGGACATAACCGGGTTTGAGCGTAAACGTCAAATGGGGCAAATCACACCACCTTACTTCCTCATCGTAAATTATTTGGATAAGGGAGAAGAGAAACAGTTGCAGTTTTGGACAAAAGAATACGATCCTTTCTCAATGGATGATAACTGGCAGGAGTGGCAAAAACATAAGGATATGGATTATCTTTTTCATCCACCTCCAATAGTAGAAAATAAATATTCCCTGACGATTCATCCAACCTGCAGTGTAGGATATCATCACATGATGATTCTGAACGATGTTGCTTTCTGGTGGGAACGAGTGAAGGCAGGACAAATATAAAGAAGATCAAATATCTTGAAATAGATTATGCCTGACTTAAATGCAATTAATTCAGTGTAGTGTGTTTAATGTGTAGTCCTGTTTGCCTGTCCGCCTTTGGTGGATTCATCAAACAGGGTGTATATTTGTATGAAAGAGGGAGGGATGAAGCACTTTTACAGATTTTTTTTCCTGGTGGTTTTGATTCCGCTGATTGTGTACAGCAAACCTTCACAGAAAGAGGAGGTGAAAACTCGTGTGCAAAACCTGTTGGAAAAAACGGTTTCCAAATCCAAACAGGTACATCTCGGGCTGCTCCTTGTTCATTCCGACCGGCTTGGTATTCATTGGACTCAGGCAACTGGAATCACCGGGGAGGGGAATCGTCCGGTTCTGACTAAAGACCAATTCCACACTGCAAGTATCGGGAAAGCGATGACCGCTGTTTTGGTAATGAAATTAGTAGAAAACGGTAAGTTGTCAGTGAATGACCCTGTCAATAAGTACTTACCGGAAGAAATCCTGGATGGATTGTTTGTAATCGATGGCGAATCATTCAGAGATCAAGTACAGATAAAACATTTGCTCAACCACACTTCCGGTATAGGCGACTGGTTTGAGGATAAACCGAAGGATGGTTCCCCGTCATTCCTGGAACAAATTACCGCTGATCCGGACAAACCCTGGACCACCGATGATGTACTCGCTTTCCATCGTGCTCATTTGACAGCACACTTTCTACCCGGTGAAGATTTCCATTATAGCGACACGGGCTATCTCCTGCTCGGCAAATTGATTGAGGTGTTATACGAAAAGCCGCTTCATACAACGCTGATAGAGGAAATATTCGAACCACTGGATATGCGATCCTCATATCTAAATGGTTATGCCGAGCCGCTGGATTCAGTTCGAAACGAAATGCTTTATGTCTATCTTGGAGACCGTGAGGTTTCTTACGATGCCTGGCTGCCTGCTGATTGGGGCGGTGGCGGAATCGTTACCACTCTCGAGGATCTTCTTAAATTTCACAAAGCCCTGGTTAATGGCGAGCTGGTGTCGCTTTCAACACTTGAGGAAATGCAGCAATGGGCAAAGTGGGAACGTGGGATCGGATACGGCTACGGTCTTGTAAATCTTAGAATCCGGGCGCTTACTTTTCTCCTTCCGGGTAAATACGATATGTGGGGAAACTGGGGATCAATCAGCACTTTTATGTTTTACAATCCCCATTACGATGTCTATCTCATCGGAGCGTTTAATCAGTCAAAATTCATTCAACGGCAAGTCGTTTTCATGATCCGCGTATTAATGCTGCTGAAAAAGATGGAGTAGAGCATTATGCGGGGTTTTGTTGCCACCCTCCTGATGAATTAATTTGAAAGCATTTCACCCACGTGTCATTCCTGTATGTAGTTAACAGGAATCCATCCACCCTGTCTTTCACGAACTCGATCCGGGAATCCATTTTTATTTGTTTTTAGCGAAAACACACATGACATTTAACTCCAGGATTGTTATATTATCACTTTAGGAGGAAAACAAATGAATGAAATCATTTTCCTGGTAAACGAAGATCTGGAAGGCGGTTATACGGCGCTTATGCCCCCGTTGGCTTTGTCCAACGGGGTTTTGTTGGTCGATAACTACTCCTCATCCCACGGTGAAGAAATCTTCACTAAACCATCATGATTATCAATCCAATATCCAGCACTTGACCATTTCCATTCCTCAGGTAATTCCACCATTCCAGAACGAACAGGATTATTATGTATGTATTCTATGATTTCCCTCAGAGCACGTTCATTCCCTTCTACATGATGATCATAACCCACTCCGGCTTGCCAGAATCTTCTTACAGATCTTTTTCCTTCTTTCACTGAAAGATATTTGTAAACTTCAGGATTGTTCCGTTTATACCAATTCAAGAGATGGAAACTCGTGGTTCTTTTTAAACTTCTCAATGTAGTGGAAGGTGTTTGTGATTCTGGAAATCGAATCAAAAGATGAACGTGATTGGGCATTACTACGTATGCATAAACTTTGAAATGATTTGATTCGCGTGATTTCTCCAATTGGTTAAGAAACAGATCATAATGTTCTGGAAAACGGAATAAATGACGGCGTTGATAACAAGAAAAGGTTATAAAATGTGCGACAGCGGAATCTGGAGTCTGGATGGGTTTCATAGTTATAATATTCGAATATTCGTCTGTGAAAAGCAACTCGTTTAATAATAAACAATAAAACCCCGTTGGACAAAGCCAACGGGGGCATATAGCATATCATATAACTTTGATTGATAAAATCTCTTTGTTTAAGTCAATTCTGCTTCAAAATCCTCTGTGATATCTTCTGATTGCCTGGTAAATAGTGATTTAATATCCTCTAATATCAAGTACAGAGCCGGGACGAGGACGAGGGTTATTCCTGTTGAGAATAGTACTCCGAATCCCAGGCTGACTGCCATTGGGACGAGGAATTTTGCCTGGATTGATGTTTCGAGGATCATGGGGCTTAAGCCGAAGAAGGTTGTCAGGGAAGTCATTATTATCGGTCGGAAGCGGCGTACTCCTGAATCCATTACCGCTTCTTTTATCGACATTCCGTTTTCCCGTCCTCGATTGATGAAATCTATCATAACCAGCGATGAGTTAACCACCACACCATTAAGGGCGACTATTCCCCAGAGTGAAATCATGGAAATATTGTAACCCAGCAGCAGATGCCCGATCACCGCTCCCACTATTCCGAAGGGAATAGCGCTCATTACAACTATCGGTTGGGTGAAACTCCTGAATGGAATGGCTAATAATGCAAAGATAAGGAAGAGACCAAACCCAAACGCTTTCATGATATTTTGCATAGATTCACGTTGATCCCGGCTTCTTCCTTCCAGGTCGTATGTAAGACCAGGATAATCCGATAACAACGTTTTTAGAGTCCCCTCTTTGAGATCGGTCAGGATCTCCTCGGCATTCGCAATTTTCTTATCTAATTTTGAAGTAACCGTAACCACTCTTTTCCGGTCTGCACGGGTGATAGTGCTGTATCCCCTGCCTTTATCCACGTAAGCGGCTTGCTGGAACGGTACCTCCAGACCTGATTGAGACCGGAGATGCATATCCTCGATAGTCGCCAGGCTGCGCCTGTCCTCCTCGGGATAACGAACCATTACTTTAACTTCATTCTGACCCCGTTGAATACGCATTGCTTCGGCGCCGAAAAATGCTGACCGTACCTGTACTGCTAAATCCCGTTCTGTGATCCCCAGGCTCCCGGCATCCGGCTTCAGCCGAAGTTTCAGCTCTTTTTTACCTTCACTATGACTGTCGGAAACTTCATGCGCTCCTGCATATAAACTGATCGCTCCCTTCAGTCGTTCAACAGCTTCCAGCAGGATTCCATAATCGGAATGGGAAAGCTGAACTTCCAGGTCAGCGCCGCCTCTCATAAGATCCGAACGGAACGTCAGGCGTTCAACCCCGGGAATATCGCCCACCTTGTCCCGCCAGAGCGTAGCGAACTCAGCGGTATTGACTGTACGGGTTTCGGGACCGTCAAGCATCAGGTGAATCTGGGCGACGTTTGACGAGAAATTTGCTGTACTGCCACCATGCGGCGCTCCACTTCTACCAGCCAATTGCTGCCCGATTAAAGTGAAAATGTGCTCTTTGTTGCTGCCGCCATCTGTACGATTGCTGTCTGAAGCAAGTATTAATTCTTCCCCGATTGCATGAATTCGTTTGGCGTGAACCCGGGTTTCTTCGTATGGAGTTCCGGGTGGCATCATGAGGGATACTGAAATTTCATCAGCGTCTATTTCCGGCATGAAGGTAAATTTTATAAACCCGGCACCGAAAACTCCTATAGTAATAAGTAGCACAGCGACTGCGATTGATAAGGAGATGTACCTGTTATTTGTTGCCCATACAAGCGAATTCTTGTACGTTTTATTAATCAACCAATTAACAAACCTGTCAATAACACTTCGCCTGGACTCAAGGGATGACCAGAACCGGGAACGGGTTTGCACAAATCTCCCTGATAAATGAGAGGGGAGTATAAAAAGCGATTCGATTAAAGAAATTAAGAGGACTACAATGACAATTTTGGGAACCACACCCATGAACTTTCCGACAAATCCGCCAACGAAAAGCAACGGTCCAAACGCCGCGATAGTAGTTAGTCCTGCGAAAGTAACAGCTTTTGTCATCTCCCGCGCACCGTCCACCGATGCTTGGATATGTGATTTCCCTCTACGTCTGTGGACGAAAATATTCTCCCCAACGACAATAGCATCATCAACAACGATACCAAGAATGATTAAAAACCCGAAGAGCGAGATCATATTGATTGAAATATCGAGTGCCGGCATAAACATCATTGCGCCCAGGAACGAGATTGCTATTCCAGCAGCAACCCACATTGCCAGCCGAATCTCGAGGAAAAGCGCGAGGATAATTAATACCAGCACAAGCCCAAGAGTGGCATTCTTCATGATAAGGTTGATACGCTGCTGGAGAATTTCCGATCTGTCTGAATAGACAGTAAGCTGCACAGAGGCAGGGAGTTCCTGGTTTCTATTAATTACGTACTCATTAACCGTAGCTGATATATCTTTTGGTTTTTGATTGCCTACCCTGTAAACTCTAACCATAACAGCCGGTTTACCGTCAAATGTGACTTCCTGGTCAACTTCGGCGAAATTGTCATTTACAGTAGCGATATCTTTTAATAGTACCCGTTCCCCGGAGGGCAGCCGAAATATAGATACGGAATCAAATTCTACACCGCTGTAACGCTTTTCGGTGGTTCGGATCAGGACTTCTCCACCATCATCACGTATCATACCGCCAGCCAGATCCAGGGATGAACTACGGATAATTCCTGCAACTTGGTTAAGAGTCAGGTTATATTTTCTTAGATTGGACTCGGATATATCTATCGAAATTTCATAAGGTCTCGCAGCCGCTAAAGAGGCTTGTGTAATATTTGGTTTGGAGAGGAGGTCGTCTCTTACTCTTTCGGCATGTTCTCGCATGGCGCGCTCAGAGGCGTTGCCATAAACAAGAAGAGTTATAACTTCATGCCTGTTCGTTACCTTCGAAACCACCGGTCTTTCTGCTTCTTCGGGGAAAGTTCGTATCCGGTCAACCTCTGATTTAATATCCTGTAGAACTAAATCAGCATCCTCACCTTCAATGATCTCAACAGTCACAGTTCCTGCATTTTCACCTGCGTTCGCCTTCACTCGTTTGATATTATCTATACCGCTTACAGCAAGCTCTATCGGTCGAATTATGGCGTCTTCCACTTCCTCCGGGGTGGCACCGGGATATACTACCGTTACAGTAATCATATCCAATTCAAACTCAGGAAAAACTTCCTGCTTGATGTTGCGTCCGATCATTAATCCCCCAATGACCAACACCAGCATAATTATATTCGATGCTACATGGTTTTGAGCCATGTATGCGATAGGACCCTTCATTATTTTTCATCCTCATGAATCATTCTCAATTTCATTCCATTTGCAGCACCGGAAAGAGAAGTTATAATTACTTCATCATTCGGATTGATTCCACTGGATAATAATGCTTCATCAGGAGTCAAGCGTTTAACTATTACGTCCCGTATCTGAAGAGTATTGGAATCCGAAACAACCCAGACAGTAGAATTTTCGCGAATTGTCGCACGGGGTAATGCAACAATGTCTTCTAAAACTCGACCTTCAATTAATACTGTGACAAAACTGCCGATACTCAATTCAGGTTTACCTGAATTGTTCCTGGCAAAAGGTTTTTTCACCTGCACTACCACCTTTGCAAGTCTTCCTATTTGATCTACAACACCTGCCGATCTGTCAACAATTCCACTCCACTGATACTCATTCTCTCCTGTATTCAGGATAACTTCAGCTTTGGCGCCGGGGATCTGCATCCATGCCAGGTCGCCCATTGATATTCCGACTTCAATTTCAACTATATCAGTTGCATATAACGATGCTAATGGAGTAGAAGGTCCGACAATTTTGCCAGGAGCTACTGTTTGACTTCTTACGCGGCAATTAAACGGCGCTGTCAATACCGTACGATTCAGGTTCAGTTTAGCCTGTTCAAGTCGTGCCTTGGCTGATAAAAGCGCGGCTTCCGCTTGACGAAGTTGGGGTTCATGCAATACTAAGGGATTTGGACTATTAACTGTATTCGTGTTTTCAGATGAACTGCCGGAAGAGTTACCTAACAGGTTTTCACGGGTACGTTCCATCAATTCCCATTCCCGTGCTGCAATTCCAGCGTTTGCGCTTGCTACTTCAGACTGATATTCAGCTTGCGCAACAGCCGCTTCCGCCTGTTGAACAACAAGCTCGTAATCAAGTGCTTCGATTGATAATAATGTATCATCCTTCGAAAAAGCGTTACCTGTAGCCAGTCTTGGATGTACCCAGTCAACACGCCCTCCAACCTGGGGAATCAGTGTCACTTCATATCTTGGCTGGACACTTCCATTGCCTTTAATTACTACTCCCTTGTTTGACAGCTCCGCGTCGATCGTTTCTACCAGCGCACCTGAAAATTCAATTTTTTCCCGCTGGGGACGTTTCCTGCTCTTGGATAGAGCAATCATCACAACCGCGCCAAAGATTATGATCAATGGCGGAATCAAGAATCGAAATCGGGACAATAATTTTGATAACATATAAACACCAATCTGAAAAGCAATTAAGAATTATGAATTATGAATTAGGAATTATATTTTGCGTCTTTGCGTGAAACAGAGCACTCAATGATAAGGAAACGTTTTACAGTTCCAAAAAATCAATTCATCTATGTGTTAATCAATTTCTACAACAATTTGATCAAGAATATCATCAGTCCATCCTCCACCTAATGCGACAGCAAGCTCGACATACGAATCAATCAATTCCCGTCTCGCCGTGATCAGGCTCCGCCGGGCATTGAGATAAGAAGTTTGTGCATGGACAACCGGCAAATAATCTGTAACACCCTGTAAATACCTGTCTGTGGCTAACCTCACGGAAGAACTTGCAGCTTGAGACTGGAGCTGAAGTTGTGCAATACGTTCCTGGTAGTTCTGTCTTTTTGCCAGTGCATCTTCAACTTCCCGAAAAGCATTCAATAACGTCTGCTTATAAACATATGACTGTTCCAGCCAGGTAGCTTCTGCCCTGTCAGCATTGGCTTTCAGCCGACCGCCTTCAAAAACAGGAACGATAACATTTCCAATAGCATTCCAGATCATATTTTCCGGATCCAATGCATCAGCCAACTCATCACTGCTCCCGCCTACTGTTCCCGTAAGGCTGAACCGGGGAAAGCGGCTCGCAACAGCTTCTGCCGAACGTTTATCTGCTGCTACAAGCCGGAAATTGGCTGAACGGACATCCGGTCTCCGGTTAATGAGTTCACTTGGCAGACCCGGTGATATTTCGGGAAACTCATTTGAAAGGTTCGCGTTTTCAGGAATCAAACCCGGGGAAGGATATTGTCCTAACATCGTACCAAAGGCATTTTCTACGGCTGCAAGACGAGCTTCCACTTGCGCTTCCTGGGCTCTTGCACCGGTTAGATTTATTTCGGACTGGTAAACATCAAGTGAGACTGCAACCCCACGGAGATATCTTTCCATGACCAGTTCATTATAATCCTTGTAGGAAGATATTGTTTGTTTAAGAAGATCCCGCTGTTGACGTAGTTCTATAACAGTGAAATAACTCTTCGCGAGCTGTGCCGAGAGAGAAAAGGTAAAAGCGCGCAAATCTTCTTCAGATGCTACTAGGTCTGCTGCTGCTGCCTTTCTGCTCGAAGACAGTTTCCCCCAGAGATCAATTTCATAAGTGGAGGATAAACCGAATTCATAATTCTGAGGGCTGAAAGAAAATGGAGCCGTTACAGGTTGGCTGTCACCAACTTCACCGCTTTCAGTCTTCTTGCCTGATATTGATAATGATGGATACCGGCTTGATGTTGAGGATGCGTACAATGCTCTTACCTGTTCTACTCTTGCTATAGATGCCTTTAACGAGAGGTTATCGCTGAATGTTTTTTGCATCAGACCGTTTAGTGTCTGATCATTAAACACAAGCCACCAGGGTTCGTCAGGCTTAAACAAAACTGCCTGTAGATTTTCACTGGTATTCTCATTATGGAATTGATCAGGTACATCAATCGCATCCACATCTCTTGACAGGCGCCATCCGGCACATCCACTTAGGAATATGCTGCCGATAACTGATAATAGAAGATATTTGTATATTTTTCCAGGATTTCTAACCACAATACTCTTCCTTAATGAATATTTCTCTCATTAGTCAATGCAGGGCGTTTCATTACAAAGGTTCTCATCAACTTGTTTGGCAATATCAAAAAACTTTTCGATGTCTGCTTGTTTAATTCCCTCTGTAGCTTTTTTCTGGACTTCCTTCAGAAGGGATCGAATCTTTGGTATTATCACAGCTCCTTCATCTGTAAGTTCCACAACTTTTATCCTGCGATCATTTTTGTGTGGTGATCGTTTAATCATTCCCATTGATTCAAGATGATCAATATGCCTCAGGACGGACGGATGAGCTTGCTCCATTAAAGTAGCCAATTCAACAAGTGAACTTTGCCCCTTTCGGAAAAGATACATCAGTAAAAAAGCCTCGGGTGCGCTGAATCCCATCTCCCTGGTCATTGATTCAATATGGGCTCTATGCGCCAAAGCTATTCGGTGACACCAGTACCCTATACTGTTTTTATGTATTGATTCCATATTATTACCACTGGTTACTGTAGCAAGATAATGTTTAGCCTGCTACATATTAGAATGCTAACGAATCAATGTCAACTGTTTTCTGCTTATCCGTTCTCCCTCAGAGAACAAAATCGAGAGCAATCAAATTTGTTTAATAAGGTATTTCAAGCAAACAGTTGTTATTGAAAGGAGCTGATTCAAGCCTGCACATTGCATGCACCTGCCCAAGTATTAGATAAAACGAGCGTTTAATACTCAATAATCATTAGATATTCCGAATTACTTGCAGCTTTACTTTAAGTTTGGCTCTCCTGGCTCTCAAGCTCTCTTCAGGGCATATACCGCTGACAATATGATGTTTAGATGCTATGCATGCATGCCAGATACAGCAATTCTTCCAGTCTTACTGTAAGAAAAGTTAAAGTTATCCTGAAGCTTTCCGATAATGTTTAGCAGACGGGTGATGAAGCCCGGAAGATTAAAGAAAGTAACCGAGAGAAATCAGGAGGATATCATGAGCACCAGAATTAACCACAACGTCATTTCGCTGACAGCACAGCGTAACATTCAAAACTCACAACGAAGCCTTGATACTGCTATTACGAGGCTCAGTTCAGGACTACGGGTCAACAATTCATGGGATGATCCAGCAGCCTTAAATATTTCAGAAAGATTTCGCGCCAGGATCGCTTCTATGGTTGAAGCGGAAAGAAATGCCAGCCAGGCGATCAATATGATCCGTATGGCTGATGGTGCATTGAGTGTCATGAATGAGAAACTCATTAGAATGCGCGCCCTTGCAGTTCAAGCTTCAAACGGAATACTGTCCAGTGATGACAGGATTGCTATACACCAGGAGTTCAATAACCTGCGCAGCGAAATCCAAAGAATCGCTCTATCCACCAACTATAACGGTAAAGCCCTTCTCGATGGATCACTCTCGGGAGCGGGTCAAAGTGGAGTCAAATTCCATATTGGAACTCAAAATGTACAAAATGTCGATTATTACTATGTATCCATGGGTGATGCTACAACAGGTTCATTAGGTATTGATACTTTGAATCTTCTGAACACTGCTACTGCACAGGCAGCAATCAGTAATCTGGACATAGCCATTGCCTCCAAGGATTCATTACGCACAAGGCTTGGAACCTACGCCACCAGGCTGCAGAACACGATATCAGAATTACAACTTTCCCGCGAAACTTCGACTGAAGCTGAATCACAGATACGCGATGCGGACATCGCAAAAGAAATGAGTGATTTCACCCGGGCACAAATTATGATGCAGGCTGGCATATCAATGCTGACCCAGGCTAATCTCGTTCCGCAAATGGTTGCTCAATTGATTGGATAATAACTAAATAAGTCTCTTCGGTTACGGCTGTCGTTCGGTATGATATGAGCGGCAGCCGTTCTTTATGTTTCGGAACCTGAATATGAAATTTATGCTCATTCATTTATCGTTAGCTTCAGTGTAAAACATTCGTCCTAAATGAATTTTCAGAAATCCATGCTTAGATCAGTTGATCCAAAACAAGAGAAATTCATCTCTATCAAGTTCAACGCATCTCAATCAAAATCAATTTATCTGTATCAAGATAAATTCGTCTATATTAAGATCATATCATCTATATTAAGATCATATCATCTATATTAAGATCGGTTTAATAATAGACCCAAAGGGTCGAAATCCTGTAGCTCCGGGCGTAAGCCCGGTGAGAATAAGCTTACCCTCTCTAAAGTCCCGCAGGGACGAAAGAAAAACAGAAGAAAGGAAAATTTAGCTGAAAGCGAGAAATTTAATAACAACATCATTTCCAATTGATCAGCATCTGTATTATAATAACGAAACAGTCAAACCAGATATGGAGATATATCATGCCTGAAATAGCTCACGCAATTCTCGAAAACGTCAACAAGATGAAATTTGTCGCGTCAACCCACAGCGGACATACACTTATTATGGATGCCATGCCTGCTGTCGGCGGAGAAGATCAAGGCGCTCGTCCGGCAGAACTCCCCTTCGCCGGTCTTGCCGGATGCACCGGTATGGACACAATCAGCGTTCTGCATAAAATGCGGCAGCCGGTGACAAAATTTGAAGTCGCGGTGGAAGGCTTGAGCCGCGCGGACGAACATCCCAAAAAATGGCTGGAGATCAGGGTGATATTCCATGTCGAAGGTGAGGTGGATCCCAAGAAACTAACCCGCGCAATTGACCTTAGCCGTTCACGCTATTGCAGCGTATCAGTATCACTTAAGCCGGCAATGAAAATAAATTACAGGTATATCCTGAACGGCGAAGTTACTGATTTGCCTGATGAAGCAGGCAATTAGATATCTATCTGTACATTGATTCATCAGATTCAAGGAGTTGTCATTCTCGGGCTTGACCCGGGAATCCATGCTCAGATTCAATACAAATGGTGGACTCCTGGACCAAGCCTGAGAAGACAGAACACCCCGAAAAATGTGAACTGATTCAGGAGTTATTCCAATTTTTCCGAAATGCCATTTGAATGGATAATTGCAGGTTTTCTGTTGCTGCGTTTCTTATTGCTATGTTAAGAATATCGCCCGGCTTTTTTTCTAAAGAAATGCCGGGTTTCAAGATATCAGCCAACCTGCTCATCGAGTTTTTTAGATATCATACCGCTCAAATTTACTCAGTCTTCTTTCCCAAAATTACATCCTCGTTTGGAAATCCAAAAATTGTTCCATATATTGTATTTTAATGATTTGTAAACTTAATGATCTTGTGCGATACCTGATATCACAACAAATAGGGATCAACAATGAAATTATCACAAAGTCTTGTGTTTTCTTTTCTCGTCTGTTTTCTTCTCATCACAACTCCATTATTCGCACAAGTCGAATTCGAAAAACATACTATCAGAAACAATTTTTATACTGCTAAGGCTGTATTCGCAATTGACCTTGACGGTGATGGGGACGTTGAAGTTCTGTGGCCTGCTGGTGGGCGTTACGAAATCGCCTGGTTTGAGAACGACGGAAACCAGGAGTTCACATTGCACACCATTTATCCGTGGTTTGATGGAGCCAATGATATTTACGCTATTGACTTGGACAGCGACGATGATATTGATATCCTGGCGGCTGGTAATGTTACTGATAACATTATCTGGTTTGAGAACAACGGAGACCAGGATTTCACAGGGCACACCATTTCTGACAGGTTTGATGGCGCTGCCTCGGTTTATGCGATTGATCTTGATGGTGACGATGACATCGATGTTCTGGGAGCTGTTGTAAGGAATGACTGTTTCGCGTGGTTTGAGAACGATGGAGACCAGGAATTCACAGAACACATCATATACAATATCGATAGACCAAGGTCTGTTTACGCAATAGACCTGGACAGCGATGGCGATATCGATGTAATAGGGGCTTCCAGCGATACAGATAATATCACGTGGTGTGAAAACGACGGGAACCAGAACTTCACAGAGCATACCATTGATGATAATTTCGACTATGCTTTTGATATTTATGCAACTGACTTGGACAGCGATGGAGATGTAGATGTCCTGGGGGCTGGTTCTGGTGAAGATGAAATTACTTGGTGGGAGAACAACGGGAATGAAAATTTCACAGAACACACTATCACAGATAATGTCGATGGTGCATGCTCGGTTTATGCGATAGACTTGGACTACGATGGAGATGTCGATGTCTTAGGAGCCGCCGGTAATGCAGATGAGATTATATATTGGTTAAACGATGGAGAAGAAAATTTCACTGAATATTTGATTGAAGAATTCTTTTATAACGCAAGGTCAGTTTATGCAACTGATCTTGACGGAGACGGAGATATTGATGTGCTCGGAGCCTCTGGGACTATAAACAATGGTGTAAACTGGTGGGAAAATTTGACAATTGCACCTCAACCACCGGATTCTTTTAATCTGGTTGAACCAAGTGTTCAGGATACTGTGTGGACTTCTGAAGTAAATTTGCTCTGGAATACTACTCATGATCCTGACTCAAATTCAATACCTCATTATGATGTATGGTTTGGGGCTGAATCTGATTTATCCGATGCGGAATTAATTGCAGACAGTATCGCGGATACCTCCTGTTTTGTTGAAAATATTGAGGACGATGAAATTTATTGCTGGACTGTCAGGGCGACTGACAACAATACTGAAGGCACATGGGCCGAGGATACATTGGCTTTCAATACTTATTTCCCTGAAGCTCCCGATTCCTTTAATTTGATCTCTCCTCAAGACGGTTTTGAAATGATCAATCGAAGAGATTTTCCACTGGTATTCAGGTGGCGATCGGCAACTGATCCTGATCCCAATGACCAGCTATATTATGCATTTGAGCTATCAACAGACAATGAATTTAATGATCATGTTTATGCGAGAGAAGCGGAGAATTCAGTTTCAATAGACAGCATTGAAATTGCCTCATACTGGTGGCGTGTTAGGGCTTTCGACCGGTTTGGACTGTCCACATTCTCGACTGAGGTCAGGTCACTTCTAATCACGTTATCAGTACAGGATGCACATCTCCTAAATCTACCAACTGAGTATTCCATTGTATCTGCATTCCCAAATCCATTCAACCCAAAATTAAACATTACATTCGGGCTGCCTCAATCCTCGGAGTTGAAAATCATCGCTTACAATATTACAGGTCGGGAGGTAGCAATAATCACAAATGATCACTATTCACCCGGATACAAGCAATTCACCTTTGACGCTTCTGAACTTCCCAGCGGCATTTATTTCATAAACGCAACTGTACCAGATAAAATAAATGTTGTCAGAAAAGTCGCACTAATTAGATAATAATTGCATCGAGCTATTTTTACCTCATACTACTAAAATTTGTAAGTCTTTTTACCCTGATATTTCAACCTCGCTTGGAAACCAGCCGTTCGTATTATATATTGTATTTAAACAATTTGTGCTTGGTTGTTTATCCTCCTGATAATAACCTGTTTAGAGGGGATATACGATGAATGTATCCATACAATTCATTTTTGTTGCATCTGCACTTTCCGTCGGCATCAACTTCATCCCGACAGTATTCAGGGAAAACGGATGAGCCAGTAAAATTGTGTACTGAAATCGGAGCCACTGCTGCATAGAAATTCAAATTCTTTCAGGGAGGGAAGAAAGTGCGAAACACATTTATTTTATTTACAATCGTCTGTCTGACATTTGCATCGAGTTCAGATCTTTATGCTCAGGACAGCCTGAGAGTCAGCAAACTTTCCCAGATATACGACTATTGGTTTGACGCCAGGGATGTTGCCATCGAAGGCAATTACGCATATGTGATGACCAATGTGAGTGGCTTAAGGATCCTGGATATATCCAATCCAGAACAACCGCTGGAGGTGGGTTACATCAATTCCGGCGGATGGGGCAGGAGCGTTGTGGTAAACGAAAACATAGTATATTTCCTCAAAGTTCATGGACTGCTCGGAGATTATCAAGCGTTACAAATTGTAGATGTCGAGGATCCTGCCAATCCTGAGGTGCTAAGCTATTATAACCTGCCTCGCGGTGCAACTGCCCTGGCTTATCAGGATGGATTCCTTTTCATTGAAGATGGCGTCGAATATGATCAAGCTCAAGGATATTTCAACAGAACAACCCTTATCCTTGACGTCTCAGATCCGACTTATCCTGAGGAAGCAGGCAGGTTAGTGCAGGATGAGGGTTATCCCAGTATTGATATTGCGGTTTCAGGAGATTTTCTCTACAAAGCGCGAGTCACTGAAGGAATCGAGATAGTGGATGTTGCCGACCCTGAGAATCCCGAACTACTCACTACTTATGATCCCGGTGGCAATGTAAGGGGTGTAACTGCTATCGGAGACTATCTTTTCGCTACGAATGGACGGGATGGTCTTGTTATTCTCGATATCAGCGACCCAAGGTCTGAAATTACTGAAGTTGGATTCGTGGATGAGATGGAAAATGCAGTGGATGTAGCAGTATCTGGTAATTACGCTTATGTTGCGGATGCTGATCGTGATCCCTTAGGAGGATGGGTGCGAGTTGTAGATATTGAAAGTCCTGATAACCCGGTTATTGTTGGAGTTGTGCCGGTGAGTTCTCCTGAAAGGATTGCTGTTTCCGGCAACCAGGTTTACGTAGCAACATTGAGTGATGGTATGCAGGTTTTCGATATATCCGATCCGGAAAATCCTGCTAATATGGGCGAATATGATTCCGATGGTGCGGTTCACAAGGTTACTATGTCAGGTGACTACGCTTATGTATCAGATGACAGCCTTGGTATGCGCATAGTAGATATATCAGATCCCGCGAATCCTGAAGAAATCGGCAGTTATGACACTCCTGGATCGACAAGAAACATCTTTCTCGAAGATACATTAGCGTACATAGCCGATGGTGGCTCAGGATTACGGATTGTTGATGTATCTGATCCCGCTGAGCCTGACGAAATCGGTTTCATTGAAGTGGAAGGCTATTGCTCAAATGTGGCGGTGGATGGTGGTTATGCATATGTTACTATCGGACAGCCGTATCGTGAGCCCTTTGAGCAAGTAATCTCAGGAATGTATGCTATTGATGTGTCTGATCCTGCAAGTCCGGAAATGATGAGTTTCTACGATGCTGTTCGATCGGTAAACGGGATAGCCATTTCTGATAATTACGCGTTCTTGACTGTTTTTAGTTGGGGTTTGGTTGTTTTGGACATCTCTGATCCGGATAACCTTGAAGAAGTGGCATTCCTGGAAGAAGAAGATGGAGCAAACAACAGCATATATATATCTGGGAATTATGCTTTTATCGCTGATGCAGAATTATTAACCATTGTTGATATTTCAGATCCGACCGACCCGGAGGTTGTATCATACTGGGGTGAAGCTTGGTCCACCGATGTGACTGTGCAGGGAGATTATGCTTTCATTGCCGATTCTGAAGGTTTAAAAATACTTGACGTTTCTGATCCGACCCAACCATCTATAGCAGGCGGCTACGATACACCAGGTTACGCCTGGGGAGTCGCGGTCAATGGCAATATTGTCTGCGTTGCTGACCTGACAAACCTTGGAGTCTATAATTGTTCGGCAGTTTTAGGTATAAATGATAAGCCAAAACCGGTTCCCATGGATTTCAAACTACTTTCTGTTTACCCAAATCCATTCAATCCAAACACCTCGATAGCCATTGCCATGCCTGAACGATCATTTCTAAGCATAAATGTCATCAACATATTTGGCCAGCAAGTCGCTGAGCTCGTTACAGGTCGCTATTCGCCAGGATACCATGAGTTTTCTTTCGATGGTGCAGGACTTTCCAGCGGCATATATTTCATCCACGCCAATGTGCCGGGGAAGATGGATGAAGTAAGGAAAATAGTATTGATGAGGTAAACTTTCACCCAGGTAGCGACTGTCTTTCAAGTCAACCCAATTTACAGTTAAGCACGATTCCATGCCGTATCGTTTTTCATCATAGTGTTCAGAATAATCAACAGTTTTCTGGAACATGCGGTGATAGCAAGTTTTTTAGCTTTACCATTACTTAATAATCGATTATAGAAGGTTTTAATTATAGGATTATATTGTGTGGCGACCAATGTTGCCATATATAGTTTGTGACGTAGCAGTCTACGTCCACCTTTTATCTTTCGTTTGTTCTTTGTCAATCCAGAGTCATTATTGAACGGTGCCACCCCTACCAGGCTTGCAATCTCACGGCGATTAAGCTTACCCAACTCTGGTAGTTGTGCCAGAATAATCCTTGCCGTTACAGGTCCAACACCAGGCACACTTTGCAACAGATTATCTTTAGCACGCCAGATGGGGCTGTTTTTGACTGTCGATTCAATCTGGGCATCCAAATCCTGAAGCTGTGACTCAATTAATTCAAGGACTGCTTCAATGCTATGTTTGACTTCCAGTGAATGAGTTCGATCCAGACGGTTAGATTCTGCGGTACGCATCTTTATTAATTGCTCTCTGCGTGTGATCAGCTCTTCAAAAACAGTACGTTGTTCGTCCGCGACAAACCTTGGTTCTGGTTTTATTGCTTCAGCGAAACGGGCAATGACTTGTGCGTCAATTTGATCTGTCTTAGCCAGAATATTCATTGCTTTTGCATAGTCACGCACCTGACGCGGATTAACCACTGCAACAGGTAAATCTTGGTGTACCATTGCTAAGGCTACAGGATTTTCATAACCACCGGTGCCTTCTAGAACAATGACCAACGGTTTTACTTTTTTAAATTTACGACATAGCTTTTTGTGTCCTTCACAATTGTTCAAAACACGTAAGCTTTGGTTGTCAGGTATAATACAGACGTCAAGATGATTTTTAGAAACGTCTATCCCGACATAATACTTATTTTCAGAAACCATGTTCTACCCTTCCTTGTAAATTCGGTCTTGGCTTTGCCAGACCTTGCGACTGTTCGGGCTGATCATGAAGATCGACTGGGGATCAGGCTACCTGACGGGTTAATGCCCAAGGCACGGGACGATCTCCCAATCGACAAGCATAAGCCTCGCGTTTGCTTATGCTCTATTACTGGTAACTACAAACATTAAAACATATTCTAATAATTTAACTACAACATCTAAAATACAAGGCGCGGGTCTCCGAACCGCGCAATTTGGAAGCAAATAACGCCTGATTCATAGGGGTGGCTCGGCTTACTTGTTAGCCGAGTATCATTAAAAATGTAAAGAAACTTGGGCAACAAGTAGCCCAAGCCACCCGCCGACGATATCAACGTTGGCTTTTTTTGTATATCTCGCCAGGGACTATCGCATTTCGGGAGCTTTGTGTCTATATTGTATTTAAACAATTTGTAACTTTCATTACCTGCTTTTATTACCACTGTAATTGTAAAGGGGATGAACCGTGAAAACTGCTGTTGCATTTATCTCATTAAGTTTTACCATCCTGATTTTCATTCCAGCTCAGGTTTTTTCCCAGATCACCTTCACCGAGCATACAATAGCACCTTTTTTCGACTCTGCTCATTCTGTTTATGCAGCAGATATTGACGGCGACGGCGATATGGATGTGCTTGGAGCTGCTTCTCGTGCCGACGATATCACCTGGTGGGAAAACGACGGGGAGCAGGACTTCACCGAGCATACAATAGCACCTGATTTCGACGGTGCTTATTCTGTTATTGCAGCAGATATTGACGGCGACGACGATATGGACGTGCTCGGAGTCGCTTATGTCGCTCGTGAAATTACCTGGTGGGAGAACGACGGCGAGCAGGAATTCACAGAGCATACCATTGCAGGCAACTTTTCAGGTCCTCGATCCGTTTATGCTGCAGATATTGACGGCGACAGCGATATGGACGTGCTCGTAGCAGCAGTTTTCGCTGATGACATTACCTGGTGGGAAAACGACGGAGAGCAGGACTTCACCGAGCATACAATAGCATCTGATTTAGGTGGCACTTATTCCGTTTATGCTACAGATATTGACTGCGACGGCGATATGGACGTGCTCGGAGCATCTGTTTCCGCTGATGACATTACCTGGTGGGAAAACGACGGCGAGCAGGACTTCACAGAGCATACAATAGATGGTAATTTCAACGGTGCCAGATCTGTTTATGCCGAGGATATTGACGGCGACGGCGATATGGATGTGCTCGGAGCCGCTTTACACGCCAATGATATTACCTGGTGGGAAAACGACGGGGAGCACTACTTCACCGAGCATACCATAGCAGGTGGTTTCGACGGTGCCTATTCTGTTTATGCAGCAGATATTGACGGCGACGAAAATTTGGACGTGCTCGGAGCCGCTTATGACGCTGATGAGATTACCTGGTGGGAAAACGACGGGGAGCAGGACTTCACCGAGCATACCATTGCTGGTGATTTCTACGGTGCAATCTCTGTTTATGCAGCAGATATTGACGGAGACGGTGATATGGACGTGCTCGGAGCCGCTTATCGCGCTGATGAGATTACCTGGTGGGAAAATCTCGGAGCTCCTCCTGAACAATTCGAACTTGTTTCACCTGAAGATGGAGAAACAATTGAAGATGATACTATAACCGTCAACTGGACATCATCTACAGATGACAACGAATTTGAGTACGTAGTCGAATGGTCAACTTTTGAAACATTCCCACAAGATTCAACAATAATTGAATCGACTAACGATACTTTCTTTGTTCTAACAGAAGTTCTCGAGTTGAACGAATTACCGGATGATATCACTATTTACTGGCGCGTAAAAGCGATAAATGAAGACGGATATTACAGGTGGGCGAATGAAGACGATGAAGGTTGGTCGTTTGATATTTATATTCCTGAGCCACCTGCTCCATTTAATCTTATTTCACCGCCAGACGGATTTGAAATGATAAATCGAAGCGATTTTCCATTAGTATTCAGCTGGCATTCAACAACTGATCCAGATCCCGGTGACAGTCTCATTTATGTATTTGAATTGTCAACTGACAACGAATTCAATGATAATGTTTACACTGATGAAGCAGTTGATTCAGTAGCTCTCGATAACCTTGAGATAGATTCATACTGGTGGCGAGTCAGGGTATTTGACACGTTTGACCTGTCAACAGTTTCTGAGGTCAGGTCTTTGTCAGTCACACTACCCGTCGAAGAAAACTATACAACCGATATTCCTACAGAATTTTCTATTGTATCCGCTTATCCTAATCCCTTCAATCCATTGCTGTCGGTGGTTATTGCCATACCTGAACAATCAGAACTATCAGTTCAGATTATAAATTTACTCGGTGAAGAAATCGCTTCACTGGCAAACGATTCATACACACCGGGATACCATAAATTCGCCTTCAATGCAGCTAATCTATCAAGCGGCATTTATTTCATCCATGCCAATATTCCGGGAAAGATGAATGAGGTAAGGAAAGTAGTATTGATGAAATAAAGGATTTATTCATGTCGCTCAAAGAAATGTATTCTTGAGATTGTCTAACAAACTTTGACAACATTCAGTTTTTGTTTTATCGCTTGAGATTATTATGAATAGTTTTCTACACACAAAACTTGGCAGAACGGACCTTGATGTTCATCGGTTGGCATTGTCGGCGACATATCTACCTGGTAAAAAGGCAATCCACAAGGCGTTGGATGCGGGAGTTAATCTTGTACTCTACGCATGGTCTGAATTTCAGATGAAACCGGTTATGCGTAAAGTGCTTGCATCGAATCGAGATAAAATCGTGATCCTGGCTGCCGGACGTCCAATACTATTCGGTAAACCTGAATTGTCTAAATCGCTGGATGCCTTACTGAAAAAAATGAGCATCGATCATGTTGATGTTTTCCTCTGTGGAATGGTGCTTCCCAAAATGTGGACAGAAATACATGATTCACTGATGCAAATCCGTGAGTCCGGTAAGGCACGATATGTTGGAATTTCCAGCCACGATCGTCCTTTTTTGGGGCAATTGGCAAGAGAAGGTGAAATGGATTTATTGATGGTTCGTTATAACGCAGCACATCGGGGCGCAGAAAAAGATATTTTCCCCTACCTGCAACAACACGATCCAGGGGTAATTGCATACACAGCCACTCGATGGCGAACACTGCTGAAACGTCCCAGGGATTGGCCTCCTAATGGATATTTACCTACTGCCGGTGATTGTTACAGGTTCACACTTTCCAATCCGTATGTTCATGCTTGTTTTACCGCACCCACCAACCTTAAGCAGTTAGAAGAAAATCTGCGTGAATTGGAAAAAGGTCCGATGAATGAAGAAGAGTTGAGTTTCATTTGCGAATTCGGGGATGCAGTATATAGACAAAAAATGGGATTCTTCCCACAACCAAAATGACCAGCAGTGATCCCCGGATCAGTCGGCTGACTGAATGTCCGGGAATTATTATTCGATTTTGAAATGAGCATTTTTTGTGTTCACTATTTTTAGTCATGATATTATCCGATCATTGTTGCAACCAGTATTGACCCTGTAATACATTAAAGTATATCTCATTTAATATTCCGTCATTGCGAGGAAGCGAAGCGACGAAGCAATCCCCAAATAATAAAGTAGTTACACGAAATATGAGATTGCTTCGCTTCGCTCGCAATGACGGCGGAAATTTGGTAATTACATTAAAAATGAACATTCATCGAAAAGAGGGATATCGCCATGAGAACTGCCGTTAAATCTGTTTTTTCTTTTCTTGCCTTTTTTGTTTTCCTGCCATCTTTAATTAATGCCCAAATTGAATTTACCACTCATGTAATTTCTGACGAATATGATGCGCCGTTTATGATCATTACTGCTGATATTAACAGCGACGGAGATATCGACCTGCTCAGCTCATCTTACGAGGGAGATGAAGTCACCTGGTGGGAAAATGACGGGGACAGAAATTTTACCCAGCATACCATCGACAATAATTTTGACGGTCCTACCGGTGTATTTGCATCTGACATTGACGGCGACGGAGATGTTGATATCCTTGCTACGGCTTCAATCGGTGATGATGTTACATGGTGGGAAAATGACGGTAATGAAGACTTCACCGAACATCGCATTATCGATGATTATGACGGCGCATATTCTATTTTTGCAATAGACCTCGACAACGATGAAGATGTGGATATTTTAGCTTCGTCAACGGCTATGGATGGGGTTACATGGTGGGAGAATGATGGAGCTGAGAATTTTACTGAGAATTTAATATGCGATTCTGAGGGAGTTGTCCTGTCATTGTTTGCCGTTGATATGGATGGAGACGATGATGTGGATATTATCGGACCGTCATCGGCTGGATTGAACTGGTGGGAAAATGATGGCGATCAGGGTTTCACTAACAATACTGTCGAACGAATCTACCAGGGCGTCTATTCGGTTTATGCCACCGATGTCAACGGTGACGGGAATATGGACATCCTCAGTGTGGCTGCCAACGAAGATTCAATCACCTGGTGGGAAAACGACGGCAACGAGGATTTTACCGAACACAACATTGCAAGCGATTACGATAATCCTCTTGGAATATATGCCGCGGATATCAGAGGTAATGGTGAAGTTGACGTCATGAGCGTCGCATTAAATGATAACGAGATTACATGGTGGGAGAATGATGGCGACGAGGATTTCAACGAACATACACTTGATAATAATTTCCGAGGTGCAGGCTCCATCCATGCTGCTGACTTTGATAACGATGAGGACATTGATATTGTTGGCGTCGCATTCTGGGAAGATGAAGTCACCTGGTATGAAAATGATCTTGATCCCCATAGCCCTTCACATTTTTCTCTGCTCAGCCCCGAGGATCAGGCTGGGATAAATGAGTTCCCGATTGAATTCGAATGGGAAACCGCCGTGGACAATGACGAGGGTGATGAGGTAACATATTCAATATTTTTATCTGAAGATGAGGATTTTACCGATCCCCTGGAATTAGATGCCGGTACTGATACCACATTAGCGCTGGAAGAACTGGAGGATGATACCAACTACTGGTGGAAGGTATCAGCCGGGGACGATAACGGTCATTACAGATGGTCGAATGAAGTGTGGAGCTTCAGCATGGAAGTATCTGATCCTCCTGCTAACTTCAGCCTTTCGTCACCGGATAGTGGCGCTACAAGCCTGACTTCGGAAATTGATCTATCTTGGACTGCCGCCACAGATCCCGACCAGGGCGACCTGATTGTTTATGATGTTTATGTCTCCACCGATCCCGATGATCCCGGTGAACCGGTTGTGACTGATCTTGACGAAACCGGTTACACCTTTGATGCTCCGGGTCAAACCGTATATTACTGGATTGTCCATGCCCGTGATACAAATACCGATGGTAGATGGGCAGATGAGACCTGGAGTTTCGAAGTGGATATTCCCGATCCTCCAACGGCTTTCAACCTGCTCTTACCTGCAGATGATTCTATTATTCCCGAAACGGATCCATACCTGGTAACTACAACCTGGGAGAGATCATCCGATCCCGATCCGGGTGAAGAAGTGACCTATAACCTTATATTATTTGTTGCGATACATGACACAGGCAATATGGCGAGGGTTTTAAATTATTACGACCTGATGGATCCCATTTTTACGATTAATGTTCCGGCTGAGGTTGACGTTGAATACTGGAACAGCCTGGACGTAGCCTGGCATGTAGAAGCAGTTTCCGGGCATGATACGGTAAGATGTAACAGGCCATTCACTTTTTCACTCGAACCAAATTCTTTAACCGAGGAACAGGTCAAGAGTGAATTACCGGACAGGTTTGAAATCGCAAGTCTTTACCCGAATCCGTTTAATCCTTCACTCAATATTACCGTCGGGATTCCTCTAACTTCATCACTAAAGGTATCAATATACAATCTACTTGGAAATCAAGTAGCTGTATTAGCAGACGACAGATACAATTCCGGCTGGCACAAAATCAAATTTAATGCCCAAAGCCTGCCAAGCGGTATCTACTTCATCCACGCAAGTGTGCCCGGAAAAATGGATGAGGTGAGGAAGATTGTGTTGATGAAATAAAATTTCCAGGTAGGCGCGGGTCTCCGAACCGCGCAATTTGCTAGATTATGAACCGGAATAGAAGATTGGGAGGTGTGGTTCGGCGCAATTTGCTTGTCCGCTGCGGTGGATTAGCCGAGTATCATCAATATTGCGAAGAATTGTATAGAAACTTGGGCAACAAGTAGCCCAAGCCACCCAGCCTTCGATTTATTAATAGTCAAAAATTCACTTGACTAACGTCATCATATTGACCACTGATCCTTGTTGTCCTTGCAATCGATATAAATATGTTCCGGAAGCGACCGGAATCCCCCCCTGGTCATTACCATTCCAGGCAACGCTGTGTCTTCCTGCTGGAAAAATTCCATCTGCCAAGGTATGTACCAGCCGTCCTGAAACATCATAGACTGAAAGCTCCACAATTCCGGACTGAGGAATCGTAAAATGAATCGAAGTGGATGGATTGAATGGATTTGGGTAATTCTGCTCAAGCCCATATATTAAAGGCAGAACTTCAATTGATTCACCTGCAGACAGTTCCGGCATCCTGAAAATATCGATATGGGTTCGAGCTGGAAGGACGATGTATCCATTGACTATTTCTACGCGCCAGGGGTAGTGAGTCAGCGGGGAATTGCCGATCTCAACAATCTCCAGCGGATTACCGATGTCAAAAACAGAAAAGCCCTCTTCCTCGTCAATAACAACCAGTTGATTGCCTTCGCCGGCAAAGTCCACCACCTTATGCAGCTCCTCGAAAGGATAATTTGCAGCAACCTCCGGATTTCCCGGGTCAGAGATATCTATCACACGAATTCCGGCGATATCGGTGGATTCAACTGTATAAAGAAGAAAGAGATAGTCATCAAAAGCGTAACCTTCGATCAGATTGATATTGGGACTGAGTTCAAGTCGTCCAGTGATTCTTGGGTTTTCCGGTTGTGAAATATCCAGTATATCGATGCTTGAAGTTTCAATAATAAATAACAGGTTTTCATTCATGTGAAACGATTCAAAACTATCCTGGTTGAAAACCATGTTCCGAATTAAAGAAGGATTGGAGGGATCTTCTACATTGAGTATCTCAAGCTCAAACATTGACTGTTGCACCGGTTGCCCGATATAAACAGTTTGATCCCTTACAGCCACTGCACAGTTAAGACGATCAAGTCCATAACGACTTTCCAGACTAATATTTTCTTGGTCGGACATATTGTATATCATTAATTCGCCGTAATTATATGGATCGAGACTATACCCCGTTGCCATTAATAGGTCGTCTTCATACGCCATATCATTGAAATCTCCGAAAAACGGAATAGGGCTCGCATCCACCGGTAATTCCGGGTTGCTCAAATCCAGGTGCAGTATGCCTCTAGATTCTTCGTGAACGAAAATCTCATCTCCTGTTCTCCAGACTCCCTTGATATTCCCTGTTCTCTGAAGAGCACCGACCAGCTCAAGATCACGAGGATTGGAGATATCGTAAATACTAATTCCGGCATAATCGTCATTCAGGTACATTAAAGAACCGTTCAAGGTAAAATTTGATGCCTTTCCGGGGGTATCATAAGCTGCGATATAATGTGGATTGGAAGGATCTGCTATCTCTAATACGATTAACGCACGTGAATTATCCCTTCGAAATCCGCCGGTAACCAACGCGTATCCATCAACAATCTTGATATCGTCCAATCCTACGGCGTACAGAAGGGCTACAGAATCCGGACTTGAAGGATTTGAGATATCCCAGACCCGCAGCCAGCAATTCTGCTGGTTAGGGTAGCTCCAACCAAGAATGTAAATATAATTACCTGTGACTGCCGCGGCGGTATGTGATTGGTTACTTGGACTTTCAGTAGGTTGAATGCGAGAAATATATTGTGGCATTTCCGGACGGGAAATATCATAAATATATGTAAAGGAGTGCCCACAGACGAGAAAAAGATTTTGTTCATTGACGGTAATATAATCGGGAACTGGAACATCATTGTTTTCTGCGATCATTTCAGGTTTGGCTGGATCAGAGACATTATAAATGATTAGACCGCTGTCCTCTTCGCCATCAGCCATAAATACATAGAGGTAATCTCCTATCAATTCGATAATTCTGCAGCCAATATCCAATGCATCCGATTTATTCAGAGTATCTACCGTAACGGGATTAGCAGGATTACTGATATCGGCGATAACCACCCCCAATTTACCGCAGGCAAGGAACGCATAACCTGTTTGCGCCTTTACGTCATAAACCGGTTCCCCAACATTGAGCAAACCAATCTCAACCGGTAGATCAGGTATGGAGATATCGAGGATACGCAGTCCGGTAGTCTTCGTAGCCACGAAAGCGTTGTCATCAAGAATCTCTATGGCGGAAGAGGTTTCCCAGAAATCATAATGTTTAACTACATGGGTTATATCCTGACCATCTTGAGCAAAAAGTATAAATGGTATGAATAGCAGTGCGTGAAACGTTAGCAAACTTCTCTTAATCATCATGGCTCCTCTAAATATTCATGCCTTAAATCTACTGAAGCTGGACGCCATTAAAAAGTAGCGTAGCAACAAAACAATCCCTGAGAATAAAGCTGTGGGGTAATGATGGAGAAATGTTTGCAAAGTTGATGCCATATTCATTATTATTAATAAAAGTCTTAAGTGTATATTTGAGATAGAGATAGATTCGAAGCAGGATGACGCTTTAGCCAGTGCAACTTACTTTTTATCAATGATATTGGGAATCTGTTATATCTGTTTGCAATTTAATAGGAAGTGTCTTCATCCTGATGCATAGGAATAGAGACGTGCAAATGATGCACTTCATTTGCATAATTATTAATCATTCGCGTATGTATTGGAATTTGCCAATACACAAATATTATTCATTTGACTGAGGATAATCAGGCTGGTTTGTAAGGTATTTGCAAGTTTAATGTTGCTCATGAATCGAGTAGTAAAAGTAGCTCACTTTCGCCGAAAGGGAGTCGTATGCACGGAATTCATTATTACAATTGGACTCAATTTCGGCGAAAGCGAGCCACCCGACAAATTTTGTACCCAAAATTTACCAAGCTGATCTAATCCAAGTACTCTTTCGCATGGTGTTCGCAAAGCCAGAAATAATGACCTTCAGGTGTTAGCACTTTCCTCAATCCTCCCCAGTTCCGCAAAGGATCAAGATGATCGAGTAAGGCGCGTATTGCCCTCAAGTCTGCACCTTTCGCGTGCTCTGGATTATCCTTTTCATGATAGGCTTTGGCGTACTGCTCTTCATATGTAACAGCCTTATCTTCAAGTAATTCCATCAAACTTGTCATCTTCTGTATGTCGTTTCTTATAGTTTCTTCAATTCCAGCGAGATTGAAACCGACTCCAACTGGACCTATCGATACAGTTGGGCTTACATACTTGAATATTTTTATCATCCTCTGTAGATGATTGATCAACGGATTTATCCATTCAGCAGGCTGCTTGATTGGATAGCAACCACCATTGCCTTCCAGTGTTGGATGCCACTTATCAGGTGCCTGACAATATAACTGTAATTGCATCGGAGAAGTAAGAAGCTCTTTCGACCAGTGACGTCCTGTTTCCGGGCGAAGAACAAATAGACTCGGAGTATGTGATTCTATTAATCTCTGCTCCCGGTTGAAAAGGAGTAAGAATTCACGTTGCATCAATCCTATAAAGGCAGCAATATCATCTCTCGATCCGGCTATCTGCTCCAGTACTCTTTCATGAGTACTCCAGTGAATTCCAAGGAGCAGGTCAGAAACCTGTATATCTTCGAGCGACTCTGAACATTGCATTATTTCAACGCCTTTTTTCGCCGCCTTCTCAAGATTTTCCAATTTGAATTCATGTTCGCACGGTTCCCCGTCATGCCCAGGGCATGGAATAGTTCTTCTAGGTTTAATTCCTTGAAAACGGTCAAGTGTCAGTTCCAGTCCATCTCGCATCAAAGCGAAGAAATTATATGGTAATGGTCCCCGGACAGTGAGCTCCAGGTAACGGCCATGAGGAAAAGACTCTATACGTCCAAGGTGTGCCTGCTCTTTGTTATCAGCAAAAAGCGCTCCGTAACGCCAATGGTTGTGTGTGGTAAAACGGTGGGTACGGGCAATGAACCAGGTGGGAACACCAGCCGGAACAGTAGTCCCGAGATCAAACTTCATTTTTATTTCACGTTCGTTCGTTTTTGCCAAGCGGTTTTCCCAGATTTCGTCGGTCACCGGCTTCGGATTATGTTTCAGGCGTTCAACCACGATGCTGATATCTTTGTCTTCAAGTGTCCGGTATGATAGATCAAATCTCTCCATCAGGTGGAGAAAATACTCTTGAGTAGGTCTATCCAGATCTCTCCAGAGTTCCTCCATGTGCTCGCGTGTAAAAATCCCCTCATTTTCAGCCACGACTTCGCTGTCAAGCACCATGTTGATATATTTATTCACCCATTGCGGTTTAAGTATCACCTCGTTTTTAAGCTCTTCATCCGTGTAGTAGAGAATATCACCCAGGTCATGAAGCCACTCTCCAATGATTCCTGTATCTTCAGCTTTGATCCCCTGACTGGAAATAAGTTTAGTAAATTGTTTAGACGTTACGGTTTTTTTCTTGTTAATTCTGACTGCTTCGGCCGCATTAAGCCAGTTTACTGGAAATTCTTTACCCATCAATGGGAGATCTTTTGCGAACCCGGCAATGGCTTCTCTGAGCTCGGCAATCCCGGTTCCTTTTGTACAGCTCACCTGCCAGTAACCTTTAACATTTTCGTACTGACGTTTCATCTCCTTTATTGGCAGGTCGGACGCCCGGTCTTCTATATGTGTGGCAATTATCAGCACCGGTGATTTCGGTGCCCTCGCCTCTATCATATCCAGCCACGTATATAGTTTGCTCTGTTCCCAACCAGTCCCGGCATTCCAGAGGAGCAGGAAGATCGACCTGTCAGTCAGGAAAAACTGGTGAGTCGCATGATATATGTCCTGTCCTCCAAAATCCCAGCAGTTCAGATGCATTGTTGTATCAGCCCGGTCAGGTTGAGGTAAGGCAAGATGTTCTATATTTATTGTGTGGGTAGTCGGCTCGTTCTTATCGACTTTTTCTCCGCGCAATGCCTTGGACAATGAAGTTTTCCCTACCCTTCCTTCTCCCACTAAGAGCAGTTTCGAATTCCACTGTTTCCGGCTTTTTTTCTGTTGATCCCTGAGAAAAGCCAGTACAGCTTTGGTTCCCTGCTTGACTATCTCCTGCGGCGGTGATGTCAGTGGATTGCCATCAAGATCCAGAGAAGTCAGTGCATTCAGTTTGCCAATCTCCGTGGGAAGAGTGGAGAATAGATTGTCCATGAGATCCAGCGAAGTCAGTGCATTCAGTTTGCTTATCTCCGGGGGAAGACTGGATAATTGATTGTTCCAGAGACTCAGCATAGTCAGTGCAGTCAGTTTGCCAATCTCCGGGGGAAGACTGGATAATTGATTGTTCCAGAGACTCAGCTTAGTCAGTTCATTCAGTTTGCCAATCTCCGGGGGAAGATTGGATAATTGATTGTTCCTGAGATCTAGATCAGTCAGTACCTTCAGTTTGCCAATCTCCGGGGGAAGACTGGACAATTGATTGTTATGAAGATACAGCCTTGTCAGTGCATTCAGTTTGCCAATCTCCGGGGGAAGACTGGTTAATTGATTATAGCTGATATTAAGATAAGTCAGTGCAGTCAGATTGCTAATCTCCGGGGGAAGGATGGATAATTTATTGTCCCAGAGATTCAGCTCTGTCAGTGCAGTCAGGTTGCCTATCTCCGGGGGAAGCTTAGTTAAATTTTTCCCTGAGAGATCAAGGAATGTCGCGTTTCTTTTTCCAGCTCCCTTGATGCTTTTCCGCACTTTTGACATGCTCATGAATTTGTCCCTAAGAGTTCAAACATTTATTAGTGGTGCAAACCGAACGGTATTAAGGTAGTTCACTTTCGATGAAAGTGAATCATATTAAGTCAAATTTCTGAAACAATACATAAATAGTCAACTCTTTTGCTCCCGGTGTCGTCGGTAGGCGATGAGTACGTCTATGAAAAAGGCTTTATCCAGGGGTAGTTCGCTTCTGGTTCTTATTGAGCGGAGCATCGCTTCTTCTTCGTCGGTCAGGGCTAACATCAGCCGTTCTCGTTCATTTGAGAGGAGCGCTTCCAGGCCGGGATGGAGTTTCAGGTTTTCGGTTGGTTCGTAAGTTAATTCTTTGGGGGAAATGTCGCCGGGTTTACGCTCCACGAGAAGTGCCTGGTTCGGAGACCCAGGCCTACTTGGGTGGCCCGACTGCTTGCTGTCGGGTTTCAATTCCGTCCGGTTATGAGATACGGAAATACCCTCTGCCCGGTTCGGAGACCCGGGCCTACGCCATAAATCAGCAGGTGACATATTTAACGCTTCCGCCAGCCGTCTTACCGTATCTGTTCGGGGGTCTTCACGGCTGTTCTCGATCAGGCTTATCGTGGCGCGGTCAATTCCGGAACGTAACGCCAGTGCCATCTGGGTCAACCCGGCATCACGTCTCGCGCGGCGAAGACCTTCGCCTATTCCTCTTTTGGCTTTGTTGTTCATATCCATCAGTAATTTGGGTTAATGCAACATACATGTTTTAAATCTACAACGCAAGGTTAACCTGTGGAATTGCAAAAAGATTTTTCTCGCGCAAAGTCGCAAAGGTGCAAAGAAAATCATTTGAAGCATGATTCTTAAAACCTTACTTATTCATAAATGAAGAGAGCCACATAATTATTTGATATATTAACCTTTAATAAGCCTCCTATATGAATCTCCACGGAAAATAAATGTTGGGTATTGACAACAGAGTGTGTTCTGTTATATCTTGTTGCCGTAATGAACAAATGTTCAGATATAAATCTGGAACAATTATCGAATCAATTAAACATGAAAGGAGTTGAAATGGAACTGCTGCCGAAAATGATTGCCGCAGCGGATATGTGCGAAGCGGGGGAAGAGGTCAACCTCGACGAACTCGCATTCCTTTTCAGGTATGCCGTCGATGAACTTGATGGAGTGGAGGAAGCCTATGCCGAAAGGGACAGTCTCCTCGAAAACCTGCGGGAACGGGTGATAGCGCGGTGCGACCTGCTTGACCGGGGCGAACACGATCTCGCCAGGGCAAAAGAGGGAACACTTGAGGAGCTGCAAAAGCTGGACGATGAACTGGATCGTGAAATCAAGCAGCGTTATTCGGGAAATGGAGAAGCGCCATTCAATGCGACCGGCGAAGGAAATTCTTTTGACCTGGAAAAATATCGTAGCGGTTAATTGTAGGGGCGAAAAATTTTTCGCCCTTACGCCCCAACATAAAACGTACGTGTTGTCTTAACACAACAAATAATTTGGAGGAATTAATGAGTTCACCTTACACAATCGACAATGAGGGAATTGGATCAGGACCGTTCCTGACCATGAGCATTGACGCTACCGCAGACAAAGATTTCTGCCAGGATGATATCGATGACAATTTGACAGCCTGTGTGATATCTGATGATAACGAAGTCGGGATGGGTGCTGCCGGGGATAAACTGTTCGGAAAAGTTGTATGGGTATCGACGGATTTTGTCGAGGGCACCACACGTCCCTCAACCTGTGCAGTACAGGCGCGGGGAGTGGCAAGATTCGTATATGCAGCTACCACACCCGTTATAAACCAGATGGTGGAAGTCGATGGCGCGGGAAAAATTCGCCAGGCTGCCGCAGACGTTGATATCGCCGCCGGGGGACACCTGATGCGAGGCCAGGTTATCGCTGTAGATACCGTCAATAATACCTGCGACGTCTGGCTTGGGTAATGTTTGACAGGATTGACAGGATTAACATGATTTTTTTCTAATTCGATTATTTCATCAAAGATCATTTATTCTTAGCGTTTTTGCGCGAAATAAATATCTTTCATTTGCACCTTAGCGACTTTGCGTGAAACAAAATGATTAATACGTAAACCATCTGAACAATATTTGATGGAATTCATTAACAGATTAAAAATCAAAACTATAATTATAAGGAGACACTAATGTCTATAGATTTAACACGTGCCAAATCGTTGAAAACGACTATCATCGATCATTCCCGTTCCGCAAATCTGGCGCTCTATCATGAAGCCCAGGAAGAGGGACTTACATTAAGCGATAAGCTCGAGCAGCTCGATCCGAGTCCCAGGAATGCCGAAGGTAAATGCGTTACGGAACTCGATGCATTTGAGCGGCAACTGGCGGTTCATGACATCACTACTACTGGTCGTAACGCCATCACGGTCGAACAATTCTTTGTCGGCGGGGCGATGATCCTGCTGCCTGAATATATACTCCGTGAAATCCGCATGGGATACCGGATGGTCCAGGATCCAACCGAACTGATTGCGGTAACCGTTCCCGCCACGGGACCAACTGTCCGTCCTATTTATATCGAAACCGAAAAAGCCAAAAAAAGTGTAGCGAAACGTGCCAGCGGCGGAGCAGCTTTTCCCAAAGTCCAGCTTCTCTATCGTGACAAAGAGGCTGCTATCATCGACCGGGGAAGGCAGTTCGATTTTTCATATAGAATCGTGAAGAACCAGAACCTTGCTGAATTCCGGGTATTCCTGTGGTGGATCGGGGCGCAGCTCGCCTATGATGAGATCGATGCTATATATGACATCGTCAAGAACGGTGACGGCGCCAGTCCGGCGGCTTCGGACGTTTTCAGCGGCACTCCCGGAATCTTTGCTTATGCTGACATGGTTCATCTCGCATCAAGCTTTGACGTTCCCGCCAGGATGAGCCACATTCTTGCCAACGCTTCAGACATAGAAGTCGTTCTGAATATGTCTCAATTCCAGGATGCCCTGACATTCCCGGCATCGACACTTTTCCAGCGTTCCGGCGAATACGGCACTTTCCTGCCGGTTAATGCCAAACTGGTAAAAGTACCCTCAGCGACAGCTACAGAAGTTATGGCTATCGACAATCGTTTTGCCGTACGTGAATCGGTAAGCCAGCCATTGATGATCGAAGCCGACAAAGTGATCGAGAGAAAACTGGAAACCGCGGTCATATCCAAGGAAGCGGTTTATACCGTGATGGTCGATGACGCACGGAAATTATCCAACTATTAATGACACCACCCCGGTGGCTGACGTTCAAAAGACGTTTCCTGCCGGGGAATAAAAAAAATGATGAGCAGGATGAACGGGAAATAATCTATAAACATGGTCAAATACGTCATTGCGAATAATGTAAAGCAATCCAAAATTGACATAAAATTATCTATATAACCGCCCGTTTTCATCCTGTTCATCAAATATTTTCATGTGCCACATTTGCTTATGGGTGGCCCGACTGCTTGCTGTCGGGTTTCACTCCACACAATTGAAATTGAGTATCAGAATAATTAAGGAAACAATATGTCGCTGAACCTGACAGCATCATGGCTTGAGGCGAAACAGGCGCCGACGATGTTGCTTTTTGCCAACACTGTAGCTGCCTCAACTACCCCATTAGCAGGACCCGGCGGGATAGCTGCCAATGGTTTCCCCATGCCCCTGGGTGGGCTGGCTGTAAAACTGTATGTATGGGATCAGACAAGTGTTCAATCTGCATCAGGATCGGTAGTAATTGCTGCCGGTGACCTG
This sequence comes from Candidatus Electryonea clarkiae, assembly GCA_030765455.1. Taxonomy (GTDB): domain Bacteria; phylum Electryoneota; class Electryoneia; order Electryoneales; family Electryoneaceae; genus Electryonea; species Electryonea clarkiae. Next base: position 6,924 of record JAVCCM010000165.1, on the reverse strand, counting down.
GTCAGTCTGAATGCGACCTATTCCGGCGGGAAATTTACGGTCGAGCTTATCGTGAATGGTGGAACTACAGGTCTCACTGTTGCCAATTGTCTGCCGAACACAACACTTCAGGCAACATTGCTGTTGCAGCAGAAGGAGTAATAAAATGAACTGGACAGATGTAGCAACAGTAAAAAAGCATCTTCTTGGATTCGTAGTGGACGGTTTGATTGTTCGTGATGTGAAGGTTGTCCTGGAAGCCGATGAAATTCAACTGCCGCATCAGAGTATTGAATCAGGCAGTTTGCGTGTAGCGGCTATGCTGGAAGATGAACCAAGCGGTCCGGTGCAGTTGGTTCTTAACGGTATCACTTGGTATTCGGTAGGTGATCCGGATTTGCTTAATGCATCCATAACCGTCTCTACGGATAATATGCCCACTGATAGATACATCGAAGGGCTGGATTTCGGTGTTAATCATGAAGATGGTGAAATCAAACGGTTCGATGGTGGAAATATTACATCGGGACAGACTGTTTATGTCTGGTATCTTCCATTGACTGTTTATACTGAGGATACTGATTACACAATTGATTATGCCGAAGGTATCCTGGAACGAACGACGCCGTCTTCAATACCGGATCCAGCCCGTTTACGCCTTGATTACAGGACATATCCGTACAGTATAAACGACTCATTTATCACCCTGGCTATCACTGAAGCGGAAGACAAGATTTTAGCCCGGCTGCGTGAAGGTTATGACGAAGATTCCGACGACCAGGGACTCAAGACAGGAGCTACCGAACTCACACTGTCTATAATCTGCGACGATCTCGCTATGAAAACCCTGAACGTGAAATTCGACAGTGGCTCTGACGATAGAGCACGACGGTTCATGGATCTGTCCGGACGTTTTGAACAGCGAGCTGCATCGACGTTAGCGCGTTTCTTGACACAGCCGTTGATGAGTGAATTACGCATCAAATCCAATCCGGTTAAGGGTGGATCATGGTAAAAAAACCAGTTTTGACAAGAGTTTTTAACCCTGAAAACGCCATTTTTGTTGAGAGAACTACTCTCAGGGCTGCGGAAGATTTCCCAACTTTTCTTAGAAGATGCAAAACATTCGATCCGGCTCACGATGAGCCGAGAAAAATACCCGAATGGCAATTTGTTAGAAGATTTTCCGAAGCTCTTGAAAAAAATGACCGTCTTTTAGTGGTAAAAAGCCGTCAAATGCTGGTTACGTGGATAGGATGCGCATATATCTATTACCGCGCTAAAACAGGCGGGCCGGGTATTCATCTGCTACTATCGAAAGAAGAACGCTCTTCAAAAGAGATGATCGCAAGATTACAATTTATATATAAAAACCTGCCTGAATACGAAAAAGAAGAAGAAGTAAAATTCCAAAGTTCTGCGATAATCTTTCCTGAATTGGGAACAAGAATACTCAGTTTACCTGCCGCACCATACGCAGTGCGAGGACTCTCCCCGAGAACAGTTTTCTGGGATGAAATGGCGTTCACTCCTGACGATGAAGAAATCTGGGCTTCCGCAAAACCGGCTGTAGATGCGGGCGGAAGATTCATAGGTGTCTCAACCCCAAACGGGCCAGGAGGAGTTTTCGCAAGGCTGGTGCATGGCAGGGAAAAAGGTTTCGAAATAGTTCGAATTCATTACAGTGAAAATCCAGATCGTGATTCAGAATGGGAAGAAAACGCAAGAGCGGGTTTATCTCCGGCAAGATGGCGGCGCGAACATGAACTTAGTTTTGAAGGAGCGGAAGGCGCTGTATATGACCAATTCGATACAGAAATCCATGTACTTAAGGATTCATACAAAGTAATAAATTCATTCGAATCAAGGATTTTCCGGGGAATCGATTTCGGTTACCGTAAACCTGCTGTAATCTGGGCAGAACTTCATGGTGACGGGAGGCTGATAATTTTCGACTGCGTGGTCGGTGATAAATGGTCTGTGGATCAACTGATAGCAGAAATTAAAGCTCGTGACGGAAAACATGGAATAACCGAGAAAGACGTTCACTGGTCGGCAGTTGATCCAGCAGGTGCAGCAAAAACGGATTTCGGCATCTCCCCAGTGGAATACCTGATAAACCAGCATTTTAAGATACTGTGGAGTTCTTCATCGATCACCGCCGGGATAGAAGTAGTGCGGGCGCTGCTGAAAGACGCAACAGGTAAAGTCAGATTACAGATAGATCCAAGCTGTACGAGCCTGATAGAAGCGTTCCAGGGTTACGCGTGGGGTGAAGAAGGGGAAGTGCCGATTAAAGACGGAGTTTATGATCATCCGATGGATGCACTGCGATACTTAATAGTGAATCTACAGAGAACCAGAATGGAAGTGCCGCATCATTCGCCAATTATTCATGGTGTGGCTCAAAAAGTCAGAAAGTCGGTTTTTGGGAGAATTAAGAACTAGTAATTAGTAATTCTTTAATTTTCTGTCAGCCGAGGGCGACTGACAGCACTACGCAATAAACCGCAAAGGGCACAAAGAAGGCACAAAGATCACAAAGGAAATTAGGAATTAGGAATTGATAATGTTTAAAAATTTATTTCAAAAGAACAAAACTGTAGCAGTTCAGGTACCAATGGTGAAAAGCAGGCGTATAATAACTTCGTTGCGTGACAGGTCGATTAATCCGCCACTGGAGATGATTGGTGGGGGGATGTATGCGGGGAGTTTTAAATACTCGGGCAGTAACAGGGCAGATTTCTTTCGCTTTATGCGAGACAGGATACCGATTATCTCTGCCGGGATCTGGACCTGGGTGCATCTTTGCGCTACACCGCAACGCCGTGAAATTCAGGGTGACGATGGTAGAGTAAGACAAGCGGAGAAGATACTGGACAGGCTGGAAAGCAGGATCTATCCCAGGCTCGATGGAGACCGTCATGGTTTTGCACGGCTGACCGAAAATTTCTTTATGGAACTGTTCACGCTTGGGAAATTCGCGGCTATTGTCCATCTGCTGCCGGGAGCGTCGGGTATCAGCCACCTGGAGATACTCGATCCGTACCGTGTGAAATGGAAAGAGGGGAAATACGGCAGACAGGAACCGTGGCTGGAAATGGAAAACGGGGAATATGAGAAAATAAATCCGGCGACGTTCTTTCACCGAACATTGATATCCGATTTTAACCGTCCCGACGGAATTGAACCCCTGGCGGCGATTCCTTTCGTGGTTGAAATCGAACAACAAATGCTTGAAGATATGGCACGTTCCAGCCATAATTCAGGTACTCCGAGACTTCAGGTAAAGATTACCCCTCCTCAGCCCAATCCCGGCGAGGACCCCGATAATTATACTCAAAGAATAAACAGTTATTTCGAGAAAACCGTGCAGCAGTTCGACGAACTTGGTCCGGATGATAACCTGTTCACCTGGTCTGACGTGGAGATTACGGTAATAGGCGGCACAAGCGGTGAGGGCAATACCTGGAAACTGAATCGTGAACAGGTAATCGAGGACGTTATCACCGGTTTGAAACTTTTTCCCTGGGCGTTGGGCAGATCGCACGGCACGACACGCAACTGGATTTATGCACAATATAACCTGTTGATGCAGATAGTCGATTCGATACAGGCAATAGGGAGTGACCTGGCGGAGTGGCTGATGAGGCTTGAATTGCGCTTAGCTGGAAATACCGCGCATCCAGCATGGATTTTTGAAGCCAACAAGGATCCCTTCATTGTCGAACGGAGCCGTGCCCGCCTGATGCATCTTGACTGGATAGACCGCATGGTACAGGCTGGTTATATAAGCATCGACCAGGGAGCACGGGAACTCGGATACGAAAAGGCGTATCGGGCGCAGAGAGAAGATGTTTCCAAATAGGAATTATAAATAGATGAATCATCCGTTGGTAAAATTTTAATGATGAAACTAGTGTAGCGTGCGACGATGCTGATTGTGCATAAGATGTAAAGCATTTGCGTGACTCATATTTTCGGATGAGAGTTGAATCCAGTGAGAACAAAACAAATAATCCAGATAAATATATAATTATCATTGACATTGATGGCTAAAAATATATACTATTATTAAGCTGGGAATTACTTGCACGAACCAGGGTATATTTATACTTAACAATTATTTAAAATTTGAAGCAGTCGATTCAGGAATACAAACATGAATAATAGTAGACCAACAAGAAAAACTGTCCTTGATGATTTAGGAAGTTCTGCTAGAAATATGTACTGCCAATTTACCGACCTTAGAAATGAAGCATCAGTAGAGTCTTTTTTTCTGTTGAGATTAATTCAGGATTTAGGATATAACGACACACAAATAAAACCGAAAGAAAGTTTGGATGTACTGACTATAGGACGTGGCAGAAAAAAAGAAAAATATAAGCCTGACTATGCATTGATGTTCAGAAGTGAGCCACGGTGTATTATCGATGCCAAAGGAGTAAATGAAGATTTAGATAAATGGATTGAACAATGTTCTGGATACTGTTTAGCTCTCAATCGAAAATATGAAAATCGAAATCCAGTTCGCTATTTCGTTCTCTCAAATGGCAAAACGACCAAATTATATGAATGGGATAAAGATGCAGAAATTTTATCTCTGGATTTTTCAGATTTTGCTTGGGGAAACTCAAAGTTTGAACATTTAAAATCGGTTATTGGTTCAAAAAATATCTCTACATCGATTCCTGAACCTATGAGGACTGAAAATGCGACTTTTAAATTTACCAGACCTAATACTTCAAAGGCTCGGCAAATTTTTGCAACCTGCCATAAAGTAATATGGAAATCAGAGGGATATGGACCTGGACCTGCATTTCTAGCATTTGCAAAACTTATGTTTGTGAAATTGTGGGCTGATCAAAGTATTAGGCATAATAGTGCAACACGAGTTTTATTTTCAGATGATAAGATTGAAGTAAATTTACCTAAATCATCAGTTACTTTTTCTGTAAATTGGATTGAACAACGAGAATCTGAGGGAGTCATCAATCCGATAAATACTATGTTTATAAATTTAAGGAATGAAATAGAAAAAGACATTCAATTGCGCAAGAAAAAACGAATATTCAATAAAGATGAAGAATTAGATTTACGTCCTGATACCGTAAAAGATGTTGTTCGCAGATTACAAAATTTTGATATGTTTGGTATTGATGAAGATCTAAATGGAAGACTATTTGAAACTTTTTTAAACGCAACGATGAGAGGGAAAGAACTTGGTCAGTTTTTTACTCCAAGATCCATTGTCAAATTGATGACTCAACTGGCTGATTTGCAAGTTGATCGGAAAAAGCAAAATCGTATAATTGATGGCTGTTGCGGTTCAGGTGGGTTTCTTATTGAAGCATTAACAGTAATGCGAAATAAAGTTCGTTCAAACGATAGTTTATCAAGTAGTGAAAAAAATGATTTAATTGAACAAATAGCTAATAATTGTATCTTTGGAATTGATTACGGTAAAGATCCACCTTTAGCCAGAATTGCAAGAATTAATATGTATCTACATGGAGACGGTGGAAGTAAAATCTACTACGCCGACGCTTTGGATAAAACTATTGATAGCGAAGCAATGAACGATCCAGAAGTGGTTCAAAATATGCAGGAGCTACGCGAATCGCTAGATAATACAAAATTTGATGTTGTTTTGACAAATCCACCGTTTTCAATGACAAAAGAAGCAAAAAATCCTTCAGAATTACGTATTTTGGAACAATATGTTTTAGCGCATAATGATAATAATTCATCAAAAATTAAACCATCTCTAAAATCCAGCATTATGTTTACCGAAAGATATGGAGATTTATTAGAAATTGGTGGAAAATTGATCACTATTATCGATGATAGCGTTCTTGCAGGAAAAAACTTTCCGAAAGTTCGAAGATTCATTTTAGATAATTTTATAATTAAAGCTATCATTAGTCTACATGGCGATGCTTTTAGAAGATCAGGAGCCCGAGTAAAAACTTCTATTCTTTACCTAATAAAAAAGGGAACACAAGATACCCAGGGAAATTGTTTCGTATACGAAAGTAAATTTATTGGTCGAGATGATGTCCCTCCTAAAACTCGTCCAAGTGTTTTTGATACCTCAAAGCAACACGCACAAAATGAAGTAGAGGAAATTTTATCTGCATTTAATGAATTTGAGAAAGGTGTCAAAGGTACTTGGTCAGTGGAATCCAGTAAATTAATCGACAGACTAGACGCTAAACATCTGACACCATGGTCAGTAATGGAACTAAAAAGTGATTGGGAAAAAGCTGGAGCTTATCCTGAAATAATTAATAATATTGTTGATATAATTGAAGACGAAGTAATAATTGATCCTGAAAAGAAGTATGAATTTTTAAAAGTTACATATGATGGTTCGGCAGAAAAAGGTGATTCAGTACTTGGTAAAGAAATTTCTTATAAAAAAGTTTTTATGGCAACTAAGAATGATATAATTATAAGTAATATTAATGCTGTTAATAGGGCAACTGGCGTGATGTCAGAAGATTTATGTAAATGTCTTGTATCTCCAGCATTCACAATAATAAGAATAAAACAACATTTGAGAGAAGAAATTGATGCTCTGTATTTATGGTCTATATTGCGAAGTTCAGCAGTTACTGCTGAATGGTTATCACACACCACTGGTTTTGGTAGACATTATGTTGACTGGGAATTGATAAAAAGTCAACGTATTCCTTTAATTTCTTATCCAGAACAAAAACGTGTAGGTGATATTTGCAGAGAGTGTTTATGGCATGAAAAAGAAATTATTAACAAAAAGAAGGCTGCTAATGAAGCTCTTTCATTTTTAGGATTGGATAATCGAGTAGGGTGAGGCGGAGTGATCTACTTCGCCTCATCCCTCTCACAGAACCGTACGTACGGTTCACGTATACGGCTCCTGTTTACTTTCCCTTGATATTTCAGACAGAACACCCTGTTTTC
>JAVCCM010000177.1 GCA_030765455.1 Candidatus Electryonea clarkiae | reverse complement strand
TTCAATATAGCACGCCAAAAGTGATAATTGGAGCTATTGCCGCAGGAATGCGAATTGTCCAAAAAATATGGACTATTCGCATTGAAAAACTGGACGAGAAAGGTACTCGTGAAATATCCGGGCTAGCATTGCTCGGAAGTAAGTTCGCATGTTGTAGGGGCAGGATTTATCCGCCCTTGTCTGAGTAAATAGAATCGGGCGGATAAATCCTGCCCCTACATTCTCATATCAAATGATATTTCTTATTTACATGCGAATTTATTTGTTGCACTACTATATTTGCACAACAAACTCGACTCACTTTCGGCGAAAGTGAACTACCGGGTAGTAATCCGGGATAATTTGATCGGAATAAATCATTGCTGGGGTGCCCAGGACAGCTTGATGTCCCGGAGACGATTATTGATCCTTAAGCATGCACTATTTTCAAGAATTACGCTCAAGAAATAATATTTATAAAGTGTGTATCCTCGAACAGATTCGATTCACTTTCGGCGAAAGTGAGCTACTTTACAACTCATTTGTCCGGCAGTGAATCAACTTTACCTTGCTCGGTACTCTTTAATTCCTTAGTGGCATCAAACATATCTTCTGTTTTTGTATCAACTGGTTTTTCATCAGTTACTGGCGACTGAATTACTTGTTGAGTCTGTTCTGGTTTTGGAAGTTCCGCCTTGTCTTCATCCTCATTGGAAGGCCATTTGATACACAAAGTAATAACTGCTGCGATAGCTACTACAATTGCCGCAAGCCAAGCTCCCTTTTCAAGACGACTATATTTCTTCTCCGGTGCTGGTTTGTTTTCAAATTCTGTTTTTGATGAATCTGTTGCCGTTACAACATTTTCAACTGATCCTTCAATGTTAATAGTTTGCACATTTCTTGAAATTGTTTCTTCTAAAAGCTCCAAAATTTTATCCTTGAATTTGGATTCTCCATCGTCTTTCCATTCTTCTGTTGATTTATTAAAAGTCATACTCGGCAAATGATCAGACACACCTTCAAGAAGATCTACAATAGATATTTTCCTGAATTTAGTTCCTTTTTCACAGGTGATTTTATCCTCGTCGGCTTTGATAAACTTCTCAATTCTGTCAAGTTCGAACAGGGATGGATCGTCTGATTCAACACAAACTTCGCAACAGCAGGGTATATAACTCTCGAATTCGATTCCTTCGAAAGAAACGCGGTGGATTTCGTCTATTGTGCCACGGATGTAGGAGAGGAAAGATTTACGGTGAAAATCGTCCCCTTTTACAGAGATATCTATCGACTTTAATACGCCTCCCTTGAAATCACCTTTGATCAACGCTTCACACCCGTCTTTTTCCAGGATCACACCGCTTCGCCAGACAAGATCTCTTTTATGGTCGTCAGCGGAGATCCAGGTACTCAGGCGTACTATAATCCTGGTGATTATACCGGATGGCATAAAATCGTATTTATAACGGAAGGAGAGATCCCCTCGGTATTCCCATTGGTTTGCCCGGTCCGGAGCAACGTCTTGAAGGAGCTGAGGCGCCAGGTAGCTTTCTTCCTCCGCAGCCTCAAGACGGTAACAGAGATCGAATTCTTCCTTCTGCATCAGGATGAGTAATTTGTTCTTTTCTTCGAATTCATACTTATTCCCCCACTTCTCAAAGAGCCATTTTTTTGTGAATAGTCCGTTTTTTCTTTCAAGCTCCTTACTTGAAAGAATGGCATAAACCGCGTCGGTGATCCATTCAGGATTGAGAAAAACAGTATCCGCCAGTCCGCTCTCTCCCCGGTAATGCAGGATAATTCCGAGATTGTGGAGGTGACCGCAGAGTAATTCCTGGTCAGCTTCTGCGGTGATCTTTTCCGTTTCACAGATCCTTTTATATTCGGACAGGGGTAGGTGATTTTTTTCCCTTAATTCAGTAACCTTCTTACGCACCTTTATCCATCCGGCGGGCAGGGGATCACCGACATGTTTCAAGTTTGAAAGCATGGATTTTATCTGCCTGCTTATCGCGTCCAACCTACCGTCGTTTTTTGACAGGTTGACATCAGCAAATCTCAGATCAAAGTGATCCTTGTAACTTCTCTCATACCGTACACGGTCAAAACCGGTTGAGGCGTCGATCTCTTTCTCGTTTTGCACCAGCAGGACAGGACTGCCCTTGCCGAGAAGCTTGATAATATCCAGCCAGTAATCGGTGTTGGGCAGGTCTTTACGGTCATCCACCAGTAAGACATACAGCGAGCGTTCGGTGAGGAAAAACTGGTGTATATAATACTGTATATTCTGTCCGCCGAAATCCCAGAGATGTGCCTTGAAATTTATCGATGAATCTTTCTCATAGGGGAAAGTCCAGCCCGGTATTATATCGATTCCAAGTGTGGATTTTTCTTTCTTTTCAGGGTCGGGATTGGGAACCGGGTAGTCCGGATCTACCAGTTTTTTCATAAGCGAGGTTTTGCCCGCTTTCGGTTCTCCCACGAACAGCACCTTGGCTTCGTATAGAAAATCCGTACCCTGCTCTTCTTTTAATCTGAAGTAACGGCGAATCGCGTCAACACCTTCTTCAATTACACTTTCTGGCGGTTCCTTGAGGTTCGGATTATTGCCTAAATCTATATGGGTAAGACTTTTCAATTCACTGATAAAAGAGACGTCAGACAGGTTGTTGTCAAACAGGTCGAGTGATGTCAATCTCTTAATCTCGTGCAGGAAAGAGTAATCGGTTATCTGTTCATTCCCACCCAGGTAGAGTAATGTCAATCCCTTCAGTTCGCGGAGGAAAGAGACATCTGACAGGTTGTTGTTGTACAGGTAGAGAGATGTCAATCCCTTAATCTCGCAAAGGAATGAGTAATCTGATATCTGTTTGTTCCCACCCAGGTTGAGAGATGTCAATCCCTTCAGCTCGCGGAGGAAAGAGACGTCTGACAGCTTGTTGTCGTTCAGGTTGAGTGATGTCAATCCCTTCAGTTCGCGCAGGAAGGAGTAATCCGTTATCTTTATATTCCACCCGAGGTTGAGTGATGTCAATCCCTTCAGTTCGCGCAGGAAAGAGACGTCAGACAGATTGTTGTTATACAGGTTGAGTGATGTCAATCCCTTCAGTTCGCGGAGGAAAGAGACGTCAGACAGATTGTTGTTATACAGGTTGAGTGATGTCAATCCCTTCAGCTCGCGCAGGAAAGAGAAATCCTTGATTTTGACACTATTCAACCGTAAAACGGTAACTTCATCATCTTCGCCAACACTGTATGCCGGACTGAGTGAATACGGGCGTTTTAACAGCTCTTCGATTGATTCCTGTTTTAGCGGTTTCCCGATCTCTTTCTCGATCTTCCGGATAATGTCCACATCACTCATCGTCTTCCCCAGTCTAAAATGTTTATTTTAACTCGCTAAAAGTAAACAGAAATTTAGCAGTTTGCTATAAATTTGTTCACTTTAATTAAATATTAATTTTCCTTCTTTTCATCAGACAACTTCAATAGTAATGATTTTAACATTTTTCTTCGTGTGCCCCGGACAGCTCGATGTCCGGGACGTGCTCTGCCTGTTCATGAGCAAACATTATTATTACGAAACGCCATTAAATCTTAATATTGATATTGATATCAAATCAATCTACTTTGAAATTATGTGGATCAAACAGATATATTATTCATTATTTTCACGGTTTCTATTATTATTCCTGTGTGCGCTTTCTTTTATAGCAATTAATCCGATAACAGCGGTTTGTGAAGAGATGCAGGTCTCGCAGGCACGTCCAAGGGTCACTCCAGAGGATCAGCAGAAGGCTGACGCGCGGAAGCGTGCTAATCAGAAGAGTAAAACAGCGAGGCGGTTGGAGCTTCGGGGGGATTACAAGTCTGCGCTTTCTGTTTATGAGCAGCTTCATAGTCAATATCCGGAAGACCCGACATACTTTGATGCAATCATTCGCTCCCTGTCAGCTCTCACTCTATATGACGAAGCCGCAGGTCGTTTGGAAGAACGCATTAGAAATGAATCCGGCAAGAGTAATCCAGCGGCTTTATTCGCCGAACTGGGTGCAGTGCATTTCCAGGCAGGGCGTGAAAACCAGGCTGAGATAGACTGGCAGCAGTCTTTGAACGCTATCCCCGGCTCCACCGGCAGTTACCTTGCGCTTGCCCAGGTATTCATTCGTCTCAGGCTGGCTGACAGGGCTGTTGAAATCCTGCGAAAGGGACGTTCTGAGCTGGGTGATCCTGACCTGTTCGCCATGAACCTCGCTTCGCTTTTACAATCACGGATGGATTGGAAAGGCGCCGCGGAAGAGTTCCTGCTCACACTCGGCGAGAGATCGACGCGAAAGAGTTATGTGTTGAGAAGCCTGGCAAATTTCCCTAATAACGAAATAGCAAATGAAGCCGTAGCGACTGCGATTCGCGGTAAACTTGAGGAGACAAAAGACAAGGAACCGTGGCAGGGATACCGGGTAACGTGCCGTGAAATATTGATGGAACAATATATGAAAAACGGTGATTATGACAGCGCAGTCGAGATCCTTGCAGAGATAGCCGGAGAAGAAAAAAAGCCCTGGAAACGTCTTGTTTCTTTTGCCGCCGACGCACAGGCGGAGGGTGCCCTCAATGCTGCCGAACGTGCTCTCGAAATTGCCTCAAAAAAATGGTCAACTCCCGAGGAACGCGCCTCAGTCGATATAGCCTTGGCAGGTATCGCAATCGACAGGGAACAATATGAAAAGGCTGATTCGCTTCTGAGCCTGTATTGTGAGCTGGAATCAAATGTCGGGGTTGAAATCAGGGCGATACTGCAACGGGGTCTGTTGTACCTGGAGAAACTGAACGATCCCCAGTCAGCATTAGCTGATTTTAATGTTCTATTACAAAATCCCGCTTTGGGGGATATTGATCTTATCCGTTATGCCGGTGGAGTTGCCCTTGCCCGGCTGGACAGCCTGGAAGCCGCCGACAGCCTGCTGAATGAAGTCGGACGGAGAATACTTCCAAGAAACAGAAACCGCCGCAGACAGCCTTCAGTTAGAGGCAACCGTTCAATCATTTCGGACGCTGTTTTTCTCCGCGCCAGGATTGCCTGGTGGTCAGGTGAACTGGATTCCGCCATCAAGCTTTTGGATTCCCTGACTGCCCATCCTGAAGGCGCTGACGCTGAGAATGATGCATTTGTTTTTACAAAACTTCTAAATGCGGGAAGTGAAGACAAAAAGAGTCTTGTGAAGCTTGGTGAAGCTGATAAAGCAAAGTTTGATATGAAATATGAAGAGGCGCATAACCTCTACATTGAATTGTCTGAAGATAGTTTGTCATCTCTTGCACCTGAAGCATCCTGGCAAGCGGCATTTCTTGAACTCGCAATTTTCCCTGAAGATTCAGCAAAGACCTTACAGGCTTTCGTAAAACGTTTCCCGGATCATTCTCGAGCCGAGGAAGCATGGTTTGAACTTGGTAATTGGTGGGAAAGTACTGGGGATACTGAAGAGGCAATATCCAGTTTCGAAGCGCTTCTGATAAATTACCCTGAAGGGCTGCTGTCTGCCGAGGCGCGGCTAAGGCTTGATCACCTGTCAGGGCAAGAACTTCCTCCCCTATTGCCGGAACCAACGATTGATACTCCATAATGTTGATGGCTGATGATTTGACAAGTAGATCCCTTTCGCCGAAAGGGATTTCAGTCGGATCGTGAAAGTTATCTTGAATTCACTGCTACAAATCCCTTTCGGCGAAAGGGATCTACTTAAACAATTACAGAAGTTTCATTTGCGGTCAGGAGGAGGTAAATCCACCATGATCGCCAAGGGATGTATGATTGTGACAGGCGGGCTACTATGCTTTTATCGGGAAGAGCCGAGAAGCTGTAAAATCTTTGAATTGCCTTAAGGAGAGCGGGGTCATCAATTAATACATCTCTGAAACCATAAGCATAGATAAGCATATGTTCAGCCATCCTGTGATTCACTCCCGGAAGTTGTTCAAGGGATTTCCTGGCTTTGTACTGATCGACGATATTGCATAGATATTCCAGCACATCCGGTTCTCCAACCAGGCTGGCAGCTATTGCCTTAATATTGCGCACTTTATTATTTGGCAATCCAGCGACTTCAAGCAAACGATTGGGAACAGCAAGGATTGTGTTTTTTCCAGGGAATGCCGGTTGAGCATAAGGACGACCCGGGGGTACTATGCCGCTTACTTCGCGAAGGTTACGAATCAGGTTTGCTGACTGGTCAGGCGACAATCGTTGACTTATAACCAGTCGGATTATTCCCTCGAATGGAGTCATATAAAGAACTGGTCTGAGATCCGGAAACATTGTCGAAGCATATCCAAGGTTCTTGTCTTTTACAGTTTTTTCAAAGAATGATGTGGGATCCACACCCAGCGAAAACATACGGGTAATATTTGATACAGTTTTATCCGCTACTTCATCGTCAGCATTATTTCCTACAATTCTTAAAAGTAAATTATCACCGGGCTTTTCCTGCTTGACGATGACCTCAACAGCTCCACCGGGGATTTCAACAGAAAAGGATACTCGTGCCGATTCATTCGGGTCGCGACGGGGCTCATCGTGGCGTAAGTAAACATTTAATGCAGTCGCAAGTCTGAAAGGTCCCTTGACTGGAACTATGCGGTTTATATCCAAATTATCCTCTGTTTCCGTTAATATAAAGGTAGCCAAGAACTGCCTCAATTTCAATTGATCAATTTGAACGACAAAAGAAAAGCCCCGGATAACGGTAGTGGCTCATACCGAAAAATCCAAGGCTATACGGTGCGGGGATGCACCTTCATATATTTAACGGGCTTCAAGCACCCATAATTGTCAAGACCCGGAAACCAAAGATGTCAGTAAGTTAGCGTGACTGAAAGTTCGCTTGGCTTCGGAAGGGTGATTCCTGACTCACTCCATTCTCTGGTTTCCATACCAAGGTTTGGCAGCCTCGGGGTCTATCATTCACATATACAAGCATTATGCCAATTCCCTTAAGTACTGGTTTTTTAAGAGACATAGAGTAATTGATGTCGTGATGTGTGTATGTCATGCACACATCATTGCACACCCTGCGCTCATGATTTATATTCTTTGCTGGTGGTATTGTTTTTTTTGTGAAATTATTTGGAAGCAGATATAATTATGCTACAAGATTTACAAATGAGCCGGGTTTGGCAGCATTCTGAGAGAGTCTCTCCATAGAGGGAGATTGTGGTCCGTTTCTATTATTCCCATAATTATTTGCAGCTTCTGATATTGCACGATTAACATTGTTATTTTGTTCTTCATGCTGTTGTGTCAAATATGGAGAAGTATTATTGATGTCTGTTTGCGATTTTTCAGTATTGTCGCTTAAACCTGATGAAGAATTATTGTTCGGTGATTCGTTCTCATCTTCAGCGTTACGACTATTATTGCCAGGTGAATTATTTTGCTGATTATTATTTGAATCAGAATTTGTACTATTTGGAACAACTCTTATCCATTCCGGATTATTCCGGGAGTATTCACTTTCGTTATTTTTATCTACATTTGATGATTTTCGTTCAGTTTCTTTAACAGCGCTCTCCGAAGAACGGCTATCAATGATTGTTGAAGCGCCTAATCCGGGTTTTATAAAGTCCGGATTCTCCGTTGGGAATTGATTTTCATTATCGACTACGTCATTAATGTTGTTAATTTCTTGCTTCGCGCTGGATGAGGTGTTTTCTAAGTCTTTTGCCTTCTCGTCACTGATCTCTTTTTGTGACTCATTCGCTTTCTTTCTTGCCGCTGAAGCGACCTTTCTATCCTGGGCAGATGGGTTGGTGGGAGCAAGGGCAGCTCTTTCTGCTTGCTGTGCATTCTGCAATCTTTCCTCAGGAGTATTGCCACCTCCGATACTGATATTTACATGACCACCTGACGCATATTGCCTGCCATCCGGGCCGTTCACATATTCTAATTGAGTACCGCCATTTGCCAGATGTCCGGCTGCCGCCAGGTGTGCCTGCTCATGCTGTCTTACTTCCTGATCACGTTTCTGCAGTTCACGGACTTTTTTGTCTTCTTCGTCTGAAAGATCGATTCCATCCGATGTTTGAGACAGAGAAGAATCCGTTTCACGGTTTTCAGATTTTCTGTTTTGATCAGTCGAATTGTTTCGAGGATTTTTTTTGACAACAGGTCCATCATTATTGTTGTCGTTATTTGATGAAGGATCTGCCTGGTTATTACTTTTGGAAGAAGAATACTTTGCCTTGGCTGCATCAGAAATGGAAACTGAATCTGATTGTTCATTTGAATAACCAGTTCTGAAATCTCCATTATCGGTGTAACCAGAACTCGAATGTGTGGCTTCGCCATCACGGATAGGCTGTGCAATCGATATATGATCTGGATTTGATGGTTCGACGATATTCATTTTTTATTAGCTAACTGGCAAAAATTGGTTTGGGGTGAAAGTGACACTTGCTTAATAGTATTATCGGTATTAGGCGTATCTAACTTTAGGAAATGATTTTGTGGTTTTCAGCTCT
This sequence comes from Candidatus Electryonea clarkiae, assembly GCA_030765455.1. Lineage (GTDB taxonomy): Bacteria > Electryoneota > Electryoneia > Electryoneales > Electryoneaceae > Electryonea > Electryonea clarkiae. Next base: position 9,147 of record JAVCCM010000177.1, on the reverse strand, counting down.
AAATGTGGCAAGGGAATCTATGAAAAGAGAATAGTTTCAGGTCGGTTTTCGTTTAATTAATGCAAGCTCTTAAAACATGGAAATTGTTTATCCCAGTTTTCCAGGCTGTCCGATGATGTCATTCTTAGGATTATCCGTTTTTGGTGGGTTTTGACCAGGGAATCCAGTATTGCTTAAATTCTTGATATTGCAGGATTCCCATTTTCACAGGAAAAACAAAACTTGAATAAATTGCGTTTCAGGAATCAGCCTCATAAGCAGAGTGATAGAGTCACAATGTGAACTTGCTTATTTTGTTTCCTCTTCCTTTTTCTTTTCACTTTTTACAGTCTTTTTAGATTTACTTTCTTTATTACTGTGTGTGCTGACAAATACCAGCTGGTCATCTTTCAAACGAACTTTGACTTTATCGCCATCTATAACATTTGCCTTTAACATTTCCTCGGCAAGGAGATCTTCAATATGTTTTTCAACAGTCCTGCGTAAAGTCCGGGCGCCTGTTTGTGATGTGAAACCTTTTTCCGCCAGGTAGTCTTTCGCATTTTTATTCACTTCAAGCCTGATTCCGCGATCTTTTAAGCGATTATTGATGTCCTCAAGGTAAATATCTTCAATCTGAAGGATATGTTCTTTTTCAAGCCTCCGGAAAACAATGAGTTCGTCGAGCCGGTTAAGAAATTCCGGACGAAACATATCTTCAGCCTGCTGATTCATCTTTGTTTTCATCTGTTCGTAAGATCCTGTTGAACCTGCTTCACCAAACCCGATGGAACTCTTTTTTGCCTCACGTGTACCCAGGTTTGACGTCATAATGATTACCGTATTACGAAAATCAACCCGGCGGCCGGAACCATCTGTTAACTCACCTGCATCAAGCACTTGAAGCATAATATTAAACACATCCGGATGAGCTTTCTCGACCTCATCCAAAAGAACTACACTGTATGGTTTGCGCCGTACTCTTTCGGATAATTGACCACCCTCATCATAACCGACATATCCCGGGGGTGCGCCAATCAAACGGCTGACGTTGAATTTTTCCATATATTCCGACATATCGACCCGGATTAAAGCGCTTTTATCCTCGAAGAGATATTCAGCGAGCACACGCGCCAACTCAGTTTTGCCAACACCGGTCGGTCCGAGGAACATAAAGCTGCCGATAGGTCTGTCAGGATTTTTCAGCCCGGTGCGGCTGCGGCGAATCGCCTTCACAAGTTCTTCAATTGCTTCATCCTGACCGATGATATGTTCCTGCAATGCTCCTTTCATCTCGAGCAGTCGTTGCGATTCAGTTACTGCAACCCTGCTTACAGGAATGCCAGTCATCATACTTACAACTTCAGCCACGTGTTCTTCGGTAACGTCTATTGGTTTGGCGTTCTCATTCTTTTCCCATTCATCTCTGGCTTTAGCAAGCTGTTGATCAAGGTTACGTTTCTTGTCACGCAGTTCAGCAGCCTTTTCGTATTCCTGCTTCTTAACCAAATGGTCTTTCTGTTGCTGCAACTCTTCGTTTTCCTGTTCAAGCTTGATGATAGTCTCAGGAACAACAAGATTCATCAACCTCAGACGGCTGCCGGTTTCATCAAGAACATCAATGGCTTTATCAGGAAGAAAACGATCTGAGATGTATCTGTCAGCAAGGATTACAGACTGCCTCAATCCCTCCTGGCTATAATTTACACCATGATGATCCTCGTATCTTTCTTTTAATCCTTGAAGAATGGCAATAGTTTCCTCAACATTTGGAGGTTCGACCATCAACTTCTGGAAACGTCTTTCAAGAGCGCCGTCTTTCTCAATATTTTCACGATATTCATTCATCGTGGTCGCCCCGATGCATTGCAACTCACCACGCGCAAGTGCAGGTTTAAACATATTTGACGCATCCAGGCTGCCGGAAGCCGAACCGGCGCCGACTATCGTGTGAAGTTCATCTATGAAGATGATAACATTGTTGTTATTCTTCTCGAGTTCAGTAAGTACTGCCTTCACTCGTTCCTCAAATTGACCGCGATATTTTGTGCCGGCAACCATTGCGCCAAGGTCAATCGCCACTACTCTTTTGCCGAATAACGCCGGGCTGACCTTTTGCTGAGTAATACGTAATGCAAGACCTTCTACGATCGCTGTTTTTCCCACACCCGGTTCACCAATCAATACCGGATTGTTCTTTTTACGGCGCGATAAGATTTGCGCTACACGTTCTATCTCTTTATCCCTGCCGATAATAGGATCAAGCTTGTCCTCGCGTGCAAGTTTTGTCAGATCACGACCATAGTGATCCAGAACAGGTGTTTTGCTTTTTCCTGACGCCTTGGGTAATGCAGGTGCTTCTCTACCCTCTGCATTATCCACGCTGGCTGAGCCGATCTCACCCTTGACCAGTTCATAAGTAATATTATTACTTGTAAGTACCTGGGCGGCAAGCCCTTCTTCATCTTTAATCAATGCAAGCAGCAAATGTTCGGTTCCGATATTTTCCGCCGATAGGTTCTTACCTTCGATGTAAGATACTTTAAGTACTTTCTCCGCACGTTTGGTGAACGGGATATTGCCCATTTTCATTGTGGTGGAGGGAGATTGAATCGCATCTTCGATAATTTCTCTAATCTCGTTAAGATCTATTCCGAGACTCTTCAGCAGATTCACTGCTGTTCCTTCGCCAAGATGGATCAAACCCAGCAGCAGATGTTCAGTGCCAATACTATCGTGACCTAAACGTAACGCTTCTTCGCGAGCGTATTGTATCACCTGTTGTACATGAAAGGAAAATTTATTCGTCATTTATCTTACCTGTATGTTGTATGCTCATTAATGGAAAACAAACCTTTAATATAAAGATTCTCTAAGCCTTAACGAAGTATTATCAATCTATCCCTGGAGAAGGGGGAGCACTAATGTGCTTAGAAATCTTGAAGCAAGTCTTATGCCTTGCCTGATAATATCACTTTCACTCTGCATAAATAGTTTCAATTCATAAAAATTCAATTAAAACAATAGTATTTTCAGCAGTTTCGAATTTTTGGGATTAAATGACACCGTGGTGGGAAGTTTTATCCAAGATATCCGTCTTCAAGAGTCAAAACCCGGTCGGCTTTTTTTGCCCATTCATCATTATGGGTTACGACAATAATTGCCGTTCCTTGTTCCTGGGCGTAACGAGCCATCTCTTCCTCAAGTGCTCTGCCTGTGGAACGGTCAAGATTGCCTGTAGGTTCATCAGCGAGGATGAGTGACGGATTATTTACCAGCGCTCTTGCGACTGCAACCCTCTGTTGCTCTCCACCAGATAATTCTGCCGGTTTGTTCTTCAACCTTTCGCCAAGACCGAAAGATCTCAACAGCTCTTCTGATGATAAAAACGCTTCTTCCGGCTTCCTCTTATTCACCAATGCAGCAATTGCAACGTTTTCAAGAGCTGAAAATCCAGGGAGAAGATGATGAAATTGAAAGATGAATCCGATGTGTCCTCTCCTCAATTGAGATTTCTCATCCTCTTTCAAGCTCGTGATATTACGACCATTTAAATGCAACTCACCATCAGTGGGACTCTCAAGTGTACCCAGGATATGCAGCAGAGTGCTTTTCCCCGCGCCGGAGGGACCGATTATAGAAATGAATTCACCTTTTTTCACTTCAATATCTATTCCTCGCAGAACTTGGATTTCCGTTTTATCAAGTTTGAAATTCTTTGTCAATCCAATGGCTTTCAGCATCTGCGAATCTGGTGAACGATCTCCATTATTCATAGCGAATCGCCTCCACAGGGTCGAGTGAGGCAGCACGCCGTGCGGGATAGACAGAGGCAAGCAAACATATCACCAGCCCCGCCAATCCAACTGCCAGGAAGTCCATAGCCTGTATCTCTACAGGAAAAGCAGCGAGCATATATACTTCCGGGGGGAGATGAATAAACTGGAATTTCTGCTGAGCGGCAAGCAAAGCCCAGCCGACTGATAACCCGATAGCCGTTCCGGTTATTCCAACAGAGAGCCCGAGATAAAGGAATATTTGAGCGATTTCCTTTCTGGTGGCACCCATTGCAACAAGGATTCCGATCTCTTTCTTTTTTTCCATCGTAACCATTACCAGGGTTGAGATAATATTAAATGCCGCTACCAGTATAATCAGGCTCAGGATAATAAAAAACGCCCATTTTTCCAACCGCATCCAGCTATACAACGTTTTTCGCATCTCGAACCAGGTACGCGGATACCAGGGATATCCAATTGTTGCGCTGATCTTTTCCTTGACAGATTCAGCGTCTTCAAGCCTGGTCGTACGCACATCCAGTCCCGACACCTTATTGCCCATCCCGAACAGTTTCTGCGTTTCGCCAATTTCGACATAAGCAAAGACCTGGTCGAATTCTGCCAGACCCGATTCAAATATTCCAACGATCCTGAACTTTCCCACTCGGGGTTGGGCAAAGAGACTTGTCCCTGTCGGGCTGAACAGGAAAACCGTATCACCCTCTGTGCCATAAATAACGTCAGCAAGATACCGTCCCAGGATAATGCCGGGTAACGCTGGGGTATCACCTGGATTTTTAGTGTCATGTTCGGAGATGGTTTGTGTGTCATCAATCTTATTGCGTTTCATCTCTCTGCTACTACTATAACTCGTGAGGCTATCAAGCGAGCCGGAAATTATCATTTGCGGAAGATCGTTTACATCACCAATCGTCTTTGGATCGATCCCTCTTATCACGCAACCCTCGGAATGACGTCCGTGACGGATCATTCCCTTGTCAAGGACATATGGTGAAACCGCTTCCACATTTTCCATTTCAAGGATTTTAGCCATGGTGGGAATCCAATCCTCAGCTCCCTGTTCATGGAAAGTCGAGACCCTGAGATGAGCATCCGCCCCGATAATTCGCCTTTTGACTTCGCTCTCAAAACCATTAGCCACCGAGAGAACTATAACCAGAGTCGCCGCTCCCAGCGCCACTCCGCCGGCAGAAAGATAGGTAATTAGCGATATGAACTTGGTACGACGTTTTGAGCGAAGATAACGGTTCGCAATAAAAAAAGTATATTTCATTTCCTGCCTGTAATTTTGCACCACAAAGTAATAAAAGCCTGACGATATAACAAAGCCTTGAAAAACCCATAATGAATTCTATTAGATTATCTCGAGGATCGTTATGTGTATTTCTTACCATTGTTTATTAATGTATTATTTATGAAATGTTTCAGACAATTTGGGACAATTTTACGTTTTAAGTAAGTAGCGGTTCTTCCTCGCAAGTGAGTTTGTTTTTTACCTTACCAATATGTTTTGATCTTTTTTTTTATCTCTGAATCCAATGCCAAGCTTCTTTGTTTGACTTTCAGGTTCTGTTCACGTCTACGTTGTTTTGCTTTACGCAGTTTATCTTGCCGTTCCTGCAGACGCTGTTCCGGGTTGCCACGATACATGTCCCAGGGTGTCAGGAAATTGATACCAGAGTGTAACCGTTCATGATTATACCAGTCAATTATTTTCGATATTTCTTCCTTTGCTTCTTGAAAATTCGCCGGCTCTAGTTCATCGATCTTTTCACCCAGGGTACGGTTGGTACGTTCCACCAGCCCGTTTTCTTCAGGACAGTAAGGGTAGATTCGATGATGACCTACACCCCTGTCTGTCAGAACAAGCTTGAATTCATGCGAGATGTAGCCAGATCCGTTGTCTGTCTGTATCTCTGGTTTTGCATCATCTGCGACTGTTGAGAATGCGTCCAAAGCTGCCAGGGATACAGAATTACCGTCCATGGACAACATCAATTCATAATGAACAATATAACGGCTGTATTCGTCTATGAATATGATTAGATAATAGGTCCTGCGACTGATCTTCACATAGCGGATATCAGACTGCCATTTCTCATCGGGACAGTTACCTTTATAACGGATACGCTTGTCACGGTTCAACTTGGGCTGCCAGCGGCAAATCAGATACTCGTTAACAAGGATGCGATAAACTGTTGATGGCGATACAAAAGCAACATCATCGTCAATCATCTTCCAGGCAAGCGAACGGTGACGAATGTCTGGATGTTGACGGGCATAAGTGATGATTGCTGTACGCTCCTCAGCAAGAATGCGATCCGGGGTGATTACAACGATCCGATGACTTTGGCTTACCAACAATCAGCACCTTTCGATAACGGTAATAACTGCTGCGCGATACCTGTAAAACGTTAAGAACCTTTGTCAAAGACCAATTTGTAATCTCGCGTGTATCTGAAATACAACCATCTATCAACGACCACCACTCCGCCGAAGATACTTCGACAAAACCGCACCAGGATTTTTTTTAACTCAAGGTTCTCTTCAGTCAAATGGGCTATCACATGATCCTTGCGTACTACTGTTCCAATAAGCTCTTCTTCCTGACGCGTCGATCTTTTCTGTTTGCCATACACCTCATCAGCAGAAGAAAGTAATCGCTTCTTCCAACCATAATATTGAACTGTGCTGATGCCTTCACAGCGACAAACGTCTGATACCCTTTCCTCGCCTGACAAACCTGACAGGACTATCCTCAGTTTGTCTGCAGGCTTGAAACGGCGACGCTTTTTGACTACCATTTGATACCTCCTGTGGGTGAAATCAATCTACCACCTACGGAGGTGAAGCGCTACTTAATGAAATCTGGATTTTGTCCCATTATAAACGAAACAGTACAGAAGTAATTCGATTCATATCTGGAGCTGTAAGGATATACTTGAATACTCAATACCATTAATAATATTGTTTGATCAACTTCACCTTGTGGATGGGCTCAATCACGGTATTAAACAACATTTACCTGTACTGTATCGCGGATTGTTCATGAATCTCTCGGGACTTGTCCGTTTGAGATAGTTGAACTATAAATTAATTGAGTATAAATTGCGGTGGGTTTTATAAGAATCAATTCAAATAGACAAGAAGACAAATAAGATAATTTTCGGAGCGTAGCGCAGCCCGGTAGCGCACTTGACTGGGGGTCAAGGGGTCGCTGGTTCAAATCCAGTCGCTCCGACTGTTTTTAAAGAGGTTACGACCAAGTCGTAGCCTTTTTTTTATAAAAACGCCGATTTTCCAAGTACTTGTAAATGCGATATTTTCGAATTTTTCAAGATGTAAATTTTGCAGTTTGCGATAAATTTGCGATATTTTCAAGTGTTACAAAAGCTATATCTGGTGCGGGTTTTACAGGTGTTATAAAATGTGTTTGCGATAAAATCGCTAGTAAGGAAGAAGAGACATTACCTGTTTTGTATGATCCGGAATTAAATGAGCATATGTATTCTCTGTGACAGTTATACTTGAATGTCCAAGAAGCCTACTTACCGTCCAGACCGGTGCTCCAGCATTTAGTAACTGTGATGCGAATGTATGTCTGAGAGTATGTGTAGTTGCCCCGGGAGCACCTATTTTTGTAAGAATCCTCGAAGCGTAATGCGTTACAGAGCTTTCATTCCATGAACCATCATTATTTTTTTGTAGATTTAAATACAAATTCTTGAGGTTCTACACGATGATTTTGGAGTAATTCTTTCAGACCTTCGTGCGTACTGAAAGGGATTTCACGATTTTGCTTACTTTTCGTATTCCTGGCTCTGATAAATATAATATCACGATTGAATGAAACATCTCTACCTTGAAGTGATAATGCTTCATTCCTCCTGCAACCTGTCCATATAAGAAATTTTATTACATCTTCCATCGCATCCCCACAGATATGTTCAAACAGTCTTGCAATCTGTTCTGTGGTTAAAGCCCTCGCTCTTTCTGCAGCAGTTACGGTCAACAATTCTATACCTGTGAAAGGATTATGTGATAAATATCCTCGCTTAAGTGCCCAATTAAAGCATGATTTTAAGTGCTTCATGCATAGATTTACTGTGCTTCGAGAATACTCTGATTTCATATTAGCAATCATGTCGTCTATTAACAGAGATTTAACCTCTTTTGTTTTGATGTTGCCGTTATACTCTATGAATTTATTAAGCGAGTATCTATCTAAATCTACAGTACTTTTCGGTCTTCTTTGAAAGCGATAGGAGATATACTCATCTAGTAATTTGGATATATATATATCTTCACCGCAATCAAGAATATTATCTTTCTCTTTATCTATTTCAGAAAGTAAATTTCGTAGTTTTTTCCTGGCTTCTCTAATATTATCTGTATGGAGACTTTTAAATTTTTCTTTACCATTAATACCATACCATACCATCTGCCATAATATCCTATCTTCCCATCTTTTCTTTGTGCCTTGTACAATCCTTTTTCAATCTTTTTCATGAGTTCACTTTCTCCAATCGTTACTGGTTTATGAAATGAAAAACTGGAACACCATCAGGTAATGCTCCAGTTATCTTATACCATCTAATTTTCGTTAGGTTGGGTTGTTTCGTTGAGTTACTTTTTCAATATGGAAAAGTGTCCTCAATCCTGTATGTGCCAATGTTGTTAAATCCATGCCCAAAAACTCCGCTTCGGCACAACCTGGCATAATTCCTCTCCAACGTGCAAAATCCTTATTGTGTTCCTCGCAAAAACATCCGATATATTGCCCACCACAAACAGAACACATTTCAATACAGCATCCATCAATGAGATGTTCTCCAATGCCCTCTGTGCCATAGTAATGTTGGACAGTTCTTGTTTACCTTTTAGTTGACCAGTGAGGGCGATTATAGGAGCAGTAGATGTTCAATACAGATCAATCAGGCGAGGCAGTTTCAGATGCAATGGAAGGAAGCCGTAGGCTGACTGGAATTGCATCTGAAACTTCAGCGATTTCTTCATCCACCCCATCAGATCCTGAAGTGCCATCAAAACCCGTCCGTAGAAGGTTCAGCAAAGCTTATAAACTTCGTATCCTAAAGGAATACGACAGTTGTACCAAGCCCGGCGAGAAGAGTGCGTTGTTGCGCCGTGAGGGACTTTATTCGCAAAGTATCGCTGTTTGGCGCCATCTTCGCGACGAAGGCAAACTTGAACCGTCATCACATTCATCCGGTAAACAAACCATTAGCGCTTCTGACAGGAAACGTCTGATGGAACTTGAGCTGGAAAACGAGCGATTGCATAAAGAACTATCGATGGCTCAGAAGATAATCGAGGCTCAAAAAAAAATTCAGAGATACTTCAGATCCCG
>JAVCCM010000064.1 GCA_030765455.1 Candidatus Electryonea clarkiae | reverse complement strand
TGGAACAATTCTTCATACAGAAGATGCAGGCGAAACTTGGGAAAGTCAGAGGCATAATGCAGGACGTTGGTCTTTCGAGACTTCAATTGCCTTCGTTGATGATTCCACTGGTTGGGGTCTCTGTACCAATGGCCTCATAAAAACCACAAACGGCGGAAGGACATGGGAATATCAGGAGTCCCTTCGTATATCGGTATATGACATCGCTATTATTAATGCTGACACTATCATAGTAACTAGTTCGAGTGGTAGGATTTTCAGGACAATCAATGCAGGTGAAAGTTGGGCACCGTTAGAAGGTTTGTCAACTGCCTTGTCGATACATTTTCAGAACCAGGATGGCTGGGCGGTCGGGAATAGCGGTAAGATGTTCAAGATATTCAATTCCGGGGAAATCTGGAATCAGCAATCCCGGGATTATAGGGGTCGTATATTTTCTTCTTGTTTTATCGACAGTCTTACCGGATGGATGGTCGGAGAATTTAATCACGTGTACAAAACTGATGATGGTGGAAATACCTGGAATATCCAGGAGGTTCCGGTGAATTTATTTCCCAGGATTTATGACGTTTTTTTCATTGATGAATCTTATGGCTGGGCGGCGGGAAATATAATCATTGCTACCGTTGATGGCGGTGAAAATTGGTTTGAGCAGGACGTTGATTCGGTTGGTCTCCGACGTGGATTCGGTGATGTTTGTTTTGTAAACCGGGATACCGGTTGGATTACAGGGAGCATTAGCGGTGTTCTGGTCACCTCAAATGGGGGTGATGATTGGGAAGTTCAAGATATACAAGATATAGAGAATGTCAGGTTGATTCATCCGATCTTTTTTCTAAATGATAATGAAGGATGGCTTTCAAATGGTCGTGATATGATTAAGACAACTGATGGTGGTGAATCATGGGAAGTTTTTGATCAAGTTGTTGATATATGGGAAATTTCAGATATCTTTTTCATTAATTCAGATACGGGTTATGCTGTTGGTGGTGATGAAGTATTTGCTGTGGCTCCTATGTTTGGCACTGGAATAATCTGGAGAACTGAAGATGGGGGAGAAAACTGGGAGATACTTGACGTAAGAGCCGGTCACCAGTTCAATTCGATAACTTTTGCTGATTCTCTAATCGGCTGGGCTGTTGGGTATTCTGGTGTTAGCTATTTCACCATAGATGGTGGGAACCATTGGCAAAATTATGAAATAACCAGTGAATACTCTTATTCCGATGTCGATTTCATAAATTCGACAACCGGATGGATTACAGGAGTACATGAATATTTTAACAATGATCATTCTTGTGTATTGAAAACCATGAATGGAGGTTATGTTCTGACAATCCCGGAAGAAAAAGAACTATTTCTTCCAAATAACATATCCATCCTTTCAAGCTATCCAAACCCCTTTAATCCAAGTACAACAATTCGGCTTGGCCTACCATACACAACTAGCATCAATGTAGCAATCTACAATATTATTGGTCAAAAGGTTGCGCAACTCGCGACAGGCAGGTACAGCGCAGGGTATCATAGTATCATATTCAACGCATCAGAATTATCAAGCGGCATCTACTTCATCCACGCCAGTGTGCCGGGAAAGATGAATGAAGTCAGGAAAATTGTGTTGATGAAATGATGGAAAGTTATTTCAGTAATTGTAAATTTTTGAATGATTTGATTTTTTTATAAGGCAAGCAGGTGCAGCGTATTAAGTTCTGTGTAATAAATGTATTGATAATATGTTTGTGGGTATATGGTGGTTTATCATACGCTATTGAAAATATTTATCTGCAAACTCCAACTTCCACCTCGATATATATCTGCTGGTTGTTAGAAGATAATTTGGCCGGATCATCCATCCGATACGGTCCGGATACCAATCTGCAGCACAATGTCACATGTAACCAGGACATTCTCGGTGATAATGAGGAATATGTCTGGAACTGGATACGTCTTGATAATCTTGAACCTGGCACTGAGTATTTTTACCGCTGTATAACCGGAAATGATTCCTCAGCAATAAATAGATTCAAGACCCAGCTTGAAAATGATGATGATACTCAGCATATCCGTTTTATTGCCTACGGCGATTCCAGGACTCAAATCGATGACCATACTTCAGTCATCGAAGCGATGGTCGAGAAAGTAGAAGAACTCTATGGTGAGGATTTGCATGAGGAAATAAATCTCGTACTCAACATGGGTGATATTGTTACTTCAGGACAAGAATATGACCAATATCAATCTGAATTCTTTGAACCCGTAAATGCTCTTTCGAGCAGCGTGCCATTTATGATAACCCAGGGCAATCATGATGTCGCCGGGACTGCATTTTATGATCTTATGAAATACGATGATTTTGCTTCTCCTGCCGGTGAGGTTTATTACTCCTTTCGTATCGGACCGGTGTTTTTCATTTCACTGAACAGTATAGAAGCAGGTAATACCCAGTTAGACTGGCTTGGAGAAATACTTGATGATACTGAAGAGAACGATGAAGTCAGTCTGGTTATTGTCAGTCTTCATCATCCGGCTCAAAGTGAGACCTATCCTGCTCATGTCAGCGCATGGACACGGGATGATGTTGTCCCGCTATTGGAAAATTACAGTAAGGTAGAAATTTTAATCTACGGTCACGTTCACTCCTACCATCGCGGAGTTTCGACTGGAAGCGGTTTACGATTTATCCTCCAGGGTGGTGGTGGAGGACCATTATACAGATGGGGAGCGAGAACACCTTTTGACCATATTGAAATTCACCGGGCTATTGATCATTATTCATATTCTATTTTTGATATTGATTGTGCTGAAAACAGCTACTCCATGATGACATACAGTCTTGGCAACGAGGATATCCCTCTCAACAATGTATTGATTGACAGTTTTTATCATGATCGAAACCAGGATCAGCCAGGGACTCCTGATCAACTGCCTATTTATCCTGCTTTATACGATGAAGGTTCATTTCTTTTAGCCGGATCGTACTATGAAGGCGATGCCCAGCAAATTAGTTCACAATTTCAAATAACTGGGGAAGAAGGCGACTGGAACGATCCAATTATTAATTCAAGACGAGATTGGGAAAATATATTCGGGAATTCCGGAACGCCGCATTACCGGTTGACAGACCTTAATGAAAATATAGACTTATCAACATTAGCTGTTCGCGCAACTCCTTTCCGTGAAAATCATTTGTACTGGTGGAGGATGCGTTACCGGGATCAGAACCTTAAATGGAGCGGATGGTCACAGGTTCATGAGTTCCGGTTTGAGGAAAACCTGGCTGAATTTAACCTTCTCAGCCCTGCAGACGGAAGTATTTGTCACTCAGGCGATACTACCTTGACATGGGAGATGGCTGCCGCACCGGATCGCTCTGATTCTTTATCATATATCGTATGGTGGTCAAGCGATGCTAATTTTATCGGTACAATCGATTCTGCTGAAGTTGATTCACTGAGCTTCGATCTCTTCAACCTCGATGATGATACGGAATATTGGTGGAAAGTACGCGCTCAAGAGATAAATCATCCGGGAGTATGGTCATCTGAAACCCGGTCAATCAGGACTGATATGCCGAATTCTCCCCAACCCTTTAACCTGCTGACACCAGCAGACAGCAGTAATGTGTGGCAGGCGGAAACTATGTTTACCTGGTCAGAGTCTTCCGATTCCGATTATTATGATATTCCTCAATATGAGGCTTGGTTGGATACAATTTCCGATCTATCATCAGCCTGGCTGGTCGGTGATAATCTTGAGGAAACGCAACGTTTTGTGCGCAATCTTCGAATGGATAAAGATTACTATTGGACAGTTCGCGCTACTGACAGCAACACAGATGGAACCTGGGCGAGCGATACATTCTATTTCAATACCTATCAGGATCTACCTCGTAAAGAATCAGAAGGTGTTGTTCCGACTGAGTATTCCATCGTTTCAGTATATCCGAATCCTTTCAATTCAACCCTAAGGATTGTGGTCTCTTTGCCCGATGCAGAAAAACTTCAATTGAGTATCTTCAATATTCTTGGCGAGGAATCCCGTCGTATCACTTACGATGCCCTCAAACCCGGATATCATAATTTAGTTATCGATGTAAATGATTTTTCCAGCGGAATCTATTTCATCCACGCCATTGTGCCGGGAAAGATGGATGAGTATAGGAAAGTTGTGTTGATCAGATAATTACAATCTTTGTTCATTCTTGTTGTAATAATGGTTGAAAATGATTAATTTACAATTATCTGAGTATCACCAACCATCAGAGGAATTATGCATTACCTGCGAATACCTTTTATAGCAGTCCTTTTGTTAGCACTCTCCATACCACTTCATACTGTTATATCCGAAATACTCCTTGTCCCTGCTGATTTTGAAACTATACAGGATGCAATAGATGAGGTTGATGATGGCGATACCGTACTCGTCGCAGAAGGTACCTATGTTGAAATGTTGTTAATAGGCGATCAGAATCTAACCCTGGCCAGTGAATACCTGATAGATGAAGATACCCTTGTTATCGCAAATACAATTATTTCAGGTGATGGTGCATTCCGTCCAATTACAATTATGGGAGACGGTGACAATGAGATTAATATTATCGGATTGACAATTACGAATGGTTTTGTCGGAGGCCAAGAAGATGCTGGAGGATTATTTGCCGATACTTCAGAGATAAACCTGGTACACAACATTTTTTCAAATAATGAAGCGTATGATTATGGCGCTATTCGCCTGCAAGAATGCAGAGGTGTTATTCGCAACAACCGGTTTGTAGATAATTACTCGCGACATTCTGCAGGTGGTGTGGGAATCGGTTACGGAAACTTCGAGGTAGAGGAAAATGTTTTTCTTAGAAACGTTACAGAAGGGAATATTGGAGGTTTAAACGTTTTCCGCAGCAATTGCAGTATTCAAGATAATATATTTCAATCAAATAGTTCACATTATGGCGGTGGAGGTGCCAGGGTTAATCATTCTAACTCAGTCATCGACAACAACTTATTTATTAATAATGTCTCGAGAGATGGCGGTGGCTTACAGGTAGCGGGAAATGATCGAATTAACCCTGTTGGTGTAGTAGTTATCAGTAATAATACTTTCAGACAAAATTCTAATCACCTTGTTGAAGAATTTGGTTACGGTGGAGCTGTAACTGTATATAACGGATTAGTTTCATTAGAAATATACAACAATGTTTTCGACGGCAATATTGCGGATCATCGCGCCGGTGGTCTTGAAATTGAAAACGACGGATATGTTCATCACAATATTTTCATCAATAACCGTGCTCCCATTGCAGGCGCGCTCTCGACATTTCGAAATGGAAATGATTCTCCGGATGTTACCTGCAGTTACAATGTATTCATTAATAATGGTCCTCTTGGCAGGGAGGGTGATCCTCCATACTATGGAGCTGTAGTGGCATTTCACAGTACTTCTACATTACACCTTTTCAACAACGATTTCTATGGAAATGAACTGATAGCGTTCGGTTATAGGCAACAGCCCAATGATGGTTCAATCGAGACTGGTCTCAATTACTGGAATCATCCCTCGGGACCGCACAATAACTGGGAATATCCTGACGGTTTTGGTGAGGAAGTTATGGGGGATGTTGGAATAACCAATTACTCAGCTTCGACAAATACGGATTTTCTCCCGATAGAACCAATCGAACTCGGATTGCCGTTAAACAACTTTAATACTCATCAACAACCAGTTCGTTTTTCCTGGAATCCAGCAGTATTCAGGGACGACGAGTTTGATATTGAATACACGTTTGAATTGATACCTGAAGATGGAGACCGAATCTTTGTGAACGCTGGTACCGATACGTTCATTACAATAAATGAATTTGAGCTTGAGACTGCTTACCGCTGGTGTGTGTATGTTGATCTTGATACTCTTCCAAATGTTTATTCAAGCGAATTAAGAACACTACATTTTTTTGATGAGAGAGCAGAACCACAATCCTTTAACCTTATATCGCCCGATTCAGGGACCGTAATGGAGGAGCAAACGGTTAGTTTCGTCTGGGAACGGTCAGATGATATTACCACTGACGACACTGTCAGTTACACTTTAATAATTTCAACTACTCAAGATTTTCTAGATTCAACAGTGTTTGCTGTTGGAACCGATACAACTTTTACGCTTGATGACCTGGAATATGATAATACCTATTTCTGGCGAGTCAATGCAGAAGATCTTGATCAACACAGCACGATGTCCTTACAGACCTACAGTTTAACAATCACAGAACCAAGCACTGCTAAATCAGGAACAGTTCCAGAAGTATGGGAGATTCTTGATATTTACCCGAATCCATTCAACGCATCCCTTTCGATTACAATCGGAATACCTCAGACAGAAAACATTCGAATCAGTATTTATGATTTGCTTGGACGTGAAGTAAAGGTTTTGCTCGACCAGCAGGTCAACCGGGGATACCGTCAATTCAGCTTCAGTCCTCGGGGTATGGCGAGCGAGATCTATTTTATCCGCGCATCAGTGCCGGGAAAGATGAATGTCACCCGTAAAATTCTGTTGATTAAATGAGGATATTGTTATGAAATCGATAATCCTTGCTATTCCGATTATATTTATGAGTTGTAATTTCTCTATTGCACAAGACAGCTTGAATATAAGTCTTCTGGAAAAGGTGTGCATGAGCTGGCGTCCGGTTTGTGATTTCGAGTTCTATGGTGATACAGCTATTGTCGCAACATCGGGTACAGGTTTACGATTTGTCGATATGTCCGATCCGGAAAAGCCTGTGGATAAAGGCGGTTTTGTTCCGGAATGGGAAGTTGTCGCAGTCACAATCCATGATTCTATCGCTTATGTTGTAGCCCGAAAATTATACGTCTTAGATATATCAGATCTGCTGAATCCTGTAGTTATAGGAAGATCGACGTTTAACGTTGGCGGAGGAGCATCATATTGTTCGATAGAAGTTCAAGGTGGTTGGGCTTATATAAGCCACCAAGATATGGCAATTACAAAAATTCAGATCTCAAATCCAGAACGAATCCGTCGTTTTGATAATTACCCAATTCCAGGCTGCCGGCCGCTTTTTTCTGTAACCGATTCCAGCCTTTTTATAGTGACTGATGAACAAAACGGTCAGGGTTTTCTCAGGATTTATACCGCTCCGGATATGGAATTTGTCACTTCCTACGAACTGCCTGGTCCCGGAACTTGTGTCACCGAATCGGATAATAAGGCTTATGTAACGTACTGCAGCGCTGAAGACGATCCTGGTGGTTTGTTGATCCTTGACGTAGAGGAACCTGCAAATCCGACCGAACTGGGAAGATATGAAGTTACCGATTCGGCTTTTGCCGTCGTGGTTGACACCAACGTGGCTTATTTATTGGGAAATGATACTACTTTATATGTCTTGAATGTTGAAGATCCGGCAAATCCGGAATTTCTTAGCATTTATACTGTTCCAAGAAATACAATCATATATAAAATTCTCGCTGTAAATGAGGATTTGCTGATTACGGGAAAATGGCCCAGAGATTACATTGTAATGTTCGATGTATCCGATCCTGAAGATCCCGACGATATTGATGGTTTCCCCCAGAAATATGGATGGGCACATCATATTTCTCCATCATATTATAATATTTTTATTACGACCCGGGATGCATTTAAAGTTCTGTCGCCATTCGATCTGCAAAATGGACGTAATTGGAGATTTACCTGTGAAAGAGGTTATATTGGTATTGTCCGTAAAATGCAAGTATGCGCTCATTATGCATTTGTCCTTACAGATGACAGGTTTTATCCTTTTAGGCTGCTTGATGTTTCTCAACCGGATACTGTCAGATGGCTTAGAGACTCATTAGATTTTCGTGGGAATGATTTTGTCATCGATGACTGGAAAATGTATATCGCGGGGACTAACAGATTTTTAACTATAGTCGATGTTTCCAATCCTGAAGACTCTGAATATCTGGACTCACTTGAAATATCATTCAGCATCGGCAAAGTTGAAGTATCCGACAGTATTGCCATCCTTTTAAGAAAATATGGGACTAACTACGAAAATAACATCGCATTTGTAGATGTTTCCGATCCGGCAAATCCATCTTTACTTGCAGAATACGATCTCCCGATTGAAGATACAGTAGTAGTAGTGGATAAGAATATATTATTTGCCAGAATTGAACGTACTGATACTTTGCTGGTATATGATTTTTCAGACCCGGAAGATTTGAGATTGATCAGCTCGACTCAACAAGGTTACTACAGTTCATTAAGTGTTGATGACAACTATCTGGTCGGGACTTGGAGATATGGATTAAATATTATCGATATAACCGATCTGGAACAACCGCAAATTATCGGTTATTACGAACAAGAGTATAACTACCTGGGCAAAGCAACATCAGTATTTGGTAACAGGTTATTGGATTATGTCGGTTCATTTATCAATATCTTCGAACATGATTTACCTGCTCCGCCAACACCATTTTCACTGACAAATCCTAAACACAATCGTGTCTTTACACCGAATGAAATCACTAATCTGTTTTTAAGCTGGCAGAAATCAGTAAATCTTGATTCTATTGAGCAAACTGTTCGATACGATATTAATTTTCATGCCACTTCCGATGATTTTTTTGATACGACACTTACCTACTCGGAAATAATAGATACTTCAATTAGAATAAACCTTCAGGAAAGTCTCGACTTGGGCGATAGCCTGAATTCGTTGAATGTAGTCTGGTGGGTAGAGGCAATCGCCGAAGGTGATACGGTGAGGTGCAACGATAAATTTTATTTCACTGTTCAACCGATAAATGATCTGCAAAAAGATAAATCAGATAAGTTACCTGTCAAGTTCGATTTGGAAACCGCTTACCCTAATCCCTTTAACGAAACCGCCAGCATCCGATACGCGCTTCCAGAGCGGGCAAATATCAAACTTGCCGTATTCGATATCCTCGGACGTGAAGTTGTCAGATTGGAGGACGGCTACATGGAAGCAGGCTGGCATCAAACAGTTTTCGATGCCAAAGTCAGCTCAAGCGGTATCTATTTCGTTCAGGCAACAGTTCCAGGTAAGATGAACGAGGTAAGGAAAATTGTTCTGATAAAATGAGGGAAAATGTCTTTTAACGCATAAGTAAATAATTAGAGAAGTAATTAAAAATCTGTGAAATATTGCAGTAAATACGGATTGTCGCTTGCTATTCAGCCTAACACTTCATAGTTTATTATAACATCTTTGTTTTCACGCTGTTTGATGTAATTGTTTGCACCCAGGAAGACATTATATTCCTAAAAACAGTTTACATGGAGGGATTGTGAAAAAGCTGCTAAACCTGCTAACTATTTGCCTGATAATATTCCTCTTCTCACAGCTCTCAAAAGCTCAGGACAGCTTGAATATTTCGACGATCTCTACCATGTACGGGCACAGTGGTTATATCGTAAGAACAGAGATTATCGATAATTATGCTTATACTATTCCCTCTCGTCACGAGAGATCATCGACAGTGGGGATTTTCGATATCTCCGACCCGCGCCATTTTGTTCCAATGGGCTGCTTTCGACACTTTGAGAATATTGAGCATTTCGTTCAAAATGGAACGATAGCAATAGTTACTTTCGAATCGGACAGCATCTTCGTTTTTGATATCACGGACAGGACTTCACCTGAACTTCTAAGTTCTTTTATGATCGACTCTGAGTTTAGCCAGGTGGAAATTGACGGCGACCTGCTCTTCGTTCGAACAGCACTGAATTGGGGGACAATCCACATAATTGACCTTTCTGACCTGGAAAATCCGGAACAAATACATGAGCAAAATCAAATGCCCGGACATTTCGCCGTAGGTAACAATATCCTGGCAATCGATGATGATGAGGATAATGTCGACATTTACGATATTAGCGATCTCGAGAATTTTATCTTAACTGGAACCTTTCCTTACAGAAATCCCTACAGGATGCAGATCGACGGCGACCGCCTTTATGTCAGAAGCTTGACAATTTATGATATTTCCAATCCAGCCGAACCTTTCCTGGCAGGCGAATACGGTGTGTCAAGCAGCTATGTTATCTGGGATACTTTGCTGTTCGAAGAAGATGAAGGTATAAGCATACACAATATTGCAGACGTGAATAACATGAGAGAGATAGGTTTTGCTTCCATGCAAAACAACCACTTTGGAACGCTTGCAGTCGGCAGTGACATCGCAATACTCATTGATATTTATATAGGACTTGGTATATACGACATAAGCGACCTGACCGCCCCTGATTCCGTCTGCTTATTCTGGTATCCTGAATGGATTAACAATGTCGCATATTCTAACAATCATTTATTCATTGGCGATAATCAAGGGCTTAGAATCGTCGAAGTCAACGATCCGGCGAATCCGGTTGAAATAAGTACTTTCTACACAGGTCGTGGAGGAGAAGGATATGAAACGATTATCGATGGCAATACCGCATTTGTCAATGCCGACTTCCCTATATACATATTGGACATTTCCGATCTTGAAAATCCATATCCTGTAAGCACTTGCAGAACCTGTTGCGCTGTAGATGATATAGCTTACTACTCAAACCCGGACATCGGCGATTTAATTATCGAATCTGGGCTTCATGGCGAGATGGAAATATTCGACGTAACAGACCGCAGCAATCCCCGCAGTATTTATAACAGTATGAACGATGATATCGAGAATATAAATGGATCAGTTTGTGTCGATGGTGATTACCTGTACTGGATTGGCTCCGTTCAAGGACTTATGATTTACAATCTTGCCGATGAAGATGCCGACTGGCCCCTGGCAACTTTCGTCAGCGATCGCTGGGCACCGTACGGGAACTATCTTTATGCCGATTTCGGCGATATTTTGGTGCACGATGGTGTCGCCTATATCTCTGAAGTAAATCAACATCAACATAGATCAGGTTTATGCCTAGTCGATATTTCCGATCCCGAAAATCCTGAAGAAATTTTATTTACAGATGAGTTTGGCTTCCCCAGAGAGATAACAGCGTGTGATAATCATCTTATTTTCAGTTCTTACAATGAAGGTGTGACGATTGTCGATTATCGTGATAGCGAAAATCCGATTATCACAGGTCGTTATTCAGACGCACGCCATGCTATTATAGAAGGCGATATCGGTTATTTCACGGGTGATTTCCTGACAATTGTCGATTGTTCCGAAGCCCTCACTGACAATGCTGTTGGAAAATATGAAAATGACCAACTACCTCATATCTGGGAAATTGCCAAAGTATTTCCCAATCCTTTCAATCCAAATACGACAATCAGAATAGGTTTACCACGAGATGCGCAACTCAACATCAGCGCTTACAACATCCTGGGACAGAAGATCGCATCACTGGCAGCAGGCAAGTACAGCGCCGGATATCATGATTTTGTGCTCAACGGTTCAGTCCTACCCAGCGGAATTTACTTCATCCACGCCAGTGTGCCGGGAAAGATTGATGAGATGAAGAAGGTTGTGCTGATGAAATAGTTTTATAGATAAATATTTGAGGGAAAATTTAGTAATAGAATAAATTATCTGATTCTTATAAACAAATTTTGAATACGAAAATAGTATGGACATTCTTAAATCATCTATACACATTTTGAAAACCAGCAAGTCACGTTCAAATCATTAACCAGCTTGAAGGATTCAAGTGAGGGAATAATGAAAAAACAAAGACTGATAGTACCGTTTGCTGTCGTAATGTTTACATTTATACCTGTCTCACTTTTTGCAGATCAACCGATTTTTTCAATTGCAGCTTTTTCCGAGAATATCAATGATAGTATTAATTTTCCGGAGAATAGTAACGGAACAGATCTGTTACTGCATGACGTGAGAACTCTTACCGGCGGTGAACTTGATACAGAATGGGAAGACTCAATCTATTATTTCCAGCCTAACGAATACGAAATTACACGGAGTTGGCAACTTGGACCGACTGATCATTGGTCAGCTGTGAGGTTTACACCGATTGCAGATTTTATTCTGCAGGGAGTACGCTTCTGTGCTTGGAATGAATACGACAACAACACTGACAGTGCTGAGGTTTATATCTACTCGGATAATGATGGCAACCCAGGCGAGGCTTTGAATGGAGGGAATCCTGTATTTAATGATCTTTTGCCTGAATGGGCAGGTGATAGGCCAGATGACATGGATGAAAATTGGCAAGAGGTAAATTTTGATGACCTCGACATTGATTACATTGAATTTGTACAAGGCGAAGATTTCTGGATTATGTATGGTCCTGCTCCAGCCGGGGAGCTTAATGCGAATAATGGCTGGTGGAACCTCGCAGGCCATACTCTGAGTCGTCCGGTTCGCAGGAGTAAATGGTCAACAGTTCGTGACGGTGACGAGGATGATTGGTCAAACATGACATATAACTATTATATTGTTGCAGAAGGTAATCTTGCACATTATTTCGATCTCCAAGTGCAATCAATTTTTAACAATGAAAACTGTTTTTTCTTCCAATCTGGGACGGAAATTCAGTTTACGGCAATTATAATAAATACGGGAACTATCGAATCACCTGACGCGGAAGTACAATTTACTGTTGTCGATGAAGACGAAAACGTTATTTTCAATGAAACTGAAGATCTGGGTGCAATGGATGCTGGTGATACGGCAGGGGTTGAAGCGCCACATACCTGGATACCACAGGAAACAGGTTATTATTACGCTCACGCGACTCTGACAGGCGAAGGATTGGAGGACGATCAAAACCCGGGTAATAATCAATTCTCTTTGATCCAGGGAATCCTCAGACCAGACGGAAAATATTATTACGATGATGGGGAATTTGAAACTATTGTTCATTTAAGCGATTCTGTAGGTTGCGGTATGGGTTTCAAACCTGTTGACTATCCAGCGCAACTGGATTCGATTTATTTATACCTGGCTGATGGTGCTAATAATATAAACCTGATGGTAACCAACAGTGACAGGGAAATTTTGTGGGATGATTCCTTAAATTGCCACGCAGGCTGGAATAGCTTAGCTATTGCCGATGAGAATGGTAGTCCTTTCGTTATCAACAGAGATATGTTTTGGATTGGTTATTTCAACTTCGGTGATCAATCCTATTGTGACACCGATCTGCCTGTTGCCGGGAGGAATCCCGAGATGGATGCAGTTACGTTCCGATTTATCAGGGAGGATAACAATACATATTTTTCCAATGATGATACCGGTAACTGGGCAATTAGATGTTTAATCAATACCTCGGAAATCCCGCCCAATCCCTTTTCGCTACTTCATCCCCCGAATTCCGATACACTGAACGTAATGGATGCCTCACCAGTTGATTTCAGATGGGAAGAATGGATAGATCCTGAGCAAGGTGAAGATTTCAGATATAATCTTCGGATTACAGTAACCCTACCCAACGACAGAATCAGATTCCTGAGTTACAGCAGATTGGAAGAAGAATCACTGACTATTAATATTCCTGATAGTATCATGCTGGAGCATTGGAACGATTACCTGGAGATATCCTGGCGTGTAATAGCAGTATCGGGTGAAGATGTAATAGAATGTGAAAACGGTTTTACATTTGCTATCGAACCAGGCACGGAAATTCCTGAAAATCTTGTAACAGAAATACCTATTGAATATTCAATAGTTTCAATATATCCTAATCCTTTCAATCCGGACCTGAACATCGAAATCGGGTTGCCTGAACAGTCTGATCTTAGAATAGGTTTATTCAACATTGTCGGCAGAGAAGTAGCTATCATCTCAGACAATAAACTAACAGCCGGGTACAAACAATTCCTTTTCAATGCTTCAGAGTTACCCAGCGGAATTTATTTCATCCACGCATCAGTACCGGGAAAAATGGACGAGACAAGAAAGATTGTTTTGATAAAATAAAGAGGTGACAAGTGAAAACAGGAACAAAACTTTCAACAATGCTGGCAGGATGTTTCATTATCTGCCTGGTTTTTTCAGCAGCATTTACTTTCGCAAAGGATAAAGGAACAAGGAGCCTCTTCTCCCCACAAGCGATTGATAATGTAACGGAAACAGGGATTACGGAAGAAAAATCCTCCTCACGAAAATTGCAGAGTGTCAGGAGAAATAAATCCCATCGTGGGTATCGGAGTGAGCTTGATATCCCCATTGACGTCCTCATAGCATACTCCGATGCAAACATTAATACAATCTATACTTTCCTTGAAGATTTCGAAGATATTGACAACCTCGATTCCCTGAATATTGATGACAACACTCCTTCAGTTGATGACCTGCTTGATTACGATGTGGTCTGGACATTTTCAAGTCTTATGTATGATGACCCGGAAGCGTGGGGTGACAATCTTGCTGATTACATTGATCAGGGGGGCGCTCTTGTGATTTCGCAAGCTGGATTAGCCGATATAGACGGATATATGGTAACGGGAAGACTGCTTGACGACGGCTACATTCCGATGACAACGAGTGATCAATTTGTAGGCGATAACACAGACATCGGTGAATACGATGATGCTCATCCGATTATGGAAGATTACGAGGAAGCTGAGGCATATTATTATGTTCAGGATCCTGACATGCATGACGATGCGGAAGTTGTTGTCTATACCGAAGATGAAACTCCATTAATCGCTGTACTTCCCAACATTGTTGCTATTAATGAATATCTTGGCGCCATGTCAATGTTTACCGGAGATTTGGATTTGCTTCTTCACAATTCACTGATCTGGGCGGCGGAAGGCGGCGTCGAACCTGATGCAACTGTTGAAGGTACAGTTACTGATGCTGAAACTGGAGATGCTGTAGAGGGTGCAATAGTCAGGGCTACGGCTGGTAGAGATACAACTGACATTAATGGCGATTATTTACTCGATGCGGTCTCCGGCGAGGATAGAGGAATAAGCATAAGCAAGGACCATTATTATTTATTGCGTGAAGAAATTGATATAGAGGTGGGAGAAAACTTTTTCGATTTTGAGATCCCTCCGCTGGCAACGATGACGGGCGTTATCACTGATTCAGAAACTGATGATGTGATTGAAGGCGCTATTATAACCTGGGGTGAGCATGCTGATACAACAGATGAGGATGGTATCTATTCCTTGATTGATCTAGAGGCGGGAACGGACACTTTGCTCATAGAAGCCGAAGGTTATTTCGATTATGAAGATGAAGAATATGCAGTGGAAGATGGTGATAATGAAGTCAATTTTGCTATCGACATCCTTTCCGGCGATCTTACAGGTATTATTACTGATGAATTGACTGAGGAAAGAATCTCCGGCGCCACAGTTACAGTCACCAATCCTGAGACCGGGGAAACCTACCGCGAAGTTATGACGGACGACCTTGGGGAATACAATGCACCTGCGCTGCACGATAACGTCCAATACCTGGTCAGCGTAATTTTGGACGGTTATGCTCCTTCTGATACCGAAGAGGTCCTGATCCACTGGGATCGCGAAAATGAACAAGATTTTGAGCTGACGCCAATATTTGGAATGACTATACAACAAATACAGACCGAAGCGGGGCAAATCTGGGTGAGCACTTCAGGTATAGTTACACAGGGAACAAACGTAACCGATACCGAGCATACGAGTATCTATATCCAGGATGACTCCGGTTGGGGGATACTGGTTTATGACGATGCTTCCTGGGATGAGGATGACATCCTTCGCGGTGATGAAGTATCTGTCATTGGTTTTGTGGCTGAGGAGGATGATATGACCCAGATCATTCAATTCGAGCTCGAAGTGATAGACCATGATAATGAACTCCCGGAACCTCTGGTTGAATCAACCGGAGATATGAACCTTAATAGTGTGCGTGAAGGCACCTGGGCGCAAATAAGCGGTCAGATTAACCGTGATCCTCCCGATGATGGGACTTACTCCCTGATAGTGAATGACGGTTCCGGTCAATGTGAAGTACGTATTTTAGAGACCACCGGAATAGATTTAGCGGAATTTTCCGCTGATGATTGGGGTACTTTTACAGGTGTTATCGGTCTTTCACGCCAGGGACTGCGAATTATTCCGAATATACAGGAGGACGTTTCACGTATCGCCATTGACCCACCGGCAGAATTAACAGCAGATCAGGAAGTGATCCAGGGCGATCCGCTTCAACTTGAAGTCACACTGTCTTGGGCACATGACCATCTAGACGAATGGCTCCGTTTCAAAATCTACCGGGACGACGAACATATCGGAAATACACAGCAGAACACCTGGTCAGATATTATCGCTGATCCCGATCCGGGCAACTATGATACTTATACCTTCGAGTACGGCGTCTCGGCTGTCTATGATGAAGGCGAAACCGATCCTGCCGAGATCGAAGTGACCTGGGATATCACCTCGGTCACAGAACGTCCCTGGTCCGGCATCCCGACAAAATGGGCGCTCGAAGCGGTTTATCCGAATCCCTTTAATCCTTTACTGTCAGCAATAATCGCACTTCCGTCTAAATCAGACCTGAATGTCCGAATATATAGTCTCCTTGGAAAACAGGTAGCAGAACTCGCTAACGGGCACTATTCACCCGGATACAGGAAGTTCACTTTTAATGCTTCAGAATTATCCAGCGGAATCTACTTTATTCATGCTGAAGTACCAGGAAAAATGAATGAGGTCAGAAAGGTTGTATTATTGAGGTAATCAGGTAGGCGCGGATCTCCGAACCGGGCAATTTGCGCATCGTGTGTGCCCGGTTCGGAGACCCGCAACTACCGTTGTTGAAATTGATATAGCAGTTACGGGAGGTAAAGATGAGGTATCAATTCTTAAATATCGTTATCGCAGGATTAGCTGTAATTGCGATAGTTTCTGCCGGTTCAGCCCAGGATGATTTTCGTATATGGGAACCGGAAAATGGCGTGCCTGTTCGTCAGGGATACCATATCGGCTGGCAAATGAATAGTCAAGGATATCTCTATAAGCAAACCGCTAAAGACGCTGACGGAAATCTCTGCATTGTATGGGCTGACGGTCGCACTGGCGGTATTGATATATATGGTCAGAAAATAACACCGGAAGGTGGTGAAGAATGGGATGAAGGTGGTTTGCTGTTGGCGAATGGACATTCGCGCCAGGAAGATCCAAACATAATGGCATCAAGCGATGGTGGCTGGATTTTGACTTGGGTAGACTATCGATTTGATGTAGATATTGAAGATGTCAGCGACATCTGGATGCAAAAATTCAATTCGGACGGCGAACCGCAGTGGCAATACCATGAAGAGCCAATGAGTTGGGGAATCCCGATAGCACGGATCCAGGGAAAACAGATTGCAGTCCGGACAATCAGTGATGGTGATGGAGGCGGAATTGCTGTTTGGCAGGATGCCCGTAACGGTTCAGCCGACATCTACTGCCAACGTGTCGATTCTAACGGAGAAGCTCCTGAAGGTTGGACAGATTTTGCAATCTATGATACTACATATGGTATCGAACAAGCAGGAAACCTGATGGTAGCAGGTGGAGAAGAGAACCAGGGAACTTTGGAAGGTGGTTATACTGCCGATACTGATGGTGCCGGTGGAATCATCGTTGGCTGGAAAGATAGACGAGACCGTAATAATCAAAACCTCTATGCCCAGCTTGTCAGTTTTGACGGCGACCTGATGTGGGATCCGGTGCATCCGGATTCAGCCCACGGCACCCGTGGAATACCGATCTGCCTCGAGGATCGCGAGCAGGATCAGCTGCAACTCTGCGCAGACGGCGAAGGTGGTGCTTTCTTTGTCTGGAAAGACGATAGAGATGATTTTGCAGGTGATATTTACGGTCAGCGAGTTGATGCTGATGGCAACATTCTATGGACTGAAGATGGTGATACTATCGTTGCGGCTGATGCTTCTCAATATAAACATCGTGTTGTAAACACCGCTCCCGGTGAAGCAATTATACTCTGGGAAGACCAAAGAGAGGGTGGATTCTATTCCGATCTGCGAATGCAGAAACTCAGTGGTAATGAAGAACTTGAACTCAATTGGGGCGAAGTTGGTCAGGAGTTGGACGGCTTGATACTTTGTGATTCTGAGCTTAACCAGAATAATGCCAGGATTATTCATGATGGTATGGGAGGAGCTGTAATTTGCTGGCAGGACGAAAGGATCAATGAATACCCATCTCAGGATATCTATGCTAATCGTATCAACACAGATGGTGAAAAACTGTGGGATGAGGAAAATGGGATTGTTGTTTGTAATGCTGAGCTTGGGCAGACTGGAAACAGTGTCCAGATTATGGGGGATGTAGCGGGAATTGTCTGGCTTGATCATCGATACGGATTTTCAGGGCTGCATTATCAAAGATTTGATCTGGTTAACGGCGAAGCATTGGAAACAAATAATGGTGAGTTGATAGTGCAGGGTTTGGATTATAATGCCTATAGACCGCATTTAATGTATGACGGAACTAATATTTACCTGGGTTATAATGACTACCGTTTAGGCAGATGGGGGAAATACTGCTATTTGAACAAGCTAAATTTTGATTCCGGTGAGAATCTCTGGCGAGAAGATGGAATTACTGTGACGCCCGGATATCCATTTGATGATGACACCGTTAGAGTCTCGATGGATTCAGTTGTTTATGCAATGAATGATGATGGCGATATTTTTTCTGCCTGGCATGATAATCGAAATAGGTATTATTACGTAATTGCTGCGCAGAAACTTGACTCAGAGGGAAATGTGTTGTGGGGGAACCGCGGTTCTGTCGTTGCACCGCCAGAGGGTGAGTATGGAGAACGTGATCAACTCAGACCAAAAATTCTCCCGGCAGACGATGGTGGATTATTCTTGAGTTTTCTCAAGTGGACACGTGAAGATTTTTACCTGAATGTTCTGATCCAGCGACTTGATTCCAATGGAGATCCGCAATGGACGGACAACGAGCATAATGCTATTGAAGTGACAGATATAAGCCATGATCACTTCCTTGAAGGAATGAAATATTTTGATGACGGTTCCATCCTGGTTGTATTTAATAGAACAGTATCTCCAATCAACTACGATATATTTGCACAACGAATCAGTGAAGATGGCGAATTATTATGGGATGAACCATTAGCGATATGCACCTTTGACAGTACCGTACAATACAGAGCAAAACTGGAAAATGTTCATGATGGCATACTTATAGCTTGGGAAGATCAACGGCGCGGTTCGCCAACAAAAGATATATTTGGTCAGATAATCAATCCGGATGGAACCGTTCGCTGGGCAGAGAATGGACTTCAATTAATTGCTCAGGATAACCAACAGCATCATATATCATTGGGAGTCCGCAATGACAACGCGTGGTCTTTCTGGCTTGCCTGGCAGGACAGTCGTGATCCACGTAATCTTGATATCTATGCACAACGATTTGACCTTGATGGGAACGGAATCTTTGATCCTGCGAGTGGTATAAGAGTGGGAGTTCAGGATGATGATATTGATCAAAACCATCCAAGAGTTTTTGTAGGGAATGAGCAGGACGCATACATCGTCGGGGAACAAGGGGAGGGTGATTTCTCAGTTGATTTACTATACACACACCTTGACAGCGACGGCGAGCTGATCTCTGAAGCATACAGCGGAAATGGATTAGTGCTTTGTAATGCCTACCATCAACAAGTAAATCCGGTAATAATCAGTGATCGTGAGGGTGGATTTATTGCTACTTGGGAAGATTGGAGATCTACTGGGGATGAGTTTATTTCCAACATATATGCTCAACGTGTAAATGATGGTCTGGTAGGAATAAAAAGTCGTCAGCAAATCTCACCCTCTAAATGGACATTAAATCCAGCTTATCCCAACCCATTCAATCCTACAGCAAGAATCAGTTTTGAGGTACCTGTCAAATCGAGTGTGCAGTTGATTGTGTATGATATCCTTGGTCGCGAGGTTGCTGAACTGGTGAACAAGCAACTTGAATCAGGTAAACATGAAGTTGTCTGGAACGGTTGTGATGCAGCAGATAATCCTGTTTCATCCGGAACATATTTTTACAGGCTTGAAGCAGATGGAGTAGAAATCGTAAGAAAAGCAATACTGATTAAATAAATACATGAATCGGTTTAACTTCAGATTGTAATGAACTGTTATAGTATAGTTCTAATAATTCAAGCATTATCTACTTCATCCACGCATGCGAACCGGACAAGATGGATGAGGCAGAAAGAAGTAGTATATCTACGTTAAGTTGAACAATTGGAGTTGAAAATGATTGCAAAGTTTAAGTTTTTGATTGCAGCGAGTCTTGCTTCAATCCTGTGTGTATCACTCTGTTTTTCTCAGATCACTTTTACAGAACATGTTGTTTCGGATCAATTCGGCGGTGCCCATTCAGCCTGGGCTGCCGATATTGACAGCGATGGAGATATCGATATCCTTGGAACTGCGCAGAATGACGATGATCTCACTTGGTGGGAAAACGATGGCGCTCAGAATTTCGAGGAGCATATAATATCCGATAACTTCGACGTTGCAAGGTATGCTGTCACGAGCGACCTGGACGGTGATGGAGATATTGATGTGTTAGCGGCGGCATGGGGGGCTGGGGATATTGCATGGTTCGAGAATGACGGCGATCAGGATTTTACCGAGCATACGATTGCGGGAAATTTTAACGGCGCAAGCGCTGTCTATGCCGCAGATGTCGATGGCGACGGCGATATTGACGTGCTGGGTTCGGCATCGAATGCGGATGATATTACCTGGTGGGAGAATGACGGCGATCAGGATTTTACTGAACACACCATAAATGGTAATTACGACTGCACCCGGACTGTTTATGCTGAAGATATTGACGGTGACGATGATATAGATGTCCTCGGTACCGCCCAGCTTGCTACTGAGATTACCTGGTGGGAAAACGACGGTGACCAACCTCCAGACTTCACAGAATATACACTCTCGGATGATTTCACCGGTGCGGCAGGAATTTATGCCGCGGATCTCGACAGTGACGGGGATATGGATATCCTGGGAGGTGCAACGGGAAATAACGATATATGCTGGTTTGAAAATGATGGCGGACAGCCCCCGGAGTTCACAGAGCATACAGTATCGGACGAGTACCCTGGAAGGTATATCCATACTGGAGATATTGATCTTGACGGTGACCTCGATGTGATCAGTATTAATGGTCCTGATGACGAGGTCTCATGGTTTGAAAATGACGGCGACCAGGATTTTATCGAACATACCATAGCGAATGATTTCGACGATCCCTATACAGTAATAGCATACGATATGGACGGTGACATTGATCTGGATATTTTAGCTGCCGCTTATTCCGGCAATGAAATAACCTGGTGGGAGAGTGACCTTGATCCGGTTCTGGACGCTACATGCGATGGAACAGTTTCAAATGCTTTGACAGGCGATCCGGTGGAAGGTGCTGCGATTCGGGTTGGTACTCGAAGAGATACTACAGATGTTAACGGTTACTATTCCACCGAAGCTCTTTCCGGGACAAGGACAGTCGTGATCACACATGAAGATTATTCTCGACATACCAGGGTAATCGAACTTGAAACCGGAGAAAACAGGTTTGATTTCGAAATCGTTCCACTTTCCCCTGTTTCCGGAACTGTTACAGACGTCGATACCGGGGATCCCATTGAAGATGCTGATATCTGTTTCGGCGCCGAAGAAACGACTACCAATGAGAACGGCGAGTGGGAAATAAGCCCGCAGGAGCAGGGTGAATTTGCTGTTTATATCACTGCAGAACACTATTACGATTACGATGAGACAGTTGATGTTGAAGAGGGCGAAAACACTTTCGATTTCGAGATGATCCCCCTCGCCACCATATCTGGAACAATCACTGATTCTGAAACTGAAGAAGGTGTCGGAGACGCTGAAGTTACTTTCGGTGACACACTATATTCAGCTGTATCTGATGATGAAGGAAATTACCTGATAGAGGACGTTCAAGCCGGTGAATATGACGTGCTTATAATCGTTGATGGTTATTTCGATTATGAGGACGATGAGGTTGAGGTTGAAGAGCGAGAAAATGAGATAAATTTTGAGATAGACATTCTTTCCGGTGATTTGACCGGGATAGTCTCTGATGCTTTAACCCAGGAACTGCTCTTTGGGGCACTGGTTACTGTTGTCGATTCCGAAACAGGTGAAACTGTCCGTGAAGTTGAAACTGATGAAGACGGTGAATACCTGGCGCCAGCGCTTCATGACGGTGTCAATTTCCAGGTAACCGTTACGATGGAAGGTTACGCAACTTCCGAAACAGAGGAAGTGTTGGTCCGCTGGGATCGTGATAACGAACAGGATTTCGAACTTGTACCGATCTTCGAGCGAGGTATCGCGCAACTCCAGACTGAGCAGGATCTTGAAACATGGGTAAGCACTACCGGCATTGTCACCCAGGGAACAAACACTACTGATACCGAACATACTGACATCTACATCCAGGATGATACAAACTGGGGAATCCAGGTCTGGGGCGACGATCCCTGGGATCCGGAAAATAATATCAACCGTGGTGATGAAATAAGCGTAACCGGTTTCCTCGTTGAAGTGGATGAAATGACTCGTATCACAAACTTCGAGCTGGAAATCATAGACAATGATAATCCTCTTCCGGATCCACTAATCGAATCCACGGAAGACATGTCTCAACTTAACCAGCGAGAGGGTACATGGGGTCAGATTACCGGGCAGATCAACCGTGATCCTCCCGGTGAAGATGACTATTCCCTTATCGTTAATGATGGCACCGGGCAATGCGAAGTTCGAATCATCGAAAACACCGGGATTGATTTGTCGGAATTATCAGCTAACGACTGGGGAACATTTACCGGCGTTATCGGTCTTTCCCGCCAGGGACTACGAATTATTCCGAACATGCAGGAAGACGTTGAACGGATTAATATCGATCCCCCGAGAAATCTGCGCCTGGAATATGAAATAGTTCCAGGAGATATACAAAGTCTAATTGTGACATTAACCTGGGAACATGACCATCTTGATGATTGGCTTCGTTTCAAGATTTATCGTGACGACGAGCATGTCGGAAATACCCAGGAAATGACCTGGTCGGAGACACTTATCGATCCGTCTCCCGGCGAGTACCAAACCTACACCTTCACATACGCAGTAACCGCCGTCTATGATGAGGGTGAATCGGAATATTCAAATGAAGTTGAGACAATTTGGGATAATACTTTCGTCAGTGAGCGTCCCTACAATGGCATCCCGACAGAATGGGCACTTGAAGCGGTTTATCCGAATCCTTTTAATCCGCTGTTGTCAGTAATCATCGCTCTTCCTTTTAAATCAGACCTGAATGTCCGAATATATAACCTCCTTGGAGAACAGGTAGCAGAATTAGCTTCCGGACACTATCCCCCCGGATACAAAGAACTCGCTTTTGATGCTTCGGAACTTTCCAGCGGTATCTACTTCATCTATGTAAATGTACCGGGTAAGATTAATGAGGTTAGGAAGGTGGTTTTAATAAGGTAGTAAATGCAAAATAATACGGGTATAGATTCAAAATATATTAGAATCAATTGTTAGATGAAAATCTCAATATTTTATGTTTAACGTTGTTTTTACATAAGGTGACTGGATATGAAAAGAACTTTGATACTTTTATTAAGTATAGCCTGTTTGTTGGCAAGCGTGGAGATTCTATTTGCAGAATCTTCATTGATATTGATCGGTGGTGAAGACACTGAATTAAGTGATGAGGGTGTTATCACCGGAAACGGTTCAACGGCAATGGGCGGCGATGGCGCAGCGCTGCTTGATACTTTCATCCTATACTACCAGCCTCTCGGTGAGGGTGAATGGCATGATGAACCTTTTTCCGATCCCCAAGTTTACAGTTTCCTGATGGACATGGTTGACGGTTTAACCGATTACCAGTCCCAGGGACAGCATGGCGCTTTCTGGGATTCACAGGGTCGTAATGACCAGGGGATTTTACCCTGGATAAACCCGGATGATGGTCGTTATAACAACGAGTACCTGCCAGCCGGCGATGAGCCACTCTACGGTGTAGTTGATGCTGAACCTGAATGGACGATCAATTACTGGGATTGTGATGAAAACGATGAAATTATCTTTATCCACACTATTTTAGCCGGTACTGTTGAAAATTTTATTTATGATGATGATTCCGGTGACGCTACTGCGCTGCTGGTCTCCCTCGAAACAGTCTATCTTGGGTATGGCGATGACGGCGAACAGGGTCCGGGTGAAGTGGAGTATCCTGGCGGAGTTTACCAGGGTTTTGATAGTTTTCGTGAGTCGAGTGGCAGTTATTCCCACCCGGCATTTTTCTTCGAATATGACGGAACAGACAACACCGGAATCCTGACACCTTGCGGAAAAAATATTACTCTGAAAGGCGAAGATGGCTGGGTGAAAGGTTATTACGACCTTATCCAAGATGCGATTGATGCTTCTGAAGATGGCGATACGGTTCTTGTCAGCCAAGGCATATACATTGAGAATATAGATTTCAGCGGTAAAGATATCATCGTGGGGAGCCTTTATTTGACAACAGGCGAGAACGAGGATATAGAATCAACCATTATTGATGGTGACGAAATCGCTTCGGTTGTGACATTTGATGATGAAGAGACCGAAAATGCCGAGTTAGTTGGATTTACTATACAGAATGGTTTCGTAGATGTTAACGGCGGTGGAATAAGGTGTTCGACTTCCTCACCTACAATAAGAAATTGCGTTGTATCAGATAACGGTGTCGGAACCCGTGGTGGTGGAATAAGCTGTGAACCGGAAGCAAATCCGCTTATCACAGATTGTATCATCAGCAATAACAGGTCGAACAGCGGCGGTGGTGGAATCTGGTGCGGTGATAATTCCAGCCCAGTAATCACTAACTGCCAGATTGTTATGAACGAAGCCGGCTGGAATGGCGCGGGGATAAATATGTATATGGACTGTGCACCCGTTATTACTGACTGCCGCATCTATGACAATATCGCGATGCACAAGGGCGGGGGAATTATTGTCAGCGAAGGTTGCAGGCCGATTATTTCCAATTGCGTGATTTCCGGCAACACATCTGTGGACAACGGCGGCGGAATTACTGTCGAACGTCAAGCAACACCTATTTTCAGACGATGTCTAATCACTGAAAATGAAACTGTAAACTTCGGTGGTGCTGTTGCTTGTATTGAAGATTGTTTTCCTTATTTTGTAAACTGCACTATCTATGGAAATACTGCCCAGGAGGGACAGTGTGTTTTCTTCTTCTCAACCTCAAATGCAATCCTGTACAACACCATTCTGTGGGATAATGAACCTGGGGATATAATATTCGAGGCGGAAGTTGATGAAAGTATGATTGTTATCGCACATTCCGACATCGAAGGCGGAGAAGACATCATTGATACCAACGAAAACGGCGAGGTACATTGGTTTGACGGTAATATTGATGAAAATCCTCTTTTTGTTGACGAAGATAATAACGATTTCAACTTGACAATAACGTCGCCATGTGTTGATTCTGGCGATGAACTATTTATCTGGGGGAACGACACCCTGATAAATGTGACTGGAGATTATTCTGGCATCGAACCGGATATGGGCGCGTTTGAGTTTATCGGTTCTTCACCTCTACCCTTCAACCTGATCTCACCTGAAAACGAGTACATCTCCACATCACTTGAAATCACCCTTGAGTGGGAAGCAACGACAGATCCTGATGAAGGAGATGAGTTCAGTTACCAGGTATTCGTAAGCACCGATTCATCGAATTTAATCGAAAACCTGGAAGTAGATACGACAGTTACATCAGTCACCTTTACCGGCGAAAATGGCGCAACCTACTGGTGGACAGTTAAAGCACAGGATATTCACAGCGATGGAACCTGGGCGGATGAAATCCGCAACTTCAGCATTGAAATAGACGCTGTTGATCAAATAAGCTCGAGCACAATTCCCCAAAAATTTGAGATATCATCCGTTTATCCCAATCCATTTAATCCAACCCTGGTAGCAGTCATAGGATTACCCCAGACTTCGCATTTAAAAGTATCAATTTTCAATGTGCTTGGCGAGCAGGTGGCGATTGTCGCAGACAATCGATTTTCATCGGGGTATCATAGATTCACTTTCAATGCTGATGAGCTTTCAAGCGGAATTTATTTTATGCACGTCAGTGTGCCGGGAAGAATGGATGAAGTGAGGAAGGTTGTTTTAATGAGGTAGAAGTAGGCGCGGGTCTCCGAACCGCGCATTTTGTGGTCAATATCTGCACGAGTCTCGAACCGCGCATTTTGTGGTTAATTTGTGCGCGGTTCGGAGACCCGCGCCTACATTGATAGAAATTGATATGTACTAACGGGAGGCAAAGATGAGGTATCATTTCTTAAATATCGTTATCGCAGGATTAGCTGTAATTGCGATAATTTCTGCCGGTTCAGCCCAGGATGACTTCCGTACCTGGGAACCGGGAAATGGTGTAGCTGTTCGGCAGGGATACCATATCGGATGGCAGAGTTATAATTCCAGTGGTGCAGTTACTGACACCAACGGAAATCTCTGTATTGTCTGGTCTGACTCGCGCGCCGGTGACAATGATATTTATGGCCAGATTATAACACCGGAAGGCGACGAAACCTGGAATGAAGACGGCTTACTGCTGGCAAATGGACTTTCACGCCAGGAGCGTCCGCATATTATGGCTACAAGTGATGGTGGTTGGATCCTGACCTGGGTGGATTATCGTTTTGATGTTTATATTGAAGATATTGGCGATATCTGGATGCAAAAATTTAACTCAGATGCCGAACCGCAATGGCAGTACCATGAAGAGCCCATGAGTTGGGGAATCCCTATTGCTCGCATATGGGGAAAGCAGATCGCAGTCCAGACATTCAGCGACGGTGATGGAGGCGGAGTTGCAGTATGGGCGGATGCCCGTAACGGTTCAGCCGACATCTATTGCCAGCGAGTTGATTCCAACGGAGAAGCGCCTGACGGTTGGACAGATTTTGCTGTTTATGATACTACTTATGGCATTGAACAGCCAGGAAACCTGATGGTAGCCGGTGGACCCGAAGCCCAGGGAACGCTGGAGGGTGGTTATTGCGCCGACACTGACGGCGCCGGTGGAATCATTGTTGGTTGGAAAGATACGAGAGACCGGAATAATCAGAATCTCTATGCCCAACGAGTCAGCTTTGAAGGTGAACTGATGTGGGATCCGGTACATCCTGATTCAGCCGACGGAACCCGCGGGCTGCCAATTTGTCTCGAGGATCAAAGACAGGATAGACTGAAACTTTGCTCAGACGGCGAAGGTGGTGCTTTTTTTGTCTGGATAGACAATAGAGAAGACTTCATGGGGGATATTTACGGTCAGCGAGTTGATGCCGATGGCAACATTCTCTGGGCTGAGGACGGAGACAGTATCGTAATCGCTGATGCTGTCCAATATAAACATCGTATTATCAACAGCCCCCCCGGCGAAGCAATTATGATCTGGGAAGACCAAAGAGAAGATTTGTACACCTCAGATCTGCGAATGCAGAAACTCAGCGGTGATGAAGGAATAGAACTCAATTGGGGCGAAGTTGGTCAGGAAACAGACGGCTTGATACTTTGTGATGCTGATTATAATCAAATGAGAGCACGGCTTGTTCAGGATGAGGCTGGAGGAGCCGTAATTTGCTGGCAGGACGAAAGGTATGATGAATACCCAGATCAGGATATCTATGTAAATCGTATCGACGCCGATGGTGAAAAACTGTGGGATGATGGAGATGGGATTCTTGTTTGTGACGCATCGCTTGAACAGACTGGAAACAATGTTCAGGTTATGAGTGATGTGGCGGGTGTTGTCTGGCTTGATTATCGATTCGGATTCTCAGGGCTGTATTATCAAAGGTTTGACCTGGTTAACGGCGAAGAATTGGAAATAAACAATGGTGAATTAATAGTTCAGGGTTTGGATTATAATGCTTTTAAACCTCAATTAATGTTTGACGGAACTGATATTTTCCTAGGTTATGAGGATAACCGTTTAGGAGCATGGGGGAAATATAACTACCTGCACAAGTTAAATCTTGAGACCGGCGAGAATCTCTGGCGTGAAGATGGAATTACTGTGACACCC
Source organism: Candidatus Electryonea clarkiae (assembly GCA_030765455.1). GTDB lineage: Bacteria > Electryoneota > Electryoneia > Electryoneales > Electryoneaceae > Electryonea > Electryonea clarkiae. The sequence continues at coordinate 37,115 of JAVCCM010000064.1, read as the reverse complement.
GGATATCCATTTAATGATGATGATACCGTTAGAATCAGAATGGATTCCGTTGTTTATGCAATGAATAATGATGGCGACATTTTTTCTGCCTGGCATGACAATCGCGATAGTTATTATTACGTAATTGCTGCCCAGAAATTGGACTCAGATGGAAATATTTTGTGGGGTGATCGTGGTTCTGTCGTTGCGCCGCCTGAGGGACCGCAAGGAACACGTGATCAACACAGACCAAAAATTCTCCCGGCAGGCGATGGTGGATTATATGTGGCTTTCATCAAGTACACAGATAGTTTTTATCAGAATATCCTGATCCAGCGACTTGATTCCGATGGAGAACCTCAATGGATAGATAATGAACATAATGCCATTGAAGTGACTGATACACTATATGATCATGTGATTGAAGGGATGAAATATTTTGATGATGGTTCTATCTTGATTGTGTTTAATAGAACGGTGACACCGAGTAATCACGATATATTTGCACAAAGAATCAGTGAAGATGGTGAGCTATTATGGGATGAACCGTTAGCAATATGTACCTATGACAGTACTATACAAAACAGAGCAAAATTGGTAAATGTTCATGACGGCATATTAATAGCATGGGAAGATCAAAGGCGCAGGTCACCAATAAAAGATATTTACGGACAGATAATCAATTCGGATGGAACCGTCCGCTGGGTAGAGAATGGACTTCAATTAATTGCACAGGACCATCAACAGGAAAATATCTCTTTGAGTGTTCGGGAAAACAATTCGTGGACTTTCTGGCTTGCCTGGCAGGACACTCGTGATCCGCGAAATTCTGATATCTATGCGCAGCGATTTGACCTTGAAGGGAACGCAATCTTTGACCCCGCAAGTGGTATAAGAGTGGGAGTTCAGGATGATGATATTGATCAAGATCATCCAAGAGTTTTTGTTGGTAATGAACAGGATGCATACGTAGTCTGGGAACGAGGAAGAGGTTTTCATGTTGATTTATTATACACCCATCTTGACAGTGATGGTGAACCGATCTCTGAAGCATACAGCGGTAATGGATTAATACTCTGTGATGCTCTCCATATGCAGATAAATCCTGTAATCATCAGCGATCGTGAAGGTGGATTTGTCGCAGCCTGGGAGGATTTAAGATCAACTGGAGTTGATTTTCTTTATAACATTTATGCTCAACGAGTAAATGATGGTCTGGTGGGAATAAAAAGTAGTAAACAATCCTTGCCGCTTCAATGGACTTTGAATCCCGCTTATCCGAATCCATTCAATCCGGCAGCAAGAATCAGTTTTGAAGTCCCAGTCAAATCGAGTGTGCAGTTGATTGTGTATGATATCCTTGGTCGGAAGGTTACTGAACTGGTGAACAGGCAGCTTGAATCCGGAAAACATGAGGTTGTCTGGAATGGTTGTGATGCAGCAGACAATCCAGTTTCATCCGGAACATATTTTTACAGGCTTGAAGCAGATGGAGTAGAAATCGTAAGAAAAGCGATATTAATCAAGTAGGCCTGGGTCTCCGAACCGCGCATTCGCGAGCAGCGCAATCACGAACCGCGCAGTCATGCGCAACTTATGCCTGGTTCAGAGACCCAGGCCTACTTCTGGTTCGGAGACCCAGGCCTACATCAAAATGTTTGCATAGTTAATTGGATAGTTGTTATCCTGCTTATCCTTGATATCTTTACGTCCTGTGAATTAGTGAGTGCAATAAAAAGCATTTACAGGATATAAGGATGGTTAGGATGTGAAGGATAAAAGAATACTTTAAGGAAGAGGAAGAGAAAAAGATGAAAAGAGTAATTACAGTTTTCCTGACAGGGAGTTTGATAGCGATACTGACGCCCTTAGTACATGCCCAGATCGGATTCACACCTCAGACTGTTTCTGATGAATTTGATAATCCTTACGGTACATACGCCGCTGACATAGATTCGGACGGTGATATGGATATCCTGGGCGCGGCATTGACTGCTGACGATATCACCTGGTGGGAGAACGATGGCGCACAGAACTGGACAGAGCATACAATTGACGGGAATTTCGATGGCGCTATTTCAGTTTATGCTATCGATGTTGACAGTGACGGCGATATGGATGTGGTCGGCGCTGCATTTGACGGGCATGATATCGCCTGGTTTGAAAACGATGGAGAGCAAAACTGGACGACACATCTCATTAATGGAAATTTCTCTCGCGCTTATTGTGTTTTTGCTATTGACCTTGACGGTGACGATGATATTGATGTATTGGGAGCGGCATCTACTGCTAATGATATCACCTGGTGGGAAAATGACGGTGATGAGAATTTTACCCAGCATACCATAGAAGGGAATTTTACAGGCGCATATTACGTACATGCAGCCGATGTAGATGGAGACGGAGACATAGATGTACTCGGCGCGGCACGTACACTTGACGATATAGTCTGGTGGGAGAATGATGGCGAGGAAGTTTTTACCCAGCATATAATCGACGGAAACTTTGACGGAGCCCGTAGTGTTCTTGCAGTAGATATCAACGGCGACGGTGATATGGACGTACTCGGCACAGCTCGTGACGGCGATGAGGTAACATGGTGGGAAAACGACGGCGGCGAGAACTTTACCGAGCATACAATCTCAGACGATTTCGATGATGCTTTCCATGCTTATGCCACCGATATGGACCTTGACGGTGACGTTGATATAATCGCAGTTGCGATTGTGACCAATGCGATCTACTGGTGGGAGAACGACGGCGAAGAAGTCTTTACAGAACATGTGCTTGTTGAAGACATAAATGGTCCTATCTCAGTATATGCGGTTGATATCGACGGTGACATTGATGTTGATGTAGTTGCTGCCGTAGCAAGAGATGACCAGATTACATGGTGGGAAAACGACCTCGATCCTGTATTGAATTCCAGTTGCGATGGAACAATCACCGATGCGGAAACCGAAGATCCGGTTGAAGATGCAATCGTGAGTATAGGTCCCCGAAGGGACACAACAGATGTTAATGGTCATTATTCCATAGACAATATATTAGATGGTGAGCTTACAGTGCGTATAGTACATGATGATTACACACAATACCGGGCTGAAATTGATATCCAGGAAGGTGAGAACACTTTCAATTTCGAGCTGACACCCCTCTCCCCTGTTTCAGGTCGAATCACCGATGTTGATACCGAAGATCCGGTTGAGGACGCTGAGATCCTGTTTGGGGCTGAAGAAACCACTACTGATGAAAACGGTGAGTGGGAAATCCCGCCCCAGGGGCAGGGTGAATATGATGTATTAATTACGGCTGAACACTACTACAACTATGCTGAAACAGTTGAGGTTGAACAAGGTGAAAACACATTTGATTTCGAACTGATTCCCCTCGCTACAGTCACTGGAACCATCACTGATTCTGAGACAGATTTAGCGATAGAAGGCGCTGAAATCAGCTTTGATGATTTTCTTTATACTGCTGTTTCGGATGAAAACGGGGACTATTCAATCGAAGATGTTGAAGCAGGTGAATACACCCTGCTGATAACTGCAGAAGGTTATTTCGATTATGAAGAAGATGTCGAGATTGATGAACGCGAAAATGTGCTTGACTTTGCCGTTGATATATTGTCAGGAGATTTGACAGGGATAGTGAGTGACGAGTTAACCCAGGAGTTGCTCTTCGGTGCTGCGGTTACAGTCATCGATCCGGAAACAAACGAAATATACCGTGAAGTCCAGACTGATGAAGATGGAGAATACACGGCTGAATCGCTTCATGACGGAATCAGGTACCTTGTTTTTGTAGAAATGGAGGGCTATGCACCGGCGGATACTGAAGAAGTGCTTATCCGTTGGAACCAGGATAATGAGCAGGATTTTGAACTGACTCCTATCTTCGAGCGTGGCATCGCTCAACTGCAAACCGAACAGGATCTGGAAACATGGGTTACGACGACAGGCATCGTTACCCAGGGCACAAACGTCACCGACACAGAGAATACAGATATCTACATACAGGACGATTCAGGCTGGGGAATCCAGGTCTGGAGTGATGATGCGTGGGATCCTGAAAATAATATAAACCGCGGTGATGAGATAGATATCACCGGATTCCTTGTTGAGGTGGATGAAATCACCCGTATCATAAATTTCGATCTGGATGTGATCGGTAATGATAATCCCATGCCGGAGCCATTAGTGGAATCTACCGGTGATATGGCAACTGCCACTCAGCGCGAAGGAACCTGGGGACAGATCAGCGGACAGATCAACCGTGATCCGCCGAATGAAGGCGATTACAGCTTGATTGTTGACGATGGCAGTGGACAGTGCGAAGCACGAATCATAGAAACCACCGGAATTGATCTTTCTGAATTCTCTATCAATGATTGGGGTATTTTTACAGGTGTAATCGGTCTTTCCCGCCAGGGACTTCGCATTATTCCTAATATACAGGAGGACGTTGAACGTATCGCCATCGACCCACCAACAGACCTGACATCAGAACACGAGGTCATCCAGAGTGATACGCTTCGACTTGAAGTAACACTGTCATGGGAGCATGACCACCTCGACGATTGGCTTCGTTTCAAGATTTACCGGGACGAGGAGCATGTAGGTAACACCCAGGAATTAACCTGGTCGGAAACCCATGTCAATCCGAATCCGGGTGAATACGGTAGCTATTCCTGGATTTACACAGTTACTGCGATTTATGACGAAGGCGAATCGGAACATTCAAATGATGCTGAGGTGATTTGGGACGTTACTAATGTCCTTGATCGTCCCTACAGTGGTATCCCGACAAAATGGGCACTGGAAGCCGTATATCCCAATCCGTTCAATCCCGAACTCACCGTATTAGTTGCCCTGCCTGAACAGTCGGAGCTTGATGTACGAATATACAACATCCTCGGAGAACAGGTTGCATTATTAGCAGACGAGAATTTACAACCCGGATATAAGCAACTCACATTCGATGCTTCAGAATTATCAAGCGGTATCTACTTCATCCATGCAATCGTGCCGGGTAAATTTGATGAGGTGAGGAAGGTTGTTTTAATGAGATAAGGATAATTTTTTGATGGAAATTCGTATTGGAAGACGAGACTGACATAGAAAATACTGATGTCACGTTTTTAGTTCTCTAATGTGAGAAAAAATAAACTATTCTGCTGCTATTGCTTTCCCTATTAGAAATCTTTCGTTATATTATATAGGTGTATCTTCTGCGGTCCTAACTAACAGCTTGGAGTAGAATATGAAGATCCTTCCTAAAATCACATTAGTATGGATAGCGCTTTCAGCTATTCTTCCCATTCAAACTCTTGCTCAGATTGAATTCATCGAACACGTCATTACTGATGAATATGATGGCGCAACTTCTGTCTTCGCTTCTGACATTGATAGTGACGGTGATATTGATTTAGTTGGATGCGCCTCACGAGATGAAGAAGTCACCTGGTGGGAAAATGACGGAGATGAGAATTTCACAGAGCATACCATTGAAGGTGATTTTGAAAGTGGATATTCAGTTTTCGCAATAGACCTTGACCAGGATGATGATATTGATGTACTTGCTGCCGGGGCTGGATCTGCACATCTCGGGAGGTTCACCTGGTGGGAAAATGACGGGGATCAAGAGTTTACTGAATACACCTTAGCTACCTTTTACAGTGGCGCTATATCAGTCAGCGCCACAGATATTGACGGTGACGATGATAATGATATCCTTGGAGCGGCATTCGGTAGTCATCGAGTTACATGGTGGGAAAATGAGGGAGACCGGGAATTTGCCGACCATACTGTAGATGGTTCATTCAGACGTGCTTTCTCCGCCATGGCGGCGGATCTTGATGAGGATGGTGATATCGATATCATCGGCGCTGCATCTGAAGATGATGAGTTAAAATGGTGGGACAATGAGGGAGACGAGGAATTTATCGGGCATGTAATCGAGGATGATTTCCACGGGGCATCTTACGCATTTCCGGTTGATCTTGATGAAGATGGCGACTTTGACGTGTTGGGAACGGCAATCTATGAAAATGAAATCGCCTGGTGGGAAAATGACGGGGATAATGAGTTCACAAAACACTCGATTGACGACAACTTCAATGACGCCTGTTGTGTCTGTGCTGAAGACCTGGATAATGATGGTGATATAGATATTGTCGGAGCAGGATCAAATATTTTTACCTGGTGGGAAAATGACGGCAACGAGGATTTAACCGAACACCCTATACGCACCTCTGATGTTATAGATATGCGAACATTCGCAAGGATTTCGGATATTGACCAGGACGGCGATTTCGATATAATCACTGCGGATTGGTACAATGATGATATTGTCTGGTGGGAAAACAGGGGCGCTCCCTTGCCACCAGAACCTTTCAGCCTTGTTTCTCCCAATGAAGACACAGTATGGATTGCCGATACAACACTGGTATGGCACCTGTCAACTGATCCTGATGCAGAGGTTCCTGCGTGTTTTGATGTCTGGGCGGGTACTTCCGAAGATCTTTCAAATGCAATACTTGCAGCCGACAGCATTCCGGATACTACATACAACATCCAAAACCTCGAAGACGATACTATTTACTTCTGGACTGTGCGCGCTACTGATAGCAACACAGACGGAATCTGGGCTGATGACACACTGTCTTTTACTACATATTTTATTGAACCACCGGAAGCGTTCTTGCTTGCGTCACCTGCGGACGGTTTTGAGCTAATCAGTAGCACAGAATTCCCGCTTGATTTTACCTGGTTTGAAGCTATCGATCCCGATCCTGACGATGTATTGAACTACACTCTCGAGATATCCATTGATGCGGAATTTGCCGATCCCGCAGATTTTAATGCCGGGGAAGATATTTTCTTCGAGGTAGAAAACCTGGATATCAACGAATACTGGTGGAGGGTTAAAGCGGAGGACAGGTTTGACTTAGAGGTTTATTCATCTGAGATACGAACCATCAACGTTACGTTAAATGCGAATGAACCAACCCTTAACGGCATTCCAGAAGAATATTGTATCAAAAGTGTTTATCCCAATCCATTCAATCCGGTTTTGACAATAGATATCGGATTACCTGGAGAAGCTGACCTTAAGGTGACGGTCTTGAACTTACTGGGAAAAGAGGTTGGCGTTCTAACCGACAGAAAATTTGAACCGGGTTATCATCAATTCAGCTTCGATGGGCATGGTTTCTCAAGTGGAATATATTTCATACACGCAGTAGTTCCCGGCAGGATGAACCAGTTAAGAAAAATTGTTTACGTGCAATAATACAAAACTCAGCACTTTTTCAGAAGCAACTTGGGCAGGAGGTTAAGATGAGATCGGTAAATCACAGTAGAATTGGACTGATAGTTGTAATACTCTTCATTATATCCAATTGGAGTATGGCTCAATTGGTATTTGAGGAACACTCCGTTTGCGAGGAATTCAGTGGAGCAATGGCTGTACATACTGCTGACATGGATGGCGACGGAGATATGGATTTCCTGGGAGCTGCTTACAGGGATAGCAAATTATCCTGGTGGGAGAATGACGGTGATCTTGGATTTACCGAACAGCGTATTGACGGTAATATTTACGGCGCAAATTCCGTCTTTGCTATTGATGTTGACGGTGATGATGATTTAGATGTACTCGGCACTACAAGAGCTGACGGGGAAATCGCCTGGTGGGAAAACGATGGTGATCAGGATTTCACACAGCACACCCTGGATAATGATTTCGAAGGTGCCTATTCGGTATTCGGAGTTGACCTTGACAGCGATAATGACATAGATATTCTCGGAGCGGCTTCAAGCGGCAACGAGATCTCCTGGTGGGAAAATGACGGTGACGAGGAATTTACCGGGCATGTCATTGACGATAATTTCAATTCTGCGAATTGTGTCTATGCAATTGATCTGGATGATGATGGAGATGTTGATGTACTTGGGGCAGCATCAGGCAGTGATGAGATAACCTGGTGGGAAAATAATGGGAACGAACAATTCACTGAACAGACAATAGATGACAGCTTTGATGGTGCAAACTCAGTCTTTGCAATAGATCTCGATGATGATGAAGATATAGACATCATTGGAACTGCCGGACGTGCAGGTGAAATCAAATGGTGGGAAAACGATGGTAATTGTAATTTCACAGAATACCTGGTTGACGATGAAAACGAAAATGTCAATTCCGTGAAATCTGGAGATATGGATGGTGATGGCGACCTGGATATCCTGGCAGCGGCAGGAAATTCATGGGACTGTGCAACCGCCTGGTGGGAAAACGACGGCGACCAAGAATTTACCAGGCACATAATTGCGGATTATGCTGATGCTGTTCTCCCGGTTGATATAGACGATGACGGTGACCTGGATATTCTCGCTGCGGTTTATTCAAGCCAGCGGAGAGCGAATATTATCTGGTGGGAGAATGAAGGTGAATCAGAATACCGGGAGCACACCATTGCAGATGATGTATTATGCTCTAATTCAGTATTAACAATAGACATGGATGATGACGGTGATGATGATATAATAGGTTCCAGTTCACTCAACGATGAAATAATCTGGTGGGAGAATAATGGTGATGCGGAGTTCACAGCCTGGGTAATCACTGAGGACTTCGACAGTGTGACTGCGGTTTACTGTGTTGATCTTGACGGTGATGCTGATATTGACGTTCTTGGCGGTGCATGCTATGGCGACAATTATATTACCTGGTGGGAGAACGATGGGAACCAGGAGTTTACGGAGCATGGTATTGATGATGATTATCGAAGCCCTACCGATCTCTACGCAATTGATCTGGACAGCGACAGGGATGTTGACATACTTGGTACATCCGGATGGGCGAATGACAGGCTCACCTGGTGGGAGAATGACGGAGAGGAGGATTTTACTCTTCATACGATACATCAGTTTGAGGGAGGAGTAAGTACTGTTGAGGCGCTGGATTTGGATGGAGATGATGATATAGATATTGTCACATCCGGATGTGGAGATATTTACTGGTGGGAGAATGACGGAGAGGAGAACTTTACTTCATATCAACTCGAGGATGATGATCCCAGGTACTTCGCTATTACAGGCGATATTGACGGGGATGGCGATATAGATATTGCCGGGGCAGCTTACAGCGGTGATGAAATCATCTGGTGGGAAAACGACGGTGACCAGGATTTTACTGAGGTTGTCATTGATGACGATTTCATCGGTGCAGTCGAAATTACTCTAATAGATTTCGATTCTGACGGGGATATGGATATCCTGGGAGTTTCAAGATACCTGCATGATATTGCCTGGTGGGAGAATGATGGAGATGAAGACTTTACCAGGCATATAATCGCCGGATTTTTTGGATTCGCTCATTCAGTCAGCGCCGCTGACTTCGATAGTGATGGAGATATTGATGTAGTCGGTGCCAGCACATGGCCATATAACACGGTAGCCTGGTGGGAAAGTAATATGAATCCTCAATTAAATGCTCATGTTGATGGCACAATTACAGATGCTGATAATAATGAACCGATTGAAAATGCGGAAGTAAATTTCGGAGTATTTAATGCTGTTACTAATGAGGAAGGATATTATCTGATAGATGAGCTATACAGTATATCCCATACTGTACAAATTGAAGCCGAAGGATATGTAACACTGATTGAACCAAATGTGCGGATTGTAGAAGGCGATAACACGATAAATTTCGAGCTGCATCCTCCAGCACCTCCTGCGAACAGTCCTGCACTTTTTTCTTTATTATATCCTGAAATGGATGATACGGTAATTGTATCAGAAATAACACTCACCTGGCAATCCAGTACCGATCCTGATTTGAATGATATACCGCATTACGATATCTGGTTCGGAACAACTCCTGATTTATCAAATGCGGAACTTGTCGCTGACAGTATCCCTGATACGACTTACTTGATGGGAAACCTGATTGAGAATGAAATTTATTATTGGACAGTCCGCGCCACCGACAGCAATACGGAGGGAACCTGGGCAAATGATACCTTATCATTTATCACAATTTTACCTGATTTTGTTGAGGAAACATTCACCGGCGTACCGACAGAATATTCAATTTCGAGTATTTACCCCAATCCGTTTAATCCGTCCTTGTCAATAGTAATCGGTCTCGCTCATCAATCGACGCTAAATGTGAAAATGTATAATATCATCGGCGAGCAGGTTATGTCACTGGCTGATGGAGTTTACGTGGCAGGATATCAAAAGTTTACCTTTCATGCTCCAGAACTTGCAACTGGCATCTACTTCATCCATGCCTGTGTTCCGGGAAAGATGAATGAGGTTAGGAAGGTTGTGTTGGTGAGATAAAGAAGGTTTTTATTTTATTGTGAAAACAGCCGGCATGTTTCATGCCGGTTGTTTTCACTAAAATAACCTCAATTACTCTCGTAATTTTAATAATACTTTAGTATATTATATTTGAACAACGTGCAACCATCCTGATATCTTGTTAACTACTATTATTGCAAGAGGAAAGAACAATGAAAGTAGCCAAAAGAATCGCATTCTTCCTTTACCTGTCCATGCTTTTCCTTCCCTCTGTGCTTTTCGCACAAATCGATTGGACTCAACATACCATAGCTGCAAATTTCGACGGCGCCTATACAGTTTATGCGATAGACGTGGACAGTGACGGCGATATGGATGTGCTTGGCTCCAGTTACGTGGGTGACGATATCACCTGGTGGGAAAACGATGGCGATGAGGCATTCACAGAACACACAATCGAGGGGAACTTTGATAACGCCCGTTGTGTTTTTGCCATTGATCTCGATAGCGACGGCGATACTGACGTTCTGGGTGCGGCAATGGATGCCGATGATATCACCTGGTGGGAAAATGACGGTGATGAGGATTTCACCGGGCACACGATTGATGGTGATTTCGACGGCGCATTCTCAGTCTATGCCGCAGATGTCGATGGAGATGATGATATAGATGTAATCGGATCGGCGATGTATGACTTTGCTTTCAAATGGTGGGAAAACGACGGAGACGAGGACTTTACCGAACATGTATTAGCTGATAGTATGGATTGGGCTGTTGACTGCTTCGCGGCTGATGTTGACAGTGATGGTGATATGGATATCCTCGGAGCCGGGGGTACCAGGATCGATGGATATATAACCTGGTGGGAGAATGACGGAGACGAGAACTTTACCGAACACACCCTGGTGTCGGATTTTAGTTATGCACATGCTGTTTACGCAAAGGATGTTGACGGTGACGATGATATGGATGTACTTGGAGCAGCTTATGAAGACGACGCGGTCATGTGGTGGGAAAATGACGGAGAAGAGGTTTTTACCGCTGATACAATTGCCGTTTTAGACGGTGTGCAGGATGTTTTTGCGATAGACATAGATTTTGACGGCGATATTGACGTATTAGCCGCTTCAAGGTCGTTATCTGATATTAAATGGTGGGAGAATGACGGTGAAAACCAGGAGGAATGGATAGAATATACCATAAACAATAATTTCAACAACGCTCGTTCTGTTTACGCAACGGATATGGATAATGATGGTGATGTTGATGTTCTATGCGCCGCTTATGCGGCTGACGATATCGCCTGGTGGGAAAGCGACCTTGATCCGCCCGGTGACTGTAATGTTGAGGGTGTAGTTACCGACGCAGAGACCGAAGATGTGATCGAAGATGCGGAGGTCACCTTTGCGAATTTGACTGAGGTTACTGATGAGGATGGATATTACCGTATCGAAGGGCTACATCCCGATCTTCATACTGTCACGATTGAAGCTGATGGCTACGAGATTTATACAGAAACAGGTATTGAGATTAATGACGGTGAGAACGACTACGATTTCCAGCTTGTTCCCCTTGTGTTAATCTCCGGTACGATTACCGATTCCGAAACCGACGCCGCTATCGAAGATGCCAATATAACTTTTGGCGAGGATCTCTTTACAGCAGTCACTGATGAGGAAGGATTTTATTCCATAGAAGATGTCGAATCCGGCACCTATGATGTCCTTATAGAAGCGGATGGTTATTTCAACTTCGAAGATGATGATGTTGAAGTGGAAGAGCCCGAAAATGTTCTGGACTTCGCCATTGATATACTTTCCGGCGATCTGACTGGCGTTGTGAGCGACGGTGATACACAGGAGTTACTTTTCGGGGTAACAGTCACAGTCATTGATCCCGAGACACAGGAAACCTACCGCCAGGTGCAAACCAATGAAGATGGCGAGTACACCGCCGAGGCGCTTCATGACGATGTCAGATACCTTGTAACAGCAGAACTGGAAGACTATGCTCCTCAGGATACCCAAGAAGTGCTGATCCGCTGGAACCAGGATAATGAGTTAGATTTTGAATTGGAGCCATTTTGGACTTCAGACATTCAAGGACTTCAGACCGTACCTAATGGACGTCGTTGGGCTGCAACAAGCGGCATAGTCACACAGGGAACAAATGTAACAGATACTGAACACACGATTATCTATATCCAGGATGACTCTGGTTGGGGAATCCAGATCTATGACGAAGATCCCACTGATCCCGAGAATAATATCAACCGGGGCGATGAAGTTTCAGTTACCGGATATCTCGAAGAGGTGGATGATATGACAATTATTATCAATTTTGAAATAGAAGTCATCAATAATGAAAATCCATTACCTGATCCACTTAACGAATCAACTGGCGAGATGGCAACGCTCTTCCAGCGCGAAGGAACCTGGGCGCAAATATCAGGACAGATCAACCGCGATCCACCCGGTGAAGGTGACTATTCTTTGATCGTTGATGACGGCAGCGGACAGTGTGAGGTAAGAATTATCGAATCAACCGGCATCGACCTGTCAGAATACTCCGCAGACGATTGGGGTACTTTTACAGGTGTAATCTGTCTTTCCCGCCAGGGACTACGAATTATTCCCAACATGCAGGAAGATGTATCACAACTAAATATACACCCACCTTCAAACCTGGTAGCAAATTATATGGATGTAATTCGGGGGGATACTTTAGAGGTCGAAGTGACATTGAGCTGGGACCATGATCATTTGGATGATTGGATTCGTATCAATATCTATCGTGATGGAGAACATATTGGCAATACTCAACAAAATACCTGGATGGAAGTTTTGGTAATCCCAATACCTGAGCAACAATCGATTACCTGGGAATATGAGGTAACTGCGTTATACGATGAATGTGAAACTGAACCATCCAATCCTGCTGAAGTTTTTGTCGAACTAATGGTTACTCCACAGCCATATTCGGGCATCCCGACAGAATGGTCGCTGGAAGCAGTTTATCCCAATCCCTTCAATCCGGAGTTATCGATAATAGTTGCCCTGCCTGCACCGTCCGGGCTGGATATTCGAATATATAACATCCTTGGTAAACAGATTGCACTACTTGCCAATGGACGTTATCCAGCAGGATATAAAATTTTCAACTTTAAAGCAGCAGACCATGCAAGCGGAATCTATTTTCTAAAAGTACAAGTACCGGAAAGAATTAACGAAATACGGAAGGTAGTATTGATTAGGTAATAAGAATCATGAATATAACATAAGTCTTGATAATCAGTGAGACTGAATGGATTGTTTCCAGGTATAAATAACCACGTCATTGCGAGCGAAGCGAAGCAATCTCCTGATAATAAGAGATTTACCTTCAATAATGAGGATTGCTTCGCTTTGCTCGCAATAACGAATGACTATAAAGTTGCGCTATATCGTAGTACAAAGATTGTCTGTTACTACTCGTAAGAGGAAAGAGAAATGAAAGTAGTAAAAAGAACAGTATTTCCCATTTTAACCATCCTGGTTCTCACTCCAGTTGCACTTCTCGCTCAAATCGAATGGACTGAACATACTGTCGATGGAAACTTCGACGGCGCCTGGTGTTGTTATGCGGCGGATATCGACTCAGACGGCGATATGGACGTCCTCGGGGCGAGTTATCTCGCGGACGATATCACCTGGTGGGAAAATGACGGTGACGAGGATTTTACCGAACATACTATAGAAGGAAATTTCGATAATACACGTTTTGTCTATGCAATAGACGTTGACAGCGACGGAGATATGGACGTGCTGGGAGCGGCGTTGGATGCGGACGATATCACCTGGTGGGAAAATGACGGTGAGGAGGATTTCACCGGACATACTATCGAGGGCGATCTTGACGGAGCATACGCAGTCATCGGTGGAGATATAGATAGTGACGGAGACGTTGATGTATTCGGATCAGCTTTTAACGCATCATCGTTTACCTGGTGGGAGAATGATGGGGATGAACATTTTACCGAACACTTGTTAGCCGACGAGATGGATTGGGCTGTGAGTGTCTTTATGACTGACTTTGAAGGTGATGGCGACATGGACCTGTTCGGAGCAGGAGGGACACGAGATGACGGCTATATCATCTGGTGGGAAAACGACGGCAATGAGAATTTTACCGAACATGCCCTGACTACAGAATTCGCCTATGCTCATACAGTATTTGTCGTGGACTTCGACGGGGATGGTGATAATGACGTGCTGGGCGCGGCGTACGAGGGAGATGAGGTCGCATGGTGGGAGAATGACGGTGAAGGTGAATTCGAAGAACACTCTATCGCTGCATTCAATGGTGTGCAGGGAGTCCATGCCGCGGATATTGATTTTGACGGCGATATCGATGTGGTGGGAGCCTCACGTGCGCTTTCCCGTGTCGAATGGTGGGAGAATGACATAGAGAACCAGGATGAATGGACGGAATATACTATAGATGATAATTTCAACAACGCCCGTTTCGTTTATTGTGTCGATATGGACAATGACGCCGATATAGACGTGCTTTGCGCTGCTTATGTCGAGGACGAAATAGCCTGGTATGAAAACGACACCGATCCGCCCGGTGACTCAAATGTTGAAGGTATAGTTACTGATGCCGGGACTGAAGAACCGGTTGAGGGAGCAGAAGTCACTTTTAGGAATTTGACCGAGACTACAGATGAGGAGGGATATTACCGTATAGAAGGTCTGCATCCCGATCTGCATACTGTCACAATTGAAGCCGACGGCTACGAAACGTACACCGAAGCAGGCATCGAGATTGAAGATGGTGAGAACCTATACGATTTCCAGATTGAACCGCGGGTGTCGGTTTCGGGTACGATTACCGATTCCGAAACAGGCGACGCCATCGAAGACGCCATGATCACTTTTGGCGGTGAATTGTATTTTGCTGTTACTGATGAGGAAGGTTTCTATTCTATTGATGATTTCGAATCCGGCATCTATGATGTCCTTATAGAAGCGGATGGTTATTTCGACTACGAAGAGGATGATATCGAGGTAGAAGAACCGGAAAATGTTCTTGACTATGCAATTGATATTCTTTCCGGCGACCTGACCGGGGTAATCAGCGAAGATCGGACGAATGATCTATTATTCGGCGCAACGGTTTTCGTGATCGATCCTGAAACAAATGAAATATATCGTGAAGTCCAGACCAATGAAGATGGCGAGTACATCATCGAAATGCTTCATGACGGAATCAGGTATCTTGTTACCGCGGAACATGAAGATTATGCTCCCGCGGATACCGAAGAAGTTTTGATCCATTGGGACCAGGACAACGAACAGGATTTTGAACTGACTCCTTTCGACAATTGCAGTATTAGGGCAATGCAACAAGAAACAGTAGGACCTTGGGTCGTTACAAGCGGTATAGTAACTCAAGGTACGAACACTACCGACACAGAACACACTAATATCTATATCCAGGATGATTCCGGCTGGGGTATCAAAATCTTTGACGAAAATCCAACTGATCCTGAAAACAATTTCAACCGTGGGGATGACGTAACAGTTACCGGGTATCTCACTGAAGTGGATGATATCACACGGATTATTAATTTTGAGATTGAAGTGATCAGTAATGATAACGCTTTGCCCGATCCGCGTGTTGAATCAACAGGAGATATGTCTCGACTTAACCAGCGTGAAGGGACTTGGGCGCAGATAAGCGGACAGATCAACCGCAATCCTCCTGAAGATGGGAATTATTCCTTGATCATCAATGACGGGAGCGGACAATGTGAGGTAAGAATTGTCGAATCAACCGGCATCGACCTGTCAGAATACTCCGCAGACGATTTTGGTACTTTTACCGGCATAATCAGTCTTTCCCGCCAGGGATTGAGAATTATTCCGAATATGCAGGAAGATGTTGAGCGTTCGCCTATCTATCCCCCGGCAGATCTGACAACAGAACAAGAAGTGATCCAGGGCGATCCGCTTCGGCTTGAAGTAACATTAGGATGGGCGCATGACCATCTGGATGACTGGATTCGTTTTAAAATATACCGTGACGATGTGTTTATCAGATACACCGAGGAATTGACCTGGTCGGAAACGCATGCCAATCCGAATCCCGGTGAGTATGAAACCTATATCTGGACTTACTCAGTCACTGCAGAATATGATGTGGGTGAGACAGAACATTCCAATGAAGTTGAGGTGGTATGGGATATTACTCCAGTCAATGAGCGTCCCTACAGTGAAGTCCCGACCGAATGGTCGCTTGAAGCTGTTTATCCCAATCCGTTCAATCCTGAATTGCATATTGTGCTTGGTGTCCCGCAAGTGGCTGACGTAACCCTAGAAATTTTCGACATCCTTGGGAGAAACGTGGCAATTCTTCACCATGGCGAAATGAATCCCGCCTGGCACCGTTTTAACTGGAACGCAAAAGGCTACTCGACAGGGCTCTATTTTCTGCACGTAAGTAACGAATCAGGTTTTAATGGAATAAGGAAAGTGATGTATTTGAAATAATAATTTGTTTATTTATGGAAATCGATTGTCTTAAAAAAACCTTACTAAAATAGGACAATTCAAACCTGAATAGAAGGGGAGTAAATAGGATGACTGATGGCGAATTTCTGGAATTAGTTCATATTGGAAAAGAAACGCGTGCACTAGAGTTTAAGCGATCTACACCATGGAAAGATTCGGTATTCAAGGCGAAAATTGTGAAAACAATGCTTGCCATTTCAAATATCCGTGATGGTGGTAATATTGTGATCGGAGTTGAACAAAATGATGATGATAGCTTCAGTTTCACAGGGATGACAGAAACGGATTTAGATCAATGGAAATATGATGATATTTCAAGTCATGTTAGTGAGTTTGCTGATCCATTTGTAAAATTTTCAATGGATAGGATAATATATGATGAAAAAACATTCATAGTGCTCACAATATTTGAATTCATCGAAATCCCAGTACTATGTAAGAGGGACGGTGAATCTAACCTTCGGCGGGGTGCCATATATACCCGTACTCACCGCTTACCGGAATCAGCAGAAATTCCATCGCAGACAGAATTGAGAGAAATACTTGAATTAGCAATTGAGAAACGACTTCGCTCCTTTGTTCGTACAGCTTCACACGCAGGAATACCGCTTTCAAAAGAACAATCTGATGCTGAGAGATTTGATGAACAATTAGGAGATTTCTGATGCATGAGGTCCTAAATAAAATTAAGTCAAGAGGATACTGGAAAGTAATCATCAGACCGTCAAAGTTTATAGAAGAAAGGATTTCGGACATAAACGATTGTAGGACAATCGTTAGGGATAATAATGTTCTATTACGAGGATGGGACTACCCGCACTACGATACAAATTCCGACCCTATCTGTGGATTAGATTATGTGGAACAATTTACAGACTGGGAACATCATATCGAGGGTTGGAGGTTTTATCAAAGCGGACAATTCACCCACTATAAAGCAATAAGTGAAGATTGGGGGGAAGAGAATTCCTTATTGAAAAGCAATAGTGATATACCACCTAATGAGTACCTCTCAATAATCGATACAGTCTATTTAATAACGGAAATATGTGAATTTGCATCAAGGCTTGCAAGTAAAAGTGTCCTTGGGGATTCATGCCAGATTCACATTACGCTAAGTAATACAAAAAATCGAAAGCTATTTTTTTACGACCGAAGTAGATATTTAAGTAGAACCTACCAGACTATACTCAAGGAAATTCCTTACTCAATTTCACCTTCGACTACTGAATTAATTAGTCGTTCCAATGAGATTGCTTTAGAGCACATTGTCTGGCTTTTCAAGAGATTTAATTGGAAATCTGTAGTACCAGGAATATTTAAAGAAGATCAGATAAAGTTAATAGAAAGAAGATTATAAGTGATATTTGAATCTCTGAACTTATAAAGGTCGTCTTAGGAAATATATTATGAATTTGTGGCTATTCTTATCCTAAATCTGAGGAGGAGAAAATCATGTCAAGTTATAAGCTCTCAGCTTTTCCTATACTGATTCTTGTTTTATCCTTTTTTGCATCGCTCTGCCTTGCACAAATCGAATTTACCCATCATGCAATTGCTAATTACAGCGGCGCCCAGTCGATATATGGCGCGGACATGGACGGTGACGGCGACATGGACCTGGTTGCTACCGGCAGTGGTGCCCAGACAATCCAATGGTGGGAAAATGATGGTGAACAGGGATTTGAAACTCATGTTATCGTGCAGAATTTTACGGGAGCTCAGAGTGCTTTCGCGCTTGACGTTGACGGAGACGGAGATATAGATGTCATCGGTGCGGCAAGCGGAGTCGATGACATCATCTGGTGCGAAAATGATGGTGAGATGAACTTCGAAACTCATGTAGTCAACGGTAATTTTGACGGTGCGTGTTGTGTAAATGGAGTTGACCTCGATCTTGATGGTGATATTGACCTCGTCGGTGCGGCTGCCGATGCCGATGATATCGCATGGTGGGAGAACGACGGCAACCAGGATTTTGAGATGCATACCATAGACGACAATTTCAACGGTCCCAAGATACTGGACACGGAGGATGTTGACGGGGATGGCGATATTGATGTGCTCGCCGCCGGATGGCATGGTCATTATATCTCATGGTTCGAAAATGACGGTGACCAGGACTTTACCGAGCATACAATCGTCACGGATTACAGCGGCGCAAAAGGAGTTTATGCAGCAGATCTTGATGATGACGGCGACACCGATGTCATTACCTGCGCTTATACAGCCGACGATGTTGACTGGTGGGAAAACGATGGCGACGAGAACTTTACACAACACAATCTGACCGGAGATTTCGACAATGTCTGGAACGTTTACGCCGATGATATCGACCTGGATGGCGATATGGATGTTTTAGCCGCCGCAAGAAGCACTCGGGCGATATACTACTGGGAAAATGATGGCGAGGGAGATTTCACACAGAGGACTGTCGCTGAAAATTGGAACGGCGCTATTTATATGCATACTGCTGATGTTGACAGCGATGGCGATCTTGACGTATTCGGGGCGGCTTATGAAGGCGCGAGGATCGCATGGTTTGAAAGCAACCTCGACCCAGTCCCGGATGCCTCTTTGGAGGGTACTGTTTCCGATGGCGAGACTGGCGATCTGGTGGAAGATGCGATAGTACGCGCCGGCGCTGTACGTGACACGACTGATGCAAACGGCAACTATTTTATTGATGATGTTTTGTCGGGTGAACGGACAGTTATTGTCACACACACGGATTATTCACGTCATGTTGAAGAGATCGAAATAGAAGCAGGTGAGAATACCCTTGATATGGAATTATTCCCGCTTTCCACTGTATCCGGAACAGTCACTGACATTGACACCGGCGATCCTGTCGAAGATGCTGAAATCCGTTTCGGTAATGATGAAACAACCACTGACGAAAACGGTGACTGGGAAGTCCCTCCACAAGAGC
The DNA here is from genome assembly GCA_030765455.1 of Candidatus Electryonea clarkiae. Taxonomy (GTDB): domain Bacteria; phylum Electryoneota; class Electryoneia; order Electryoneales; family Electryoneaceae; genus Electryonea; species Electryonea clarkiae. The sequence goes on along the minus strand of JAVCCM010000064.1, from coordinate 17,334 downwards.
AGGGTGAACGCCTCGTAGTTATCAGCGCCGACCATTATTACATTTTCAGCGAACAAGTCGAAGTCGAACCGGGTGAAAACGTCTTCGAATTCGAGCTGATTCCCCTCGCTACGATTACCGGAACCATAACCGATTCCGAAACGGAAGCGGCTGTCGAGGATGCTGAAATTGTTTTCGGTGATTTTGTTTATACGGCTGTTTCAGACGAAAACGGGGATTATTCTATCGAAGACGTTGAAGCCGGGGAATACCCTGTAACAATAACCACTGACGGTTATTTTGAGTTCACAGACGATATCGAGGTTGAAGAGCGGGAAAACGAGATAGATTTTTCGATTGATATCCTGTCTGGTGATTTGACAGGAGTTGTATCAGACGAGATAACCGAGGAACTACTCTTTGAAGCAACAATCACTGTGATTGACCCGGAAACAGGTGATATCTATCGTGAAGTGCAAACTGATGAGGATGGTGTGTACACTGCTGAAGCGCTTCATGACGGAGTCAGGTACCTGGTATTTGCAGAATTAGAGGGATATGCACGATCAGATACTGAAGAAGTCCTTATCCGCTGGAATCAGGATAACGAACAGGATATTGAGCTCACACCTATCTTTGAGCGAGGTATAGCTCAACTACAAACAGAGCAGGAGCTTGAAACATGGGTGAGCACCACCGGAATTGTCACCCAGGGCACGAACACCACAGACACAGAACATACCAATATCTACATCCAGGACGACACAAACTGGGGAATCCAGATCTGGAGTGATGATGCCTGGGATCCTGAAAATAATATAAACCGCGGTGATGAAATCAATGTCACCGGATACCTCATAGAAGTCGAGGAAATCACCCGTATCACCAGCTTCGAATTGGAGGTGACAGGCAATAATAATCCTCTTCCAGAACCACTGGAGGAATATACAGGTGACATGGCTCGTCTTGAACAGCGTGAAGGTACCTGGGCTCAGATAGGTGGAATGATTGACCAAGATCCACCTGATGAAGGAAGTTATTCCCTGATTGTAGATGATGGGACAGGTCAATGCCAGATAAGAATCATCGAAACTACAAGTATAGATTTAACAGAATTAATTGCTGACGATTGGGCAAGGTTTACTGGTGTTATCAGCCTGTCGCGCCAGGGTGTCAGAATTATTCCAAACATACAGGAAGATGTAGAGCAAATTCATATCTATCCACCTACTGACCTTTATGCGGATGTTGAGTGGGTAGATGATACTTATGAAAGCTTTGCGGTCACACTTTTCTGGTCTCATGATCATCTGGATGGCTGGATTGAGTTTATTATCTACAGGGATGAGGAAGAAATTACGAGAACACAGCAAAATACTTGGATTGATACAATCACCATTGATTACGAAAGGGAAGAATTAGTTTGGATTTATGAAGTGAGTGCAAGTTATGATGAAGGCGAAACTGAAACAGCAGGACCGATTGAAGTTGTTGTTCCTCCTAATCCTGGTTTTATAATTGAACGTCCGTTCTCTGGTATTCCAACAAAATGGGCACTGGAGGCAGTATATCCCAACCCGTTCAATCCCGAACTGTCAATAATAATCGGTCTTCCATTTAAATCGGAGCTTGATGTCCGAATATATAGTATCCTTGGGAAACAGGTGGCAGAACTCGCAAATGGTAACTATTCACCTGGATACAAACATTTCGCCTTCGATGCTTCAGAGCTTTCCAGTGGTATCTATTTCATCCATACAAGTGTGCCGGGCAAAATGAACGAAGTGAGGAAGGTTGTTTTGATGAGATGACTCTAAAAAGGAAATATTTTGCATTGTCAATCGCTTTTGGTCGGCAGCAATGATAAATGTGGAAGAAAAAGAAAAAACCGTATTAAAAGATGATAGATGACACTGATCTTTTATATATTGGATATCGAGATATTCTCATATATTTGCATTAAAAATTGGATTTTCTAAAAGCGGAGGTTCGTCAAATGAAAGTTCACCTGAAAATTACTTACTCGCTCATTATTGTTTTTCTTTTACCCGTTATACTCTTCGCGCAAATAGAATTCACCGAACATACTGTCAATGATGAATATGTTGGTCCACGGTGTGTCTTTGCTTCCGACATTGACAGTGATGGTGATCTTGACCTGGTCGCTGCATTCTATAGCGCAAGTGACCTTATATGGTTCGAGAACGACGGAGATGATGAATTCACAGACCATGTTGTTGACGAGGATTATCCCGGGGCATTGACTGCCAGCGCTGCCGATCTTGACGGGGACGATGATATTGACCTGATCTCCACCGCCTACAGCGACAGCACTGTTGGCTGGTTTGAGAACGATGGTGACCAGGAATTTGAACTACATCTCATCACAACAACAGTTCCCAGTCCCCATGGTCTTTATACCACCGATATAGACGGTGACGATGACGTGGATATAATAGTTGCTTCCAACCAGGGAAATGCGGTAATCCTTTGGACAAATGATGGAACAGGAACTTTTGAACAGCACACGGTAGGCACCACCACCGGTCCTCTAAGTGTTTTTGCCGCCGATGTTGACAGTGATGACGACGTCGATATTCTCAGCGCTTCTCAAGGAACTAACTCGATAAACTGGTGGGAGAACGACGGTGATCTGAATTTCACTATTCACACTGTAGCAACGAATTTTATGCAGGCGCGTTCGGTCTTTGCTGCGGATCTGGACAGCGATGGTGATATGGACGTTCTTGGTGCAGCGACTGTCAGCGATGATATAACCTGGTGGGAAAATAACGGTGAAGAGGTTTTTACCCAGAATATTATCAATGGCAATTTCGACGGTGCATATAATGTTCATGCTGCTGATCTTGATGATGATGGTGATATGGACGTCCTCGGGGCTGCGTACCAGGCGGCTGATGTTGCCTGGTGGGCTAATGACGGAGAAGAAAATTTTACACAATATACACTCAACGGAAACGTTACCGGTGCTTCATGGGTGATCGCCTCCGACCTCGACGGTGATGATGATTTGGATGTTATCGCGACTGCTACTAACATGGACGAGATTATCTGGTGGGAGCATCTCATACCCGATGCTTCACTCAGTGGAACTGTTACCGATTCTGCTACCGGTGAACCGGTAGAAGGCGCAGTTATATCATTCGGACTCTTCACAGACACAACTGATGCTGACGGCATCTATGGGACAGAAGATTTTTACAGCGGTGTTTACACTGTCACGATTGTGACGGAAGGATATTTCGATTTCGAGCAGGAGGACGTTGAGGTTGAAGAGGGGGCAAACGAGCGAAATTTTGCCATAGAAATCCTGACAAGTCACATCACCGGCGAAGTTACCGATGATATGACAAATGAATCCATAACGGGCGCAACTGTAACAATAACAAATTCTGAAACAGGCGAAAGATTTGCCGAAATAGATACTGACGATGAAGGTCTATACCGTAAAGATTCTCTGCTCGTCGATGTAATATACTTTGTTAGAGCTACTCATGAAAGTTATGTACCCTCGGACACTGAAGAGGTATTAATCCATCTCGGTGGTAATGACCAGGATTTTGAGTTAACCCCGATATTTGAACTGAATATTCAGCAGCTTCAAACAGAACAGGACGTAGATACCTGGGTGCGGACAACCGGTATCGTAACACAGGGCACGAACGTAACCGACACCGAAATTACAGAGATGTTCATCCAGGACGAAACGGGCTGGGGAGTACAAATTTATGATGGCAATCCCTGGGATCCGGAGAACAACGTCAACCGTGGCGATGAAATCAACATAGTCGGATTCCTGGTTGAAGTAGATGATGTTACACGAATCACAGATTTCGAGCTGGAGGTTGTCGGAAATGACCATCCCATGCCTGAGCCATTAGTGGAATCCACCGGTGATATGGCAGGCGCCACTCAACGTGAAGGAACCTGGGGACAGATAAGCGGTCAGATCAACCGTGATCCTCCAGGTGAAGGTGACTATACATTGGTCGTGGATGATGGCAGCGGGCAGTGCGAAATACGAATAATCGAAAATACCGGAATTGATTTGACGGAATTCTCAGCCAATGACTGGGGTACTTTTACAGGTGTAATCGGTCTTTCCCGCCAGGGATTGCGTATTGTTCCGAATATACAGGAGGATGTGTTAACTCTGGCTATCGACCCGCCGACTGACTTGACCGCAGAGCAGGAATTAATCCCGGGCGATACGCTTAAGCTTGAAGTGACATTGTCATGGGGGCATGACCATCTCGATGACTGGCTTCGTTTCAAGATCTACCGTGACGATGAACATGTCGGAAACACCCAGGAATTGACCTGGACTGATACAATTGCTGATCCGAATCCCGGCGAGTATGAAACCTATACATGGATATACACTATAACTGCTGTTTACGATGAAGGAGAATCAGGACATTCAGATGAAGCTGAAGTAACCTGGGACATTACATCCGTCAATGAGCGTTCCTTTTCTGGCATCCCGGCAGAATGGGCGCTCGAAGCGGTTTATCCCAACCCTTTCAATCCTGAGTTGACAATAGTAGTTGCTCTGCCTGATCAGTCGATGCTGAATGTGCGAATATTCAATATCCTCGGAGAACAGGTTGCGGTAATTGCAGACGAGAGTTTCCTACCCGGATACAAAAAATTCACTTTTAACGGTTCAGAATTATCCAGCGGAATCTACTTCATCCACGCCAGTGTGCCGGAGAAGATGAATGTGGTGAGGAAGGTTGTGTTAATGAGGTAGCTTATTATGGAAATTAGGATGAGAATATCAATTGGATTACTTATTCTATCGATATTATTCACAGGTTGTGAAAAGGATGAGGATAATAGTATCGGCTCAACGAATGCCACGCCCTTGACACCATCAAATCCAGTCCCGGGTAAGGCAACGACCCTTGTACCCCTGACAACTACTCTCAGTTGGTCTTGCATTGATCCAGAAGGCGACTCGCTGACTTATGACGTTTATTTTGGAACTGACTCTATACCTGATAACGAGGAGTTGGTTGCTATAAATCAATCGCAGACTACATTTGATCCGGGGACACTGAATATCAATACGACCTATTACTGGAAGATCGTGGCTAAGGATGATTACGATAATAAAACCGAAGGTCCGGTCTGGTCATTTACAACCGCTTGGGAATCAGGCGATCCACCGATTAATCCACGTCACGGTGATGAATGGACAGCATACCTGGGAGAAGATCAGATTCCTCTTGAGATGGTTTTCATAGAGGGCGGCACTTTTATGATGGGAGCACAAGAGGACGAGAGTGATGCTTCTGAATACGAATTTCCTCGTCACCAAGTGACTATATCAGAGGGCTTCTGGATTGGCAAATTTGAAATAAGGCAAATAGAGTGGGTAGCTGTGAATGGCGACAATCCTTCCGCTTTCTATGGTTATCCAAATCGCCCGGTAGAATGGATTTCTTATAATGACATCATGAACAGATTCCTCCTTGAATTTTGCATCCAGTGGCGTTTACCTACCGAGGCAGAGTGGGAATATGCTTGCCGCTCCGGTCATGACGATAGCTGGTTCTGGTGGGGGAGCAGTTACGATGACATGGGTGATTACGCCTGGTTTCGGGATAACAGCGATACAGGCTATGGAATACAAACCAATGATGTAGGTGGTAAGATTCCTAATTCCTGGGGCTTGTATGACATGCATGGGAACGTTCGGGAGTTGTGCGATGATTGGTTTGACAGTGACTATTACGAAACAAGTCCTTTGATTGATCCAGAAGGAAACGATACGGGTTCCAGACGCGTGGTTCGAGGTGGCAGTTGGTATGAATACCCCTTGGAACTCCGTTCAGCAAATCGCACAAGTAGCCCAACAACGTCTCGCTGGCGCACAAGCGATATCGGTTTTCGTATCGTTAGAGAAGGATTTTGATTGTGAAGCGCTTTTTATAATATTGTATGAATTGCGACGACAAATGCGAAAGTATCATCAACAGGTATAATATAGATTCACACTATACAGGAATATGTCGCTGATATGCTTATTTTCTGATGAATAGACAATTAAAATAGAAAATCCCATAACAATGAATTTTAAGATTCTACTTCACCTCGCCCTTGTGCCGGGAAAGCTTAACGAAATTAAAAAGGTGGTGTTGCTGAAATAGGGATTGCCTTATATTTGGTCAATCTGCTATCACTGGTATTCAATTGGAAACCGGGAGCCGGTAGGAGAATTGACATGAAAGTTTTTCAAGTAACTGGTTTGATTTTTTGTTTCGTGATTTCCTCACTCGCATTCGGGCAGGGGACTGTAATCCATGAACAGTTCTACAGCGAATCATTGGAAAGAACTCAGGACGTAAACGTATATGTTCCTGAAGATTATGAGCCCGACAGTACAAGAATCCTCTACCCGGTAATTTACCTTCTTCATGGTGGTGGTGTAAATTATACCTACTATTCCGAAATCGTTGCCGCTCTTGACAGCCTCATCAGTATCGAGATCGAACCGGTAATCGTGGTGAGACCGAACGGTTTTTATGGACCCTATTCCGGTATGTCATGGTGGTCCAACTCCGAGTTGAACGGGCAGTTCGAGGATTATGTAGTTAGTGACCTCGTAGAGTTCATCGAGTCGAACTACAACGCCTCGCCTGAACGTGATAAACGCTGCATCATGGGACATTCCATGGGTGGATACGGCGCGATGATGATTGCCTTGAAACACACTGATATTTATTGCGGAGTCGTTTCGTTTTCCGGTGTGGTGCATAGCACTTATACTGTTCAGACCTATTACATCCCCGATATGCTGAATGAGCACGGCGGATCCGGTCCATTTAGCCCGGATGCAGGGGGATATTCTACAGTCATATATAGCATGGCCGCGGCATTCTCCCCGAACCTTGATAATCCACCCTACAACCTTGACCTCCCTGTTGACGATGAGGGCAATATTGTGGATGAGGTTTTTGATCTTTGGATACATGAAGATCCCGCCTGGCTTGCTACTCAGCTTGATGACGAGGACAGTATTGCCATTTATATCGATGCATTAGATGGTGAAGCTTTTCCGATAATTAACCGGGCATTTGCCGATACACTTGACGCTTACGAGATTCCTTATACAATGAGAGTCTTTCCGGGACGAGACCACCATCGTGACCTGCCGCAACGTTACCCTGCATCCCTGACTTTTCTTGATTCCGTTATGTGGGCATCGGCGGAAGACAAAGTTTCAGCAAATCCCTTAGAGCTTCTAAACGGATACAAGCTTCATTCTGTTTATCCCAATCCTTTTAATCCTGAATTTACTGTGACCGTTGAACTGCCTGAGTCCGCAGAACTCCTGGTACACATTTTCAATATTAATGGACGAAATATCAGGACTCTTGTTAACGGTAATTATCCTGCCGGAACTCATCACCTGACCCTGAATACCGGGAACCTTTCAAGCGGGATCTATTTTGTCCAGGCTGAAGTACAGGGTAAGATGAACGAGATTAGGAAGGTAATATTAATAAGATAAATATAGAATGATGAAATTTTATGGATTCTAAATAATTAGTCCTCAGCATTCAAGTAAGAGAAGACATGGGAGGTCGAAATCATAGGATTCAGGTGAAAGAAGACCTGGAAGGTCGAAATCATGTAGCTCAGGGCGTAAGCCCTGTGATTTCAGATTAACATCTTTTTAGTCCCGCAGGGACGCAAGAAATCCGGTGAACTTCAACTTTCGCCCCGTTGGGGCTTGAGGATTCAGCATATCAATCCAAACCCATGGCTTACGCCAAGAGCTACATGCTTTCGCTGCTTTGCAGCTTATCTACAGAACTTCGGGTATGATTTTCAAATTGTGATCTTGATCATTTTATATCAAAAGCGTATCCCCGAAATACCCCCTGTCCCCGGAATCCCCTGTCCCCGGAATACCCCCACAGAACTGACCCTGGAATACCACCCGGAATACTCCAATTGAGAGAAGACCTGGAAGGTCGAAATCATGTAGCTCAGGGCGTAAGCCCTGTGATTTCGGATTAACATCTTTTTAGTCCCGCAGGGATGAAAGACAACCGTTGGATTTCAACTTTCGCCCCCTTGGGGCTTGAGGATTCAGGGTATCAATCCATACCCATGGCTTACGCCAAGGGCTACACGCTTTCGCTGCTTTGCAGCTTTTCTACAGAACTACAGATCTGATTCTCAAATTGCGATGCAGCTTTTTACAGAACTTCGGGTCTGATTTTCAAATTGTGATCTTGATCATTTTTAACAAAATTGATAATCTATCCACGGATTACCTCGTTTATTGAGTGATTATGTTTTCAGATATTTTTCTCACGCAAAGGCGCAAAGAATAAATCCTGTTAATCCTGTGCATCGCTGTAAATCGTTGGTTCCACTTCGTTCTGATTAGATTCACCAATGATAATTATTCTGCTGGTTTAAATTCTTCAGTATTTGATGTTCTTCGCTGAATAGACTTGCCATTATCCTTTCAAGAATACCATTTTAATACATGACTATAAATGATCGTGAATTAATGTATGTCCTCGACCGGTTGCTTGACCGGTTGACAGACATGGATAAGGTTTTGTTGTGGGATGAGGTGCAGCATGGAATCAAGCTCACCTACACATATAATGACCGAAAAGCTGAAGGTGTTCTGTATCATAGTGTAAAGAAAAAACGCTTCTCGTTCGTCCCCAAACCGAAGGGTGATTCCCGGCTTGCCGGTAAATTATCTGAAACGATTAATGAACTCACCGGCAGTGTTACCGTACATTCAGGAGATAAGAACGGGTTAAAATTTGCAGGTATCAGCGATGCTGAAAAAAAGCTCACATGCTGGATCGGCACTGATGAAACCGGGAAGGGCGACCTGTTCGGACCACTGATAGCAGGGGGGGTTATCTGCAATCGCGATATTTTGACAGATATATCAAAGATCGGGGTACGTGATTCAAAGGAACTGTCCCCCTCCGCAATAAAGAGTATTGCTGAAAAACTGTACGAGAAATATCCCGGGCAAATATCGGTGATTACTATCGGCAACAAACGTTATAATGAGATGTACCCGGATTTTGTGAAAGAAGGCGGGATAAACGGTCTATTGGGATGGGCTCATGCTCGTGTTATTAAGAATCTTGTTGGACAAGATCAATCTATAGAAGGCGCCGTAATTGATAAATTTGCCCATGAACGCCGTATAAAAAAATATCTTTATGATCATGATAATCTTAAGCTAATTCTTCGCCCCCGGGCAGAATCAAATCCGGCAGTTGCTGCAGCGAGTATCCTGGCACGTTATAATCTTATCCTGGCTTTTGATAAGATTGAAAAGGAGATCGGTTTTCGCGCCCATTTTGGAAGTGGAAAGCAGGCGCAGGACGACCTCAAACGTTTATTCTCCCAGGATCCGGAACGGCTTCATGAATTTGTCAAGATGCATTTTTCGCCTGTAAAAAAACTTCATCAGCTTTCTAATTGAATTCTCTATTCAAGGAGCTATTATGATCACTCCCTACCGTCTTTGCCTGATATTCATATTTACGCTTTGCTCCATTCATGTTTGTGCTGCTAACGCTGAGATATCGATAGATGAACCTGATATTATAAATATCCTTGACAATGTGCTTGGTCCTGATATAATCCCGGAATCGGAAATCCCCTGGCATTTCGTTTTTGATACCAACGGCAGGTTTTGGGTCTGGCAGGCAGTCAAACATGATCCGATAGTTACCTGGGATTACGGTGCTAATGTTATGATGGAGATCGCACGGGGACGAGGACACAGGTTATGGTTTGGCGCTGAATACCGTATGGCAGCGGGATATAAGGAATCTCAAAGGATTATCCCTTTCGATCCAAGACAGATCGATACTCATGAAGCATTTGCATGGCGCTGGGCTTTTAAGAAACGCCAGGAAGTTTTTGTCCACATGCGCAGAATGTGCTATCACCGTGTCGATCTGCATTATTCAGCTGCAGTAACCTGGACACATGCAGCATTTGGTTTTGGCACAATTTCTCCGGCTGAAGATGGCGAGCATCTTAGTCGTGTCAGAAAACGTGGCAAACCTCAATTTGATGGATTTCTTTCCTTCGGACCGTTCCTCCACGGTGGGAAAATGGAATTCTTCGGAAATGCTCCGTCATTTCAATGGGAAGGAATGCTTTATGGATCATGGTCTTACCCATTTACTAAAAATAACATCCTGGAGACAAGTGTCAAATCCGGTTTGCAGATAGTTTCTGATTATGAAGATCAAAACCGTTACATGGTTTACGTTCGCCAGGCTATCATCGCACAACGTGATCGGGGTGGGTTGACATTATTCATTGACCGTAATATCCATGATGATTATATCCAGAAGAGATCGTACCCGGTATCATGGAGATTTGGGCTTGAACATAGATTTTAAAGTTTAACTACTAATGGATCAGCTCACATGCTTTAAGGTACTCTGTCATTCTCGGGCTTGACCCGGGAATCCAGTTTTCTTGTGTATCCCTGTAATCTTCCATTACTCTCTTACTACTTGTTTGAAACCAATCATTGTTTTCGTAGTTTAATATATAGTGAGATACTGCTTTTGAAGCTGTCAACGTTTCGGGGACGATTGGAATCGACGGGGCGTTGGGAGTCGTCACTTGCGCGTCGGGAGCGTTTGCAGTCCCGTACCCCTGTAAGCAAAACATTAATTGCCGATGATAATTACGGCTATGCCCTCGCGGCTTAAAAAATAAGTCGCGCGTCCACGATGTGTTTGGTCCGTTCGACCCATCGATGGACGTCGCATAGAACGGATTGCTCGACAGCGCTCGTCCGGGGTTCTGTCGCTAAGATTCACCGGACTGGTCAATTCCTCCCTGCCGGTCGGTTTCAGGGGATTGATAAGACTTCAATAGACCGGACACACGCGTAGAGGGTGCCGTTTCCCCGTCGCCGGACCCGGGTTCGAATCCCGGCGTCTCCACTATTTATCCCTTAAGTACTTGATAATAGTACTTAAGGGTTTTTGTGTTTTATGGAAGTTCCAGAAAAGTGTCAAGAAAATTAGGATTATTCGAGAAATCAGATGATTTGCTTGTTACTCGACAAAGAATTATGTATCTTAAAATGCTTGAAACCAAATATTTTGGATTTCATTTTTCTGTAAAAGCTAATGCAAACTTATACATCAAGCGATTTGAACAAAAGCAATTTTCTAATCTTTCATCTTGATAGAATCGTTAGTTAGTCAAACGTTTCATTAACTTCTGGATTAACACAAGACAGACTTACTGAGTTTCATAACATTCTCATTCTGCCATCAATAACATGTTGAGGAATGTCATGTGTACCTATTTGAGATGTATTTCAATCTTTCTATTATCAGTATTCCTGGCCACTGTAAGCTCAATTTGCCTGGCAAATCAAAATCAAATCTTAGAAACATTTCAACCGCTGAGGGTAGCTCAACTCGAAATAGAGCCCGGCGGTTTTTTTGTTTCTATCAGTATTGAACAGCCTTCATGGAAAAAAGTGGATGGCACAATCCATTCGCTCTGGACTCCAGAGATTGCCAATGCAGGACTTCTCAGAGAATTAGGAATGCCCCAGGTTCCTACTGCTGGGAGGCTTTTCCGTCTCCCGCCAGGCGGCAAACCAATTGTTGAGATTATCGAAGTTGAGTATGAAACCATCGAAGGTATAAACGTAGCGGCTTTCCTTGGGACGGAAGATGATCTGGACAGTTACCCGGATAAGAACGAGTTGGGTTTGGTCAGGGAACCATTAGATGAGTGGTATCCGGGTAGTTGGGCGCAAGTCGGTGATCCGGCGATCATGCGTGACTTCCGTGTGGCAACTATGACCACATTTCCGGTTCAGGTTAATCCCGCCAGACATGAAGCTCGTGTCGCATCCAACCTGAAGGTTCGCATGCGGTTCGAGGATGGAGACGAACGCAATACTCTTCCTGTCCAGCCAACGAGCATCAGCGAAGCATTCCTGCCTTTCTACCGCCAGTTCCTCGATTGGGATGATTCCGAATTAGATGAATACACTCTATATCGTGGTGGTGTGCAGGTCATAATGAGGGATGATGAAGATCTGATGGAACTAATGCATCCCTGGTTCGAATGGAAACTGCAAAAAGGATGGGACCTCGAATTACTGACTGATTCTGACGTTGACTGGGATAGCATATCTATTCGCGATGAACTGATTAATCGTTGGGGTGAATCCGAAATCAAGTATGATTATGTGGTGATAGTAGGCGATGATACTGGACCCTTTGCTACTCCACCCGCTTCTGGAACAGGAAGTGCAATCGGCGACCAAGCTTATTCCACAATAGAAGGTGAAGATAACCTTGCTGATGTTGGAGTGGGGCGAATATCCGTACAGACGAGCGAAGAGCTTGAAATCTATATCAATAAGGTTATTGCTTACGAACGTGATCCAGATCTTGACAATACCGACTGGTACCTGCGAGGGATGGTAAGTGTCCCGAGCCAATATGATTACATCTGTAAAGTCGAATCTATGCGCTATGTACGTCATGCCATGTTAAATATTGGTTATACGCAGGTAGATACTGCCTGGCGTGTGGGTAATAACCATGCAATCCAAAGAATCAATGATGGAGTAAGTCTTTATGCATCTCGTGGATATATTGGTGCAGGAATACATAGTGGTCAAATAAATAACCTTACAAACAACTTCATGACTCCTGTAGTTTTGGATATAGGCGAGGGAACGGGAAACTGGACATATAGAGGGCGTAGTGTTAGCGAAGCATTCATGCTTGCAGGTACACCTGAAACACCGAAAGGCGCTATTGGCGCTATTGGAATGACAAACGCATCATCTGAGCACTGTAATAATCTCGCTATTGGAGGCTCCGGTTGGGCAATGCTACAGGCTCGTATGCCATGCCTGGGAGATCTAATACTTGCGGCTAAAGTAAACCTCTGGAATAATTTTCCCGATCATAATTACAACCGTATGAATACAACTTTCCGAGGTCTAAACCTTATGGGTGATCCTACGGTCTGGGTATGGACCGGTATTCCGCAAGTACTTGCCGTTGAAGCTGAAACCGAAATTGAGACTGGTATGAATTCATTCAGTGTAACCGTGGAGGATGAGGAGCTTCACATATTAGTTGAAGGCGCATGGGTAACACTGTATAAGGCGGACGACAACGAGGAGATTATTGCGAGGGGTATAACCGACGAAATTGGTGAAATTATTCTTGATACCCCGATCCGTTATCCAGGCGATGCAATACTTACAGTGACAAAGCAGCATTATGCTCCAGCACGAATTGAAGTGGAAGTTGTTTCGCCCGATGCACAGATAGGTTTTGTTGATGTTGAATATATTGATAACGGAAACAACGGCACTGAGGGCAACGATAACGGAATCCCGGAAGCAGGTGAAACAGTAGGATTGCGTCTCCAGGTGAAGAATTTCGGGGATGAAACTGAGACAGAAATAGAATTCACCGGGAGCAGCGATGAGGAATGGATAGGGGGAATAGAAGGCGATGTTTTCATAGATGAATTGCTTTCAAGCGAATCGAACTGGGGCGAGGGCTTGATCCTGATCGAAATCGAGCCGGAAGCGCAACATGACTGGATTATGCATATCGATCTGGAAGCGAGAACTGAGGGAGGTGGTGAATATGATGATATACTTTCTATGACCGTATATGCCCCCCAATACCAGGCTGTCAGCGTTACGCTTGATGAAAATCTTGAACCCGGTGATTTCAGCGATCTCGAACTATCCATCACCAATACCGGCGGAAGTGACGCGGATGTTTCCAATGGTGAACTGATAAGTAATAGTCACTTTGTTTTTGTTACCGAAGCTGAAGATGAGTTTGATGAGATAGCTGTCGGCGATACGGCAAATGGTCTTTTTGAAATACAAATTCACCCATTGGCAATTCCGGGTTATCCAGCAGATATGTCGCTGATAGTGACTACAGAATCGGGACAGACCGATACAGTTTCTTTCATATTATATCTTGGCGAAAAGGAGTCATCCGATCCTGCTGGTCCTGACAATTACGGATACTATGCATTTGATGAAACAGATACCGCATGGTCAGAATTTATACCGGAATTTGATTGGGTGGAAATTAACCCGGATGAGGATGATTACGATTATGAGGGCGAGGGACTGGATATCAGCGATAACGGTTATGATCGGGATGAATCCCTGGTCATTGAGCTGCCGTTCAGCATCCAGTATTACGGCGAAATATTTGATACTGCAACGGTTTGTTCCAACGGATGGATAGCAATGGGTAACCAGGGAGATATGCATCTCCCCAGGAATTGGACTATCCCTTCACCTCTCGGTCCAAACTATATGATAGCAGTTTACTGGGATGAACTGCGCATGCCCTGGAATGCGGGAATCTATACTTATTTTGATGAAATCAACGGGCGTTTTATTGTAGAATGGTTCAATATGAATCATCATAGTACTGCATTTTCTTGCACATTTCAGATGATTTTTTACAATCAGGAAGCTCGCCCCACATATTCAGGAGACAATGACTTTCTTTTCCAGTATCAAGATGCCAACCATTCAACAGGCGGCGGTATTTCATACGATGTTCCCTACTGGACAACTGGAATTGAAAACGGAACACAGTCAGACGGTTTGTTGATTTCTTACTGGAATGAATATGTTCCCGGTGCTGCCAGGATTCGTGATGAAAGTATTATTCTGTTTTCAACAAATCACTATTCCATTTTCGGAACAATAGCGGGAACAGTAACAGATTTAAGAACCGAAGAACCGTTGCCGGGAGTTGCACTCCATACCACGGACTCCCTCTATTTCGCTGAGACAGACGAAAATGGATACTATTCGATGGAAAATATATTCGTCGGAGAGAATTCACTGGTTTTTGAGCTGGATTGTTATAATACACTGGTCTCTGACAGCTTCACGGTTGCCGACGATGAAACGACTATGGTTAATATTGAAATGTTATTCCCGGAACTCGCACTAGACAACGTGGAAATCAATGAGGAGCTTGAATCCGATAACGAATTAACTATCCCGGTTACCCTGTCCAATAATGGTACAGGATTGCTCGAATACTCCACCGATATATTTCTGGAAGATCCTCGTGAACGACCAGATCGAACCGGTACTCCCTGGAATAACCTGTATGCTTTTGATCTCAGCCCGGATGAATCACGCTATCATGGGTTAGCTTTTGTTGGCAGAAGTTATTTCATAAGCGGATCTGATAACTTTAACCCAACCGGACCTAACAAGATATATAAATATGACGATCTTGGAAGGGAACTGGTAGCAACGTATGATCAACCTGTACCGGAAGAAGACCGAACAGCAACGGGTATGCGCGGATTAGCCTGGGACGGAGAATATCTCTACGGTGTAGATGATGAAGTAATCTACCAGATGGAAATTCAACCTGACTCCATTATCCTTTCAAATTCCTGGGATGCACCCCTGGAATCTGCTCATTTCCTTGAGTGGGACCCTGAGAATGATCTTTTCTGGATGGGTGATTATGATAGCGACATCTATGGAATTGACCGGAATGGCGAGATTATTGAACGGTTTGAGCGGGAATTCATTCCACGTGGAGCAGCATGGAATCCCAATGATGAGACCGGTAAATATCTTTATTTGTTCTCACAGCCGACATCTCGCAGCGATATTCAGGTGTTTAGGATGAATCCTGAATCCGGTGAATCCAACCTGGTTCATACCATACCTTACATCGCAGGTAGATGGGGAATATCAGGAGTTGATTTTTCGAGTACTTGGAACCCACTCGCGCATGTTTTTTCCGCAGTAATAAATCAAACCGAAGAGAGCTATGTGCAGGTATGGTATTTTAATGACAACGACACATTTTTCACAATCAATAATCCTCAAGGAACCTTGCCTGGAGGTGAAGAAGAAATAATAGAATTGTTATTCAGATCAACCGGACTACCTGCCGGTTCGTATTCATTCTTTGTCGGCTTTGAAAATAATGCCTGTGAGGATGAAAATAATTACATCTCAATAACAATGACGCTGCCCGATACTACAGACGAAATCAATGATCCTGATATCATGCAGCCTCTCGAGTGGTCTTTTGACGGCGCTTATCCGAATCCTTTCAACCAAACTTTGACCGTCCGGTTTGCATTAAAAGAGACAGCAATAGTCATGCTGAAGATATACAACCTCCTCGGTCAGGAAGTTGCAGAATTAGCTGGTTTACCAATGTCAGCCGGAAGATATGCGCTGCCCTTCGACGGATCGGGTATGGCGAGCGGAATGTATTTCCTGCAATTTGAAGCGGGACCAATCCATGAAACGAGGAAGATCGTACTTCTCAAATAATGAAGTTAATCTATGCAAAAGATACAGTATATGTTTAGAGATATACTGCCGAACTGCCATATAGTTTTGAAGAAGAGTAAGATTGTTATTGTAACATTACAGGATTAAAATGATGAATCGAACACATTGTTTATACATGATAATTGTAATGTTTCTCCTATTCGTTAATCCTATATCCGCCCAACTTGAATTTACACGACACGATATTGACAATCCTAATGGCCCATTAGATATCTGCGCGGGTGATATTGATGGGGACGGTGATATCGATATTGCGGCTGCGCTGTTCTACGGAAATGCACTGGTATGGTGGGAAAATAATGGTATTGGAGTTATTACTGAGTGTCACAATGTTGCATTGAATGATTCTAATGTCAGAGGTGTTGCTTTAGCAGATCTTGATGAGGATGGCGACACTGATTGTTCAACGTCAACTATAATTTCCCTCCAACGACAATTAGAGTTCCCGTTTTTGTTTTGTTTGTTTATGCAGTTCTCCCCATGGGGAGAACTGCACATTTGTTAAGTGGTGTTTGCCTGTTTCTTCCCCTTCGATTTTTCTAACCGGTAGCTGTTCACATTCAGTTCCAGGATCACGCTGTGATGGACTAAGCGGTCAATAGCTGCTGCGGTGGTCATGGGATCTTTAAATATCTGTTCCCATTTTGAAAACGGCAGATTACTGGTGAGCATGATGCTCCCGCGTTCGTATCGATCAGCCAGCAAGGTGAACAACACTTCCATTTCAGCTCGACTTTGCTGGACATAACCTATTGATTAGCAACATTTAGAATTCCTGTTTAACGACAATTACAATTCCCGTTTTGATGATGGGATTATTAGACTGTCCACGGACTCAACATAGGAGGACTTGGATGGTCACCGACAAACAGGTGAGGTATTTGATGAAGCTAATTCAGAGTGAGGCAACGTTGTCTTTGGCGGCACGCAAATCAGGTATG
>JAVCCM010000048.1 GCA_030765455.1 Candidatus Electryonea clarkiae | reverse complement strand
TCGGGGTCCACGGAAAAGTTGCACTGACGGGAGAAGAAGTTAGATTCGAGCAATACCAGGAACAATTGAAGCGATGGTACTCGGTTTATTTGTACAGCCCAAAGAAAGAGTATTTTGTTTCCATCTTCTCGGACATCACCGATCAAAAACAGGCAGAGGAGGCTCTGCGTCAGAGTGAAGATCATTTAAGGTTGAAGCTTGATACGATTCTATTGCCGGATGTTGATATTGAGGATTTTGAGCTTAGTAATATTATTGATGTCCAGGAATTGCAGTCTCTGATGGTAGCATTTTTCAAGATAACGGAGATGCCGGTATCTATTCTCGATCTTAAGGGAAATGTACTGGCGGCTACGAGATGGCAGGATATCTGTAAGCAGTTTCATAGGGTTCATCCTGAAACGTGTGCCGCCTGCACTGAAAGCGATCTTTATTTTACCGAAAGCTTGATGCCTGGTGAATTTGTGACCTATGAATGCAACAATCATCTTTGGGATATGGCTACGCCTCTGATGCTTGGCGATAAGCACGTAGGGAATATCTACACGGGCCAGTTTTTCTATGATGATAAGGTTGTTGACAGGCAGGTATTTATTGATATGGTGGAGAAATATGGTTTTGACAAGGAATCATATTTGGCTGCGCTGGATCGTGTGCCGCGTATCAGCCGGGCAAGAGCCAAGTCGATGATGGAGTACCTGGTAAAATTCTCCAAGATGATTTCAAAGTTGAGTTTTAGTAATGTCAAGTTAGCAAAGGCGGTGTGTGAGCGCAAGCAGGCTGAGAAAGAAATCAGAAAACTTTCAAAGGTCTTTTTAGATGGAACGGTTCCTACGATAATAGAAGATTTGGATGGAATTGTTATTGAAATGAATGAAGAAGCTGTAAAAGCATATGATTATACAAGAGAAGAATTGATTGGAAAGCCAATTAAACTACTTGTTCCAGACGAGAAGCATAAGCAAGCAGATGAACTATTAAAGCTTTGCAGGTCAGGTGAATTGATTCGCAATGTTGAGGGATTTCGCCAGAAAAAAGATGGAAGCATAATACCAGTTCTAATTTCCTTATCATTATTAACTGATGAAGAAGACAAACCTATTGGTATTGCCTCAATTGCCTTAGACATCACGGACCGCAAGCTGGACGAAGAACAGATCAAAGCAAAGAGTATTTTCATGGAGAGCCTGATTCAGCAATCACCACTTCCCACCTTTGTGATGGATTCCAAAGGGTTCAATGTTATGGTGAATAAAGCATTTCTGAAGTTCTACGCTGTGCCCGACAAGGATATGATCATAGGAAGTAATGCGCTCTCAGATCCAGCGAACGTAAGCCAGGGCGTGGTCAAGTATTTCAAGGAGGCTTTGAAAGGGAAAATCGTTGAAACGCCTGATATAGAATTTGTTTCACCCCACGAGAATAAGAAAGTCATTACACGATGCAAAATGTTTCCCATATTGGACCCGACAGACACGTTGACAAATGTGGTTGTAATACAGGAAGATATTACCGAGCGCAAACAAGCCGAGAAGAAACTCAAAGAATCTGAAGGAAAATACCGGATGCTCGTCGAAAACCTTCAGCAGAAAATATTTATAAAAGATGTTAATTCTAAATATATCTCAGTAAATGATAACTATGCGGAAGACTTAGGATTAACACCTGAGGATATAATAGGGAAAAATGATTATGATTTTCATCCTACAGAACTTGCGGATAAATACATAAGTGACGATAAAAAAGTAATGGAAACAGGAAAAACAAAAGATTCAGAAGAACAAGCGATCATTTCAGGAAAGAAATATTGGATGCAGACAATTAAATCAGCAGTAAGAAATGAATCCGGTGATATTGTCGGTCTGCAGGGGATTTCCTATGATATTTCAGACAGAAAGCGCGATGAATTGGAGCTAAAAAAACACCAAGAGCATTTGGAAGAGATTGTTGAAGAGCGTACTCATGATTTGAAAAAGACTATAAACCTGATGGCTGGACGAGAAGTACGAATGGCTGAATTAAAAGTGGCGATTAAATCATTACGAGCACAAGTAGAAGATGCTGGCATGATACCGGTGGCGGATGATCCGTTGAAGGAACAGAAAAGTTTATGATATGGTTGGTTTGAAAGAAAGGATAAGAAAATGCATTTAAATCTAAGTGTAAGAGGATTGATTTATTCTCTTTGCTGTGCTGTAATTCTTTCCCTGACCTGCTTACAAGTAGTTTTGGCTGCGGATAGTTTTGAGCAGAACTCACTTCAGGATATGTCAATCGAGCAGTTGATGGAGGTGGTTGTATATTCAGGCACACTGATTGGTATGGAACAATCGAAAATTCCTGCATCCGTTACCGTTATCACCGCAGAAGATATTGAATATACACCTGCTAGAAATCTATTGGATTTATTGGAAGTTTATGTGCCTGGAGGTATTTTTGTAAATCATTGGTTAGGAGCCCGAGTTGGAATGCGCGGCGTTATGAGCGATCAAAATAATTCATTCCTACTAATTGTTAATGGCGAAAACATGAATTTGCAATATGAGCACGGGGCAATTTTTGAGATTCAGAACAGAGACCTTTCCGATATTGAAAAAATTGAAATAATACGGGGACCTGGCTCTGTGACTTATGGACCTGGAGCAATTGGTGGTATTATTTCTATTACTACAAAAGACATAAAAACAGCTAATAAAGTAAAAATAGGCGCTGGACATAATTTCACCTACAGGTATTCAACCATTAATGGCAGATATTCTGTTAAAAAGAAAGATTATTCGATCTCGTTGTTTGGCTCTCTTGGAACATCTGAAGGTATTAAGAATCCTGAGTTATATTACATCGATCGTGTCCATGACTATGGTTACGGTTATATGTCAGAAACTTGGGGAAACAAGGGCTTGGGCACACCTGCACCTAATTTATATGCAGATTTTCAAAATAGACCTGAAATAAAAGCGCAACTAGATCTCGACTTTTTAAAGGAATTTGAATTCTGGGCACGTTATACAAGCTTTAGTTTTACTAAGCAACAACAAAAAATATTTTCAGAAGAAGGTCCCGCTTTCCCTGGCCTTTATGGACAACAATTTACATCATCACTTAGAAACAATCACGAGTTTTCGGAAAAAACTAAATTAGAAAGTAGTATTGGCTTTCAATCGCAAAGCCATGGGGACATTGCGCTATATCAGGGGGCAGATAAGCCTTTCAATGACATTTCACAACGAAGGACTTCTTACAGTGAAAACAGGGTCAGTTTACGTTCAATGTTATCGTATGAGCCCTTCGATAAATTTAAAATAGCATTTGGCTCTAAATACAGCTATTGGTTTTATGAGGCTGAATGGGGCAAAGCAAAGAATAGTTTTGTAATGGATTTCGCACAACCAGTGAATTTTGCCGTATTGGATTCAAGCTCGGGTTTTTATACTCAATACAATCAATATGGTATTGTAACATTGATTGAAGATCCAATTGGCGCACATCAAATCTCAGGATTTTATGAATTAAATTACCTACCTGTAGAAAATACTACAATTCTATGCTCGGGAAGACTAGATAAACATAATCTTACCAAAGTGGCTTTTTCGCCAAGAATTGCAATCATCCAACAAATAGATAAAAACAATTTTCTAAAACTGATCGTCCAACAATCGGTTCGTTTGCCAAATTTTCGCGAATTATACGCTCTTGATTTTGCATCAGAACCTTCCCCAAACCCTGAGAAGCTTTCAGGTATTGAGTTAATCTATGCAGTTGTTTTTTGGCAAAACTTCTCTGCTAATCTATCTACATCCTACCAATCAGTAGATCAGATTGGATATTCCGACATTAGATCAGAAGTTTTAGGTGAATTTAATACTGCCGGTTTAGAGGCCGACCTTTCATATAAGTTGAACAACTTTAATATTGCTCTAAATTACTCTTACATTAAGCAATTAGAATGGAATCCCGAATATGAATTCTATTCATACCTTTCAAACATAGGTTTGGACAGCCTTGACATTCCACTTATAGATGCAGGTAATAACCGGATCAATAATTTTCCACTGCATCAGCTTAAACTTATCACTTCTTACAAAATCAATAAATCCCTTTATATCCATTTTAATTCAAGGTATGCTTCAAAATATGGTCAGGCTGATATGTTAGATATGTTTAAGTCTGTTCATGATAATTACGGTGATTCAAGGACTAAACAGGAAATGAGCAACATATATAATGATGTAAAAAACAGGGGCTATTCCAGGTCTTCTTTTACATCAAACATTTCAGCCTCTTATAATTTCGAAGTAAGTAATGTAAACATGGTTTTAACCACATCGGTTATGAATCTATTTGCAGTCAACCACTTAAGGTATGTATATCAGTTTTGGGAAGAGGGGAACAACTGGCAATATCCAAGACAAATTGGTTTTATTGAAGAGCCTCGCACCTTCGGAATTCGCTTTTCAACGGAGTTTTAAATTGAGATTGTTTAAAAGCAAAATAGATTCTTGGGTTTATTGAGTGAAGAGATTAAGAACCACATTTAAAACTGTTGCTATTCTGCTGTTCCTTGTTCAATTGCAAACATCATTTGCTGAAAAGAACGAACAGTTGGTAAAAGCAATTTTTCTCGAAAAGTTCACTCAATTCATTGATTGGCCATCTGAGTCAACAATTGAGGATAGCTCAAGTCCTTTTATTCTGGGTGTTATCGGTAAGAATCCTTTCGGGACTAACCTGGAAGATATCTATTCTTCCCAGAAAATCAAGAACAGGAAAGTAGAAATCCGTTACTTATCCAATATTGAAGAAATTGAAGCTTGTCATCTACTGTTCATCGGGAAAGCAAAAAAAGACATTATCTCACAAATAATATCATATACGAGAGATAAATCCATTTTAACCGTCAGTGATTCAAAAGGGAACGCAAAAAGAGGTGTGTGTATTAATTTCTACCAGGATGGAGAGAAAATACGTTTCGAAATCAACCAAACGGCAGTGCAGATTTCGGGATTTAAAATGAGCTATAAGTTGCTTAAGCTCGCGAGGATCGTAAAACCGGTAAAGAGTGAGCTATGAATCCATTTAACAGTTTTTCTATCAAGAATAAACTTATCGCTATCATTCTTACTGTAACATTCCTCACAACCGGTATAGGATTCGCTCTTGTTGTTATCAATGAGATCAATCACATGAAGGAAGATTTGATCGAAAAATCGAACCTGACAGCAAAAATGATGGGAGAATACTGTGTCGCACCAATTGTTTTCAACGATGTTGATGGTATTCAAGAAATTTTAAAAAAAATCAACTCACTTCCGAATGTAATCACTGCCTCTGTCTATGATGTGAATGGTGCTCTCATGACTAGTTATCGAAAAAATGACGATTTGAAAATTCACGAGATGCTAAAGCAGAATGTAAAGGCAACCTTCAAAGGTGATTATCTACATTTTCACAGATCTATTGATAACAACGGTGAAAATATCGGAACTATTGGTTTATTTGTATCAACCACCCAGATGGAAAAAGAAATTTACAGCTCTATTCAGACGATGCTTCTACTCTTAGCATGCTTGATTACTCTCTCATATTTTTTAGCGACATCGTTTCAAAAGATTATTTCAAAACCGATTAATTCCTTAAGAATGGTTACAAAATCAATATCAAGTTCAGTCGATTATTCGATACGTGCTACGAAAACTACGAATGACGAGATTGGAGGGTTATATGATGATTTTAATGACCTGATCGAGCAAATTCAATTTCAGCAAGAAGCAAAAGATAAGGCTGAAGAAAAACTTAGAGAACATTCAGTGAATTTAGAGAACGAAGTGCAAAAACGCACCATCGATCTCAGCAAACAAATGGAAGAGGTTGAACAACTAAATCAGGCTATGCTGAATCTAATGGAAGATCAGAGGATAACAAATGAAACTCTAAGCACAACCAGTCACCAATTAAGAGAAACAAACAAGGAACTTGAGGCGTTCGCTTATTCAGTTTCACACGACCTTCGCGCACCTTTACGGGCGATTGATGGCTTTGCTGAGATGTTATTTGAAGACTACGGTGAGAAACTTGATGCAGAGGGTCAACATCAGATTGATGTAATACAGCAGAGCGCACGTAGTATGGGAGCACTCATAGATGGGTTGCTCAAATTCTCTCGATTAGGCAGAAAAGGATTACATTATTCAAGAATAGAAATGTTTGACCTTGTAAAAGATGTACTCGAACAAATAAAACTAACATCTTCTGGAATAAAAATTGATCTAAGGATGACTGATCTTCTCCCAGCTAACGGTGATCGCACACTGATCAAGGAAGTTTTGGCTAACCTTTTATCAAATGCTGTCAAGTATTCAAAACAGGATGATTCCATACCAATTACAATCGGAAGCAGGACGGAAAAGACAGAAAACGTTTATTTTGTGAAAGATAACGGAGTAGGATTTGATATGAAATATGTTGATAAACTGTTCAAAGTATTTCAGCGTCTGCACAAACCGGCAGATTACGAAGGTACCGGTATCGGACTGGCTTTGGTGCAGCGTATTATTTATAGACATGGCGGCAGAGTATGGGCTGAAGGCATAGTTAACGAAGGTGCAACGTTTTATTTCACTTTACCTAAAGAGAAGGACGCTTGAAATGGACAACAAAAATGCAATCGAAATCCTTTTGGTCGAGGATAATCCAAACGATATCGCGCTCACTCTCAGAGCGTTTAAAAAACACAACCTGCTGAATAAGGTTCATGTCGTTGAAGATGGAGAAGAAGCTTTAGAATTCCTGTTTGCAACAGGGAAATACTCATCAAGGGATATCAATAATAACCCGAAAGTAATACTTCTCGACCTCAAACTTCCTAAGGTTGATGGATTGGAAGTACTACGTCGAGTTAAATCAGATGATCGTACTAAGAAAATCCCTGTTGTCGTGCTTACATCTTCACGTGAAGAACAGGATATGGTTGAGAGTTATCGGCTTGGAGTGAACAGTTTCATAGTTAAGCCGGTAAATATTGATAAATTTATCGATGCAGTCAATAAGTTAAGATATTACTGGTTGCTACTGAATGAAACTCCCTAACGATTTGATTAATGAAGGTCTATCTGGTAATAGCAGGTTTGAGAGATAATTGAGCTTTTGTCGCCCGGCAATAATTTTCGATTATCGACATAGAGAGGATTAATATGGAAAACAAAATCAAAATCCTGATATTGGATGATGTCCCATCTGATGCTGCGCTTGTAAGACGAGAGATTCAAAGAGCGGAATTCGAGTCAGAATGTCTTCTTGTTGAGACAAAAGAAGATTTCATTCAGCAACTTAATGACTTTTCACCGGACATAGTCCTTTCTGATTATGCTATGCCACAATTCACAGGAATGGATGCTCTCGAAATAGTGAAAGAGCAATATCCCCTGATCCCCCTGATCATTGTCACGGGATCCATGAATGAGGAAACTGCAGTCGAATGTATGAAGACTGGCGCAGCAGATTATGTGATTAAAGAACATCTTACACGGCTTGGTCCGGCGATTACTGGTGCACTGAATAACAAGAAGATAGAAAAAGAAATAGCTGATGCAAATGAGGAGCTTATACAATCCTCGCTGCGCTGGCAAAATACCTTTGACTCCATATCAGATATGGTATCTGTGATTTCTCCCGATCATCTGTTTCTTGAGGTGAATAAAACTATATGCGATGCAACCGGTTTAAGTCGGGAGGAACTAATCGGAAGAAAATGCTACGAAATCGCGCATGGAACGAAAAAACCAATCCCGCAATGTCCCTGTTCTCAGACATTGAAAGATGGGATGCCTGGCACTGGAGAGCACTTCCAAGACGGTAAATGGTATTCCCTCCTCACATGGCCGGTGTTAGATGACAAGGGTAAAATTACTGCCTTTACCCATATCGTCAAAGACATCACAGAGCGCAAACGAGCAGAAGAAACTCTAAAGGAAAATGAAGATAGATACAGACAGATTTATCAATTTTCACCCGATTCGGTTATTATCCATGATATGGATATGAATATCTTGAATGCCAATAATAAGGCAGTCGAAGAGTTTGGCTATTCAAAAAAAGAACTGCTCGAAATGAAGGTATATGAATTACATTCCGAAACAGAATTGGAACATTCCGCCCAAGTGTTGGCTGATATGAAAAATAAAGACATGTTAAATTTAGAGACAGAGTTTGTGAGGAAAAACGGTTCTGTTTTTTTAGCCGAAATAACTCCATGTAAATATACGCTTGAAAGCAAACAGATAATTCATTTTGTTATTCGAGACATCACCGAGCGCAAGCAGGCGGAGGAGGCACTGCAGGAAAGCGAGGAGCGCTTCAGAGTAGCTGGAGTCGTTGCGTATGACCTGATATACGAATGGGATGTCGAGACAGATTCACTGGAATGGTTCGGTGATATTGATGGAATGCTGGGATTCGGCAAGGGGGAAATATCCCAGGATATCAATGCATGGCTGTCCCTCATCCACCCCGATGATGTCAGCCAACTTGAAAATGCTGTTGAACATCACCGAAAATCAACGGAACCTATTGAATATGTGTACAGGATAAGGCACAAAGATGGCAAATATAAATATTTTGAAGACCGGGCACAGCCTCTCATTGACAGCAAGGGCAGACCGTACAGGTGGATCGGTGTTTGCACCGACATCACGGAGCGTAAGTTGGCAGAAGCGGAACTGCGTAAATCCTCCGAGATTATTAATCGTAGTCCGGCGGTAGCGTTTCTCTGGCGTAATACTGAAAACTGGCCTGCCGAATACGTCTCCGAAAATGTGAAGGAGTTGTTCGGTTACTCCGCTGAAGATTTCCTGACAGGCAAAGCGTCTTATGCGAAAGTCATTCATCAGGATGATCTGGGAAGAGTCGGCGAAGAAGTTGCTCGTTTTAGTAAAGATAAGGAGATACATGATTTTATACACCAACCCTACCGTATTATCACTAGTGATGGACTGGTTAAATGGATAGATGACCGAACAAACATTATCAGGAATGAAAACGGGGAGATTACACATTATCAGGGCATCGTACTGGACGTCACCGAACGCAAGCGAGCGGAAGAGGCATTGCAGGAGAGTGAGAAATTTCTTGGGACAATAATCGAAAATATCCCTAACATGATTTTCGTAAAAGGTGCAAAGGATTTACAATTTGTACGTTTTAATAAAGCTGGTGAAGAACTTTTAGGCTGTTCCAGAGAAGAGCTTTTTGGAAAAAACGATTACGACTTTTTTCCCAAAGTGGAAGCAGATTTTTTCACAGAAAAAGATAGAGATGTTTTAAGCAGTGGAAGACTTCTTGATATTCCTGAGGAGTCGATACAAACCAAACATAAGGGGGAAAGAATACTTCATACCAGGAAAATTCCTATTAATAATGAAGAGGGAATGCCACAGTATCTCTTGGGCATTTCGGAGGACATCACCGAGAGTAAACAGGCGGAAGAGGACTTGAAAAAGCGAATAGAAGAAGTCGATAGAACAAACAAACTCTTTATGGGCAGGGAATATCGTATTGTCGATATGAAGCGGGAAGTCAACGAACTGTTAGAGAAATCTGGGCAGCCAAAGAAATATAAATCCGTTGACGAATCGGATTAGCCGGAAAACAAGATTAAGGCTCAAACTAGTACATTGATTCCTTTACTATGAGGGGTCGTCATTCTCGGATTCAATGTAAATGGTGGATTCCCGGGGCAAGCCCGAGAATGACAGTGCACCCCAAAGCATGTGAACTGGAGTACTAGTATGACTGACCATATAAAAGAGATTCAGGATTTTCTTAAGGAAGTGTATAATTACGATTTTTCGGGCTACAGTTCTTCCGTTTTTAAGAACGGAATTCGTAAACGGACTGAGGCAATTGGACTCTCAGATGCAGGGCAGTATTTTGAATATTTGAGTCAACATCACGACGAGATCGATAAGCTGATAGATGCATTAACCATTAATGTCAGCAGTTTCTTTAGAAATCCTTTAATTTTTAATTATATTGAGAACATCATTCTGCCTCAGCTCATAAAAAACAAAGTCGGGGCAGGAGGAAAAGCTCTCCGGATATGGTCTGCGGGATGTTCGGCAGGAGAAGAACCTTATTCAATTGCGATTCTTGTCAGGGAATTCCTTGAAAAAAATAACCATCCTGTTCAAACCAATATCTTCGCAACGGATATTGACGCCGAAATCTTGTCCAGGGCGAAAGCAGCGGTATATTCGTCCGAGGATATCAATAATGTAAGATATGGTCTTGTAAAGAAGTACTTTACTAAAAAAGGCTCAGACTTTAAATTAAAAACAAATATTAGCGAGATGGTTGATTTTTCAGTTTATGATTTGTTGGACAAACGGAGCAAAGCTCCCCCTGTAAGTATTTTCGGCGATTTTGACCTGGTGCTGTGTCGTAATGTTCTAATTTATTACCGGAAAGAACATCAGGATCTTATTTTAGAGAAATTAAATCATTCTCTAATAAATGGCGGATACCTGGTTTTGGGTGAGGCAGAAACGATTCCACAAAAAGATCGAAAACGTTTCCGCAGGCTGAACGATCACAGCCAAATCTATCAAGCAAGAAAAAGTTAAGAACAGAGTGGGTATAACAGATTTACCTCCCATAAAAGGAGACATTAGATTGAAAGAGCTATTCAGTTTCAAGAGCATCAGGACACGTCTAATGTTCTGGTTTTTCATAGCGGTTACATTACCGTTGTTCGTTACGAGTTCCATCATTTATTTTCAACGAGTTAATTCAATAAAAGAAGAGGCTTACACCAAACTTGTCTCAATACGTGATTTGAAAGTGAGGGAGATGAATCGATGGCTTGAGGAGAGAGTTGGTGATATCAGGGTCACTGTAGAAAATAATCAGATGAGGAACCTGGAAGAACTCTTGAACAAACAGCGATTAACACACAAAGACTCCACAACTTTCAAGCTTATCAGGGAAAATATGAGTCAATATCAGGAGCACTACACAGATTATAATGAGATATTCATCATTAATCCAACCACAGGCAGTGTTCTCTTATCAACAGATATGAACGAAGAAGGCAAGGATAAATCTGAACATCCCTATTTCAATGTGCCAATGGAAACAAGGAAGATGTTTATCCAGGATGTATATGATTCAAAGTCCACCGGTAAGCTCCAAATGTCAGTTTCGGCACCGATACTTTGTCAAGCGCACGATGAAGAACATATCGTCGGCATTGTGGTAATGCGTATAGATTTGCAAGCTTCGCTTTTTGACCTGCTTCTTGAACGAGGTGGTATGGGAAAAACCGGTGAGACACTGATTGTAAACAAAGATCTATTTGCTTTGAATGAGCTAAGGTGGAAAAATAATGCACCGCTTAAGCTAAAAATTAACGCTGAGCCTGCGGTTCGAGCTTCAAGGGGTGAGACAGGAATCGTTGAAACGGTCGATTACAGGAGTGAAAAAGTCTTAGCAGCATATACTCATATTCCCAGTATGAGTTGGGGGTTCGTTGCCAAGCAGGATTTTTCAGAGGTATATGCTCCAATAAAGGGCTTACTGAGAGGTTTGTCGTGGATATTCGGAATTTCGTTGATATTGGCGTACATGATTGCTCGAGTTATTTCTATAAATATTGCTAAACCCATACAAACTATGGCTGCTGTTTCAACACGCATCGCTGAGGGGAACACGAGTTCCAGGAATGAAAGCATCGGAAATGATGAACTGGGTTTGTTGGCTCAAAGCATTAACATTATGGCAGATACAATGGAGTCAAGGCTCAGAATTCAGGAAAGAAGCAGTGAATTGGTAAGCACGATGGTCGCTACCACGGAAATTTCTGAAGTTGGTCATGGGCTGCTGAACAAACTGATTGAATTGACCGACTCTCAAATGGGTGCAGTGTACCTGTTAAACTCAGGAAAAGATAAGTTTGAACACTTCGCATCTATTGGAATAAATCCGGAACAGGCGATGATCTTCGATGCAGGGCAACTTGAAGGGGAATTTGGGAAGGTGCTGGCAACCAGGGAGATCACACACTTAAGAAATATCCCCGGGGAGACCTCTTTTACTTTCAAGACGGTTGTCGGGATAGCGCTGCCAAAGGAAATAATAACCATTCCCCTGATGATTGATGATGAAGTTACGATTGTTATTTCAATTGGGAGCCTGAGTGAATATTCAGAGGAATCGCTGGATATTTTAAATCTGACGTGGATCAGTATGAGTTCAGCTTTTTCCAGCCTGTTGGCAAATGAGAAAGTTATAAAACTTGCTGAGGAATTGTATGGAAAGAATGAAGAACTTCAGGCGCAGACAGATGAGTTGAACTCTCAGAGAGAGGAGCTGGAACAACAGAATACCGAGCTTGAGATTCAGCAGAAAATGGTTGAAGATGCCAGCCGGATGAAAAGTGAATTCCTGTCAAATATGAGCCATGAACTCAGGACGCCATTGAATTCGGTTTTATCGCTGTCGAGTGTGCTGTTGAAGCAGTCAAAAGATAAACTTACGGACGAGGAGCTCAATTACCTCGAGATCATCAAACGGAACGGCGTACAGTTATTAGCTCTAATAAATGATATTCTCGATCTTGCCAAGATCGAAGCGGGACATATAGAGATCAAAACCAGCCTGTTCTCGCTAAAAACAACTATTGATAATACTGTGGATGGACTTGAAATAATCGCTTCCCAAAAGGGTCTTGAAATAGTGAAGGAGATTCAGGATAATCTTCCAGGGATTAAAAGCGACGAGGGCAAAATACACCAGATACTACTGAATATTTTTGCCAATGCGGTGAAATTTACAGAACAGGGATCTATCAAGGTATCTGCCGATTTTGATGAGAACAATATCAGCATCAGGATTGCCGACACTGGAATAGGTATCCCCGAAGATCAATTGTCCCGCATCTTCGAGGAGTTCATCCAGGTAGATGGGACAACATCCCGTTCTTATGAAGGAACCGGTCTCGGTCTGGCAATCGCCTACAAGACAGTTAAACTCCTGGGTGGAGATATTTCAGTTGAAAGCGTGGCAGGAGAAGGATCGATATTTACAGTAACGCTGCCGAGAGCCTGGCAGGGAGTTAAAGAATCAATGGGAACACAGCTTTTAACTCCAACGACCGGACTGAAGACAACCGCACCACCTCAAAACGATAAACGTGTCAGGATATTAATTGTTGAAGATAACGAGGCAGCGATAATCCAGGTAAAATCAGTTCTTGAGACGGAAGGCTATATTGTGGATGTAGCTCCAGGCGGGCAGGAGGCGCTGGACTATATCATTGAAACTATCCCTGACGGCATTATCCTCGATTTAATGATGCCTGATATTGACGGTTTCCAGGTGTTGGAGCAGCTTCGAAGTACAAAGGTTACAGCAAATATTCCTGTTTTAGTTCTGACGGCAAAGGATCTGACGAAGAAAGATCTGGATTCACTTAGCGCTAACAACATTCAGCAATTGATTCAGAAAGGTGATGTTGATACAAACAATCTGCTGCTAAAAGTCAGACTGATGCTGGGTTCAATACCAAAACCTGAGAAGATAGTCGCTGAAAAGTCAAAAAAAGAGGTCAAACAGAATCCAGGGAGAACAGTCAGGAAACCGAAATCGAAAGTCGGTGGAAAGAAAACGGTATTAATCGTTGAGGACAATCCTGATAATATGACCAGCATCAAAGCTATTTTAGGGGAAAGATTCAATATATTGGAAGCGATTGATGGAGAAAAGGGATTGCAGATAGCTACCACGGAAAAACCTGATCTGATCTTACTGGATATTGCATTACCGAAAATGGATGGCTACGAAGTTGCTGCAAAGTTGAAAGAAAACAAGGATACCGAAAACATTCCTATTATTGCTGTGACTGCCAGTGCCATGATGGGTGATCGTGAAAAAATTATTGAAACAGGTTTCGATGAATACATCTCCAAACCGATCGATCCTAATAAACTTTTCGAGAAATTGAATAAATGGCTCTAATGATAATACAGTTTAATATTTCGTTTTTAAATTGTATTGAAAAGGAAATTTAATGCCGAAAATATTAGCAATTGACGACAAAATGGATAATTTGATATCCGTTTCAGCGCTTCTGAAGTCAATGATCCCGGACTGTGAAGTAATTACCGCGCTATCGGGTGCCGATGGGATCGCGAAAGCGAAATCGGAAGCTCCCGACGTCATCCTGCTCGACATCAAGATGCCTGTAATGGATGGATTCGAGGTCTGCAAGCGGATGAAAGCAGATGAAGCTACGAAGCACATCCCAATCGCAATGCTGACTGCCGTTCATACCGATACTGACAGCCTGACTAGAGCGCTTGATCTCGGTGCAGATGCATTTTTCTCCAAACCGATTGATGGAGTCGAACTCTCAGCACAAGTCAAAGCGCTGCTAAGAATAAAAGATGCAGAGGACGCGTTGCGTTACGAGAGAGATAACCTCGATGATTTGGTCAAGGAGCGTACAAGGGCTCTACAGGAGAGCGAGGCGAGGTTTCGTTCAATGTTCGAAAATCATGATGCAGTTATGCTTATTCTCGATGGTGAGTCTGGACAGATAATTGAAGCCAATCAATCGGCAATAGATTTTTATGGTTATTCACATGTTGAATTT
>JAVCCM010000035.1 GCA_030765455.1 Candidatus Electryonea clarkiae | reverse complement strand
TTAGCGCTTCTGACAGGAAACGTCTGATGGAACTTGAGCTGGAAAACGAGCGATTGCATAAAGAACTATCGATGGCTCAGAAGATAATCGAGGCTCAAAAAAAAATTCAGAGATACTTCAGATCCCGGTGCGACTATAGAATTAGGCTTTTTCAGCCACTGAATCTTCAGTTTTAGCTTCAGATTCTTTCACCTTTTCGGAAGGTCGAGGATTAACAACCTTCTTCCACCCGCTGAGATAAACTCGTCGAATCCAATCGACGAAACTGTCAGAACGTACCATCCATTTGGATTTGTTACCGCTTCCAATTGAATGACTTTGAACAGATTCATCATCAGCATCTGAATAAAATTCAAGACTTTTGGGTGAAAGGGCAGAGCCAATTCGATTAGTGGCAGATGTGAAAGCAGTACGTTTTTCAGTACCACTTACCAGATTTAATTCCACAAGTAAATTGACCATCTGACTCTTCTCGAGCCAGGATTTCTGTTCCTCAAGCTCAACAAGCTGAGCTTCAAGGGAATCAGATTGATTTATATCGTTGTTATTCATTTTTTTTCTCTCTTTTTTACTGTTTTCCTCGGCTGTTAATACCACCGAGCTAATTTTTTATTTAGGGGTAACTGAGCCTTGCTACAAACCGTGCATTCTGCATATATTAAAAAACACACGACACCTCGCTTTCTCCAGGTAATAACCTGGGGTAACATCTCTGGCGTAGAGATAGTTGTTGTTTGTGATGCCCGTTCCAGGTAATAGCTGGTCAACGGGCTTTTTTATGTTGGTCCCAAATATCAAGGATCATATCTCCCAGGAATGAATATGATATCTCTTCAGGCGCCCAATGATAATCGATAAATCCAAAGTCAGTGGGTTTCTCAACAATGACAAGAAATACCTCATTTTCTAAACCAATGGATCCAGGGATATAGTCAACGATTTTAACTAATACGGGTTTTAAGAAGAACAATTTTTCGTTATAGCTGATCGAATAGATACAAAACAATGTTTTGTCTGCAATCATCCCATCAATGTTTTTTTCAGAGGCAATTAGTTCCCAGAGTAATTCTTGACTGGGGACAATAGATCCTTCTTCAGTGATTGATTCATCTTCGAATGAGGCATCAAGAATTTCTGAAATCCTTGTAAACGGCCTAATTGCTATGCCGGTACTCTGACTATTTGGATACTCAGGGCTTGTCGGGGCATCATGCTTGTAGATACCGTCAGTGCCTAAATATTTATCATCGTATTTGGCTTGTTGGTTATAATACTTCCTGTATACATCAGCATCAATTACACCCTCCGGAAGTACCGTACCGATCCACAGTTTCGCAATATTTTCAGTTTTTTTCATTGAATATTTCCTTTTTATCTGTATGAATAATATGTCCACCAGGACCCTGTCCTTTCGATCCCGGCAGACTCAGGAAAGATGGATAACGAATCTCTTTTATATTCAACATCCTCTTCCTTTCAGAAAGTAAATCAGGACAGCAATGAGCGTTTTCACTCCTTGTGCAATCATAACAATTATTCAGGCGAAGAAAGATTAAACATGTATCCCCACTTGTTCAGGAAGATTAATGCGCTGTAGAACGGTATTCGTTTGGATTGAATCTGGAAGCGTCCTATCCATGAACTTCATTGTTTCCCGATAAGCAGGAATACCAATCTCCCAGGCCATATCTTTAAATTCTTTACAAAGATTGATTTTCCACTTGATGAGAGCTTGTTCAAGATGAAATTGAATATTTCCGTGATTGTCAATATCAAGAGCTGCTTTCAAGTGCTCTATTGAATTGCATTCCGACCAGGAAGGATTTACAGCGAATTTTACAGGACTATCACGGTCGGAATCTGGAATCTTGTGTGGAGTTAATGAATTTATTATTGGAATCCCCGGTGTCATGTTTCTTCCAGATGAATTGTTTTCGAGTTTGGCTCCATATCTTTTAAGCGCTTCCTCGATCAACCATCTCTTATGGACACTACCTTCGATGTTAAGGGCTGCCAGTGCCAGATCAACGGCTCCGTATCCATGCCATGAGTTAAAAATTGCTTCATCATAGTGATTGTCTATCTGCTCATGAGCCAAATGTTCGTAATGAGTCCAAACTTCATCTGATTTGGAAGCATGGAAATCACTGGATTCAAGTTGAATAGAAATTACACGTTGAATTCTATTCTCAATATCCAAAACGATTACAGGAGGTTTTTGATTTACTCTATTAATCGCTGTACCGTTTGATCTTTTATTATTCCTCTCAACTACTTCTATTAAAAGAGAAAAGTTAAAATTGAATCCCCTATACTCACCACGTATTCCGCCTGCTTGCCGAAGTTTGGTAACATTTTTTGAATAAAATTCAGTTTCAAAAGGCAGAAGAATATTTCGATATTTTTTCGTGAGGGTAATCATAATAGTATCCTCTTGGGTATACCCAATATTTTGATCAAAATTGATAAGCACCGGGACCCACGTGCTGGCGATCCCGGTGCGACTATGATTCAGGTCAGGATTCGTTGACCTCTGAATCAGTGACAGGTGCAGATTCCGGGATGTAGTTATCCCAGCCTGAGAAAAAGCTGTCTGTTATCCAGGCCGCAAACACATCTGACCGGATGCGCCACTGTTTGCGCCTTCCTGCTCCTATACTTTTACGCTGAATACCAGTTCCGTCTTCGGTGCGCTTGAATTGGATATTACTCGGCGAACAAGGCCGATCCAATTTTGCTGGTGGCTATTGAGTGGGCTGAACGTGTATCTGTAGCGTGAACGATGTTCAGTTTTATCAGTTCACTGATCTTCCAACCAGACCTGGTTCTCTTCGAGCTCCTGAAGGCATTCTTTTACGCTTTCAGGAATATTTGTGGTTACATCAATCATGATGTATCCTCCTTTTTTTGAGGTCCCCAACCGGGGACCTCGGTTCAAAATTTATGACCGAAGCAAATAGTAAATAACATCGGTCGTTATTAACAGGTTCTTGCAAGAACAGATGAATGATTAATCATTCTGGATACTGTATATGCAATGAGGAGACCAAAATATAAATACTTGGATATTAAGAAGTGATGTAGGTAAAAGAATAGAAATTGCTGATATTTCGGCGGTGCTGATATTACAGCTTTATTTTGAGGCGTTTCATTCTTGATTGGAGTGTTTGTCGTTTCATCCCGAGAATCTCTGAGGCTTTTGTAACATTATTGCCAGCATGTTGAAGAACGTTACGGATGTGAAGTCTCTGAACTTCATCTAGTTTTAGTAATGGAAACTCATTATAAATATTTACTCTTGACTCAATTCCATACTGATCGACTTCAAGAGTATTCTTAATGTGATCTGATAGATTCGACAATGTCAGAATAGTTGCCTCAGAGGGTAACTCAAACACCGCATCGTAAATTATATTTTTTAATTCTCGAACATTACCTGGCCAGCGATACAACTTAAACAAGTAAATAACGTCTTTACTAATTTCTTTGACGTTACGCTTTAAAGTTTTTGCTGCGTCATAAAGAAATGTTAATGCTAAAATTAAGAAATCTTCTTTTCGCTCGCGCAATGGAGGAATATTTACTCGATATCGTAATCGGTGATAAAAATCAATTCTCATCTTAGAATCTTTCACGAGTACTTCTGGAGATTCATTTAATGCGGCAATTACCAGTACTTCGGCAGATGTACAAGAATCTGATCCTACTTTATATATCTCACCTGTTTCAAAGAAACGCAGTAATCTTTTTTGACCTGACGGTTGAAGGCTGTTTAATTCATCAATGAAGCAAACACCACCATCTGCAGCTGTAAGCCGACCCTTCCTATCACGGATTGCACCAGTAAATGCACCCTTTACGTTTCCAAATAATTCAGAGTCTATTAAATCTGGGTTAATGGCTGCGAAATCAACTATTTGAAAAAGATTTTTACATTTTCCAGCACTAAAAGCTGCTTCAAAATATTGACGAGCAAATATCTCCTTGCCTACTCCTGTTTCACCATATAGTAAAACACCACTGACACCTTCACGCCCGAGTTTTTCTACGCGGTCCAGAGCTTTTAAATAATGTTGATTTCTTGGCAAGTTGATATTATGGCGTTTTCTTGAATTTCGCAAGAATACAGGCATACTGCCATCAAAAACACCACCAATCGTTGTGCCTTCAGCCTTCCCAGTTAACGATGCAACTACATCAGCTTCTTCTGAAAACCCTTCAACCTTTACAGAAGTGCGAGCGCCATCAATCGTATCAACTACTTCATTGACCATATCTGAATAACTTGTGCCACTAGGGAAAAGATTTTTATAGCGTTCACCTAAAGGTATAATCGGAATTTTTATAAGCTGGATATCTACGTTCTGATGTTCAGGATTTTCTTTTTGGGGATAGAAAAAATCA
The DNA here is from genome assembly GCA_030765455.1 of Candidatus Electryonea clarkiae. Classification (GTDB taxonomy): domain Bacteria; phylum Electryoneota; class Electryoneia; order Electryoneales; family Electryoneaceae; genus Electryonea; species Electryonea clarkiae. The sequence goes on along the minus strand of JAVCCM010000035.1, from coordinate 4,580 downwards.
GGTTTTCTATAATCTTCAGGTGTGAGTTTTACGTAATACAGTCTGTCTTGACTTCTACCAACCATTGTCATCGCCAGACCCAAAGCCTGTGTCATAACACGTCTTCCACCGGAATAAATTGCATGTACTGTCGTGTCTGGATCATCAGTATAAAAGCGAAGAGATTCAATAACCTGATTTATTAGGAGTTCTATTTGTGAGGTCTGCACTACATCAGTTACTCCTGTCGCATTTTTATCCTGAACGACTTTAACTTTCACTTCTGGTTCAAGTAATTGATAGTCTTAGCAAAGTTGCTTTAATACTCCATTTTTACCTAAAAGGTGTTGGCTGCCATCGGATCGTTTCCATAAAACGTCATGTCCACTTTGTGTCGTCAGAATGAATATTTCTTTAATTCTGACAGTATCATATTTTGACCTTCTTAGTATATAAAAAGCTTCGGTGATAACATTTGGAACCAATCCGGTGACTGAAAAAAGTACATGCCGCATATGCCAAATCCTCAGAAATGCTATTTGGACTAATTAGATCGAGTGGTTATTACACTTAATTCATTAACAGCATCTAATTTACCACTCGGAAATATTTATCGATGACAAGAAAATACTACCTAAACCTCCAGAATCCAAACAATCACATAATTATTTTATTGGTGGGAAAAAGACAAAAGATTTCACAACAGTATTCAAGGATTCAAGGGTTATAATTTCGAATTTCAATGCTGGGCATAAACTCAGCATTTAATTCCGGTAATCCGCTCGATACCAGGGAAATAATTCGGCAGGAAGACTCCCCATAGCAATAATAATGCCATAATGCTATTGAATTTTATCTGCAAAAGTATTATATTAATAATATAGAAGATGCTTATCTGAAATGTCTCCGGGAGACACGAGAAATCATGCAACCTTTTCGCTATTCAGGCGTCTAATATATAACTGACCCAACCGGGCAGTTTTCGGATGATCCCCCATGGACACCCACACCTGAACTACAAAAAACAAGATATTAGCAGGAATCTCCGCTAAGTTTTGAATTATCAACACAGTTACACTTTTTTCATTTCGCCTTCTGGTTGAGACCGCTATTGCAGCGGTCTTTATCAGGACGGTGATTGACAAATTGTGTAATCGGCAATCACTAACCGAGGAGTAAAATGGCACTTCATTTGAAAACAACTGAAAAATTAGAAGACAGAAAACTATGCGACGCAGTATCAAGAGCAGTAAGACTGGATTATTCACGAATATATATCCAGAGAACTTTCGGCGTCAGTAGGCGTGAGCTTGAAAGAATTATCCAGTACCACGTTGAATTTGATGACAATGAACCATTAACAGAATATGGAAAGAGAGTTTGATTTAAGAGGGAATGTTTACGACAACTATGAAGACTGGTATGCCGCGTGTATGGATTATCTGCTGCATGAAGAAGAGCGGGAATGTTACGAAAGAGAATGGATGAAATAATAATAATCAATCAAGGCGATAAATGAAAAATATTACAAATGAACAATTAAAGGAATTAGCACTGAAGTATGTTGATTCCAAATTATCAGTATTACCAACCAGACCAGATAAGCTTCCGGACAAAGCTGTTTGTCCGACACAAAAACATTTGCATGATGCACCTCCTACTCTGGAAGAAGTCGACAGCTGGTTCGACAATGGTCATCAAGTCGAAGGTCTTGGACTGTTCGGTGGTCGGGGTGTAACAATCATTGACTTCGATGATATGGAATTTTATGAACGCTGGAACGCGGTTGCCGGGACAATGGCAGCGGTTCTTCCACTTCAGAAATCAGGGAAAGGGATGCATGTTGCTTTTAGAAGTGACCTGGATCTTCCCACATCCAAGCTGGCTCGCATACCTGATACGTCAGCAAAGTCAGGTTACAGAGTAGGAATTGAAACAAGGTGTTATGGCAGTTATATAATGTTGGCACCTTCCAAGTATGGTGATACGGGCAAACGTTATATAGCTGTCACAGGGAATTTTTATGATCTCCCAAGAATAGATACCGACCACGCGAATGCTTTAATTCAGATAGCCAAGTCACTTGATCAGTACACTCCACCGGTAAAACAATCAGCATATAAATCAAACTGTACAGATTATGTAAATGAATCAGTTGCTGCATTTAATAAGAAATTTACAGTTCAAGATATACTTAAAAGAAATAACTATGATCAAAGTCCCACAGATCAGTCAAAGTGGCGACATCCGGACAGTACCAGTGGTAGTTATGGTCTGACGATTTTTGATAATGATATATGTTTCAGCTTCAATACAAATGATCCGCTATGTACTGAAGATGAAAACGGGTTGCAACTGAACCACAAACACGATGCTTTCGATACAATGAAGATCCTGGAGCATGGTCCCAACTGGAAAGATCACTGGATAAGTGCTATAAACGCCGCTGAGGATGCTTGTGGAATTGAACCGTTCAAAGTAACCAAGGAAAACAAGAATAAAGCTTCGACCTACCGTAAAGCATTAACAAGATTACGATATCATTTTCATCTTAACACCTTGGATGACAGCGTTGAAGTAAACGGCGTCACAATGGAAGATACACCTCTTGCTGAAATCAGGCACAGAATGCGTGATATAGGTATCCTAGGCGGAGTGGAAGACGCTATTGTTGCTTTTAGCCAAGGAAAATCCATTCAATCCCGTGAAGGATTATCTGGAATCATTAGAATATGATGGCGGAAAACATGTTGACCTTTTGCTGACCTATTTCACCGATAAAGATAATGTTTTTGTTTTTTTGTTGAGACGATATTTAGTAGGTGCGGTTGCCAGGGTCTATGAACAGACCCAGAATGCAATGCTTGTACTGGATGGTGAACAAGATCTTGGTAAATCAGCATTCGCCAGATGGCTGACATCTGGATTGGAACATCCAGGACATTTTATCGAGAGTAACATCGATACCGAAAACAAGGATCATACAATACGGTTAGCAACAACCTGGATTTGGGAAGTAGGTGAACTGGGATCTACTACTTCAAGAGCAGACAGAAGTAAACTGAAAGCATTTCTTACCCGTGAAACTATCTGTGAGCGCAAATCCTATGGCAGACTTCCAATAAGCAAACCTGCGATCACCTCTTTCATTGGAACTATTAATAATGATATAGGATTCCTGAACGATCCCACCGGGAACAGGCGGTACAATCCAACTACTCTGACAAGTATTAACTGGGATTATTCCAAAAATATTGACGTAAACCAGGTATGGGCTGAAGCAGTTGATCTTTATAAGAACGGTGAACCATGGCGGCTGAAAGATACAGAAAAACAAAAAAATAGAATCTATTAGAAAAAGATACGAAGTTATCTCACCGGTGGATGATTATATCCGCGAAGAGTTTCTCATCGATCCATTTAAAACAAACTGGTTCACACCAGCAAGTGAAATTCTGAAATCTGTTAAAGATACCGGCTATAGAGTAAGTGGTGATCGCCTGTGTAGCATGGAAATATCACAGACCTTGCAAAGCCTTGGACTGCAAAGGGAAAAAAAGCGCATTGGTCAATCAAATCCTATCTGGGGATTTCATGGAATCAGGAGATATTTTTAGAATCATGTTCCACTCGTTCCACAAGTGTTCCATAAGTTTCTGATGAGTGGAACAGCCACAACCACTGTCGCAATTGGGATACAGGCTGTTCCACAAGTCAGACTTATGGAACAAAAATCAGGTAATTTCGGGTGAAAGAGTTTCTGTTAGAAATTTTATTTTATTTTTGTTGTTGTTTTGCCGCGCTTACTCGCGAGATTCGATTAACGACAAATCATCAAAACACTAAAAAACAATAGCTTAGAAACAACAATCGTAAACTCAACAAAAACACAATACTAAAAACGCCATATAAAGCCATAGGAAGCACGATCTCACCTCGGGCAATGGTAAAGTACCCCGACTTAAGGGGGACATAACTTAAGTCTGCCGATGGACGGCAGACATAACGAACCATAAGAAAAAAATGAAAAAAGAAATGACAAAAGAACTAATCAAAATTAGTAACGACAAGATTATTCCCAGTGTACCTATGGAGGGAAATTATTGCTATCCAAACCATCAACCATTGCATGGTATTTACTTGAAGACAAACATGGAAACCTATGAAAAGCTATTTATCAGTAACGGCAATCTATTAAAGAAGTACGAGTATCCTCGCATTGAAGAAAAATATACATCACCACTGTTAACTGACTATAACCTTCACTTAAGTGGTGGATGGTCATGGCCTGGTGTAGCAAACCTGGAATCAGTGACCAGGGTTCTTGAATTGAAAAAACCAATGGGAATTTTCAGAACGCGTGATAAATTAGTGTTTGATACTGCTGTCAGAATTATCAAAGATCATAACAGCAAAGAAGAAAACACTATCTACCAGACTGCTTACAAAAACAAATATTATACAGTAACGGTAGCTAGTACTCTATCGTATCTCAATTGATGGATACAGCTTTCGTAGTTTTATTCTTGCGTCCTCTGTTGTAAACTGCCAGTCAATTTTTGAATTGGTTTGATTTTTTTCTTTTTCCCAGCTTGATATTT
>JAVCCM010000069.1 GCA_030765455.1 Candidatus Electryonea clarkiae | reverse complement strand
CGCAACTTGAACAAGTAATCAAAACATGCTTGTTCATCAGGAAAACTATCTTGAAAATCAAAGAACGACAATATTTTAGCCATTGTTATCTCCGCATATATGCTGTACTTGTGTATAGTAATATACGAATGTTCAGTACTCTTGTCAATGACTGGCTGAGCTAATGACATAACCGGAAAAATAATTGACAGCTAAGACTGTACATACTCCAAGCACCTTGAATTTGCCCATGGATAAAAACATAAAATATCCATAGGTAATCATGGCCAGAAATTTTAGAATTCCGATTATAGTGAACGACCTCGCAGCAAGCTACGAGGCATCAATTGGACTTGCCGGGACTTCCATCAAACCCAAGTCCCGACTATCTTGTTGCAACGAAGCAAGCTTCGGGGAATTAGACCCGAACTAGATTAAACCACTGCCATACTGTATTTAGTAACTCCCTTGCTGAATCGGATTCACCTCGTCCTAACATTAATGGTAATTGCCTGGATAGACCAAAACCCAATCCGAATGACAAAAATGCCGAATAGTTTTCAAAAATAATTGCTACTTTTACAATTCCCATGTTTTCAACGCCGACCATACGTGCAACTAAAATCTGGGCTACGCTTGACGCGAGAACAAAAATAAATGTACCTGACATGAAAGCCGAAAATGACTTAAAAATGTCAAGTTTTCTTATATTTAAAAGGAATTTAATCCTGCTTCGGTTAGTGTTTCCGATCATATTAACTGATTGTTTTCAACGTATCAATCGAGTGGTTGAAGGTATTCCTTTTATGGTTGCGCTGGTTTATTAACTTTAAGTTACCAATAATATAGATTCCTGCTACCAAAATGAGCGGCACAGCAATCGTCATGTATCCGATGACGATATAATGTTAGTTACTGTTCACAATTCCAATTGTCCTGCAGACATTATTCATTACATAAATTACTTTGATATTAATCAAACCTTTAATGCTATACATAAAAAATATATCATCTATCTTATTGTTATTGTTATCATTTCCTGTAAGGATTAAATATTGACTGATTTCAAATTAGATGCTCTTAATCATAGGAGGTTAAATGTCTATTGAAATTGAAAGTTAACTTACCCGTAGCAAGCTTTGAGGCGTTAGATACAGGATTGTCGCCCAATTTTTCAACACTAGTATTTTGTAGATTTAAGAGGCTGGATTTTTTCCGCTTGAATTCAGGATATTTCATGTTATTTCAACTATAACATTTTCAGAGAATATTACTTCCAGCCGGACAAGCTACTAATGATAACCCGGTATAAGCAAACGATAGAAAACTATTTCATTCTGATATCCTTGCACAAATAGCAGCCTGACATTATGAATGAGCTGCAGATTACGAAATTGGCACTGTCTCTTTAAAGGATTAACTTTTTATCTGAGAACCATGAAAAAAACCTGATTGTATTTTCAGGCTTGCCTGCTTATAATATCCACAATAGAAAAACTGATGTAAACATCTTAACTGAAGTAATATCATTTTATCAGGTAATAATCAAGGAATACTATGAAGTTAATTCGACCAATATTAATCTGGCTGCTTGCGTTTGTATTGACCCTGGCTTCCGCTGTTTATCAGCGGCTGACCGGTCCGACTCATCCTGCACGAGGTACAATTGAAATAGCAGGCGAAAAAATATCTTACAAACTACTCCGAAATTATAATACCGGCGAGGATTGTCCAGTCAGTGTAAAGATTTCAAACGAACAGATAAATGCTTCAATCATCTGGAAACGATATAAGATGGATGAGGATGTTAGTGGGATAAAAATGCACCGTGAGGGTGAAGCATTAGTTGCCGCCTTACCCATGCAGCCTCCGGCAGGAAAGTTGGAATACGAAGTTTTGCTACAGGCTGGTGATGAAAAGGTGACTATTCCCGTTGAAGGTCCGGCAATCATTAGGTATAAAGGTGCTGTCCCGGCTTTTGTATTGATACCGCATGTTTTATTCATGTTCGCTGCAATGTTCGTTTCAATGAGAGTATTACTTGCGGCGATTGGTGGAGGGAAAGTAAAAAAGATATCGTGGATTGCATTTAGCCTTCTTGTTCTCGGCGGGCTCTTTCTTGGACCGGTAGTACAGAAATATGCATTTGGGGCATTCTGGACCGGCTGGCCCTTCGGCGAAGACCTTACTGATAATAAAACACTGCTTGCGGTAGTTGGGTGGATTGTCGCACTCTGGTTTATGCGCGGTTCCAACGGTGACAGACGTGGGCGCTGGTGGGCTTTTGCTGCATCATTGATTTTATTCTCAATTTACATGATTCCTCATTCCATGCGAGGCAGTGAACTCGATTACAGCAAACTGCCCGGTGAATCTACTATAGAGACGGTTGATACCGTTGCTGTTATGGATAGCAGCATCATGACAGAAGACACATTGAATATACCGATACCCGAAAACAGCCAATAGCGGAAACTGCATAGTTTGAATAAATTCCCCGAAAGGGAAAAACATGAATAGCCACAGGTGTTAACCTGTGGTACTGGGATTGAAATTTACCAACCCTGAATAGGTTGTACATACTGTTGTACGCCCCCTTCAGGGACGAGATAGTTGTGGTGATTGTTCTCCGTGGGCTGGTGCCCACGGCTATTCATATTATTCCCCTTTGGGGAAAGTCAAATGTAATAACGGTTTTTATTACTTGTCTGCATTGCTTTATCACTTGTAAGCATTGCTTCAACCTGATTTTAGGTTAGGCTCTAAATTAATTGTGGAGAATTGCGTTAAATCCAAATCTGAAAACCGGAAATCCCGAAAACCTTCAGGCGATCCCTTGCGGCGGTTGTGGCGGTTGTATTGCGGGGTAGTGACCATTGAGGGAATTCTTATAGTATTTGGTTTTCTCGGTATAGTCATTACACTTGATCTGTTGTTCCGTTACTTTTTCCCCGGTAAGAGTCTTGGTTATTTCATATACATCCCGGCATTAGGGATAGCATACCTGGCAGTCATAGGTATTATGAAACCGCTTGCTCTATGGAAAAGTTCAAAGTCACAACCACGGGCGAGGGAATTACCTGAAATCTTATGTATTATCATCCCTGGGTTGAAAGGAAAAAACCTTTCTGACGAGCAGATACGTCAATCAATAAGTTCGAAAAAACCTTTCGAACATCTTGACAAGAGACGACTCTGGCGCAACGCAATAATTTTCCTGATCGGATTCAATGGAGTAATTGCTGTGTATTTTCTCTTCCATTAACCCATCATTATATGCAACGATCCCTGATTTGATGCGTATCTTAATAGAGAATCAAATTTTAGCCGGACTAATCATTATTTCAGAATAAATCCAGTATGCATTCCCCTATCGAAAATATACATAATTTGCTAGTACACATCAGGCGTCTTCAAAAGCGTTCATGGGCTTTTGCCGCCCTGGTAACAGGGACGACATTTGTTCTTTTGATTCTAACAATCAGTAGTCTGGTTGAAACATTTACCTGGTTGAGCCCCGCGGGCAGAATGCCACTGGTAACTGGGACGTTAGGAATAATACTACTTGGAAGCCTCGCTGCACTCACCACGCTAACAGTTTTGCTGATCCTGAAGAAATTTCCTGATAATAAAACTATTGCACGAACTATCTGGAATCGGGATTCCGAAATACGTGACCGGATCCTGGATGCTATTGAGCTTGAGAACTTATCCAATACCAATTCAAGTGATTCGTTGCGATTTGCCGCGTTGGAGCTGATCGACAATGAATCAAAAAAACTGGATCCTCATAATTATATTCGAACCGGATTATTCAAGAAATCTATTCGAACAGGCGCATGGGTTGGCGCAGCGATTATCCTGATACTTTTGGTTGGAGGCAGAGCGATCTCTGATGCTGCCATACGTTTGATAAATCCGAATACCGTTTACCTGAAGCCTGGGACAGTCCTGCTTTCACTGGATATGCCGGACACGGTAACTGTCATTCAGGGTGATTCAATAATGTTGTCGGTCCTGGCGTTTCATCATCTTCCGGATGAGGTAACTTTTTTTCTTGATGAAGGATCAGGATCAATAAAAACCATTAACGCTGTTTCTGTCACTATAGAGAATGCTGATAATCCTGTCGATTCGAGTCGTTATGTCGCTCAGGCAACTAATACACAACGTAATTTTTCTGTCTATGCACAAGCGGGAAAAGCCATCAGTAATACTGCGGCGGTTATTGTAGTACCCCGTCCCCGGATCGCACGGCTGGAGCTGACACTTTTCCCCCCATCCTACACCAAGCTTGAACCGTTGCACTTGCCTGAAGGCGTTGGTGACGTGAGAGGATTACCGGGTACACACGCCCTTGTAAAGCTCGAATCAAGCAGACCGCTAAAGAATGCCGAACTTGTAATTGCCGGTATGGACTCAGAAAGCTCATCCATCTTTTTAGAAACAGAGGACAGAAAAGCCTCAGGTCGATTCCTGGTAAAAAACAATGGGAACTGGTGGGTGAACCTTGTTGCTGATGATGACGTCCCCGGAGATGAACCGTTACGGTGGAGTATTGACCTGATGGAAGATTATCCGCCGCATGTGGAAGTTATCCTGCCGGAAGACGGTGCAATCATTCCTGAATCTATGACTTTGCCTTTTGTAACTGTCGTTGACGATGATTATGGGATTTCAAAAGCAAATCTCAGGTTTCGTGTTTACAATGAGCTGCTTGATCCTGATTCTGTTGGCGAGGAAGCTTTTGCGATAATTCCCTTGAGAGGAAAAGTAAGTGCTCCGGGTCGTTTTGAGGTTAGAACCTTGTGGGGATTATCCGACTTACCACTGCTGCCTACCGAGGAGGTTCATTATTTCGTGGAAGCATGGGACAATGACGCCTGGAAAGGAGCCAAACGGGTACGTAGTGAATTGCGCCGTGTGATTTTCCCCAGCCTTGATGATCTTTTTGCTCTCAGCAGGGAGGAAGAGATCAATGTGAGCGAAGGAATTGAAGAGGTGATGGAACGCGCCGAGGACATTCGCCAAAAGGTCGAGAAAACACTGGAACGCTTAAAAAGTAATCCGGAAGATTTGAGTTGGGAGGAATCGCAGTCCCTGCAACAATCCGTTAATTCACAACAGGAACTACTCGAACAATTGGAGAAGGCGGCGCAAACACTGGAAGAACTCAAGAATGCTTTTGAAGAGCACGATATGGTCAATTCTGAGTTGCTGGAAAAATACCAGAAATTGCAACAGTTAATGGAAGAGATTTCCACTCCTGAATTACGCCAGGCTATGGAAGAATTGAGCCAGGCGATTCAAAATCAGGATGGCGAGAAAATTCGTGACGCCCTGGAGCAATTTGCTCAAGATCAGGAAAATTTCATTAAGAGCCTTGACCGAAGCCTTGCAATTCTTGAGCAGTTAAAAGCAGAACGCAGGATAGAGGAACTGGCTTCCAGGGCTGAGGATCTCGCGCAACGTGAAAAAGAACTTTCAGATCGACTTGAAAATGATCCGTCTATTGATTCCGAACGCGAAGCTTTGCGTCAGCAGCAGCTTGAGAACGAGTTTTCCTCGTTGATGGAAGAAATGAAAAAAGCAGCCGAAGAATTCGCAAAGGATTATCCTGAACTTTCCGATTCCCTGAATAACCTATCTGATGAGGTTGAAGAAGATAACCTCGGTGAAAAACTCTCCGAGGTCACAGATCAGCTTCGCAGCAGCGAGACAAGTAATGCCGCAAAGAGTTCGAAGCAAAACGCCAAATCCCTTCAACAAATGGCTGACAGACTTGCGCAGATGCAGCAGAGTATGGTAGAACAGTCAAAGCAGGAAATCGCTGAAGACATGGATCGAATTATGGAAGGATTACTGCTGGTCAGCCGTCGGCAGGAACTTTTGAGAAACGAATCACGTCAGCTTGGGGTTGCCAGTCCACGATACCGGGATTTGGCTGCTCGCCAGGTTGGTGTAAGCGAAGGCTTGGATATGTCAGCCAGGGCTGCGGCAGAACTGACAAAGAAGACCTTTTTTGTCGGAGCAAAGTTACTCGGTGAACTCGAATCCGCCCGACGCCACATGGAAAGAGCTTTATCACAATATACGGACCGCCGCCCCCGCGATGTTACTGGCGAACAGGGAAAGTCACTTGCCGCTATTCATCGTGGGCTCAGAGACCTGGACAATGCAAAACAGAGCATGGAACAGTCAGGCAGCAGCACCGGCTACCAGGAAATGATGGAACAGCTTTCCCAGATGGCAGCGCAGCAGCAGGCGATGAACCAGGCTTCACAATCAATGCCAATGCCCATGCCCGGATCATCACCGGGAGGCGATCAATTGTCCCAGATGGCTGCCCGTCAACAGGCAATGGCGAATGCTATGCGTAAGATAGAGAATCAGGCTCAAAGCATGGAAGAAATTCTTGGCAGCCTTGAGGGGTTGGGTGATGCAATGGACGCTGTGGCAAAAGATATGGAAGATAAAAATATCACTAACCGGACGAGGAAGCTGCAGAAACGAATCCTGCAAAGATTGCTTGATTCACAAAAATCCCTGCAAGAACGTGAATTCAGCCGTGAACGGTTATCACGCACCGGGAGGGATTTTCAGCGTATTTCCCCCGGATCATTAAAACCGGAAGAACAAAACCTGCTTCGTGAAAAAATGCTCCGTGCCCTCGAAAGTGATTTCCTGCCTGCCTGGAAACCTGTAATCCGCGACTACTTCAGAGCCCTCGAAAAAGACACCAAGGAAAAACCAGACCAAAAATAGCGTAGCGTTGCTCTTGAATCGAGTGGTAAAAGTAGCTCACTTTCGCCGAAAGGGAGTCCAGTTGTACCAACGATTTCCGGGCAAACGACTCACTTTCGGCGAAAGTGAGCTACTCAACAAATCATGTACAATGAACCAGTAGTGGGGCAGGTGAGGCTGGTGGGGCGGGCGTCCCCGAAGGGGTATAATATGAATAGCCACAGGCGTAAACCTGTGGGACAAGTCTGGATTAAATCAACTCTGAAGGAGTTGAACTGTTTCGCATTCTGGAGTTGAATTTCGAGAGACTGTATAGTAGAGACTCGGGTTGGAGAGTAGTCCTATGCGTTCTTTGCGTATTCTCTGAGATCTTTGCGGTTTATCGTTTTTTACCGCAGAGAACTCAAAGTAGGCGCTAAGTTCGCTAAGAATATTTTTGCGTTCTTTGTGGATTCTCTGAGATCTTTGTGGTTTATTGGGGTTCTGTAAATCAACGCACGTATAACAGCTTTCTCGTGGTATTCCAGCCTGAATCGGATGAGATCCTTAGGAAATATACTCCTGATGAACCCTGAGCCCACCAGTTCAGGTGATGATAACCGGGACTGAGTTTGTCGTCAATAAGAACAGAAACACTCCTGCCAAGGATATCATAAATTTCAGCTTTTACAATCCCTGATTTGGGCACACCGACAACGACACGAACAACAGGATTAAATGGATTGGGATACACAGCCGAAAGTTCCCAAGTTTTCGGAATGCCTTCAAACTGTTTTGATGCGACAATGTTGCCATAAAAGAGTAGATGGCTCTGGTTGGAATCGGTAATGTGACCGGCAATATCCTCAGCAATAACCTGCCAACGATATACTGTTTCCAGCTCCAAAATACTTAAAGTCTTGAAAGTATCCTCACCGGTGCCAAATCTTCTATGTTGTTCAAATTCATCAAAAGGAGCTATCAAGAGGACGTAACTCACTTCATCGTCGAGGGTAAAATCACTGGAAGGATGCCAAGTGAAATGTATTGTATCATCCTCAATAATAGAACTATCAATGGGTTCTCCCAAATCAAAAGGTTCCGGGGCCAAACCTTCATTGGTGATAAATACACGGTACGTCTCAGTTGAGTAAGTCCTTAATCCATAGTCATCTTCAGCATAAACTTTCCACCAGTAATTTCTTTCGTACCTGTCAAAACCGGAAACAGCAATAGAAGTGTCAGTCCCTGCCAAATGAAAATCTGAATTAACAAAATCATCATTACGAGCTAATTCTATAATATAAACAACTGTATCGCCTTCGTTTGGATCAACTGTTGAATTCCAGGTGAAAAGAACTTCAAAGGTATCATTAGTATCATTATCAGCAGGAGAAGCCAGACTGAATTGTCCAGGCATAAACCCATCTCCCGTTATGTGCAGCACTCTTGTTTCTGTGGAGAAGGTACGCATCCAAATCTTGTCTTCTGCATAAACGCGCCAATGGTAACTACTATCCGGAATCAGGCATGACACATCAATAGATGTCTCGGTTCCTGCAGGAATATGCATGGATTGTTCAAAATCTTCCGACAGGGATATCTCCAGCGTATAACGTAATTCGTCATCCTCATCATTGGGATCAGTCGTAGCATTCCATGAGAAATTTACAGGATAAGTATCATTTATTGCGTCAGTGTCAGGAGAAATGAGATCAAATTCAACCGGCGGTTCAAATTCTGTGAACCGCTCCGTAGCAAAAGGAATTATATCGAGTCGTGTGTCAACTGAATCGCCAATACCATCCGGATTCTGTTCCTCATGATAGGGTCCGGATGAATGTCCCCAATAATTATCCTCGACTAACATTGTCCCTATATTCCAATCTAAATTAGAAAGAGCTGCAGCATCAGCAGTATTGCCAATGAAATCATTTTCATATGTAAGCAGGGTTGTCAACCGGTAAGCTGTTATTGCACCGCAATAGTTTTCTTCATCATTTTCAGGTGGAGAATTATTCACGAAGAGGTTTCCGTACATAATAACCTCTGTGCCCTCATCTGAAAGAAAACTCACAACTGCTGATGTTTTTGGCGCTTGATTATTGGAGAATACATTATTCCTTATTGTACTCGATGGTCTAATCCAAACTGCTCCACCAGCATTATCTGCATAATTAGAGTAAAAGTTATTACTGTCAATTACTGCAACATTGATTGGATCAATTAAGTCCAATGCGCCACCAAATCCAATAAAGTCATCTGTTACTACAGTATTGTCTCTGAAAACGTTATTCTTTACAATTAGTGTATCGAGAGTACTTGCATAAAATGCTCCCCCTTGTAGTGCTGAAGTATTGTTTCTAAAAATATTGCCTTGGACGACAATTACACCAGAATCACAATTGTTAATTCTTGCAGCTCCGCCTACTGAAACAGCATAATTACCATCAAAGATGTTTTCCGTCAACCTACCTGTTGATCCATTGGTAATAATAATTCCACCACCCACACTGTCAGAAAAATTGTTTCTGAAAACATTACTTTCCACGATATAAAAACCATTGGAACAGAGTAACGCCCCACCGCCTAATGTGCCGCTATTTGATTCAAATCGATTATTGGAGATGTATCCGGAACAGGAATCCAGGTCAACGCCTCCAACATACTCTGCGGAATTGTCCTGAATGATGCAGTCAGTTAACCATATTTCTGCACCAACGGCTGAGATTGCACCTCCTGAGCCGTCACGAGCCCAGAACGCCATACCATCAGTAAACTTAAGCCCAATAATATGTACTTCACCCAGAACACCCTGCTCTATCGTCAGAGGGCGGAATTGATTATCACCGCTTAATACTGTCCTCTCTGTTATTCGCGAATTTTCATTTAAGATATACCTGGAAGCGAGAGTTATGCCTGCATCTTCAATCACTAATTGCTCTTCGTAAAATCCGGGAGCTATAAGCACAGTATCTCCAAGCGTAGCTGCGTTAATAGCAATCTGTATCGAGTTATAATCGGCAGGAACATTAAGAATATCAGCAAATCCTGAAGGGATCAAATTGAGAAAAGAAAAGAAAATTACAAAACGAATTATAACTAAAACTTTATGAATTAATGAATAATACAATACTCTATAATGTTTATGCTGGTTGTGCATGACTTTTGGATATCCATCAATATTGAGAGATATAAATCAAAATCTAATTGTTCCTGCAGAAAAACAACCATTGCCATCATTGTGAAAAAGCAACCCTACAGAGCAACCTCCTAAATCACAACAATCTATCATGATTCTTCATTAGTCAATTGATGATGATGAATGAACACCTTTCAATAATTTTTCTACATGAACCAAGGATCTGCTTGGAAATCACGGCACACATAAGTATCTCACCTAAATGTAAGTAAGGTACTATCTAAATTATCGCGAGAATCTATTGCATTTCAGATAATTATCGTATCAAGAAATAAAATACAGATTTCCAATTATTTGTTCATAATCTGAGAAGTGTTTCAAATTGGTGTTTCAAATACAAAAATGGCTTCACCAAAAATTTGCTGTACATTTCCGTCACAATGATGCCTGATATGATTATGGTTTGTAGTGCCGATTTCCCATGGAATATCTGTCGCATCATCATATTTTACTAAAGAGCCAATGAAAGATTCGATAATATGTTCATCAAACGGCACATTATCGATAAGTATTAAAGTTGAAGCATGGAATGTTGCATCATCCCCCCACATTACAGTTGCATCTATCCAACTTGTTCCTTGCTCAGGAGTGTTAAGAGTATAATACCAACCTACTTTATCATCTTCATCAACTGCCAGCTCAGCTTCCAATGTCCACGCACTTAAAGCTGCGACAAAAGATGTTAACAGTACCGCCATACCCAAATACTTCCAAAAATCCTTCTTCATTTTACACCTCCTTTTTAAAGAAATCAAGTACATTAGTTAACATAAGTCTCTTTTTTTTTGCGAAATCAAGACTTTGAGCTTACTAAATTGCTATTTTGGGTAGTTGACTCCAGGAGCATCATCGATGATGAATAGTCTTATGTGAAAGAGTTTGGAGGGAATGGTTGGGATTATGAAATAACAGATTGAAGATTGATAACCGTTAATTGTTTATAGCGTTGGAATCAAATGAATTTACCTGCTATTTCACTCTCATTCTGCCGGATCAATGATACTGGGCAAGCTATAAGATTTTCTTATGATCGTAGGATGAAGGTGTCACACTTGAGCCGAATAATATCTATGTGTAGGTCTATAGTTTACTGTCAATCTATCATCTAACCAATAACATTTTTTCAGCATAGCGCTCATTTGAAGTTTTAAATGTTACGATATACAGACCGGTCGCCATTTCCTTTGCTTCCCAGCTAAAACGGTACGTTCCGGCGCTTCGGCGCCCCTGGTCTATCAGCGCAACTTCCTGTCCCAGGAGGTTATAGATCGACAGGCGAACCTCATCATCGGCGTTCAACCTGTAAGCTAATTGCACCGTGGCATTGAATGGATTGGGAAATGGTGCGAGTAACTCACTTTCGATGGGAAGAGCAACATCATCTTCGCTGCGAACACCATAACTTATGACTTCAATATCAACCGGTACAACAAATTCCCATTCTCCGTCGGTACGAGCCCAGAGTAATTCAAGATCCAGGACATCGCCCGGAATGAGAGCCGGACCATACAGGTTGAATGATAATTCCGTACCTCCCGGTTCAACAGTGATTGTATCCTCAATGCTGTAAACATTAAGCTGAACATCACGGTCGAAAAACCGAATCCCGCTGCTTCTTTGAATAGTCACAACTCTAACAAAAGGATTCCCGGTCTTTTTGTCTATATCAAGTCCTTCCCCAATATCTGCTTCGTCCGGGGCGAGGTCTGTCAGCGTATCGATTAGACCAGTCTCAAGAATAATTCGTGAAAGTTGGGCGAGTCCCTCACCACCCAGGTTAAGCGCATAGACTGAAGCGCCGTAACGGTCATCCGGGTTATATGCTAATCCTACGGGGGACTGAGGCAGGTCAATATTGTCAATTTCGTTGCCATTTGAATCGAGGATATATAGCCCGGTGCCTATACCATTTACGAAGAATCGCTCATTTAGATCATCGTATGCGACACCTTTGATTTCATCAAACGGAACACTGATACTGTCAATTATCTCCCAGTTTTCATTGAAAGTGAACAGCTTGTTACCCTGACCGCCGAAAATCCATCCATCAACGCTTGAGGCAAGATCCTGTATCCCTGTTTCAAACTGATCCGGTTGATCCATGCTGTCAAGAAGTGTTCCTTCCATATCGAATCGCCAGATCATGGGATCGTTCTCAGGTCGATTGCCAACTATCGTAATAATAGAATCGTAAACTACCACACCCGAGGCATCTATACTGCCGTATTGTTCGTTGACATCAAGCTCTGTTTCCGCATCCCAATCCATGCCACCGGCAGATTGCAGGACGACTGCTGCCTCGTATGCATCCTGTTCCTCATTATTTGCAGTAAGCTGAACCTCAAGCGTGTCGTCTGAAGCAAAGGTCTCGTAAATTTCATAAGGAATCACACGTACATCTGCGTCAAGGAGTGTGACAGTTATTTCGGTCGTATCACCTTCTGTGATTTCCACATCGTCCACCTGTCCCGACAGAAAACCATCTGCTGACACCCTGACCGAATATGTTTCAGGCAGCACACGTTCCATCAGCGCAATGCCCTCTTCATCACTCCAGGCACGAACTTCTTCCCTATTCAGGACAACTTTTGCGTCAACAATTAATGAATCATCAATATCTTGTACTGTCACTTCGAGAAACCCATAATCGAACATTTCATCCAGGTATTCATGAGCCGCATCAACCTGCAAACGTCCTGCGCCGTAACGGTTGTCGTGTCCGGCATCACCCGCTTCTTCTGCGCTCATTTTGACAGCTTCACATATTTCTCCAGGTGTTGCTTGCTGATGGATCGATCTTAGTAAACCTAATGCTCCGCCGAGATGGGGCGCTGCCGCGGATTCACCTGTAAAATTCGCATAACCACCTGTCCTGCTTGTTGTTCTTGTTCCACTCGGAGATGATATGTCCGGCTTCAACAGCCCCATTTCATCGCCGTCTTCATACGGATAATCCTGGTAGTTATCCGGATATGTGTCTAAATTCCACTCTGTCGGTCCCCTGCTGCTGTAGGTGTAGGCTGATCCGTTGCTCTGAAAAGCGCCCGTTGCCATGATTGCGCTGGTTCCGCCCTCGAGTTCTTGTTCTTCATGCAACCACGGAGGCGGGCAGCGACCGGGAGGATTGATATTTTCGGGTGGACCAGGGTTGTTGCCGTTGTTGCCCTGTGAATTCGCCTGTATCATCCCGGACAGCAATGAAAATACCTGTGCCGTTCTATGTGTTACATCCGATTGATTGAACTCATGATCATAAGACATTGAACAACTGATTACATGCGCTCCGTTTGACATAGCGTATTGTACTGCTAATGGATGTGTAGCTTCACTGCTCCAATTACTTGACCAGTTACGAAGCACCATTAATGTAGCTTCGGGAGCCACACCGGTAGTATCTCCGCCTGTTCCGTTACCTACCAGGACCCCGGCGCATTTCGTTCCATGACCATTTACATCACTGATAGTGCCATTCCGGCTATAGAAGTTCCAACCATTTATATCATCTACAAAACCATTATCATCATCGTCAATATCGTTATCGGGAATTTCATCTTCATTGACCCAGACATGTCCGGTGATGTCCTGATGGGATGTATAAACACCGGTATCAATTAGCGCTATTATCACACCCCGACCCCGGTATCCAGCCGCCCACAAGGCAGGTGCACCAATATATTCAACACCCCAGACTACCTCAGTAACCGGGGTTGTTCCGGGATCTGCGACCGGCATTTCATCATTGCAGTCCTCAAAACGTACCGGTTTGTCATATCTAATTCCTGCAACCTGAGGATGATCGGCGAAATCGGGAATACGAGATGCGCGCAGGTCAAATACATAAGAGTGAGCTATCCAGAGTGGACGAAGCCTGTCTGCACGACCCTGTCGAGCTTCAGACTTTATCCAGGAAATTGCATCTCCCGCAGCTTCCTCAAGGTGATCCTGGAGACGGGTCACAACATGTTCTCTTCGTTCAGGCAGACTCATACCCGTTATCTCTTTGCGAACCATAGCAGGATCGAGGGGATCGTAAAAAGTGACAAGCAGGGGAATCATACTATCCGGAGCGGCTGTAGCGAGAACTTCCTCAAGCCCGTCCTCATAATGCGCCCGGGCTTCAGTTTTGTGAGAAAAAGTAAAAACCATTCCTATCAATAGTAAGAACGAGACCGATATGCTCGCAGCTCTTCTCATTAAATTCCACCTTTCTGAAAATCTCAACCTTATATAATACGAAATATTTCTCCACTTTTGCGAGGATATCACCGGAAAATCTCTTATTATCCTCGTATTATTGGTTGGGTATCGCTCTATTGATAGAGCATTACTTTTCATTTTTCCCTCTCCTGGCGTCTTTGTGAAATTGAGCTGCCTGATATTTGAGAGGATACATTGCACAAGAAGCAGACTAAACGCAAAGAACACTTGTTTTGTGCATTAGGGAACATTTCAGATTTCGTATAGTAAATTGATTTATCAAATAAAGGGATTGTCAAGCCGGGAATGAATGCACCCCTGAAGCATGTGAATTGAACCAATTGTCTTGATTAATACCGTCTGAATTCCAATATGATTTACCCATTATTGAAAGGATAACGAAAATGCAGGAATCATCTCTTTTAACTTTAGACACTTACCGCCTACTTGGTAACAGTGGGCTTCGCGTTTCACCACTTTGTCTTGGTACCATGACCTTTGGCACCGATTGGAACTGGGGTGCTGACAAGGATACCTGTCGTAAGATGTTCGACCTGTATCTTGAGCGAGGCGGAAACTTCATTGATACTGCCAATCTTTATACAAACGGAACAAGCGAAGAATTTGTTGGCGAATTTTTAGAGGGACGCCGTGATGAGGCAGTTCTCGCCACAAAATACACACTGTCTATGCGACCGAATGATCCAAATGCCGCCGGAAACCAGCGAAAGAATCTCCAGCAGGCACTCGAAGCAAGCCTTAAACGTCTGAAAACAGACCATATCGACCTCTACTATGTTCATGCCTGGGATGGGATAACCCCAATCGACGAAGTGATGCGAGCGCTCGATGATGCTGTCGCTGCCGGTAAAATCCTTTATGCCGGGGTGTCCGATTTTCCGGCATGGAAAGTAGCACAGGCTAATACCCTGGCAGATATGCGAGGATGGTCACGTTTCATCGGTCTCCAGATTCAATACAGCTTAGTCAAAAGAACCGTAGAGCGAGACCTCATCCCGATGGCAAAAGATTTCAATATCGGCGTCCTGCCCTGGGGAGCACTGGCAGGCGGAATTCTGACCGGAAAATACGAAGAGACGGAAAAACCGGATTCAGGCGGACGAAATGTTGACGATAATCTTACTGAAAGAAATCGTGCAATTATTAAAGAAATCCGTGCGGTGGCAGGTGAAATCGAACGAACCCCATCACAGGTTGCCCATAACTGGCTTCTCCAGCGTCCCGGCGTCACCAGCATAATCCTCGGTGCCCGCAAACTCGAGCAACTGGAAGACAACCTCGCCAGTCTCGAATTCAAACTGGACGATTCTCAGATAGAACGCCTCAATGATGCAAGCGCCATAGAGATGGGTTTCCCGACTGATTTTCTCAACCTGGAAAATATTCGGAAATTGGTACTTGGGGATGTGAAGATTGAAATGTAATATAAATTCCTGGTAGAGTATCTCTTGAAAATAATATCTTATTTGGGGTGCACTGGACAGCGAGATGTCCAGGTTTATCAATATAATCCGTATTGAATACATGGGACAATATTTTCGAGGCCCTCTAATTGTCGCGATATCAGGTTATGAGTGAAAATTTTGTATTCTGATCGTAAACTGCTGAAGGGAGGACTCTCTGCCTGCCTTGATTTTATCATTTGGAATACAACTTTGTAAGATATCGCGGCATCGCCCATTCTTGGTATGTTTTCTGCTTTCATGATAACCAGAATGCTATAGTATTACTTGAAAATAATACTCGTTTTAGGGTCGGTTAGCATTTCCCGGACATCGAGCTGTCCGGGGCACACTAATATTCAAACGAATTTTACTTATGAGAACTTCAGTAATAATGCAATAAAAAAATCCCGTCAACTGCACTGCAGCCAAAAGACGGGATTGATTTTTCGGAATCAATACGGAAGTACCTGGGGATTGGGCTCCTGCCTGATTCACTCTCACTATCGGGAAATCGCACTCAAAACTTTAACTCTTCTTAAACAATTTCTTCTATTATTTCCAACAATTGTTTCGCATTGAATTGCGTATCTATGTTATTAACAATCAGTAATGCCAGAGAGAGACTGAGAGCAATAAATTACATTTTGATACAGCTTTTCAAGAATAATTGAAGTGTTAAAGGAAGTTTCAGGTTATTTGTTAACAAATGTATATCTCAGGACGATTTTTCCATGCATGAATATCAACAAATTCATGTACAATTGTCTCCTCGAAACCGTATTTATCAATCAGATTTGTATTATATCTTCAATTTTTACTTGACAATTGAACCAAACAGGAACCAATTTATTATTTAAGCGGGAATGCTTCCCGCATAGGTCAACGGAGTCGGAGTGAAAAATGAAATGGTTAAATATTTTGTTGGTGTTCTCTGTCATTTTTATCGCAACACCATTAGCTGCATTCGAGCGTGTAAGTCCGGAAGTCCATTCCTGGGATCTGCCGGTTATTGCTGAATTTCCATCGTTTGAGGTTAAAACAGTTACTACTGATGGAAATTCCCATGCAAGTGAGTTGGATGAATACCTGGGAGATACACTCATAGTGGGATATACCTTCCAGGATGTTCAACACAACTCTTGTGTCGGGCGTACGATTCAATATGATCCGAACGCAGATATAGTTCATGTCACATATACGGATCTCCCTCAAGCCGGTAGTGTTTCACGTCATGTGATGTATAATCGCATTCTTTTTGAAGATGATACACCAGAGCTTGAACATTCATCTTATACAGTTGATGCCGGCGACCGCGCAGGATTTTCCACATTAGCGATGTGCCAGAACGCAGAAAATCCAGTTCCTGTCCCAGTTTATCATGGGCGTTCAAGTCCTGCCGATCAGTTCAATACAGTGGTCGCAGCAGAGTATGCAATTCTGCCCGGCGTCTTCCTGGAAAATTCGTTTCCCTGGGAAGAGACCTACCAGAACATCTGGCCCAAGAGCTGTATGGACGGAGACAGCATAGTTCACGTGCTTTCAACTACATCCGGCTCAGATACCTATGAGAACTGGTACACCAGGGTAGCTTTCGACAGCGAAGCATTATCTTTCTCGGTTACAAACAATGGTGGCGCCCCGGAATATACAGAATTTAGACCGGAGTTTATTTCCAGTGAAATAGCATGCAGCCCGGACGGTGAACGTGTTGCAGTGGCAGCACTAATCAATCGCGCCAGGCTTCTCGGTGAAGAAGAACCGGATTGGTTTGACCAGGATTTGTATATCTGGATCAATGAAGATCGTGGAAATGATTGGGACTGGGATATTGAAAGCGCAATGAATATCACTGATTTTATCGATCCTGATCCTGAACTGCTGCCTGATTCCCTGGCGGCATCAACGGATACATTTCGCTGCTATATGGAGACAAGCTTGTTTTTCGATGAGGATAACGTCCTGCATGTATCATTTTCCACTATGGGTTATAAATACTATTATGGAACAGGATATCGCACAGCTCAACTCTGGTACTGGAACGAGGAAAACCGGGATATGGTACGTGTCGCCGATGGAGATTTCTGGAACAACACTAATACTGGTGCAAATAATATCATGATACAGCGACCAAGCCTCTACAAAGACCCTGATTCCGGTTGGCTTTATATCCTTTACCAGCAAATGGGTATCCCTGGGGATACACTTACTGAAGGTGAAAATGTTGGAATGGGAAGGGATCGCAGTGAAGCGGGATATGCCAATGGAGAGCTATTTATGACTGCTTCGAATCCACGGCAGGAACCAGGATATTACTGGTACAAAGGAGTGAATATCACTAACACAAGAGGTGAGACCGGATTGATCCCGGCTGGTGACTGCAGGCATGAACGGGACCCATCTATAGCGCTGAATAATGAAGGTGATTATCTCCACATATTCTACCATCTCGATTTAGATGCCGGGGCAAGCGTGTATAGCACACCGGAAGGAGCTGGAATGGATAATCCTCAAATATATCAACGGATTCCGAAGGCAGATTTGCACGAATCCCTCCGCAACCAGGAAGAATGGGTGAGTGGATTACCTATCCATATCGATGAACGTGATTTCTGGGATGATCCCAACGGATGGGAATATGAGAATGATGATGTCCGTGAAAAGGGAAGCAGTGCAGTACCTGATGGATTCGAATTGATCGAAATTTATCCCAATCCATTCAATTCAAACGCTCGAATTGTTTTTGAGATGCATAAACGTGGTTCTATCAGTCTCAATGTTTATGATGTTCTCGGACGCAATATCATTACCCTTGCTCAAGGTATGAAGGAAGCTGGAAGGCATGAGATAGCCTTTAATGCTGATGATTTTGCCAGTGGAATATATTTTGTCAAACTTGATAATGGGAAAACCAGCGTTACACGAAAGATCGCGCTGATCAGGTAACTTAAATTGACACTAACTGTAAGTTATTAAAAGGGCTGGGGAGTATATCCCCAGCCTTTTTCACTGGATTGGCGGCAGGAAAGCCCAGGTCATTCAGAGAATGAATTCTCCTGTCTTTCAGAAAGAATCAATTAACCATATTTGACCTGTGTTTTATTCCTTCGCAAACACGTTGTACAGCAATGCAAACAGATAACCGCAGATGAAACCGTCAACAAAACCCCAGATCAATCCAATGATACTTCCGATCCAACTGAAAGAATACCCGAGATAAAAATTCCCCAGTAGAACGATGGTCGAACCACCAGATCCCCGGATCAGAAGCCACCAGGTTGCAAGCATTACTGCCGCACCCCAAAAAATACCAGCCGTCAGTGCAAGTGCCAGAGGTTTAATCTTCATAATATCCTCTCTTTTTACCTGACTCTTTGCTAATGCAAAGGTTAGTGAGAGCATGTTAATGTAAAATTTACAGTAAGGAAAGAGGTTTACAAATTAAAGTGAAAAATATTGCTTTATCACCTCATAATTGCTGGTATTCTTGAGCTTTGGCGGAAGGTTGCATACAAGGAGATTCCATTTTTGTAACCTATAAGGTCTCTTGGAAATAATGCATCATGATTGTGCAACTGTATTACACACCGACCATTATATTAAATGATTACTAAATTCTCGATGTGCAATACTTTAAAGAAATTGTATAATTCTATATTACACAATATATTCAAGAACTACAATAAATATCTCCGAAGGAGATAAATGTGAATAGCCATGGGTGAAACCCATGGAACATTGTAATCAAATTGAAGGAACCCTGAAGGGGTTCGACAAAACTAATTGTACATTATGTAGTCCTTGAGAATCAAAATAGTTCAACTCCTTCAGAGTTGTTATTGTTTCAGACTTTGTCCCACAGGTTTCACCTGTGGCTATTCATATCATTCCCCTTCGGGGAATATGGCTTATAAGAGTTCTCAAATGTAATGCAACTTAAGTTACAAGTAAATCACGGGTTACCTTAATCTATGGATAATAACTAACGCGAACATGATGCATTATTTTCAAGAAATATAATAATATCATTTTACCCGTTTTCGAGAAGTTTCATTTTAAACATCTGGGCATCAGCGAAAAACTTGGCTGCCCAGTTGGGATAGATCAGGCTAAGGTAGTTACCCCAGATTGGGAATGAACCTGGTATAGCACCTTTTACATTCTGGTTTACTGATTTTAAAGACTGAGTTTTCTTCACATGATCAATGAGCCTCTGCGCTGCCGAGAAATAACTCGCATTACCACTCAATTCATACAATTTCATAAATACAATGCTTAATTGTGCATTCCCGGTAATACAGGATTCTTTATCCCTGGATTGCCAATGCATGTTTAATCGAGATGGCAAATATTCATGTCCTGTTACCGGGTTGGCGCTCCTGTTTTCAAATTTCTCTAATATTTTTTCCATTCCGGTGGTAACAACCTTTATGGCGCTTTCATTTACCTCAGGCAGGAGAGCGGCACATTCCAGTAATCCACGAAATGTATATGCAATTGTATGGGTAAACGGGGACTGATATTTGTCGAAAGCCATATATTTCGACCACCCATTTTCTTCCGTGACCGATAGAACCCATTCAACATTTTTTATAGCAGCATTTTTGTATTTCTTCTCTCCTGTTATCCTGTATAAATCCGCCAGTGGCCAGGCGACGCGGGAATGATAAGAATGAGGTATGTCACAATAAACATGCTTGTTCCAATCACCCTTTTCAGATTGAATATCAACCAGCCAGTCACCTGCTTTTTTTGAACCTTCGAGGAATCGATCATCTCCAGTTGTTTCATATAACGCCTGCAATCCAATCATAACCTGACCGGTATTAAATACCATTGGCTTCCCTTCAGTCCCTATCCCGCTTGCAACAGAACCATCATCATATTGGATTTCTAATTCCCATTCACCCATCTCAATTGCCCGCTGACGAAATTTGTCGTTATTTTTCAATTCAGCATATTTCAGAAAAGTTGGGATAATATAACCGGTCGTTTCAGGATAGGGTGGCTGCCATCCACGAGTCATCATGTATCCTGCTGATACCCCTTTTTTCCCGGTTGCATCATGTGCTCGGCAAAGCCAGTTAACAGCCTCATCAAGATGTTCTGCATCGGATAAAACGGGAAATCCCACTCGAGATATATTTCGTACCAGGATATCGAGGTGTGATGGATCGAGTAAAAGGTTTTTCAGTGCTGTTGATTTGGATTTAACGTATTTAATCATTGGGTGGTTTTCCTTTTTCCCGATACATTGTTGCTCAAGAAATAACTTGCAGCACTCTTTTAATAAAAAATTTCACTCTTACCGATGGTCGTCTTCGATACAACTGTTTCATAAATTGACGGTTGAATTCCTTTTCCCACCAAAGCAATCTTTCTTTGGACATTGTTTCCGTT
This sequence comes from Candidatus Electryonea clarkiae, assembly GCA_030765455.1. Classification (GTDB taxonomy): domain Bacteria; phylum Electryoneota; class Electryoneia; order Electryoneales; family Electryoneaceae; genus Electryonea; species Electryonea clarkiae. The sequence goes on along the minus strand of JAVCCM010000069.1, from coordinate 12,349 downwards.
GCGAACAGAGGTTTATGCAGCATATCAGGATCGCCTGCCTCAAGGAACTCCTCGGTAAAATTAGCCGGATCAATATAACCCGATTTTACACATTGGCGGTACATCCTTGTTCCCGGAAAAGGTGTTGCTATAAACAATCCCAGTCCGTCCAGTTTCATCTCGAGACATAAATCGAGAGAGCGTTGGATTGATTCATCAGTCTCTCCGGGCATACCGATGACAAAGTAACCATTTGTCCGAATTCCGGTTTCCCTGCAAGCTGCAGCGATTTCAAGTGCCTGCCGGTTGGTGGCTTTTTTCCCGATTACTTTATTGAGGATGGTCGGATCGCCTGATTCGATTGCAAGATTCAGCGAATTGCATCCCGATTTTTTCATCAATCCAAGTAATTCCTCATCGAGGTCATTAATATGGACTCCATTGGGAGTGTACCACTGTGTCGAGATACCTCGTGAGACAATGCCTTCGCAAATTGCGACAAGCCTGTCACGATCCCATGTTAACCTGTCATCCTCAAAACCTATCAGCGACGGATTCCAACGATTTACTATGTTTTCTAATTCATTCAGTACTCTTTCCGATGAATGTGCTCTCCATTTTAATCCCATTGCAGCATGAATACTGCAGAATGAACATCTTCCAGGACATGACCTGCTTGAAAGAATGGATAAAATGCTCTTTCGTCTTGCAGCCCAGCGTCCACCGGAACGTTTTAGATAGGTTTCAACAGGGAATAGATGACGAGCGGGTTCAGGCAGAGAATCGAGGTCTTCCACGAAACTTTGCTTGGATGAAATGTTAATATTGCCATTTTTTTGCCATGCCACACCATCAAGACCTTCCGGGTCAGGAACACCTTGTTGATCAAAACGCCTGACAATTTCCCGCAATGCAATTTCAGCTTCACCCAGGAACACAACGTCCGGACTATCTTTCTCAAGAACTCGTTGGGGAAACAGGGTAGGATGAATTCCTCCAACCAGAATAGGAATATTCCCTGATAATTCTCTGATTGACGCAATGCACTCGCTGAACAATTTGTAACGGGTAGTGAAGGGACAGGAAAGCCCGATAAGATCAGGTTTAAAATCCATTATCTGCCGTGCGAGTTCGCCAGGTTTTGAGCCGATGAAGTATTGCGATGCAGAAATATGTCTGACAGAACCATTGATAGCGCCATCAATTAACGCCACTTCATGCCCGTCTTCCTCAAGTATGGCACCGAGGTATGCAATTCCGAGAGGTATGCTCAGAGGCTCATGTGGATTATCTGAAATTAATGGTGGTGTTGCCAGGCAGATTCGCATTAAGCGATGACCTTAAAGTTTATCAAGATTCAATCCGTAAAATAAAATGGCGGGAAGCCTGCCCGCCATAAAAAATTAAATGTATATTATTATACTGAGTAAATGATATCAGCTGTCAACCGCTTCCTGCAAGTCGTATCTCTTGATATATTCTTCAAGCATTGCCACTTCATCTTTATTGCCGATGAATAACGGCGTCCTTTGGTGTAATTCTTCCGGCTGAATATCAAGAATGTTCATGGACCCGTTAGAAGCACAACCACCGGCGTTTTCAATGAGCAATGCCATAGGATTGGCTTCATACAACAGGCGCAGTTTGCCCTTCGGTATTTTTGTAGTTCCCGGATAAAGAAATATCCCTCCATAAAGCATATTCCGATGGAAGTCCGCCACCAGGGAACCGATATAACGTCCGGAAAGTGGCTTATCCATAGCATCAGGACCAATACCTTTTACTCTCTCTACATACCGGCGAACACCCTCAGACCAATGATTCCAGTAAGATTCATTAACCGAATAAACCTTACTTTTTCGTGGAACCCGGATATTGGAATGACTAAGAAGGTATGTCCCGATTGATGGATCATAAGTAAAACCATGAACACCTTGACCGGTAGTATATACAAGCATAGTGGAAGAACCGTAGATAACGTATCCTGCTGCAACAAGGTTTCTTCCCGGTTGAAGGAAATCAACCAATTGACCAGGTTTTCCCTGGGGAGTAACTCTTTTGCTGATAGCAAAGATACTGCCGATTGAAACATTAGCGTCTATATTTGAAGAACCGTCAAGCGGGTCAAGCATTACAACATAATTCCCGGTATTATGGTACTGCGGGCTTTCTACTAATTGCTCCATTTCCTCACTTGCCATGGCGCAACAATGACCGGAAAATTTCAGAATATGCAGGAAAAGATCATTGGCATACTCATCCAGTTTTCGGACTTCTTCTCCTTGAACATTGACATCACCTGTCATTCCCAGGATGTTGACCAATCCCGCCTTATTTACCTCGGCATTGATCATTTTGGAAGTCATTACGATCTCAAGCATCAATGACGAAAACTCACCGGTCGCATCAGGAAAACGGTTTTCCTCCATCGAAACAAACCGCTGAGCTGTCATGAACTCCTGAGCCATCTTGCGCTCCTTAATTGTGTTTTCATGAAACGGGCTGTAATAAGCCCTTAACTAATGAATAAAAAACTAAGCTGCTTCCGTTCTGGGATCAAATTAATAATATTCTTTGAGTAAATCAATCTAAGTAAAACTTGACACATAGAGGTACATTATAATGTAATATCTATATTATCAACATATTATTGGTTTTGAACAATGAGAATAATCATTTGACAAGCAGATGAAAGATAAATAGGTTTGAAATAGCTGTAATGGTGTCGTATTATTAAACGTTTTTCTAATAACTTTACTTATCCAAAATGACGTGGAATCCTTTTAAAAAAAAATCATTGAATATAGTAATTGTCTGCATGGCAAATATTACTCGCAGCCCTTACTTCGCACAGCTATTACAGAGAACTCTGGCAGAGAAGCCTCTTCATTTATCTGGGGAGATTTCTGTAACTTCGGCGGGCGTGGATGCCTTTAACGGCGCTGGTCCCAACCAGGTTATCTCGGCTATAGCGGACACTCGTGGTATTCCGTTCTATCGACACCGCTCCAGACGGTTCGACCGGTACATAGCCTCTCGCGCTGACTTGATCCTGACAATGGAAAATGCACATAAAGAAAAGATACTGAAAAATTTCCCAAAACTGGAAGGAAAGGTATTTACTGTCCTTGAGTTTGGAAGAAAGCCGGGTGACCTGAAATCATTCGATGTGCCCGATCCGACCGGACTCGAACTGAAAGAATACCAGGATTTCATTGATGCAATGGAGCAAGAAGTAGATAGAGTCCGAAATATCCTGTCGATTCACGGTTTGCCGTGACTGGGCATAGTTATAAGTAATTTGCCCGTATCAGAGAACCCTCTGTAACTGAAATTGAGACGACAGGAATCCACAAAGGAAGTTCAGGCCTGATAAAAATCCCGCTCAACGTCCATGCAATGGACCTGCATCAATCACTTCCGGTGTTGATTTAGCGGCGAATGCCTTGAAATTCTTATGAAAGAGTTCCGCCAGCTCGCCTGCTTTTATGTCATATGCACCCTTGTCATCCCAGGTCATTTTCGGATCTAAAACTTTTGCCGGTACACCGGGAACACTCTCTGGTATATGAAGACCGAAGATTTTTTCTTGCCTGGTTGGCACATTATCAAGTTTTCCATCTAATGCAGCATTCACCATGATACGTGTGTACTTGATCTCCATCCTGTGACCTACTCCAAAAGGTCCGCCGGTCCATCCGGTATTCACCAACCATACATTAGACTTTTGTTCATGAAGTTTTTTCCCGAGAAGTTCAGCATATACTGTCGGCGATAGAGTCATAAAGGGTGATCCAAAGCATGCACTGAAGGTCGCTTTCGGTTCGGTGACACCACGTTCCGTCCCCGCGAGTTTAGCGGTATATCCACTCATGAAATGATACATCGCCTGTTCCGGAGTTAATTTACTGATGGGCGGAAGTACTCCGAATGCATCGGCTGTGAGAAAGATAACATTCTTTGGATGCGGTCCCATGGAATCTTCTTTAACATTGGGAATATGTCCCAAGGGGTACGCGGCACGGGTATTCTCCGTCAGGGAGCCGTCATAAAGATCGACACGCCTGGTATCGATATCAAAACCAACGTTTTCAAGAATCGTTCCAAAACGTCTTGTTGTTTCATGAATTTCAGGTTCAGCTTCATGGGATAGTTTTATCACCTTGGCGTAGCATCCACCCTCAAAATTGAATACACCATTGGGCGACCAACCATGCTCATCGTCACCGATAAGTTGACGGCTCTGATCTGCGGAGAGTGTGGTTTTGCCAGTCCCCGACAATCCGAAGAAAAGCGCACAATCACCATTTGGACCTACATTAGCGGAACAATGCATTGGCAGTACGTCCTCACCTGGCAGGATAAGATTCATAGCTGAGAACATCGATTTTTTCATCTCACCTGCGTAAGCTGTACCACCGATTAACACAAGTTTCCTCTCAAAACTCAGGACAACAAAAGCTTCACTGTTTGTTCCGTCAAATTCCGGTATAGCTTTAAAATTGGGCATTCCCAGTACTGTGAATGCTGCGTCATGACGATGTCCTGGATCGTGAGGTTGTCGGAACAGATTTCTGGCGAACAGGTTCTGCCAGGCAAATTCATTTATCACCCTTACAGGCAGCCGGTAATCCATGTCCGCCCCGGAGTGAACGTCCTGAACGAAAAGATCCCTGCCCTGCACGTAAGCCTGCAAACGGCGGAACAACATCTCAAACTTATCTTGTGGAAAAGGTACATTGTCAGGTCCCCAATCAACTTTATCATGGCTGTAGGAATCATCTACAATAAACCTGTCGTTCGGGCTGCGTCCTGTATAGTGACCGGTTCGGACAACTAAAGGTCCATGATGCGCGAGGTATCCTTCCCGCCTCCGAATAGCCTGCTCATACAGGAAAGGAGTACTCGGATTCCAGTAAATAGTACCAAGATTAGTCAAACCAAGATATTCAAGACCATGTTTTTCTTTGCCCTGAATAGTTTCCATCTATGCCTCCGGATTAGAAAAAAGATTGAAAGGTAATGATTTTTTTGTATTAGCGAAGTAGTACGTAGATTTGCGTAGTAAGCATAAAATTTGCCTTAAGAAATACAAACCCTTAAGAATTCTCAATTTCTCTGGAACTAATAGTAAATCCATCTCGTCGAGATGGATTTGAGGTTAAATCAATATCTACAGATCAATTCACTTGCCTTGGCTGCTCTGTTGTTTCGGGGAGCTCTGCCATTTTCGAGCTTGAGACGGTGATAATCTATTGAGGCTGTCCCATAATGTCATTCTCAGACTTGATCCGGGAACCGGAACGAAGAGTAGCTCAGCGAAGCTAATCCACGAAACCATAAACTGTTGTAATAACTGGATTCATGCCTTCGCAGAAATGACACATTCTAAATGTTTTCATACTTACGGAACAGCCCCACCTATATAACACCCTTTCGGGGATGTTAAGACAAAGAACCTACAATGAGAAAAACAGCAATACCGAGATATTAAGCGTCTTTATTTTTCTCTGCCATTGCCTGATTGACGCCGATAGCGACCAGGTTTACAATATCATCCACAGACATCCTTGGGAGGATAATGTGCATGGGCAGGTCAAGACCAGCTATTATTGGACCTACAACCGTGCGACCTCCAATGCTGTTGAGCAGTCTGAATGATGTGTTTGCCGAATCCAGATTCGGAAATACCAGGCAATTCGCACCTTTTGAAATTTTGGAGAACGGAAAGTCTCTTTGCATAATTTCCGGTGAGACCGCCGCATCCGCCTGCACCTCGCCATCAACTTGCCAATCAGGATGTTTTTCCCAGAGGATTTTGTTAGCTGCGCTCATCTTATCGCTTGATGGAGAACGGACGCTGCCAAAGTTACTAAACGAAAGCAAGGCTATGCGTGGAGTGGAAATTCCGAGGCTTTTTGCGAGGTGGTGGATTTCCTCAGCAATTCCAACTATTTCATTCACTCCCGGATCGATATTTACTGCAGTATCTCCAAGAAAATATTGTTTGTTATCTGCAATAAGCATGTAAATTCCACACAAAGTCCTTCCGACCAGCCGATCAGACATCACTTTCAGCATTGGGCGCAGCACGTTCGGGTATTGGCGGGAGCGAGCTGAAATAAAGACGTCGGCATCTCCCCGTCGCACCATCATTGGACCGAATATATTCCTTGATCGCATATCCAGACGAGCCTCATCTATGTTGACTCCCTTACGCTGGCGCATCTTGTAATATTCATCTACGTAAGACTCGTAAAATTCTGATGTCTCCGGCTTAATAATCTCTGCGTTCGATAATGAAAGACCGAGTTCCTTCGACTTTTGTTCGATTATTGCCTTGTCGCCAAGCAGTACTGGTTTGCCAATGCGCTCATCTATCACAAGATGCGCAGCCCGAAGGATTCTTTCATCGACTCCTTCAGCAAACACGACACGATGCAGAGTTTGCTGCGCGCGGTGAATAATCCTTCTTAAAATAGGACGTTCAGTACCAAGGTATTGTTCTAGTCGATCGCGATATTCTTCCCAATCAGTGATCGGGTAACGGGCTATTCCGCTTTCACAAGCGGCTTTTGCTACGGCAACTGCTTCCCAGGTGAGAACTCTGGGATCGAACGGTTTTGGAATCAGATAATCTTTCCCAAATTGTATTTTTTCGGCATGATAAGCCTGACGCACGCTATCAGGAACGTCCTCTTTCGCCAATCCAGCCAGCGACCGGGCTGCGGCAATTTTCATCTCTTCATTGATACCTTTCGCCCGAACATCCAACGCACCGCGGAAAATGAAAGGAAACCCAAGAACGTTATTTACCTGATTCGGATAATCGGAACGTCCGGTAGCAATTATCACGTCATCTCGTGCTGCTTTTGCGTCTGGGTAGGTAATTTCTGGATCCGGATTTGCCATAGCAAAAATAATCGGATTTTTCGCCATCGAACGAACCATATCGGCAGTTACGCAATTTGCTATCGAAACACCGGCAAACGCATCTGCGTCTCTGATTGCATCGTCTAGTGTGCGGGCATTTGTTTTTTGTGTGAAATATGCTTTGTATTTATTGTACTTTGGATGAGAGGGATCCAAGTCTTCCCGACCTTTCCAAAGAACACCTTTTGAGTCACACATGAATATATTATCGTGAGAAACCCCCAGTGCTTCATAAAATTTTGCACAGGCGATTCCCGCAGCCCCGGCTCCGCTAAAAACCACGCGAAGCTTTGATATATCTTTTCCGATAACTTCGAGCGCGTTCAGTAGTGCAGCTCCGGAAATTATTGCAGTGCCATGCTGGTCGTCATGGAATACAGGAATATCAAGACGTTCCTTCAAGGTTTCTTCGATGTAGAAACATTCTGGAGCCTTGATGTCCTCAAGATTAATTCCACCCAGTGTAGGCGAAATAATTTCACAGGTTCGGATTATTTCATCCGGATCTTTTGTGTCCAGCTCAATGTCGAATACATCGACCCCGGCAAAACGTTTAAACAGGACTCCCTTGCCTTCCATAACCGGTTTTCCGGCAAGGGGACCGATATCCCCTAAACCTAGAACCGCCGTTCCATTGGATACGACACCCACCAGATTGCCCTTGGAAGTATATAAATACGCTTTTTCCGGGTTTTTCTCGATTTCCAGACAGGGGACAGCCACTCCCGGTGTGTAAGCTAGGGAAAGATCCCGTTGTGTTATACAGGGTTTTATTGGACGGACTTCGATTTTTCCCGGTCTCGGCTGGGAATGATACTCAATCGCCTCGCGATCATACGACATGATAATCTCCTTGATAATATCCACCGTCCCTCGCTGCATGCGAGTGGACGTCATTAGATCTATTGATAAATGACAGCGTCATGGAGTCGTCTCCGACATAGAAATAAGGTGCCTGGTAACGTGCTCCACCGCCAAACTCGAAATGACGGATCCCAGCCGCTGCCGATGCTTCCATTGCCGGTTTGATTGCTTCCCATTCTACCTTTCCGCCGAACATACTTTGCAAGCCGCCACGGAAGGGTGTGAACATCACACGAATGGTCTTGGGATTTTCTGTAAATATCATGGGTTCTCCTCGAATCGTACTGTTATGTGTACGTATGAGATGAAAGGAATTATATCAGGTGATCTCTTCTATGCGAATGACATGTTTTCCGGGAAAAATTCCCTGGTAGGCGCTCGAAATAGCAGCGACTTGTGCTGCATCAATTATTGCTTTTACCCTCGGCGCTGATACCGGTAAAGGTTTAACTCCCTCGGACTGGGGCGTCGCTTTTTGAGGAATACTGGTGATTATCTGCATCACCCCCGCAAGAACAGCAAGGATGACAAACACCGCCGAAAAGGCGGCAACACAAATCATTGCATGGTTCGATTGAACCATTTTTTTACCCCGCTCCAAATTGCTGAATAAAATTTCAAAGTTTGAACCACGAAAAGCAAGGAAACAAGTTACATAATACGATCCTGTTTTTCAATGGAATTTAACTCGGAGAGAACTGGAAGAGTGAGTAGTTCAGGGAATCATGATTCTGTCTCTTGTTCACATCTTTTGATAATAATTCTAACAAATTTATTGGTTCAGGTAAGCCTGCTTGAGCAGGCTATTCTTTGCACCCGGCTTTAGCCGGAGTGAAAATGTCTGATCCAAATCCGCAGCTCGCTTTAGCGCGCTCTACAGATTATTTATCCCTCAACACCCCTGCTAAAGCAGGCTAAACTGAACAAATAGACTTGACTGAATTATAACCAAAAGATGTGACTAAAGGACAGTGCTAAAGCAGGGTGCAAAGAAATACCGGCTGAAGCCCGGAAAATATTAATAAATGTGATTTATTTGCCACCAGCAAAGCGAGAAATGTAATCAATCACATGAATGAGGAAGTTTGTTATGTCCATTTTACGTGATGCGACTAAGGCACAGATCCTTATTCAGGGAGAAGAGGTGCAGGATTTGAAAACCCTGTCCTCAGATTGATTAAGGATAGTATCTCCTGGAGACAATAAAGAAACTTATATAATATATTGGATTACCACTTGAAGTTAATGAATAAAATTCATAATTTTAGATAAATGTTTTTTAACAGGGTTGTGAATTCTATAATTTTAATAATTGTTTGAGATTTCTTCAACCGGTAGGGGCAAAGTATCATGTACAGAGCCATAAAAATATTTCGAAATTTGAGCTTCCTGCTCATTATCCTGCTTTTCACGACAAATGAAACCTATTCCAATCTGCTCCGGGTTCCCGACCAGTACGAGACCATCCAATCAGCAATCGATTCTTCCATCGTTGGTGATACCGTATTGATCTCCCCAGGAACCTATTACGAACAATTATTGATAAATGAGCATGGATTGACATTAGCGGGTGAATTCATCTTCGATGAAGACTCCCTGACAATTGTTGAAACAATCATTTCCGGTGATAATTCATATCGTCCATTAACAATTATCTCCACCGGCGATGATCCGGTTAATATTGTTGGAATATCAATCGTAGAAGGATTTATGACCGGTGGTGGTGAAAATAAAGGAGGTGGAGTAAGAGCTGATTCATGTTTATTGAATATTTCATATTGTTTAATCAAAGATAATAATGCTCAATATACCGCCGGAATATGGACTCATGAATCTGAGGTTTTTGTAAATTATTCCTTGTTTATGGCTAACTCATCACCCGGTGAGGCTGGTGGTCTATTGTGCCTGTACTGTTCTTCTATTCTTGTTGAGGATAATTTATTTGTGGATAATAGTGGCGGCGCCGGTGGCGGTATGGTATCAAAGGAATCTCCGGGAACGATTAGAAGAAATAAATTTTTGAACAATTCCTCAAGTATGACAGGCGGTGGATTATCTATTGGTAGTGGAAATATTGTTATTAGAGATAACGATTTTATTGAAAATACAGCAGAATCTACCGGCGCCGGACTTTTTGTCTGGAGCAATGATACCTCTTTTCAGGCGACAATACCAATCGAGGAAAACAGGTTTATCCGGAATGTAGCGGGTACAATAGAAGATGATCATATCGGTATGGGAGGAGGTTTGGCTGTCCTTGAAAATAGTCAGCATGTTGACATCGAGGATAATCTCTTTTATGAAAACCAGGCTTTTTCGTTGGGTGGCGCAATGTATATTTGCGATACTGTTTCTGTTCATGATAATCTTTTCATCAGAAACACATCACCCCGAGCTTCTGTAATATATGCCGTTGGAGTAAATGATGAAAGACCGGTGGTTAATGTAACCTCAAATATTATTTATGGAAATACACCCAATGACTTTGAGAATGATATATATTACGGGGCAATAATTTCTCGCCAAAGTGGTACGCTATACGTCACTGGTAATGACTTTTATAACAATCCTACCTTTGCAGCAGGGATGTTACAAGATAACCGCAACAATGGTATTCTCCTGATTTCTGACAACTATTGGGGGCATCCATCAGGTGCCTATCATTCAGATGATAATCCTATGGGCAGAGGGGATTCCGTAGATTCAAGATTGGAAATATTCCCTTATTCGTCAGCTCCGATAAATGATTTTCTGCCGATTGAAGCATTAACACTTGAATCTCCAGCCGACAGCCTTATGACCAATCAGTCTCCAATTATTTTCACATGGAATCCTGCAGTATTCCGGGATGGGGAATTTGAGATCAGCTATTCTTTCGAACTGGTACCGGAAGATGATGATCCGATAATTTATAATGCTGGAACCGATACTTTTTTAACTCTCGAAAACCTGGAGCTTGAAATTGACTACCGTTGGACTGTTTATGTTGAACTGGATACGCTTCCTGCTGTTTATGCGAACGAAATGCGTCACTTATTCTTTTTTGACGAAAGATACACTCCACAACCATTTAACCTGATCTCTCCGGACAATGAAGCAGATTTGAATGATTCTTCAATGCAATTTTCCTGGACTACAGCCCATGACATGACAACTGATGAACAGGTCAACTACAGGGTTGAATTAGGATTGTATGCTGAATTCCTGGAATACGAAACTCATGAATCCGGATTGGATACTTCAATAGAACTCAGTGGAGAAATCATTGATGATTTTTCTTTCTGGCGTGTCAGGGCGGTTGATCTGGAAGGGCATCAAACCTACTCAACCGAAATAAGATCATTCCACTATACAGCGGTCAATCAACCTTCTTTCCGTAAAATACCCGATACATGGGAAATTTCAAGTGTTTATCCGAATCCTTTCAACAAGATGGTACAAATAACTATCGGTACACCGGAGCCCACATTTCTGACTATCGAGGTTTATGATCTATTAGGCAGAAACGTTGCAACTTTGGCAGACAATGAAGTTAGTCTGGGATATCATCGTTATTCCTGGATAGCTAATGGTTCAACAGGTGTTTACCTGTTAAAGGCATATTCCGGAAGCGGCTGGGGGGAAACAAGAAAACTGCTCATGATAAAATAATATTTGTGAAGTATCATCAGCATCGATTTTATATAATATTATTTAGGACTAATATTGACAATCGCAAAATAATTTTATATATTGCCATTTAGTTAATCTTTAGTTTGACAATATTTATGTTCTCTGAAATTCCAGAAAGACTATTTTTACGGTTTAATCTATTCTCCCCGAATAACCGATGCCACCGCTATTCACTACAACCATGCAGGAGGAAAAGATGAAGCGACACTGCTTACTTGGAATGATGAGCTTGTTATTGTCTATCTGTTCAAGTACAATTCTTGCCCAGGACAGTAGCCTCGTCGTCTATCATGACGGACTTACCTCAGTTTTTTTTCTGAGCGACAATCCCAAAATCATTTACGAAGACGACTCGAATGTTTTAAGCATTACGAGTCTTGCCGAAGAGAACGATTTCCAGCTTGATGACATTGAAAAAATGACCATTGAACTCATTGAAAATGCCACGCCGGAAGTCTCAAATGAGACTTTACCTTCTGAGTTCAAAGTGCTTCAAGCCTATCCAAACCCGTTCAATGCTCGAGTTACAGTTCCAGTTATGCTTCCTGAAAAGGGCATAGTCGAGATTGTGATATCAAATATCATGGGACAAAAGATCGCAAGGATATCGAAATCTCTTGAAGCAGGTTCGCAGATTCTCACTTTTGAGCTGACGAACGAAAGTGGGATGTCAGTCACCAGTGGAATCTACTTTCTGCAAATTGCTTTCAAGGATCAGGCATTTACCAGCAAACTTGTACTGTTGAAATAGGAGAACTACATCATGAAACGGCATCTATTTAGGGTCTCCTGAAAAAGTATTTTTCAGGCAAATATGCGCTTTCAGACTTATTAAATCTTCTTGGTTATTTTGCATAAACCATGTTTTTCTGTTCTTGGCAGTAATACTGTAGCAAAACAT
>JAVCCM010000011.1 GCA_030765455.1 Candidatus Electryonea clarkiae | reverse complement strand
TAAGGTTTTTCGCGTTGCCTCGAATTAAGCCACATGCTCCACCGCTTGTGCGGGCCCCCGTCAATTCCTTTGAGTTTTAGCCTTGCGGCCGTAGTCCCCAGGCGGTGTGCTTAACGCGTTAGCTCCGACCCGGAGGGGGTTGAATCCCCCCAGGCCAAGCACACAACGTTTACGGCGTGGACTACCAGGGTATCTAATCCTGTTTGCTACCCACGCTTTCGCGTCTCAGCGTCAGTTACGGGCCAGGAAGCCGCCTTCGCCACCGGTGTTCTTCCAGATATCTACGCATTCCACCGCTACACCTGGAGTTCCGCTTCCCTCTACCGTACTCAAGAAAGACAGTATCAAAGGCAGGTTCGAAGTTGAGCTTCGACATTTCACCTCTGACTGATCTTCCCGCCTACACGCTCTTTACGCCCAGTGATTCCGGACAACGCTTGCTCCCCCCGTATTACCGCGGCTGCTGGCACGGAGTTAGCCGGAGCTTTCTCTGGAGGTACCGTCTCTCCCTGTCAAAAACAGGGCATTCGTCCCTCCTAACAGCGGTTTACACCCGCAAGGGCTTCATCCCGCACGCGGAGTGGCTGCGTCAGACTTTCGTCCATTGCGCAATATTCCTCACTGCTGCCTCCCGTAGGAGTCTGGGCCGTATCTCAGTCCCAGTGTGGCTGATCATCCTCTCAGACCAGCTACCCATCGTAGCCTTGGTAAGCCGTTACCTTACCAACAAGCTAATGGGACGCAGGCTCATCTCATGGCGATAAATCTTTGATTCGAATATCATGTGATGCTCGAATAACATGCGGTATTAGCCAGTCTTTCAACTGGTTATCCCCCACCATGAGGCAGATTGCCTACGCGTTACTCACCCGTTCGCCGCTCTACTCGCCACCCGAAGGTGACTTTCTCGCTCGACTTGCATGTGTTAAGCCCCCCGCTAGCGTTCGTCCTGAGCCAGGATCAAACTCTCCGTTGTTTTAAATTGACACTTGTTTTTGGAACAATGAAACACCTCTGTTTCTTGTTCCCGCACTTCGGTATGTACGCTTGTCAAAGATCAAAATTTATAGGATTACAGAATATGTTCTGTGTTTCCTGTTTTCAAGAAGCGACAATGGTAGAACAATCAAACTCACATGTCAAGCTATTGTCGCGATACGGTCTCCGTCTCCACAAAAATTGAGTTCGGAAAGTCCGGAGATCAATACACGCCAGCCTAAAAAAGACAGAAAACCGACGCGAACACCTAATGTAGTTTTATCGTTGTCCAGAGTCAAGCAATTGATCTGAGTCATGTGAGACTACTAATAATTTGAATGACTCTAATTCCGGTGTTTCTACCTGCTTATATATTCTCTTCCGACTCGTCAGTTATTACCGGCATTACCTCCACAAGTTCTACAATTTGTGGAGCATCAGTAACTACTTCTTCGCCGGTATCCGGTGCCTCGGCATCCCAAACCGCCTCATCAACAGCGGGAGTTTCCTCGGCTCCAGCCAAAGCGGACTCCTCGTCATCTTCCATCTCGTCTTCAAGTGGAGCTTCGGGAATGATATCCACTTTAACATTGAAGCCAACTTCACCATGCAGCTTCACCGGGATATGATGAGAGCCGGTAGTTTTTATTGGTTCTTTAAGTCCAATTTTCCGCCTGTCGATATCAATACCCTGTTCTTGAAGCCGGGTAGCGATATCTGTATTCGTAATTGCGCCGAACATCTTGCCTCGATCACCGATTTTGACGGTAAAAGAAATCTCGATTCCAGCGGCTTTCCCGGCAGTTTCCTCTGCCTGGACACGTGCAATGCCATCCTTACGAAGCAATTCTTCACGTTCAGAGTCAAAAAGTCTTCTATAGAACTTATTTTCAGGGTAGGCGATTCCCGACGGAACCAGGTAGTTCCTCGCATAACCATTCTTGACTTCAACTACGTCGCCGGTTCGCCCAAGATTTTCAAAAGTTTCGCGTAATATAATTTTCATGGCTAATCCTTTCAGGATTATTCCATAGCAGCATGCTGCCAGGAATATTACCTTGGTGCATCAGACACATACGGCAATAACGCCATGTAACGTGCCCGCTTAATAGCTTTTACCAGCATTCGCTGGTTCTTTGCGCAAGTACCGCTGATCCGTCGAGGAATTATCTTGCCGGTTTCAGTGACAAATCGACTTAATAACTTAACATCTTTGTAATCGATCCAGAGAATCCCATTCTCATTGAACCGGTCAACTTTACGTCGAATAGAAAGCATACAAACCTCTCAATCTATAATTAACCAGCCTGATAGGATATTGCATACCAGGTCAGGAATTGTTCAAACATAACAGTTAAACTTCTTCACCAATTTCTTCAACTGGGCTTTCATTTGCCTTTGTATCTGTCTCCACACTCACCTCTGCAGATTCTTCTGCCAAATGAGGCGGATCGGGCGTAATTGTTTTATTCACGGGAACGGCAAGGTCAGTTATTGGAGCTTCTGAATCTTTTACATGACCTACTTCAGTTTCCTCATCGACCTTGTTGCGGCGGAGACCCATCGCAGCCCTGATCTTCTCTTCACGAGCCTTCAGTTTCAGTGCACGTTCAGGAATATTCAAAATTAAATGACGTATGACACTGTTTTCAAGCCTGCAATAACGGTCTATTCCAGAAGGTAATCCAGTGGGAGATATAAATTCGATTTGTACGTAGTAGCCAAACTGCTTTTTCTTAATCTCATATGCAAGCCGCTTTTTACCCCAGCGGTCAATGTTTACTAATTCGCCTCCTTCGGCAGAAACGATCATTTCCTTGATATGACTGATAATACTTTCGGTGCCTTCTTCGCTGAGCGAAGCATCGATCAACACAAGCATTTCATAGCGATGCATTGTCGCCATTTTTCCTCCGGTCGTTAATGGTGATCCGGAAAATCCCGGTCACTTGATAAAACGTCCCCCGAACCCGATGACGGGGGCAGATGTTTAAATAATCATATATCGAAAAACGAAGCAATATAATGTGTGAACATCACTGGTAAAACAGTATTTTGACCAAAGGGGAGGCAAAATACGGTTTCATCAATAATCTGAAGTTGAGACCACGATTTACGGTGGTTTGTACCATCGGCATTGAAAGAAAGCAACACAATTTACCTTTATGCAGGAATATTACGCCACAATCATAGTTTCCCTGGATTCAAGAATCCTACGTCAATCTTACCGCTCTGTCATTATTTTAATATAGTAATTTTCTTAGTGTTTGCGAAAGCGGGGGTGGTTAATCTGACGAAATAAATGCCGGAAGATACCCGGATGCCGGAAAGGTTGTTTCCACTCCAGGAAACGTTATGCTGCCCGGCGGAGATTCTGCCGTTGAATATTGTGGTGACTAATTGTCCGGTGATGTTGTAAACGTTGATCGTAACATCGGATGGTGTGGGGATGAAGAAGGGGACGGTGACAGAGGGATTGAAAGGGTTAGGATATGGAGAGGCGAGATAGTAGTTTCCGGTATATCATCCGGAGCCGCAGCCGATACCGCTGTGCCAAAATCTGTCACTGATAGTCTTGACACCAGATTGTCTACACTAGAAAAGGGTGGCACATTCAGTGTCGATCCCGGGGTGTGGGTAAACCTACGGGCTGTTACATGGGGTGTACAAGCCGAATTTGGCCTGGAGAAACCGGCTGAAGAAACCAATCTACAAAGATATGTTTTGCTTTATTCACGTAAAATCCTTGGTGAAAGTTTGTCACCAGGTTCAATAACGGAAGCCGAGTTTGAGGCACTTGCCAAGGAAGCTGATGGAACCGGCCAGGTTTATTCCGGGCAATTGCCAAATACGAGGAACTTTTATTCTCAAAATGATGGTCTTCATGTCGCCGTTGTCGCGATTGACGCGGATTCACCTCCCAATTATTATTTGTCCGGTATTAAATATGCTCAACCAATTCCACCTTTAGAAGCATATAGCCGGACTGCTGATGGGGGAGCTTTGGTTATATATAATACCCGTTCACTTGTGTTTGTCGAACAGGGTACAATACCAGGAGCCGCCCCAAATTTCATAGAGTGGTTGGAAACAACAACTAATCCGATCGTAAAATGCAGATTACCCTATAGTTATAATGGCCGTGACAAGTTGTTAAGACTTTCATATTTTGGGAAAGTTGATGCAGCAGTGGACCCGGGATATATAGAGATTGCCATTTGGCTGCCAAATGGCGCTGCCGGCACGCCGGAGATTTCTGCAACAAATGTAATGAAAAATCTTACTTATGGATTATCACCTTCAACCCTGGACCTGGATGTTTCAGGTTTGACGACTGGCGATATTTATGATATCGAGGTTTCAATCTGGTCTTCGGTAGCAGCGGCTAAAACCAAGGTAATGAGTAACCTGGTGTTCGACATTCAATCAGAAACACCAATTATTTAAATAGTTGTTTCCTTATCATTTCGTTTTGTAAATTATTGTGTCCGGTAGCGATGCCGGGCACAATTACATTATATACTTGAGGAAAAGATGAAAAATAGAATTTCAAGACTACTCTTTTTATATAGCTGTTTGATCGGTGCTGGATACGCGCAGGACAGCCTGAACATTTCATTGATAAGTACATATGATTGGCCGGTTGATTCTGCACGTGTGTTTGAAATCGAATTGAAAGATTATTGTCTCTATGCTTTCGGTAGTGATATGGAAGAAGGATTCAGGATTATCAATATTTCGGACCCGTTGAATCCAACTTTAATCGGATCTGCCGATTGTTTTTCTCCAGTTTTTGAGTCAACCATTATCAATCAGACGCTATTCGTAATGACTTCGTATGCATTGGTTATTTTTGATGTCTCCGACCCTGAAGATCCTCAACTGCTTAGCGAAACTTTCTTTGAGGGCGGAATGTCATATCCTAACCTATTTGTAGATGGTGATTATGTTTACATCGGGAATTATGATGAGTTAAAAGTTGTTGATATTAGTGATCTCGAATCACCTGAGATTGTCGTTTTTTCGATGTTTATTGGGATAGCGAGAATCCAGGATCTGATAATACACAATGATATTCTCTTTTTGTCAATGAGTTATCCAGCACCTGCAGATGGGATTATCTTATATGATATTTCGAATCCGGAATCACCTGACTCGCTTGACTATGTATTAAGGGATGTGCCTGGTTATGACAATATGATCGCAAATGAAAACATTCTCTATACTAGTAGCCTTGATTTTATTCGACTTTATAATATATCGAATCCTTATAATCCGATTGCACTTGGATCTTATCCCAGACATTATTTAATAACAGGTCAAATGATTTTGAGAGATAATTTCCTCTATTTTGGTGACGGAACAGTTACTGTACTTGATGTAAGCAATGCTGAGAGTCTTGAAGTTGTGGGATACAATAATAATTATGGATCTAGTAGTGATTATGAATATCGCAATGGACTCTTGTACAGTGCTGAGTATGAGAGAATTGGAATATATGATTGTTCAGGATTCAATTCCTCACCAGAACCGGTCACTAAGTTACTACCGGCTTCATTCAGCATGAAACCGGCATACCCCAATCCATTCAATCCTTCAACGGTTATTCCTTTCTCGATTACATATCCCGGAGATGTGAGATTTTCTGTTTACAATATTGTAGGTCAGCAGATTTCCAGTTCCCGGGAATTCTACAAAACCGGTGAACACAGGTTTATCCTCGATGCAGATGTTCTTGGTACAGATCCGGTCAGTGGCACATACTATTTGAAAATGGAATTCGAGAGTGAAACACGGACCCAGCGTTTAAACCTGATAAGGTGATCTGAGATCTAAATGGTTCAAAATCTAGTGAAAAGCCGGATGGGCTTCGCCGAGCTTCGCTTCGCTACGGTTCGAAGAATTCGGCCTACAATTATTATATCCGAATACGATACTTCATAAATAAATACTATTATGTGGGAATTCTGGGGACAGGGAATTCTGGGGACAGTATCTCTATTTCTCACAACGAAAGTATGTTTATTAATGACTGGAAATAGTAAATTAATTTGCTGTTTTCCCATTAGATTCCCCATGTTACATTCCAAGATTCCTTATTTTAATATAGTAATTTTCTTAGTCTTTGCGAAAGCGGGGGTGGTTAATCTGACGAAATAAATGCCGGAAGATACCCGGGCGCCGGAACGGTTGTTTCCACTCCAGGAAACGTTATGCTGTCCGGCGGAGATTCTGCCGTTGAATATTGTCGTGACTAATTGTCCGGTGATGTTGTAAACGTTGATCGTAACATCTGATGGAGAGGGGATGAAGAAGGGGACGGTGACAGAGGGATTGAAAGGGTTAGGATAAGGAGAGGCAAGATAGAAATCTTCGGCTAATGTGATGGGAGTTATTTCGCTAACAGGATGTACATAATCGCCGGTGATATAGAATTTCATCAGGGCATGATTACTCCAGGACCAGATAAAATCGCCATGCATATAAGCATTATCCCAGCCATCAAGGAACATAGCAAGCGTGTCGTTAAATTCTCCATCGGAAAGATCAATAATAGTAGTCACGCTACCGTTGGAATTCACACCCCTTAAGGCTATGCGGTTCCTGTATAAAGCAATTGCCTTGTGATAGTATTCCCCGTTATTAGGAGGTTCGAAAGAATGCTCATAGATCATCTCGCCATCTTCAACAGACCAGAGGTTCTGCCCGAAAGCGACCCAGTCCCGATTGGCACATAGCTTACCGCCTGAACGGTTTATATGATGTACTGTGTCAATGACAGCAATATCATCATCGACGACCTCATACCACCAGAGAATACCGTTGCATGCAAGGAAAAGTCCCTGATCCGTAAACTCCATTCCGCCCGGATTAGCTGAAGTCTCAATGCTATCAACTCTAACAGCACGATTTGAATCTAATCTGTAAAGCTGCATTCCGCTACTATGTGTTGCCGCTAAATAATAATTATCTTCAATTCTTTCTAACTTTATGCGTGAAAAATCCCCGTTAATTATATATAATTGCTCAGCCGATCTGTCTTCATTGATCCCAAAGACAATCGTTCCTACTCCAGTCCTATCTACCAGGACTGAATCCAATATTTCAGCGAATTCTTGCGAACGAATATCCAGATTATCTATATAAACTATTGTATCAGGAAAAATATCAGAAAGTAAGTCAGACACCCAGATGTCATCAGTAGCATTGTTTGTTGTAACAAGGACTTTGCCATCGCTGAAACCGAGGTGACTCGCTGCCATCAATCGAAGGGAATCAGGAAGAAGAGCATTTGTCTCATAGATAAGTTCCGGATTATCAAAATCTGCTAAATTCCATAATTGTCCATAATAGTACAATAGGGAGTCTTCAGTAGTGCAGAAATCACCCTTGTCGTATATAGTAAGCCGCTCACTTTCGGGAAGCTCAAATGTGGCTAAATGGGTATTGTCCGGATATCTTGATGGATCAAATATTTCGCATACCATGCCATTGTACGGACCATGTATTGAAGACATTCTTAGCGCAAGGAAAAGACTGTCCTGAATCACCTGTAGGCCATTCACCCAATTTGGGGACGACCATTGTAATGTGTCAGCAATATTAAGATCATCATCCAGGAATACAAATAAAGCACCATAGATATGCTGAAATGCTAAAGCGTTGCCGATTCTTTTGGGGCTGACTCCATGATTAATACCATATTCAACCGCTAAACTATCAATGAAAGAAGGATTTTCAGGATCGGAAATATCCATTGTTCGCAATGGACCATATAACCAATATATTTTGTCCTGATATACTACACAATTTGTTGTGATGTTAATACTATCATTCAATATTTCAGGTTCAGCAGGTATGCTAATATCAAATATCGCCTTGCGGTGAATGAGTAAACTATCCGTAGTTATGTCAATTATTAAACCGGAATTCAGTCCAAATTCAGGAAATACCGCTTCAAAAATTTTTGTAAGTTCATCATTTCTTCTCTGCGCAATGAACAATCGATTATCGCCCCAAATCACCAGATTTCCAAATACACGAATTGAACCATCTTCTGTTTCACCGGGAATTACATCAACCATTTCAATTCGAATACTATCCACATCAGGTATAATTTTATGCAGACGTATTCCGTAATGATCTAAAACGTAAATATATGGATAATCAAGGATTGGTCTATTTTGACCCCGGAAGTTTATAAAATAATCACCAGCCCAGATAACCCCATTATCCCAGGGAGAACGACCTTGACCAAGGGTTAAAGTGAACATCCCTGACAGGATAATTAACATTAAGGAAATCAGGTAGTATTTTGTGTTTGTGAAAATGACTTGTTTCCTTTCTATTTCAGAAGAACCATTTTTCGTACTCGCTCGAACCTGGCGCTCTTCATTCTGACAAGATACAATCCCGAAGCGAGATCGTTGTGTTTGAAGAGAACGGTATGTTTGCCAGCCTTTATCCGTGAATCCACAAGACTTGCTACCTGCCTCCCCAGGATATTATAAACCAATATTTCGACCTTACCTGTTTTGGGAACGTCAAATCTTATCCTGGTCGTGCTGTTGAAAGGATTCGGATAAGGATCGTACAGCTCGAATTTTTGAGGAAGAGCGACGATTGCATCGTCCTGTTCTTTACCCTTCAATTTTTTCAATTGCTCTTTCAGTTTGCGATACCTGTCGTTACGATCAGCAAAATAACTCTGTGTTCTTCTTCCACGATTGGGAAGACCCGGCTCGAGATAAATTTTCTGTAATTCGCAACGTATTGAATCAATTCGTCCGACACGCCTTGCCACGCCGGTATATTCGTCAAACGCCTCCTGAGCACCAAGAACCGAATCGGCAAGGAGGTGAAGATTAGGCGCCCAGAGCATCAAACCTCGATTAATTGCCGTTTCTTCATAATCTTCTCTATATTCCGATAACAGTTCTCTTGCCGTCATTTCTCCATCCTCAAAAAACGCCGATTGAACCGCCATTTCAGCCGCCGCTACTGCTGTACCCGACTCTGAATTATCTTCGATATACTCTTCGAAATAATCGAGAGCATCATCATAATCGCCATTGCGGAAGTGGCGCATGGCTATGATAAAGTCATCTTCATAGGATTCAGCGATTGTCCTGATAGTTCCCGGGCCAATTAACTGAACATCGTGTGGAAGGTCAACCCATTCAGCACGAGTTCGATTCCAGCCACCTCCAAACTGTGAATCGGCCGACGCTTCATAAAAATAATTACCTTGTACCTCTATAGCGACATGCATACTGGTATCAAAGGGCGCAGTGCTAACATAATAAAAATCACCGGTAGTATCTGGTTCATAAAATCTGCTGTTACTAATTTTTGGAAAGCTGAAAGTTCCAATCCAAAATAAAGTTGCTTTGTCATAATGATTTGGTAAACCAAATTCTTGATCTCCCACTGCATAAGGATTATAGACTTCAATAAGATCAGAGTTGAATGCATTTAGATAATAGTCAGGAGCTTTTCCTTTGTCAAAAACAGGTGCTGATGTTTGATGACTATAGTCCATAATAGCCACACATGCTGCTGCACAATTATTGATATTTGTCCCAAGTACGGACATCTTACAGTCCTCAAGAACTAATCCGGCATAATAAGTAGTTGAATCAGTATCAGCTTCAAGCCCATCAATCCCGCAATCTCTTATCTCGCAATCTTTAATGGATGGAGTATAACCACCGAATTGGTGTTGGAATAATACACCGATGCTATCTGCACCCTCGACCAGATCGTCTTCCATGTAGAATCTTACATTTATCAGATGGATAGCTTTATCTGTAAAATATCGATATCGTGAGTTAACACTTTTAAATATCCCGGCGTAGTATTCCGCAGGGTTTTCAATACCGGCATTCATTGTACCGACACCAACTAAGGGATTATCATCTACTGTTCCCATAGAAGTATTGTCATTCCTGTACTGTGGATAGCCGTGTCCTAAAACAACGCAAGTGTCTATTATATCTATATAATGGCTGTTGTCGAGGCGAACCTGCGAAGGAAGGTATCCTGGAGGTCCTTCATTATCGAGCCTTACCCCTACCCGGCAAGCATCGAATATCAGGCTGTCCCCTTTTGTTATCAAACTCTTACAAGTAATTCCGGTATTTGCCTTTAGAATTGTCAGGTAAGCGAGGTTGTGGTAATAGTCGATACTCTGAGGATCGGAATTAAACGGCGGCTGATCGGTGATATAGATTCCCTGCCAGGTTCTGTTGAATATCGCGTCAGGATTTTCGCCAATATTGTCCTGGTAATCATACAGATCCCACGGATACCTGACGGAATCCATGACGACTCGGTATTCATTTGCACCAACAATATCCACACGCCGGTTTATTGTTAATCCAGCCGGGTCGGGAGCGAATTCATAGGGAGAGGATCCACGACTTCTCTCGTTATACCCGTAGAGAAAAACGCAGCCCGGCGGAATAACACCCATAGTATCATCAAGCACGAGCCTGGTGATGACAAAATATGTATCGTCTTTGAAAAGAGACACATCATCTATTACTGTGGTTGTATCATCATCAAGATCAAGAGTATCACATCTTTCGGCTATCGGAGCTACTGAATAATCGCGATAATAGATCTCATAGTTAAAAAGATCTCTAATATCTACGGGAGGCTGAGGATAATGCCATCCAGAATGCGGAATCGGCCAATCCTTTGCTTCTGGTCCACCAAATGCACCTGCGTCGGCAGGAGAACAATAAAAATGTGCGTAAGGTTTTGCGCGTGGATCAGCATAATCTTCATCATCGGCATGAGCAGCCACAGTGTCTGCGTTAATCGCAGGTGAATCCCACATCAAGTGGTAACGAAGTAAAATTTCATCGAAATATGGATCCGATATATTATCACCATCAGTAGTATCTATGCTATAAGGATACAGCTTAGGTTCAGCAATTTGAACATTTGTTGCATTGATTCCATAATATGTTGGAAATCCCGAAGTAGGAGAAACAACACAATTGTTTGCATTTACTGATCCAGTTGCACCTATGCATGTCGCAGAAGTATCGATTACGATATTGAGATCAAAGTTCATTGCTGCTCCAGGAATACTAATCAATACCGCTGCACTATCACCGGATTCCTTTATTATTGTATTGTGCTTGACAACAGGTGCATTTGATTCGGGACTGATAAGCATCGCGTATTTACAAGTATCGGTTGTGTCCATGTGTATAATATTGTTATTGATTGAAGCTGTTCCTCCTGCTGTCCAGACAAGACCGGCGTTTCCATTATTTATCAGGTTATGAGTCAAAGAAATTCCATTACTCCATTGGTTGTATGGCCTAATATGCACTCCCGCACCTTCTTCTACATCAGTTGTATCGCTTGCGTTATTATTTCGGACAATATTCCAATGAATCTTGGAATTTTGCATTTGTGCAAGATTGTCAACAGCATAATCAATACCCTCAAGATAATTGCCCTCTATATAGTTCTTTTCTATGGATACCCTGTGAAAGTTGAGACTTTCTAATTGTATCCCTTCCTTAAAATTTGCACATACAGTACATTCGGAAATTTCAAGGATATTGTCATCTGCCATTGAATCGCTTGCTATTCCCTGGTCCGAATTTGAACGTATATAACAACCTGTAATCATAATGATATCATCCGAAGAAGAAATCATCATCCCTTGGACTGGGTGATCATCATTTCTATTTAGACCATTTGTATCTATTACGCATGAACTAAATTGATGAGATTCAGGTCCATGAGTGCCTAGATCATCAATCAAGACACCTGCAAGGTTTTGGGTTCCAGGATTTTGATGTGAATCGCAATTTTTTATAATATGAGTTCCACCCATATTCGTTGAATTAATATCTTCATCATCACCCTCCTGTCTTCTTTCAATATACACGCCATTACGGAAATTTTCCTCGACATAACTTCCGAAATCGTTAATAGTATTACCTTCATCGTATCCAGTCGCAGTTTCCCTCTGCACATGGATGCCGTCTCTAAGATTATAACTGAACTTACAGCCGTTTATAAGCGCTTCATTTTTCGCTCCCTGGAAATAAAATCCGTCAACAGTATTTCCATTAAACGTGCAGGGTCCGTTTATTGACACAAAATCAACTGCACCTTTTCCTCCTCCTGTATCAGTAACCGCCACTCCAAAGAAATATTTACCATCTACACAATCATTCAGTGTATCTGCTCCGTTATGAACATGCAAACCATGGCTTGGAGTGTTAACACCGTTGTAATTAAACTGTGTTGTATCCATATTGTTGGTTCCGCCGGAATAAAACTCCAGTTCTGTGAAATCCGGATTAATCGGTTGATGTACACTGGTTACCTCGAAACCGTTTAAACCATTGTAATTATATGAACCACCCTGGATAAAGATCTTATTCGCGACTTCACCTCTTGGTTCAGGACCATTTGCGAGAAATACACCATTTGATTCATTTCCTGTGCAACTGACATTCTTTAGAGCTATTTTAAATTTTTCACTTTCAATATGCATTCCATCGTGTGAGTTCGTGTCAAAATCTACATTATTTAAAGTTATTTCGGCGCCAAAATTCTCGATAAAAATTCCATTGTTTTGGTTAAACTGAACTTCATGTCTTTCATTTGTCACGAAAGACAGTAAATTAAAGTCATTACCTGTGCAATAAATGCCATCATAGGTATTATTGTTGAGCTTTGATGCTTGCGATTCTAAAATTAGATCTGTATTATCACCGGTAATATGAATTCCATAATCACAATGTTCGATCTTAGAACTGTCTAATTTTACGGTGAATGACCCACCTTCAATTTCCAAACCATTTCCATCACAAGTGTCTATCCGAGTAGCCAAGAGTTTGAGATTGCCTAATTCATAATACTCATCAACTCTTATGCCATCGTTTGCAATATTTAGTATTTGCGATCCCCTAACTTCTAAATTGCGCATTCCAATGTTCTGCTCCTCAGTGGGATCCCCGTAATTAATACCATAATTACAATCCCGGAGAATCATGTAGTTAAAATGATAAATCTCAGTTGGGGTATATGGCTCGAATGTGGGTTGTATTCTAATCGCATCATGGCAATCTGAAATCGCAAGACCTTCTATGTTAAATTTAAATTCCCTGGTATCAAGGTCGATACCGTGGAAATCATGTTCTTGTTCTCCTAGACCTGTGATTGTTGCCTGGTGGATTTCAATCTCCTGATAGCCTTGTAGATTACTATCGGTCAGAAGGTTATCAAAAAGAAGCGCTGCATGATCAGTTCCATCCACGTCTTGAATATCGAAGTATTGCATCATCCAAGAATCATCATCTTCAACTACTATATCTGAAACCTCGCCATCAAAACAAAGACCTCGCCATGTACTATCCTGTGCTTCACTTTGCCATGTTATCCTGTTAATAGGTGAACCCTGCATAAAGACTACTATATCAGTAAATTTCAATTGGACATCATTAAGTACTCGAATAGTGACTCCATCCATCACAGTGAAGGCATCAATATTATTCAAACTATCGGATTCAAAGAAAAGGACGGGATCATCCCAATCACCATGTGAAGCAATTGTAACCTCTTCGTTTGCAGGCCAAGTGTTATTAACTAGTTGAAGATCAGTTATATAACCCTCGTCGTCGGATACGATTGTTATTGCATTAGAAATCCCGGTGAAAAGAAACAGAACACCGATAAGCGAAAAGCAAAATGTGCGGAAAGACATTCGTCAATCCCCCTCTCTGAAAGAATCAAGTTAACTACAACGTTGTTCAATCTTTAGACAAACTTAAATCAGAATTACAAATTTATGAATATCACTTTAAGAATGTTTTGGGATGCGAATGGTAAAATCACTAAATAATTGAGCCGGCATTTTTCGGGGTTGCGTCTCAATTACTTTACATGGTTTATATTACAATAAATTTTATTAAATAACCTCAAGCAAGTGAAACTGAAACTGATTTATTAAATTAATAACAATCTTTCCCTAATATCAAGTCTTTTTTTGAAAAATCTTAAATAATCTCTCATTAAGTGTTGAAAGAGCAACCATAACCTGCGCAGATGCTTAGAAATAATCGTTGCGAATTGTGCATTATTTTCTCCATTATCTGACCAGCATAACCTTTTGAGTAAAGACCTGGCTTGCCGCGTTCAACCGAACGAAGTACAATCCCGACGAAAACCCAGTGGTAGAGAAACTTGCGGTGTAGATACCGGGTTGTCTATAACCTTCAAACAAAGTTTTTACTTGTTGCCCTAATGTATTATATGCTTCTAACGATACATGACCCGGATGTGGCAGCCCATAGCTGATTATTGTTGTTGAGTTGAACGGATTTGGATGGATCGACAGAATGATGAACTCAACGGGCAGATTGGGATTATGATCATCAACACCGCCGCTGCCTTCAGCCCAAAAACCAAATCGATCATTACATTCTACCGTATCGCCACCGGAAATCGCCTCTACCCACCAGGTGATGTATATGGATAAACAACCACCGCAAAAAAAGTGATCTGACGGATTGATCATAAACGTAGTATCTTCTACAGCAAATGTTAGAGAGGGATCTTCGGGCGCCTCGGAATACATATGAAGCAAGTAGGAGACCTCATCCTCGGGATCAGGGTCAAACGACTGTTCCCATATTAAAGTGGTATCATATTCAGCTCTGACTGCGCCTTCATTCTCCGGTATCAGCAGGTTGAAGGGTGAGGGCGGCAAATTATCGGATCTTATGAGAAATGTGAACCTGTCGTTGCATTCGACCGTATCTTCGTCCTCAATTGCCAGTACCCACCAGGTGGGAGTGTCACTCACCTCCAATTCAATCTCCAGCTCGTCGAAGTCGATCACCACCGAAGTGTCTTCGATTTCACCCACAGAAGTTTGTTCTCCCTCGTTGTCGATCCACCAGTCATAGATCACATCCCCATCCGGATCGTCTGACTCTTCCCAACGGAAAGTAACCACAGGCTGGTACAGCGTATCGGCGTCCACCGGTTCTAATAGGTTGAAGGCGGAGGGCGGTTCCTCATTCAGCAGGCTATAGTAGAAGACGCCATCGCCGAGGTTGGTCAGGTAGTAGATCAGTTCGTCGTCGTACTCCACCAGCAGCAGGTCACTGATGTCGAAGTCGTCTAATTCCTCGTTCATCGCCGTCCAGTTCTCACCCCCGTCCTCAGATCGCAGCACACCAATTTCCGTAGAGCCCATCACCACCAGCTCGGGCATGGTCTCAACCGCGCGCACGTACCACCCCCAGCGCATCACATCCCATGAATCCTCGTCCACATTAGTCAGGTTGTCTGAATAGTACAATCCGTCCGAATCGCTCTCGTCGGCTGTGCCGGCGAAAATCCCGGATTCCTCTTCGAAGCTGAAGGCGGTCTGGTAGGCTGGAAGTCCGTGCGGACCGACCTCATTCCAATCGATCTCATCGTCTAAAACTGCCCGGTAGAGTCCCTGGTTGGTTGCAGCAAAGATGTAGGTGTCGTCGTCCACAACCTTGATGTTCAGGTGGTGGACTTCTCCTCCGATACCGTCGTTCGCTTCGCTCCAGTTGTCGCCGCCATTGGTCGTATAGACGACCCCATTCTGTAATGATCCGAAGAACATTACGTCCTCATCTTCCGGGCTAACCGCGATGGCTGAAGGGTACATGAACCAGCGGAACACCTCGAAGTCGTCACCGCCGTTGCTGGATTCCCAGATGCCGTCGGAGCGTGTACCGTCCCCGCGCGTGATTAGGATTCTGCCATCATCCGGCGATACCCAGATCGAGCGTACTCTCAGATTTCCGAGTGTGCATTCCCAGTCTTCACCGTGGTTGTCCGACCGGCAGAATCCTTCGTCGGAACCGGCGTAGAGCACGTCCGGATCATCCAGATCGACCGCTATGGTATAAACATTCAGATCGTCCAGTCCTTCATTGATAGCTGTCCATTCACCCTCTTGGGCAATGAGACAGGAAGGAAGTGTAACTAAAAGAATTGTGATAATTACAGTTTTCACATCGCCTCCAAATCTGGTAACAATCGAGGATGCAACTATTTAGTTAGACCAATCACAATTGTCACTATCTTGTTGTATAATAACATGTAATGTCAATCCAATGTGTCATTCCTGCGAAGCAGGCTGTCCACAATGTCATTCTCGGACTTGATCCGGGAATCTACAAGATCGTAACCTGTTGTTATGCTTGGATTCCTGCCTTCTCAGGAATAACATTTTGAGCTGATTCTTGCATTCTCGGACAGCCTGGAAGGCAGTAATCCGGTAACTATTTGATATTATTAACCTACTACCTCACCAGCATCACCTTCCCCGTTTGCATCTGGTTTGATGCTTTCAACCGCAGGAAATATAATCCTGATGGTAGATTGTGGGCTGCCATATTGGTCGTATGGATGCCGGGCGGTCTATATCCTTCAAACAGTGTACTAACCTGTTGGCCTAATGCATTATACACATGCAACGATACATGACCCGGATGCGGCAATCCATAATTGATTATTGTTGTTGAGTTGAAAGGATTGGGGTAAGGTGTAAACAAGCTGAACTCTGTAGGAACGGATGAAACTGGATTATCATTTACTTCATCAGGATCGGTAAATCGGTAAATTCCCATGTTTGTCCAATCCGCTACATATATCAATCCATCTTCTGACAGGGCAACACCCACTGCTAACCCCGGTGTGTCGTAGAATCCCACTTCTTCAGGATTTTCAGGATTGGCTACTGAGATTACACGTAAACCGCTCACTTGAGCAGCTATGTAAACATAATCGCCAGAGACCTCAATGCCACTAGCTCTATCCGGTGTAGCATAAGTTCCCACTTCTTCAGGATTTTCAGGATCGACAACCGAGATGACAAGTAAACCATAAAACCGATTGTAATAGTTGTTCGAAACGTAGACATAGTCTCCGGAAACCGTGAGATTATAGGCGTTCAAATCTGTGTCATAGTGTCCCACCTCTTCCGGATAATCTGGTTCAGCGATGGAAATAATACGCAAACCACCACGATTGTCTGCCACATAAGCATAGTCGCCAGAAACCCTGACAACCCTTGCTTCTCCCGGTGTATCATAATATCCTATTTCCTCAGGATGTTCAGGATCGGATATTGAGATAATACGCAAACCGCTAAACCCGTTCGCTACGAAAGCATAGTCATCGGAAACTGTAACGCTCCAATCATCCCCCGGTGTATCACAGAATCCTATTTCCTCTGGGTTTTCTAGATCGACTAAGGAGATGACATGTAAGCCACTTTGCAAAGACGTAACGAAGGCATAATCGCCGGAAACAGCGACGTTTCGTGCATAACCCAGAGTATCATAGTATCCGATTTCTAACGGTTGTTCTGGATTGAGGAGGGAGATGATGCGCAAACCGCCTGACCCATTTGCTACGTATGCATTGTCACCGGAAAATGTGACACCTATGGCATTTTCAGGTGTACCACAGTCTCCCACTATTTCAGGGAGTTCAGGATCGACAATGTTGATGATACGCAAACCGCGATAGTCGTCTGCCAGATAAGCAAAGTTGCCTGAAATCATGACTCTACCTGGAGATCCCTCAGTATCACAGTATCCCGCTTCGACTGGATTTTCAGGGTCGGCAACTGAGATGATACGTAAACCGTCTGCCCTGTTCGCGACATATGCATAATCCCCGGAAACTGTAACGCCATGTGCATGACCTGGTGTATCATGGTATCCTACTTCTTCAGGATTTTCAGGATCAGAAACAGAGATAACTCGCAATCCATTCACCTGAGCTGCTACGTATGCATATTCGCCGGAAATTGCAACGCCAAATGCTTCCCCCGGTGTATCATAGCATCCCACTTCTTCCGGGTGTTCAAGATCGGATATCGATATGATACACAGACCTCTAAAGTAGTCCGTTATGTAAGCATAGTCGCCGGAGACCACAACATCCTGGGCAAGCTCCGGTGTGTCACAGTACCCCACCTCTTCAGGATATTCAGGATCGGAAACTGAGATGATACGCAAACCACCACCAGAATATTCTTCGCCATCAATAGTTGCAGCTTCTGCTAAATAAACGTGGTCACCGGAAACAGTGACGCCTCGGGCATGCCCTTGTAAATCATAATACCCTACCTCTTCCGGTTGTTCTGGATCAGCAACGGAGATAATACACAATCCAGATATATCGTCAGCTAAGAAAGCATAGTCTCCTGAAACAGCGACTCCACGAGCAAACCTGGGATTATCGTCCCAGTACCCAACGATACTCGGATTTTCAGGATTGGATACATCTATAATCTGAAGACCGGAGAGTCCAGCAGCGACATAAGCCAAGTCATCCACTACTACGACATCTTGAGCGCTATCCCATTGATTGTAGATCCTTCCGATCTGTTCGACGTTTTCATGGTTTTGGGCATGAAGAATTGAACTCGTCATTACTGTAAAACAAATGACTGTAAATAACAGAATTGTATTACGCATGATCATTCTCCTTGAACAGCGTTCGGGATCAATAGTATTTAAAGCAGTGTGACTTGATTGTTTATTTAATCTAAACCTTTCGGAAACAATAAGGCAAGTAAAGTTCACTTTATATGCATTTTAGCTTTTCAAATTCCCATCGATATGACTATTGTAATTTCAAGGGAAATTGTTATTTTAACAGAATGACTTTTGTTACTTTAAAATCATTTCTGCCGGTGCAAACTTTTAGGAAATATAGTCCAGATGGTGCGGTGACATGCAGTGGAATATTATGAAATCCGGCATTATTTGACTCTTTCATCATGGAGGCGCTCAATCTTCCTAGAATATCATATAATTCGAGTTTTAATGAAGATATGTAGGGAAGCGCAATATGTACATTGATCGTTGAGTTAAACGGGTTTGGATAAGTGTTGACTATTTCGAATTTCTCAGGTAAATCGGGCTGGTTGAATTCCCTGGTCTCAGAATTGGAATCCACGGTAAATAAGAATTCCTCATCGCATGCGGTTGTATCACTATTTGCTGTGGCTTTAACTGACCAATGAACAGCAATTCTCTCTTCCCATTCAGTCCATGATAGTGAATCAGGAAAATTGATATCTACTTGGTTATTTTCCAGTTCCTGATACGTCAATAAAGTATCGTAATCCCCAATTGTTGCAGTGAATTCAATGTCATAAGAAACAGTATCTTCGACATTATATTCCACTGATTGTTCCCAACCTAGAGTAAGATTTGAAAATTCATCCGGAGAGATTAATGTATGATCTTCGGGCTCAACCAATCCGAAAGGTGAAGGTGGGAGTGGTAAGTCATACCTATATATTTCGAGAAAAAAACGGTCTGCTAAAAAGGCAATATCACCACGTACAGTTATTCCAATAGCACTACTTGGATAATCATAATAGTACCCGGCTACTTCGGGGTTTAATGGATCGGCTATATTAAATATTTGTAATACTGATAAATCATCAGCGAAAAAGATATAATCATCATAAGTAGTAATACCGTTGGAATGACCTCCAACCGGGAATTCTGCGACAATTTCAGGATTTAGAGGATTGCTGATATCGAAAACATAATATCTGTAGTGCTGCCTGGCGGTACTAACGAAAAGAAGACTGTCTTTAAGCCATAAGTTTGCTGGAAGAATATCCACATAACTTGCTCTTTCATAGGGTTCTGAAACGTCAGAGACATCTATAATCTGAATACCCGTCCATTCGCAAGCCAGGTAGAGATAATTTCCAAATTTGACTATATCGCGTGGTGTTCCATCTACTTCACATTCGCTGATATATTCTATGTTCTCAGGATCAGTAACATCGCAGATTATCAATGAGCCTCTATGATCCGGGATGAAAACGTAAATGCTGTCAAATGCGAGTTCCCAGACATAAATATTATCGCCGTAGGAACTTAACTCATTTGGATTTTCAGGATCGGAAATATCTATTATCCGGTATCCTCCGGGACCATCAGCAATATGGGCAAGGTCACCGGTGATAAATACATCACGAACATCTCCCTCGGTTGGAAAAACTCCAATTTCAGCAGGATTTTCTAAATCCGAAATATCATAAATGAACATTCCTTTCCTGCCGCCTGAAAGATATGCGTAATCCTCATTCAGTGTCACTCTCCGAGTGTATCCATGCGGGATATTTGACTCAATCACAATATTTTCAAAATCTGAAATATCAATAATTGAAAGTCCATCTTGCTGGTGATCAATTATCAATGCATAATCATCAACCAAGGCAAAACCCTCATAGTGGAAATACCAGCTATAATTTTCTAGATAAAAATTTCCTGCCAGGCTTGGATTTTCAGGATCGGAAATATCGATTACGCTTAAGCCGTGGGCATAACTGCCAGATCCTTCTGCTAAGTAAACATATCCATCAGTTATTTTCATATCATAACCCCACCCGAATATATCCAGGGAATCCAATTCTACAATATTTGAAGGATCAGATATGTCAAGAACCTTAAACTTATGATTAATTCCGATATAAGCGATATCATCAATAGTTCTGACACTCTCAATAAAACTATCAAGATATGATCCAATCAAGACGGGATTTGAGGCATCTGAAATATCAAATATCTTAAGACCATCCGAATCCGCAATGAAGAGCAGTTCCTCTGAGATATAGATATCTCTTAGCCTACGTTCAATCTCAAGTACACTGATTTGCGAAGGATTCTCAGGATCGGAAACATCGAAAACTCTCAAGCTATCATCTCCATGTCGACCATCCTCAATAAAAATTAAATCATTGTTATAACATATTTTGCGCATTTCGGAAGTCGGTGGTACAGAGCTGACTTCTTCAGGGTTGTTAATATCAGAAATATCGATGATACGAAGCCCGGAGTGTTCGCCGTCAGAGATATAAGCATAGTCGCCGGAAACCGCGACATCTGTAGCTGTTCCTGGCGTATCAAAAATTGAAACCAGAGTATATGAAGGAAGTTCGGAAATATCGTAAATCCACAATCCGGTCGAACTTGAAGCAGCGAACAGATAATCACCTTGAATATCTATTCCACGGAAACGGTCGGAACAAGTCGGAGTTTTTGAAATCATTGATACATTAAGGCTGTCCTGAGAATAGACAACCTTGATACCCAAACCAGCACAAAGTATCAACGACAGGGAAAGTTTCAATAATTTCATCATAGCCTCACCAGGTGAACAGCATATAATATTCAGGCGGAATAAAAATTCCTTAATTGCTAATCTGGTAATCATAAGAACATATTAATTGAAAATATGTGATTCAATTACAATTATTTGTGATAAAGAACACATACACAAAAACATTAAGCTGTGCTGGTCAAATTCCTCTCACTCAGATTGGTTGATTTTAGCGAGGATTGCTTCAATAGCCGGACAAATTCACGGTGGATTGATTAACCTTTCAAGCAGTGGCGCCACCACATGATGAACCGGATCCGGCTGTACAGCCATAACAATGGGCTCCGGTTTCGATAATGCTGCCCCGAAACGCCTCATGGTTGAAATCCTTGATATGTGTCGGAAGACCATGGTTCACTTTTAAATCGAGCATCTGGTTAAAATCGCAGTCGTAAAGATAACCTTGCCAATCAACTGATAGAGTAAATAAACACATCACTCCCCGTGCCGCATCCGGATTAAATGAATCGTAAAGCTTCTTCATATATGGCGACAAAAGATCCTTAGCTCTAAGCCAGGATAGATACCTGCCTATCGGCATATTGGTTAAAGTATAGAGCCGGTTAAAAATAATATCAAAACGATCTAATAGTACTTCTTTCCAGTGTTGTTCCATCGATTCCTGGTTTGCTGGAAGAAAAGCGCCGGATGGATTTGTTATTAAATGCAACTCAAGTCCTCTGCCCGGTTGAGCGTAGCCAACATCATTAAGTCTATTCAGCGCCTCAATGGACTTACTGAATGCACCCTGACCACGTTGAGCGTCAGTCTGCTGTTCAGATAAACCTGTCAACGAGGCGATTACTTCCACTTCATTTTCAGCTAAAAATTCCGGCAGACCTTCCTGTCCCGTTTCATGCAGGACGGTCAAATTACACC
The DNA here is from genome assembly GCA_030765455.1 of Candidatus Electryonea clarkiae. Classification (GTDB taxonomy): domain Bacteria; phylum Electryoneota; class Electryoneia; order Electryoneales; family Electryoneaceae; genus Electryonea; species Electryonea clarkiae. Next base: position 1,113 of record JAVCCM010000011.1, on the reverse strand, counting down.
GGTCAATGATATGTAATCCCCGGCGTCGAACCTCCTTGACAAACCAAAGGAAATGTGGGTTCAATTCCGGTGCGCCACCTGTTATGTCAACAACCGGGATAGAGGTCGAATCGAGTACTCTTAAACATTCTTCGAAAACTTCACGCGGCATGATGGCTTTGCCACCCGGTCCGGCGTTCACATGGCAATGCTTGCAGCTCATATTGCATAATGTGCCAACATTGAGCTGAAGGATAGTAATTTCTGTCGAACGAAGCGGGTATTGCCCTACACCTTCCAGTGATTTGTCGAATGAAGGAATACCAGCGTTGGAGATGGCTTCCTCAAGTCTATCGACAGGGATAGAATTAGATGATTTTTATTTCTGACATGATATTTTCTTTGTGTTAAACTACATTGATAGTTTTTCTACCACATTTCTCATTTGCACTCCATGAACCATTGATGCTCCACCACGAATTGCCGCAGCGACATGGACTGCTTCTGTCATCTCCTCAACACTGCAACCGGTTTGTAATCCTTCCTGGGAGTAAGCATCAATACAATATGGACATTGCACCGCATGTGAAACGGCAAGTGCAATTAACGCCTTTTCACGCTTCGAGAGTAAACCGTCTGCAAAAACAGCACCATACCAAGCGGAAAACTTTTCCCATAATTCTTTGTTACCCTTGCCAATCTCAGCAAATTTATCGAGATCGAGGGGATTGTAATAACTATCCATTTTATTTCTCCTCCAATGTTTTTTGTTTTGGTAGATGTATAGTCTGTCCCGAACGGACACTTGATTTTAGCCCATACTTTCAGGGGCTGTTGCTCAAACCTTTTCTCATTGCACTGTAGTTTATAGTCGTAAATTGTTCTTTGAAGCCATTATTTATAGATTGAACGATATTAAGGTGTTATGCTTCGCACAGGCGTAAGAAATCGCTGTGAATTCGTATCTGAAATCTCTGAAAAGAGCGAAAATTATCGTTTTGCATTGATTTGCAACGCTGTCGGCATCTTTTCCAGCCCTCGCCATTGTGCTTGCCGATGACCACGATATTCTTTCGCGTCTCCGAAACCACCTTCTACTACAGCCATTCGCCGACCCATATTGTAGTGGAATTT
>JAVCCM010000109.1 GCA_030765455.1 Candidatus Electryonea clarkiae | reverse complement strand
CGCAACTTGAACAAGTAATCAAAACATGCTTGTTCATCAGGAAAACTATCTTGAAAATCAAAGAACGACAATATTTTAGCCATTGTTATCTCCGCATATATGCTGTACTTGTGTATAGTAATATACGGATGTTCAGTACTCATGTCAATAACTGGCTGAGCTAATGACATAACCGGATAGCGTAATAAGCCCATTTCAGTGACGGTGGATGCTTGGGAACTGTTCTTTTCTCCTTTGTGCTGCGCCACAAGCACTGCCATTCTTCGGTGGTTAGTACTGTATCGCAAGCAATTTTTGATTGCTTCCATTCCCGTAGTTGAAGAAGACGAACAGCTACAAACGCCAGCACCACTACCAATCGTTGAAGATTGGCAGCATAATGCATCCGGACTTTTTCAACATTACATCCGCTCTTCCAAGCTTTATGATATTCTTCAATTCGCCACCGTAACGAGTAGTACCGTTGCACTTTCAACGCTTGATCAAGCGTGGATGCCGACTCTGTCGTCCACAGCATCCATGACAATGGTTCATTGCCTTTCGGTGGATTATCTTCATGAATATAAACTGCCCAAAGATCAATGGGGTCTAACTTTCTGTTTTTCCTGTACGGTGAACGAATCGTCACCTGTGCTGAACGAAGCGTAACTGTTGCTACCCTCGCCTTACGACCGCCACGCTGACGGATCTGCACCTTTGTTTTACCAAGTACAGGCTGTGACCGCATGTGATCCCACAAATGTGAATCCTCGTCAGACAACGCCCGGTTATAAGCAGTGCGAACAAGAAACCGATACCCATTACAAATGTTGTAGGACAAGAAATCATACACATCTGCCTCACGATCGCACACTGTAACAACACGGTCCATAAGCGAACCCAAACGTTCAACCGATCGTGACTGCGCATCCTCCCATTTATGGCTCTCCTTTTCTTCGTAAGGGCGCTGTTTCGCAGAGTGTTTCTTCCCGCGTTCAGCCTCGTCACGCAACCTATAGTCTTGATCTATCAGCCCAACAGTAGTCTCATCCTTTGCAGATATAAGCAGGGAACTATGTACCAACCAGCCACGTTTGAATGAGTCCAAATTAGCGCCAATATCACCTAATTCATCGCGAACTTTATGGGAATATTGAAGTACAGTCGTATCCTGAACCAACAACAAATCATCTTCCGTTGATTCCGCAAAGCGTATGGCTGTGGAAAATCCACCTTCAGCTATCGCAAAGGGATCAACACGATCATTCTCAAACAAACGATAAGCACCTTCTTGAAGAGCATGATTACCTTTGAAAGATGCATTCACACTTGAACCTGGTTGTGACGCCAAATGAGCGCCAGTCATAATCAAACGTCTAGTCAGACGACTATCATTGAAATCGCATCCACCAAAAACCTCTTCTGACCACTGGTGAGAATCATGGAATAACATCGTTTGCCTCCATAATTATTTGTCAATAACTTCACCAGTAATACGCACAACCCTCGTCAAAGCTCCATCACAGAAGATGTGATGAAAAGACAGGGCTGAAGCCGGGTGCGAAGAGGAGCAAGCTAAAGCTTGCTAAAACTGATGAATTTGGAATAGCCCCAAAACTGATGAATAAGGAATAGTCCCGAAACTGATTAATACCTTTGGGAGCCCCGATTGCTTCCAGGAGCTGATGAATACCTTTGGATAGCCCAATTGCTTGTAGAAGCTGATGTAATACATTTGGGTGGCCCGACTGCTTGCTGTCGGGTTTCACTCGAATTCTGCGTAAGAACCTAATCCTAAACAATCACCATTTCAAGTGAGAGTACGCTTTAGAAATCCCCTTGACAAAGAAAGTATTATGCCTTATCATATACTTAGACACACAAGGTATATTGCAAGGGAAAGGTTATGGATAATTTTAGACGGGAAATGAAACGGGGTACGATTGAGTTGATCCTCCTGAAACTGCTCGATAGCGAGGATATGTACGGTTATCAGTTGGTAGCATCGCTTGAGGAACGCGGCGGTGAAATGTTAAAGGTAAAGGAGGGGACTTTGTACCCGGTGTTATACCGGTTGGAGGATAATGGATTTATCGAATCCTATCGTGATATCCCCAAGCGAGGTGTTCCTCGGAAGTATTACAAACTGACGAAATCCGGAGATAAACATTTGAGTGAGCTGCTTGACGAGTGGAAGAACTTTACAGCTTTAATCAATGATTTAACAGGTATCAGGGAGGATAAAAATGAGTAGAATTGACCGTTATATAGCCCAGGTTATGCGAAATATATTCGCGTCGCCTGACGACAAAAAGAATTTTGCTTCAGATCTCCAGGCACATATCGATGAGGCAATGTCAAATGGCGATACTGAAGCAACAGTGCTGAGGCGTATGGGCGAACCTGAGGATATAGCAACTGAGTTTATGTCTGACGTCAAGTTGCAGTACGCTAATTATTTTGAACGTTTGGTTGCATTCATTATTGATCTAAGCGTTTGTTTTTCTGTCACTGTGCCACTCTTTTTTATAATACTCTTTTCACCATCAATATTTTCGCAGCCGTCTTCAATTGGTGACCTCTTATATTACCTGACATATTCTGCAGTACATGTTGAAAAAATCAGTCTGTCGGTTGGTCATGCAGTAGTCCTTGGGGCATTCATTATCAGTACGATGGGACTTTATATCCTTTATTTCCCTCTCCTGGAGTACAGGTTCGGGAAAACACTGGGCAAGCATCTTATGAGATTAAGGGTTGTAAGGGAATGGGGCGCTGAGCCAGGTTTGGGTTATACTTTTATCAGGCGTTTTTCATATTTTTTCGATATTATTGCACTTGATTCAATTTTCATTTTTTTCACTGAGAAAAGACAGCGTGCCTTCGATATTGTGGCAAAAACAGTTGTAGTCCGTGAAACATTTTATGAAAGGTCTGTATTGTCAATCCTCGCGATTTTTGGATTGTTGGCTCTACTCGGGATACTTGTGATTATCCCACTGATTTTTGTGATTGGGAAGGATTGTTGTTAATTAGAGCATATAAATAAAACTTTTATCATAACTACAAAAATAAATATGGGAGACTTGTGTTCTAAGAACTACATGCCTCCCAATATTTATTATATACTTGGAACAACGATCTGCTCCTTGATCAGGAAAATTTAGAGTAATTAGAATAATTTTGAGGTAATCGCACCCTCCAGTTCGAGTAATCCCTGCTTTCTATGTAAACCACCTCCATAACCGGTTAATGAGCCATCTGCACCAATCACACGGTGGCATGGGATCACGATTGATATGGGGTTTTTGCCGTTAGCGAGTCCAACAGCTCTTGAAGCGGTCGGTTTTCCTATTCGTGACGCGAGTTCACCGTAAGAAATTGTCACACCATAGGGGATTCGCTGTAATTCCTTCCAGACTTTCAATTGAAAGGGAGTACCTTCAGGTGCAACTTCAAGTTCAAATTCATGACGTTTACCGGAGAAATACTCTTCCAGTTGTTTTACTGCTAAGGAACAAAGTTTTTTATCTCTAACTACATTCATCCCTTTTTGTGAAAAATATGAACCTGCATCCTCATTATCAGGTAAAAAGTGGAGATGGTGCAGACGATTGTCTTCATCAACAGCAATCATTATATCACCAAAAGGACTATTAAAGCAGTCGGTGAATAGCTCCATAGACAATCTCCAAGAATTATTAGAAGGCGAAATTATGCATAATACAATGGATTATTTAATTAAAACCATCTTTCTCAAGCTTGTAAAAGCTTCAGCTTCCAGCTTATAAATGTAAATACCACTCGCCAGGTCTGCAACATCGAATACAACTGTGTGGAAACCTGCTTGCATCTGAAGGTTCTTTATGTGGGCAACTTCCTTGCCTAGTATATTATAGATTGTCAATTTCACCCATTGTGATTCTACCAGGTCGAACCGGATTAATGTACTTGAATTGAATGGATTCGGGAAATTCTGATGCAGGGCATAACGAGTGGGTATTGAGTTTCCTCCAGGAATATCCGGCTGACCGATAGCGACGCTGTTGTTCTTACCCGGCGTTCCGTAAAGGACTAAAGAGGCGCTCCAGCTCTCAGGCGATTCATTATCACTCGTTGGATCTATCAATTCAAGGGTCGTTCCGTTTCCATCCGGTTCAATAGCCCAGGGAGGTTCATCATCATAAGTGAGAGAATCCACGCCTCTTCTCTCTGAATCGTATAATCGTACAGCATCACCGTCATTATTGAATCCGAATTCTGTATTCCCGATTATATTGATAACATTACTCAAACTGGGATTAGATGTCAAAAATGCGCTGGTATCCCGACAGATCACTGCATATCCTTCCGGTTCTATCAGAGACTGATCAGGGAAAGTGAAAACATCTTCATCATCTAATGTCATTAGTATCCAGCCGGAGAGATCAATCCAGCGATCATGCGGATTTAAAAGCTCAATCCAATCACCCGGATTTTTCTCTTCAGAGGAATTATAATTGATTTCGTTGATGACCAGCGTGAAATAATTATTAAATGGATAGTCATAGGGATTGAAGATATAATAAGCGCCAATATCCGGATTTGATCCATCTTCATCTTGAGGATAAGAAGGGTCGCCGGCATCGATACATGGAGATTCCGGTCTTAACTGAAGGTTAAATATCGTCTGGTTTATGAATCGTGGATCATCCACCAGGTTATTTTCTCCCGGCAGGGAGTCCGTATCGGAAAGAGAGTAAGATATTTCAATAGATGACAGTGAATCAATGAAAACCGGGCTTTCCCCCGATTGCGATATAATCGTATTGATCACTTCGGCGTTGCCGCCTCCTCTGCCTGGGTTCTTCACGTAACATGCTATTGCCGTGTCATTATCGAAAAAAGTGTTCTGATTGATAATGGCAAATGAACTATCCTTGACCGCTACTCCCTGATTGCAGCCAACAACAAGGTTTCTTTCAATGATTACAGTGGATTTTTGACCTATAGAGATACCTTTGTCGGTGGAATTGTATATCAAGTTATCCTGGATTAATAGATCACGGGATCCTTCGCCAATATCGATTGCATCACAATTAAAACCCTGGAAATTATAGATACGATTGTTCCTTATTATCCCATCGATAATTCCATCATAATCGATTGCGTCAGTATCTGGAGAGTTATTGCCGAAAAAAGTACAGTTCTCTATCAAAGCTTTGCCGTGCTTCACATTGATATAATCACAGATAACATCGGTTGAAATCGAGGAGTTTCGCAGGATTGTACTCCCGAACTGTGTGAAAATTGGAAATCCTACATCCTCGAGCAGAAGATCTTCCATTATGAGGTCAGCATAATATCCTGAGATGGCGGCTTTCTGTGTGAACGGATCATCTCCCATCGTTGCACCCCTGATGACTGTATGGGAAATACGGGATGTATCGGTGGAATTCACAAAACACAATGCACCCCAGTTAGCAGCTCCTGCATCACTATTCGGCTCGATTATTACCGGATGCTCTTTTGACCCTGTGATTATGAGGTTTCCATAGACAAAGATGCTTCCATCCTGCGGCATCTTCAATTGTACGCCCTGATCTATAAACAGGGTTACATCGGGATGTATATTGATATTACTCAATGTGGAGTAGGGAGAGAATTCAGATGTGAGAATGGTATTTTCCCTTATTTCACCCGGAATTATTCTTTCACTGGAGTGCAAAAATCTTGCTGTAATTGTGAGATCATCATCCAATGTAATCTGCATATCGGATGAATCGGAATATCCTTCCCAACCGGCAAATTGATATCCAACCTTTGGGACGGCTCTCAACCAGAGCGGAATATTTTTAAAATATAATCCTGATAGCGAGTCTTCCAATAAAGGAACGTCATTCACGAAAATTTTACCGCTTTCGGGAGAATCGAAGTTGATAGTTAATTGTGCTGTTCCATCAAGGAGAAATTCATCATTGAGAAGCTGGCGCATGATTGCTCCACGCTGCCGGCAAAACTGCTTTATATCATTAAGATTATTCTCCCAGTCGGTCATTGATTGAATGCCTTCTTCCTGACTCCAGCGCTCTATATGTTTCGGCATCTCCTGTGCGATGTTTTCGCTTAGACTGTCAAGTATTCCTATGAGTCTGTCTGGTAGGAAAGTGCTGTTTAAGTGAGCGTTAAAACGCTGAACCAGCCTGTTTTTAAATCTTTGATTTGTAATTAGGCGCCGGTATAGTGTGTAACTTTCATCAAAATCATCCAGAATATTATTTTCAAGATTGAGTATATTGTATCCGCGATCAAGATCAGGGATTAACCATTTCCATTTAGCGTTCTCAGTGTTTGGACGCCACCATTCTCTATTATGCATCCAGCTTGTATTGCAAACGAACTGTTCAATAATTATGAAATCAATGAAACTGTCAATGTCCATCTGTGATCTGATGTAATCATAATTATTGTCATTCGTTATATCGTTATTATTAACGAATTCTATTATGGAATCGTAATGTTCAGATGAACCTGACACTGTTTGAACCTGAATTCTATTTGGTCTTGTGTATGCGTACTCAAGGTGGTCAATATTGCTGGGATCAGCGTTGAAGTTGGAAGCAAAGTACTGTTCGTCAAATCTTTCACGATTGTTATGGATTCCCCAGTAATCCCCATTAATAAAAATAACACATGGAGAATAAGCCTGAACCCCGTTATCCATTTGTCCCTTGAGGATACTTTCTGTCATCCCATCTCTCAGCATATCTTTGTGCCAGCTATCACCTCCGTTACGGAACACGATCCTTTGGAAGATACCGATGGTTTTTGATGGGAAAAGCTGATATTGAATCTCATCGAAACCATAACGATTCCGGGTATTTATTGTCAGCGGTTTCTGTGCGAAACGCCAGATATTCAATCCGCCAATCCTGGCGCCGGCATCAATTGTAAATCCGAGGGTCTTGTCTGCATCGAAATACTCCAGGCTAACCGGGATCTCTTTCCCTTTATAATTATTCTCATAAATACCAATATCACTATCCCAGAGAGTTCGAGGTTCAGCAGTAAAAGCGACAACCGGAAGTGAGGTTTCCTCTTCATTAATAAAATAGGAATGGGTTGATACCGGACCGGGCAGTTTGTCCTCATCGAAAATTCGTGCTCGAATTACGGTTGTTTCAGAAACCCGGATGTGGCTTGTATATAATTGCGAACTGCTTTTTGGGAATGAGCCATCGGTTGTAAAATGGATATTTCCATTTCCAGAGTTTGTTCCCAGTTCCAGCATGACAGCGTTAACGAAAAAACCGCCGTTTGTTGAAAAAGATACTTCTTCGCAAATTTCAGTATTTCGCGTCGGAGGGGAAGTATTGGGTATTGCTGGGGTTGGTTCACCGTAATAGTACCATTGGTAGTTGGCGTCAGGGTTGCGCCCAAGGGATACGTCCGCAATCTGTGAATTGAAAGCTACTGAATCAATTAAGGTTACTTGGGAATAGTATATTCCTGTCAGCTCGAGGTCGAAACTAAGATCGGCGCTGTTTCGGCTGTCCTGGTGAACTTCAACAGCAATAATATTTGTGCCGTTAACAAGACTGTCGGAGCTGATCGACCATTCATGGAATTCATTTTCTTCGCTGCCGTTTATCGTTTCAACAGCAAACGTTCTATAATCAATTACTCCTTCAGGCATGTTTGATCGAAACAATTCACTGCCATTCAGATAGAGCACAGCACCATCATCACGTAAAAGCCTAATCTTGAGAACATCGAATTGGTTGTTATCAGTTAATTGAAAAGATTTTCGGAAATATGTCGTTGTGAACTTATCTTCTTGATCGGGCCCGTATTGAATTTCTGTAACTTCATCCCCATCACCATACCCCAACTGAGCAGCGCCGCTTAGCCAATGGCTGTCATCATATTCATTGTTTGTCCAGTCAACAACAGGGGAGCCCCCGGTGTCAAGATATTTCCAGGTAGATCCTTCCCCGATAAGTACAGAATCCTGGCTCTCACTTGTAGAAAAAATCCCCAATTCCTCACCCAGGGCACTGATTTTGAAATTGGTATGTAATTTACTAACTGTAAACTGTCGCCAGGGCCAGGCAGCTCTTTGACGTACATTTCCGGGGAATTCATTGTAACCGTCCGCCCAGATTAACAGGTATTCACCAGGCAGAAGGATCGTTCCTGTCGGGAACGCCCATTTTAGCGGATCGTTTAGGTTGTCGGTAAGGAAATATCCATTGAGATCAACCGTATCTTCATGAGGATTATATAGTTCAATCCAATCCGAATAATCATCGAAATCAACCATATCCGGGTTGACCGTAGTATTTGATGCAAGAAATTCATTAATAATCACTCGAGCTTCTAGGTCAGGTAAAACTACCTGAAAGAGAAACAGGAATATAGTGATAATTATAATGCGATAATTCATTTGGAAATCTCAATATAGCTTTGATTAATCTCAAAATATAATATAACAGTTGCTGATTCTTCAATCCCGGATTTGATTTTAAGTTTATTCTTCTGATGAAATATGGATCTGTAGATTATTTTTGGATCGATTCGTCTGGGTGAGCCAAACTGTATTGTTTGAGATGTACATCTCAGATAATATCATATTAGTGTAAATAATGAAACATGAGGACCGGACTCGAATAGCAACAATAAGTAATCATAATCCTATTATACCCAAACAATTTGGGATATTTGGGATTTTTGAGGCTATTTTCGGAATTATCAGCAATTATGCTCCGAGAGACGCCTTAATCAGGGATATTCAATTTTTTTCTTTTTGCAATAGCCTCAATAATTGTTTATCATCAATTTCATCCAGCTAATAGATATTGTCATTAAGATATTTCCTAATATATATAACATAATTAGTAACAGTTCTTAAACCGCTATTTTAGATTATTCAGAGTGTTCAAGTGGTGTATAATCTGCATTGAACCAATGAAAACTCTAAAAAGAATGCAGCTTGGGATAAGCGTGTTCCAAGGAACTGAATGTTGTTTAATTCGAAGAGGAGAAGATTCAATGTCTAAAAGCTCATTTCTAGTAATGATTGTATTGACGGTTTTCTGCAGTACGCAATTTGCCGCAGGAGGTGCTGAAGGTGAAACCGAATGGAACGCTGCATCACCTTCAGATCAAGAGTTAAGCATTATTTTAAATGCAATCGAACAATCCAACCCTGAATTAAATCGTGATGGGAGACAAATTCTAATCATTAATAGCTTTTCTATTCATACTGCGAGTTCGAAGCCCAGTGATGATAATCCTGTTACCAGCTCAAATGTTTGGATTCAGCTATTTGGAATCCACTCTCCAAGTTCAGATCCTGATTTGAAAGAAGCCCTGGTTACTTTTGTTCCTGATGGTGAAAAAATCAGAACTCCAATGTACTCAAAGGTAAAACACCAGATTTACTTATTTTTACCGCATTCACATCTTGATTGTGTCCTGAATATGCTAAGAAATGATCCTCACCTTTACTGCTGGATCGGTTTCTTCGGCGATGGGCATATTTATTCAGACATTCACAGCTATTCAGTAGAATGATTAAAATATTATGTAAGTCTTTTAAAATAAAAATTCTTCTTAGGGGTATGGTTATTTTTAAGAAATCAGCTATTGATCATTCGATTCGCAGTTTTATTGCTGTCACCTTGTCGAGGAATATGTTGCAATATAATAACAATCTTGTATAAACGACTGATAAACATAGTGTAAACCATGTTTGCGAGTAAACATGGCTACCCGACGCTCAATTAACTTAAATAGAGGAGAAAGTCATGGAAATTATTCCCACCGGTTCTGTAGTAGCATTTATGGGCGATTTCGAGCCAGAAGGCTGGTTGCTCTGTAATGGTTCTGATGTACCTAAAGGAAAACGTTACAACGAATTACGTAAAATTGTTGGTAATACATTACCTGATTTACGTGCGATGTTTCTGAGGGGTAAGAATGGGAATAGAGGTGATGAATTCGCTGATCCTGAACCGGACCGTCAAGTTGGAGATCCTCAAGAACATATGTTTGCCGCACATGATCATGGAATACGGAATGATAGTAAATTGGGGTCTCCTGATCCTGGAGGTTCTGGACCGCAATTAGTTAGCACGGCAAATACACTCCGTTTCAAAGAAAATGGAGGTGAGGAAACACGTCCAAATAACGTTGCAGTGAATTGGATAATAAAGATTTGATTATATTGAAAATTCATCCGGTTTGATTGTTGAGGAAAATTTGAGATCGGGTAGCGGTTCGGGATTGAAGATATTTGGATGCCGGAAGCCGGAAAATATCTGGGCGATTCCGAATCCATGATAGTCTATAATTATCCCGGTGCCAGGATATCATGCAAAGCCAGGTGGTCGAACACATTGGAAGGCAATTACGTAAGCTCACAAACCGATCTCTATTTCAAACCGTCCTTCCTGATAAAGTGGATGGATTTCTTCCTGTACCTGCAATACTGGAACGGCTACGGCGAGCAACTACGGGAATACAAAAATAAAACAAACGAATTCCGAGTTGGAATTATGATGATGAGTGATAAGTAGTATAGATGCAAAACATCACGATCAGGTAAACATCGCAATATAGGAAATAATCGTGTATAAACGACGGATTAACATAGTGTAAACCATGTTTGCGAGCAAACATGGCCACCGCCCAGGACAACCATGAAGATTACAATCTTCATGGCAGAATTCTGGATAATCTGGAATTTTTTAACGAGGCGCCTTTCGACATTCTCATAGACAGCAGCCGGGTTATTCAAAACGCTGATGTCTGTTTTGACCAAGAGACTAATGATTTTTATGTTGTCTATGAGGCTCTTAATCCAGACAGTAATCGAGATGTTTATCTATACATACGATGATGAGGATGAAATATGGGAGACCACCGCTTCACCTACTACAATTCACGAAGATACTGCACATACGGTATCCCATCCCACAATTGCAGTTGATGACGGTGCTTATATGGTAGCGTGGATGCAGGAGTATCACAGCACAGGTGAAACTTTAGTACGGGCGTATGCCGACTGGGACGGAGGAAGCATGTCTGAAAGGACGGTAGGTACTCCTTCAGCCGCTGAAGATCAGTTTTACCCCGATGTGATTTATACAACCGATGACGATAGTAACCCTCTCTATATTATCTCCTTTACACAATTCGACCGTACTACAGGGAAACCTGCGGACGGAGTTTATGTCGCGGCGGTATCGCCCAAAACCGCTGGAGCATTATCGGCGGAAAAACTGGCGAGTGTCTCATATAATACTGATTTCCCGAAATCGCGGTTAACCGTTGCTGATGATCATTTTATTTGCGCTTACGCCGAGGATATCAGCGTTACCAATATGAATGTTGTCAGCCAACGTTCTGTATATCCTACAACAAAATCTCCATCCTCAGGCTGGTCAACTCCAATTGCGACAAAATCATTAAGTTTCCTGAAGAGCAGCTATGAAATCGAACAGGATATTTCTGTAGCTGGCAGGGAATCCGGTGGATATGACCTCGTTTACATGCGTCTGGACAAATCAAAGTCTCCTGATGAAACATGGCCCTTTGTCGTAGAATATCCCGACTATGGCGGCTCCGATCCCACTCCTGAACTGGTAGCTGATAATCCATCATACGAAAACAGTCATCCCTACGTTTGCATATCGCCGGATATTGACCCCCAGGGTTCTACCGAACGGCGTTTGATAGTCTGGTTTGCCGACTCAACGGGAACGGAATATGAAGTCAATGGGATCATCGCAGACTATAATCCTCCTCACTTCACCACATCTTCATCGAAGCGTGGTCATGAAATCAGTCAGGAGCAGGAGGTTCTACCTGGAATCTTTGATTTTGATTCCGTGTACCCCAATCCGTTCAATTCGACGACTCGAGTACAATTCGAATTGTTCAAGTCATCGCATGTGAATGTTGGGTTGTACAATATAAACGGACAGCTAATTAGGGTCTCCTGAAAAAGTATTTTTCAGGCAAATATGCGCTTTCAGACTTATTAAATCTTCTTGGTTATTTTGCATAAACCATGTTTTTCTGT
>JAVCCM010000131.1 GCA_030765455.1 Candidatus Electryonea clarkiae | reverse complement strand
TAGGGGCAGGATTTATCCGCCCGTGATTGAGTCAATTGGACTGGGCGGATAAATCCTGCCCCTACATTCACATGTATCAAATGATAATCCTTATAGTCATGCGAACTTATTTGTTAGCACTGCTATATGCTTAGAAGTAGATAAATACTGAAGGAAAATGTTTAATACCCGGCGAACAATCTCTATTGACAGAGATATACATTCGCCGGGTATTACACTCTAAGAATTCGGAGAGGCGGAGTTCAGAGTTCACACTTCAGTGTGCGGATGTCAGAGTTCAACCTATAGCAGTATAAAAAAACAACCTGAAGGTTGAACTCTATACTTATGCCTACCTGAGTAATATAATCTTCCGCAATTCATTCATCTTTTCCGGAACAGTTGCCTGGATAAAATAAATCCCGCTTGCCATACCATTGGCATCGAAAGTGAAGGTGTGGTAGCCTTGTGATTTTTTCCCATCAACAAGAACCGCAACCTGTTCACCAAGAATGTTATAAATACTAAGCTCCAGGTTAGCTGGTTGTGGAAGACCGACAATAATCGAAATCTCCGGATTGAAGGGATTCGGATAAACCGCCGCCAGGGCATATTCTTCCGGAAATCCTGTGAAACGTTGATCGGGTACACTTAATGAGGGGAGGAAAAATGAAAATGTTCTATTACATTGCACTATATCCTCACCGGAAATCGCCCTGACCCACCAACGTACATTCAAAGATCCCCGCCAGGGTTCGAGTTCAAGTTCCGAGGGTATGTCAATTGTATATGTAGTATCTGTCAGGTCATTTATTCGTATCGTATCAACCGAACCGTCCTCCAAAGATACACGAAATTGTAGTTGATAAGTCACCTCCTCGCCGTCATCGGAATCTGTAGATTGCTGCCAGATAGTCTCGACTTCATTTGGATTCTCTACGGTATTTTCGTCCAAAGGCTCCAACAGGTTAAAGAAGGACGGCGGCATAGGAGCCCTTACATTAAAGGAAACAGGAACCTCATATTCTTCATTTGCCGGGTCGTTTGTGGTGAATAGCAAAGTGCTGCCGTAGAGTCCGCCTCCCAATCCGCTTGCATCAGCCATAACGGTTATCTCAATTTCCGCACCGGGTTCCAATGTATCACGTTCTGAGTTTACAGCTAACCAGAATGAACTTGGAGTAATCTGCCAGGTTAAATCCAATCCACCTTCGTTACCAACTGTTAGAATTGTAGAATCCATAAAATCCTGGTATGCGTCAAGCTGAAGCGTATCGGGAGCCCAGGAGATTGTTGGTGGATGCAGGATCTCATAATCATAAGTGTTGTCACCCTCATTAACCTCAACACCGGTTTCGGTAATAGTGATAAAATCTTCAGCTTCGACACGAATAGTATAGGTTCTATCTACAATTCCCTCAATGGAATAATATCCATCATCATCAGTAACACCACTGTTCCTTCCATAACTTACATCAGCGCCGGCGACAGGATCACCATTCTGAGCATTGGTGATGGTGCCGTCAACATTTGCGTTTCCAACCGGATCCAGATCATTTTCCCACCAGGTAACATCATCGGCTTCATGAGCTGCTCCCATCACATCCATGTCACCATCGCCGTCAAGATCAGCGGCATAAACTGAACTTGCACCGGCGAAATTGCTTTCAATTGTGTGATCGTCAAATACCTGCTCGCCGTCGTTTTCCCACCAGGTAATATCATTGTCGTCACGCCCGGCACCGAGAACATCAACATCACCGTCATTGTCAATATCAGTCGCATAGACAGAAAAGGCATCGCCGAAATCATCCACAATTACATGCTCAGTGAAGTTCTGCTGCCCGTCATTTTCCCACCACGCAATACTATCGGATACAGCGGCTCCGAGAACGTCCATATCATCGTCGCTGTCAAGGTCAACAGCGTAAACAGAGAAGGCATCGACGAAATCATTTGCTATGGTATGTTCCGTGAATGCCTGTTCACCATTATTTTCCCACCAGGTAATTTCATTTGCCTGCGAAGCTCCCAGCACATCCCAATCGCCGTCGCCGTCAATATCTGCAGCATAAGCCGCGCGAGCATTCGTAAAGTCCGCTGCTATTGTATGTCCGGTGAAATTCTGCTCTCCGTCATTTTCCCACCATGTAATATCACCGGCAGAAAAAGCAGATCCCAGCACATCCATATCGCCATCTTCGTCAAGATCTACAACAGAGACACACCATGCGCCATCATAATCATCCACAATATTGTGTTCAGTGAATTCCTGCTCACCGTCGTTTTCCCACCAGGAAATGTCATCGCCAATTAAACTTGATGCGAGTATGTCCATATCACCATCACCGTCAATATCTCCAGCATCAACAAAGGTCGCATAATCGAAATTATTATCTACAGTATGCTCAACAAAGCCCTGCAATCCATCGTTTTTCCACCATTTGATATCATCAGCGAAATACGAGGCTCCCAGTATGTCAATTTCGCCGTCACTGTTGATGTCCGCCGCAGTTACCGACCAGGGACCGTCGAAATTATCTGCCAGGTTATGTTCGGTGAACTCGATTTGTGCAGAGCTGACCTGCACCCACATAAGAACGAATACGAATGCCAAAAAACAATGCTTGCAGTATCCAGACTCGAATTTCATCTTCCACTCCTCTTATGTTGCAACCGGATTGATTGGATTCCGGACGTTGTTTAAAGATACAGTATTTCTCAAAAGTAATGCCCCATAGTACCATTCCCGCAAAGGCTGGAGCCAGTAGGTCCCGGGTCACCGAACCGGGCAATCCCTCTAAACACATAATCTAAAGCTCGAAGCCTCAAATTCAAAGAGATTTTGTGAAAATCCAAGCTAAATCGGATAAAAAGTAGTTCTTGAGGTGTTTTGTGACAAAAGAGGTAGGCACGGGTCACTGAACCGGGCAAACACTGCTCAACGGTGGAAAATTTATTCTTACGGTGTTTTGTGACAATTACAAGGATGGAGCAATCATCAGGATCATCAAATTGAAATCGGATATAACGGACATTTGTTGTAATGAATCAGTTTATCTTGAAAGCTCAGATTATTGGTTTAAATGTTGTTCACATATCGCCTGGTTCGGAGACCCGAGTTTACCCGACAGTCGAACTCATGCGCCAAGATCACCAGCAAGGCTTCATCAACAAAACCGATATCACTCACGCCTTCGACAGCGGCATTGATGCCCTGGAATTTCTGAAAAAGTCTGCCATTGATCGCTTGTATCCGGGAAATTCCTCCTTATTTTCATCATATCCATAATCGCAACAAAAGGAGGGTAACGGATGGAATTTCTTAAGGCTAAAATCGAAAAGAGACGCTTCAGGTGGATATTCATTGTAGGTTTCATTTTATTGATTATTGAACTGGTTTGCATCGCTTTCAGTATTGAAGCTGAAGACCTCATTCTTCCAACTATTATTAAGGAAACTGAAATCCTCTATTATCCTGCGGCAATCATTTTGGTATTCTTGGCATTTATGGAAATACATCGTCGCAAAATTGATCGAAGAGAAAATAAACTAGAAATTGCCAATTTAGTAGTTGAGTTTGCATGGGAGATTAATTCATTCCTACATGATCAGAGTACAACAAAAATAGCAACACATCACAATAAAACAGAAAAAAAGATAATTATATGGTCTATTGAAGGTATTAATACCCAATTATCGTTGGGTTCCTCGATCTCTGAAATTCTTGTGTCGACAGAAAAAAACAGAAATGAAGAAATGTTTTTTTTGCGAGAGACTCTATCTGAAAGAATTGAAGCAAAGCACGGAAAATATTGTAAAAAACTGTTTGACTTATCCTTTACAGTATCGGATCTAACGTTTGCTATAATAGATGCTTTTGTGATAGAGAAAGATGGAATATTAGATGTGGAGCTGTCAGACGAAAAAACAGAAATTTTTGAGAATTATGCAGAATTCTTTAACAATAAACTTAAACCTAAAATCGAGAATAATTCTATTCTTAAGAAATTTAAAATAGCGATACCAATTGTTACAACAGATTCTGCGAAAGATTGTATAGACTTTGCAAGTTCAGTTTCAAGCAAATTAAATGAAAAACATCCTATTCCGGAATTTTTTGGAATTTTGAGGAGTAAAACATGACCAAAATAGCCGATATCGTGCACACCATAGCAGACACCAATGGCATTTCGCTCATGATTGCTATCTTCCCTAATCAAGATGCGGGAGGAGGATATTAGCATGAGTTTCTTGCGATTATTTACCGATAAGTTTGAAATCAATCGCTTGACAATAATCATATTTCTTTCGTTGTTTTTCGTAGTAGGTATTTTATTCGGACATGCAATAGGTTGGTTTTACAGCCTGAAAGAGTTTATTTCAGTTTTTGCATTACTTGTCTCAATCATTGGAATAATAATCGTTCCATTATGGATTGATAAAAAACACAGAACTAGACAAGAAGAAATGAGAATAGAAAAACTGAAAATAGAGAAAGAAGAATCAAAATATAATGATGCAGTTACAAATTTTTTGATAGCACGATTAGCTCATAGTATTGTAAATGTAAAGTTTGATAGAATTTTAGGCAAAATGAAAGGAGAAAAATGGCAAAATATTTGGTCTTTGCATTCAATTGCATTAAATGATCAGTTGAATTTAAAGCTCGGACTCATAAGCATCATTGCCCCGAACGAATCCGATCTAAGACCTTTAGAAAACTGTCTTCCAGCAGCACCAATATCAAACAGAATTGATGAGGAATATGGACCAAATAAGAGCGACATTTTCAGGAGTTATGCCTACATGGAAGTTTTGTTTAAGGAATTTCATCGCGGCATAGAAAAACAAATAGATGTCAGAGACAATGATTTCATGCTAATATACAATGGTGTTTTAGTCTTCTCTAAGAAACTGAATTTACCATTTCAAATCAACATCGATTTTGAACAATCTGAACCAGTTATTAAAAGAGAAATCTCTAAAGTGTTCGGAAAGTTAAATCTATTTCTTGCTCACCCTCGTGGTGATATATATCCATCTGTAACACAAGAATTTATAGATATGTGGAATGTTAGACTATAATATTATTTTTCTTTGTACCGGATCTTTGATTGGAGTATTTTATGCCCCCAATAGCAGGCATACTTCTCACTACCCCTGATACCAACAATGAGTCATCGTCTGTTGGTATCGACTTCATATTCATGAAAAAATAGTTAAAAACCTCAGAGAAGATTAAGAGTCAAGACATTTGCATTGATTCAGAATGAAACCAATCATTAGGATAGCGACTCAGAAAAAAATCGTCAGCCGATGGCGACAACAATAAAATTAAATATCAGATGGTTTCTATATTTAGACTATTCATCGTCCTCTTCTTTAATAAGTACTTCTGCTGCAAAATTCTTTTTTTCCAGTTTATCTTTTCCATCGAACCAAGTACAATTTACTTGATTTACTTCGTCGTTAATCCATTGAACACTCATCTTCGGACCACCAGATTTTAAACGTACGACATCACCAGGTTTGATTTGACTCATCTTTTGTTCCTTTCTTTTTGAAGAAAATTTTGAGTAAGTATGTAAACTGTAAAGCTGCAATGTAATATTTTGTATTCGTTGATGCAAATAGCCAGGTTTGGTTAATTCAATATGTAATTTTATCTGAATAAAAAAATATGAAATCAACCAATTACTATTCCGTAAGCATTTTCCCACACTCAAGACGTTCGAGCTA
The DNA here is from genome assembly GCA_030765455.1 of Candidatus Electryonea clarkiae. Taxonomy (GTDB): domain Bacteria; phylum Electryoneota; class Electryoneia; order Electryoneales; family Electryoneaceae; genus Electryonea; species Electryonea clarkiae. The sequence goes on along the minus strand of JAVCCM010000131.1, from coordinate 87,982 downwards.
CAATTCCTCCTTGATTGAACGTTCTCGCTCAATTTGCTCCTTTACCGCTTTGTAGTTGCCTTCGCGGTTCAGCCAGTATTTCTGGGGCAGACCAAGGACAGCCTCTAATTGAGCGGCAGTTGTTACGGTTATCGCTTTTTTACCCTGGATGATTTCATTGATCATTTGCGCCGGTATTCCCATCTTTAAGGCAAAATCCTTTTGAGACATTCCACGATCATCCAACATCTCACGGATCGTCTGCCCCGGAGGTATGGCAATGGGAGCTTTATATGGTTTTGGGAGAATAGCTGTTGTCATAATGGTCTCATTTTAGCATAATAGCTTATACCCCGGACGCAAGCCGTTCGAGCTACAATTATAAAAAATAATTAGGAATCACTAAAGATAGTAAACTATTGATCACTTTGAAAGGTTTTATGAGTGACTAACTTAGAAAAGGTGAGTATAGGTAGGCCTGGGTCTCCGAACCAGACAATCCCCTAAATGTTCACAAATTGCCCGGTTCGGAGACCCGGTCCTACCTGATTAATAATATTTTCTTTGCGTCCATGCTATTATTTGCGAAATCAGCTTTTACAAAATATATACCGCTGGCAAAACCGGCAGCATTCCACTCGAACTTTTGTTCGCCTCGTTCTGGATAACTGTTAGAAAGCGTTTGCACCAGTTGTCCATTAAGGTTATAAATTCCTAATGATATACGGGAAGCTTCCGGAACTGTGACGGTAATTTGCACCCGGGAATTGAAGGGATTGGGATAGACAGTTGAAATTTTCCAATCAGATGGTTTGATCTCAGCATCATTCTCACCCACAAAATCACCATCCCAAATTAACGTTAACGGTTCTGAAGTGAGAGAAATTCCTTGATCATATACTGCCCTGACTCGAAATGTAAAGGTTCCATAAGCATTCAAGTCAGACTCAAAGAATGTGCTTAATGCCGTTCCGATAACTCGATCATCACGAATAATTTCAAAGTGCAGAAAATCATCAAGTTCACCAGGTGTACTTATTCGTTTACCATTTTCAGGATTGGCAATCATCGAAACCGGCTCCGCAGGTTCCAGTATTTCTGTCATCCCCTCCCTGTATTGCACGACAGCCCTGATGAAATAAGTCTCATTTATCCTTTCCCAGGTATTATCGATATAATTCCATGCTCTTTGATTATTAACCGTGTTATACTTCAACTCACAATCTTCATTTATTGATCCGAACCCGACAAGAAAATCACCGTTTACAATGATATTACGGTTGGATATATTGACAATAGTCCAGCCATCCTCAACACCGGTGGCGCGTGAAAAAAGAAGCATGTTCGCCGGGAAATCATTTATCCAATTGAAAATCTTGGCATCGAACATGCCATTCCTGTAATTAGTAGTACCATACCATAATTCAAGGATCTTGCATGAACCACTGGGACTCATCCTTGTCGCCATTACATTATCTACCCAATTATAGACTCCTTCATTTATCCCATTATCATATACCAGGGTATCATTTACTCCATGATCGACATGATTCCAATAAAGAGTAAGGCTGCGATTGTTATAGTCGATATCCGCCTCAAGGTCTGAGGGCGGAAATCCATACAGGGTATCATCTACTATTAAGTCTGCTCTCATTTCCATGCCGCAATCACTGATATCTTTTATCTCTACCTGGGAATCTTCGCCATTGTAAAATCTGCTGTCGGGAATAGTGTTACGGTTGAAAAGCCGGACATTATCCATACCGGGATATGGATCATACGGATCACTGGGATTAACATTCTGTTCCAGGTCCCAGTTCCCGTCAGCCTGCTCAAGAGCTACCAGGTAATGTCCTTCATCAGTAAAATCCGGATACCATTCATTGTCATTTTGAGTATTTACTGTTTCATCCACATGATATATAAAAAATCCTTCACCGGGGAGACTGGAATCATAGCCTGTCCGTTGACGATTCTCAATGAGAAAATATTCAGCAACATTTGTAATGCCATCGGACCAGAGACGATAGATGTCCGGATGGTTAACTACATTATGTATCGGTTCATTCCCAATGTTATAAGTCACATCCAGTGGTGTTACAAATCCAACTTGAATTTTACTCCATGCATCCAGGTGACTTGGACTACCTCCGATTGATCGAGGTCCGTTCCAACCTCCTCCTGCCATCAAGCTCCAGGCTCCAAGACCCGCCGAGGAACCGTCACGGTCATATAGATCCGGTAAACCAAAAAAGAGATGGCTCATCTCATGGACGTAAACACCAATTGTGCTGATGTAACCATTACCCCTAAAATCCTCGGTTCTTTCAGGCATTATACAATACGTTGTAATCGAGACGTCATCCACATATATGTCATCTACCCATCCCATATGAGAATGAATTGCATTTGGAACTCCGGCATTTTCAGCGCCCATACCAGCGTGTACCAGTGTAAAAGCATCAACAACTCCATCTCCGTCATTATCATAGTCCGAAAAGTCAACGGATTCATCAACAGCATCGACAACATATTCGATCATGTCTGGCATATAGAGCCAGGGCATATCCGGTAAGCCTCCCAGATAGTTTGCATATGTTCTTGGCATCCTGATCCATCCGGTTGATGAGGGTAAATCCTGGCTCACAATATTGAATTGTCCATAACTGTTCTCATCGAAATAATCACGCACTTTTCCATCACCGTAACCGAACACCAAATTATCAAACTGTGATGAGGAATAGGTGCGCTGGTTATCACTGTAATCCATAAGCAACACCAATACATTGTAATCTTCATCAAGCTCATTAAGATCGAAATGAAAATTCGGGCGAGGCATATCAATCCCATGTTCACGCCATTCTCTTGGATTGCTCATATAATACGGCATATCTACCAGACCCTCACGTATTTGACGTAATAATTCGGGATGAGGCGGCATAGCATGGGAAACAAATAAACTTGGAATTATCAAGAATAAGGCTGGTGTTAATAGACGAGACAACCGATAAAAATTCAATTTCATGATCAACTCCCTTGAGGCAAGAAAATTATGCTTCTTATAAACTATAGTAAGAAATTGTAATAATGCAATTGAATAGGTAAGAAGTTACAAAATATTTCATTGATCCAGGTATTTCTGCCATTGCCATTTCAGCGAGTTCAGCCCGGAAGCACCGTATTCCGGGCTGCATTTTCTCACATATTGCCCGGTTAGGAGATTTTTCAGCCTTGGGATGACCAGTGCCTTCCTGACTAAGAACAACCTGAAGGTTGAACTCTAAACTTTTTCCTTATTTCATTAAAATCAACTTTCTTGTCGCATAATAATCTCCGGCTTTCATCTTGAGGAAGTAAATACCACTGGCGAGATATTTTGCGTCAAAATTGATAAAATGTGTTCCGGCTTCGAAGCGGTTGTTTACTACTTCAGCTACTTTTCTACCCAGTACGTTATAAACCGCAAGCTGCACATGGCTCCGATGAGGCAAAGTAAAGCTCAAACGGGTGCTATTATTGAACGGGTTGGGATATGCATTTGCGAGACGATATCCTTTTATAACAGCAATTTTCTGTTTCAATGGAACATCCTGCACAAACTCCACTGTCCTGATATTGATGTCGATTCCCTCAACATCTTCGCCGTCCACCTCGAAAGCTTCAGCATCATCATGCGGCATCATCCTATCGAAATTCGCTCCGGGATCGGAAATGTCCGGATACCATGTGCTCACCAGGAATGATGGATCACTTTCTCCGACCATAGCTAATAGTTTATAGTCTCCGTCAGGGATTCCGTTTATTTGATATTCAGGCTCATAGCTAAAGACAAAATTAGCGCTGGCTGCCACCCAGAGGTCATCCTCATCCAATAAGATCATTACCGGCGAAATACCTATAAGATCAACATCATTACTGAGGGAACCTGAAACAGTGTAACCCTCTTCTGCCATCATCAGGTCGATTTCAATATATTCTCCTTCTGAAATGGTCACAACTTCTGCATTATCATCGGTAAAACCACCTGTTTCATCGTCACCTTCGTACAGTGTTCGACGTATATCCGGAGGAATTGCATCAGGGTTGACAGGTATGAAAATCGGCAAACCTCCCACATGATAGTCGCCAACCGGCAGGACAATATCGATTCCTTCAGGATCACCAAACGGTCCATCAGAGGAGGTTGGTTCGTTTGCGGTACGACTGCCATCCACACCTAATGCGAAGGGCATAACGCCGGCATTCATCTCGAATGCATCGTAAGGCATGCCGTCTGGATTCATAATATTTACATGTAGTATGCCACCTTCGACAAATTGAAAATCAAATTCATATTCTTCGCCCGCTTCCACCTCAAAAGGCTCGGCATCTTCGATTCCAAATGCCTCACCACTGAATATTGCGGGCCAGGGACGATCCGGATCAACGTCATTCAATTCGCCACCTTCTTCCTCACCGTCCCCTGATTCAAGAACCACCTTTATTATATATGACCCTTCAGGTACGCCAGGGAAAACGTAGTAACCGTTTTCAAAAGAACCTCGACTCATAGTTTCCTGCATTTCCATATAGAGGGTAACTTCTGCATCATCAACCGGGTCGCCTCCAGGTCCGGTTACGGTTCCCGCAATCAAAGCGCCTGCATTAAAAACAATATCGAATTCACCTTCATCACCGCTTTCAAGCATCTGCCAGTCAACTTCCCAGTAAAGTGGACTACCACCCATGAATCCACTCGCCCATCCATTATCAGACCAGGATTCTCTCATAAGGGTGTAAAATCCCGGTGGTACTCTTTGGTAACTGTACCAGTTGCCATCATCGTCTATTACAACATTGAAGGAGAACCTGGAACCAGTTCCGGAAATTCCCTCGACAAAAATTTCATCGTTCTCAGGAATTTCGCCTTCAGGACCGGAAACTGTTCCGAGTATTTCGATCCCAAGTGTCAGTTCTGCATCGATATCTTCTGTGATCTCATCAGCGATAATATCAACTAATGTTGCCTGCACCGGATCATAAACGCCGTTGTACCATTGCTCGATGTATCCCTCATCACCCATTGGCATAAATAAAACCCGAGCAGTTCCTTCCGGGATACCCAGTATTGAGTATTCACCGTCTTCGTCTGCATATGCATAATTGAAAGGAATTTGTTCCTAGGGAGATCCGCCAGGGGCTGGAATTAGTGCAAGCACAACAACTTGATCGAGGGGATTGCCGTCTCCGGTTACAGTACCACTGATTCCACCGCCAAGCGGGAGTGCTGCATCTACATGTTCAAGAATGACTTCAGCTATTATTTGCACCGGTTCCGCATTTTCAGGGGTAATCGCCCCACCGGCATAGACCGGCAGGTGTAAATCCTCGCCTTCCGGTCTGAAACGAACCAGGTATTCGCTTTCGGGAAAAGGTGGACTTGTGTAATCACGAGCGGTTTCCAGCAGAAATCCCATTAATACCGCAAAAGGATCGCCTTCAACCAGGGAAAATTCCGCATTAATACTATTGGGCGGGAAGAAACCGCCTTCTTGAGGCACAACAGAACCGGAAATCCTTCCACCGGGACGGAGTATAAAATCGATGTCTTCAACCGCATCGTCTTCTTCAACAGCTACCAATTCCGCTTCATTAATGTGATAGGAATCGGGGTAAAACACTGGATAATACCAAGTTTCTCCATCCAGAGCCCTGACGTGCAGGATATATGTGTCCGGCTCGAGATCCTCGAAACTATAAGCTCCGTTGACCTCTACCCAATCCCAATTGCCTTCCCAGACATCATCAATCGTTGATATCCCGACTGTTACATCTTCATCGAGTACTTCACCCTCGCCATCCAGAATTGATCCGCTGATCGAGGCAGCGAAACTAAATACTGGAATTATCGAGAACGTTATGACCAGTAGGGATATTATCCCAAACGAGCCATTAATAGTCTTTTTCGTCTTTCCTCCAAAAGATCTATAATCAATGTAACGCTGAATAAAAAGTTTTCGGAATCCTGCGAGTAGTATTGCCTAATATATAAATTATTAGAAAGTTGTAAGAGTTATATGTGTTTTATGTCACTTCATGAATAATTTATAATAGATGTATCATTTTGGTTTTCCACCACATTCTTTATAAACCTTTTCGAGGTACTTTTTCATTCCGTTTTTGTCGTAATATTTCAATGCTTTACGGAATCCTTTTCCATAAACAGGATCTCTGTCTTCCATCATATGTTGAATGGATTTTTGAGCTTTTTCATTATCTATATCAACCAACACAAGATATTTAGCAACGTTTGCAGTCCCCTCAATCCAGCGAATCCATCCTTTTGATGCACCCCGTTCACTCTGCCAGAGATGGAACAGCTCATGCGCCGCCACACCCATCATCACATCTTCTCTTTGTCCTTTGAGAAAGGTTAAAGTGCAGTCTGATACCCAGGTACGGTCGCCCTGTGTTACAGTTCTGGTGCGGTGATGTCCTCCCGGTTCTCCAACCTGCACCAGTTGTTTCATCTTTTCACGAGTTCGCAGCTCGACTTTAATACGGTCCATTCGAGTCTCTAAATGAATCCCTTTTTCAGCGAGGATCTTTATGGTTCGTTTTACGAGGCTTCTTGCGGCAATCGGGTCTGTAACTGGGTCTGTGCTTACGTCAATCACTGGTGAGGCAATTGGTTGTTGATCTTGGTAAAATGCCGGTCTAACGATCATTAAGAATAATATGGCTAAGAATAGAATGTTTTTGGAGTGATATGTTCCTGACATTTGATATGCCTTTCAATTCAATATTTGTAGTTCGCTCGATAGTTGAATGTAAAGAATAATCTCCTTCATTATTTCTCAATACTATCAGGAATAAAAGTAGATCATTAATAATTAGAGCAACTTGCACGAAATGCTATGTCATTACCCGAGTTGATCGGGTAATCCATTGCTCTCATTTGTCGATAATTATGGATCCCGGGTTAAGCCCAAGAATGGCAGAACACCTCGCTGCGAGTGACCTTATCTACTATCCTGATTTTCAGTCAGGCACTAAGTACAATTTTTCACACTATAACAGCAAAGCCGGAATCAGAGTTCCGGCTTATTCGATGTAAAAAGTGTTATCCCTGTTCAAACTTTTTTTTCTGACGTCCCTGTTTGCGCTTGTCCGAGATTTTTCGTTCCTTTTCCCGGCGTTTCAATTGAATTTTCTTTTTCTCCAGATCAGCATCATTATTGCGACGATCTTCACCCCTTTGATGTTTTTCTCTTCGTTCACCCCAGCGGCGGTCAATCCCGTCCCAATTGTCGTGGATTTCTTTCTTTTGCTGTCTGCGCTCTTTTTTTCGATCTTCCTTTTTTCGCCGTTCACTTGATCGACGTTCACCCATTCGTCTCTCCAAAGTAAATGATGAGTTAATTTAAGAAGAAATGAGAATAGCTCCTAAGATTCTCCCGTCCATCGTTCGCGTTTCTTTAGGTCAACCAACTTCTGTTTTTCACGTGTCAGATCCGCCAAAGCAAGTTTAACATCTTGAAAGAGAGGCTGAATTTCCTCTTCCTGTAACGGATCGGGACGTTCTTCACCCTCTTGAAGTCGGTAAACAGCTTCACCGATTTTTGCATATAGAGAGCGGAGGCGGAGACGTATAGATGCGATTTCCAGCTCTATTTTTCCTCTTAATGCAATATCTTCAGCAGTTTCAATAGTTCGATGCACAAACCTGTCGGCAGTTCCGCGTATCTTGTCCCAGGTAGTTTTTGATGTAGTGCCGTCAAAAGAACTCTCTCCGTTTTCCATTTCTTCATGGATAAATTCTGCGTTCTCCTGATCGGTTTCCGACTGGTAGGAAGTATCCGGTTTCATTTCTTACATAGCCCTTTCAGACTGAGTTTAAACGATGCTTATAATATACGTTATAAATTGTCTTTTTGTGATAGTCCTGTGCTGAAACCCGGAGCGCACACATTGACTGACCGGCAGTGAAAAAACTCGGATATCATTGGCATAATGACCGATTTCATGTTTACCTTCCAGCACTTCTATTTAAAAGCTAACAAGAGGAACAAATCATGACTTATTTCCAAAAAACTCTAATCATATTATTAGCAGTAGTATGCGTTGTGTCGTTTTCGTTTTCTGAAACTTCAGAACCTGTAACGACGTCAGATGACAGCACGGAATCCATTGAACCAGTACCTGTAAATCAATGGCTTGTTACTGAAGCAGTTCTCATGCCCCATGCTCAGATCGATCCGGATACTTCTGCTGATCAGGTAGCTGATTTGCTCGGGTTTCCTCCCATTGATCCAAAAGATTTTTGGGTTGAAGCCGGTCAATCAGTGAGTTTTGCACCCGGAAAACAGTCAACCTTTAATAAAATATCCGGTGAAAATATTACCTTTGCAAAAATCCCTGATCCTGGTTCTGAACAAATATATATTGCATACGCGGCAAGCTACCTTGATGTTCCGCTCTGGGGAGAATTGAAATTTGAAGTTACAGGACGTGCTCCTTTCAAGTTGTATCTCGATGGTGAGAAAGCACTCGAAAGAACATCAGCCGCTGATTCCGACACAGACAAAGTATCAGAAAAGAAAACTATTGATATTGGTTTTCACCGCCTCATGCTGATAACTGCTGTGTGTGGAAAAGATTCACTCGATGAGTGGTCATTTGGAATATCAGCATCACCAACCGAAAAGGAAGTAGATAATACTCCACTGATTAGCGCAGATCCAAAACATCATTTCGATTTCCAGGATTATTACCTGATCGATGCCGTCAGCGGTCTCGAGATCAGTCGAGACGGCAGATGGCTCGCTGCCGGTATTTCACCCTGGGACAGGAGTAACGACAAACGCGAGAAACATCTTGAAATATGGGATATGAAGAATAAAGAGAAGATATGGGAATATTTCAGCGCCAAGGGAATTTCAAATACCAGGTGGTCACCTGATGGGAAGCAACTCCTTTTTTCAACAGGAGCGAGTGAAAAAGGTAGTGATGTTTATTTATGGAATCGTGCCGATCAAAAGTTTGAGCGGATCATGCATGGGCTGGAACACTCTTCAGGCTTCAGGTGGAGTCCCGATGGCAACGTGATCTATTACACCAAAACAAAGAAATGGAAAGATGAGGATGAAAAACCTTACAAAGTTATGTGGGGGCTTGAGGACAGATGGAGTGGGTGGCGTGACGATACTGAGATCCACTATATGACCTTGGATGGTAGAGCGCACGGTAAATTGACAAGCGGAAAATACGATCCGGGCAGATTCGCTATCAGCCCGGATGGTTCAACAATATTAATGCTGCGTTCTATCACTGCGGTTGAACGACCATTCGGCATCACCGAGTTCTGGAAGATTTCTACTTCAACCGGAGATGCGAAGAAAGTCTTCGAGTTCAGGACATGGTCGGTGGGACGGCTTGCATTTTCTCCGGACGGGAAAAGTGTCGCATTCGATGCTCCTATTTACCCGGTAGATGGCAACGAGAGTAAACATCCCGACAATAACGACAACGCTACGGACCTGTGGATACTCGATCTCGAGTCTGGAAAGGCAGTCAATTATACCCGTGAATTTGAACCCGCTATCGCTGCCGGAGCTTATGGAACAGGGAGAGGCGGGATACTTTTCTGGCACGAGAACGGCAGTATTGGATTTACCGGTTTATATAATAAAAAAGTGAAACTGTATTTCTTCGATACGGAAACTCATATAATTACTGAACATTCTCTTCCAACCCCGGGCGCTTCTTATGGTGACGCTTCGATTGGGATAAAATCAAATGTATTCGTTTTTCAGGGTGATCAGCCCGAACGACCAGGGGATATTTATTTTTATGATTGGAAGAAGAAAAAAGGCGAGATGTTAAAAGATCTTCATCCAAAGTTCAAACGTTTGATTAAACCCGGCAAGATTATTGATTATGACTATGTTAATTCAGATGGCGTCACTATTCCAGGTTACCTCTATTACCCGGTTAACTACGACAATACGAAAAAATATCCCCTGATTGTCGATTTTTATGGTGGCGTATTCGGATTTGCCGATGGTTATATCTGGATGAGTAACGTGTTCGCCACACGAGGTTATTTTGTCTATATCCCGACGCCAAGGGGCGCTGCCGGATGGGGACAGGAATTTGCTGATTATCATCCAAATGACTGGGGAATATTAACAACCCGTGATATGAATGAGGGTGTTCGTAATATAGTCAATAACGTTCCTGCCGTTGACGGATCAAAATGTGCAACCGTTTCCGGGAGCTACGGTGGATTCATGACCATGTACATGCTTTCCCAACCAAAAGATCACAAGGATTTTTACCCCTACGCCACCGGGATCAGCGATTACGGTATCAGCAACCTGGCGAGCTACTGGGGAGTAGGGTGGTGGGGATACCTATACAGTGATATGGCAACCGCGCGGAACTATCCCTGGAACAATCCTCAATATTATATAGATCATTCACCCCTCTATTTTGCCGATAATATTACGGTCCCGTTACTGCTTCTGCATGGCGATGCAGACGTTAACGTCCCGCCCATGGAATCGGATCAGATGTACACTGCCCTGAAAGTGCTGAACCGTGAGGTAGAATTCATCCGCTTCCCCGGCGAAAACCACGGCATAGCTTCAAAACGAGGCAAGTACCTCCTGACAAAACGCATGCACAGCGAATGGTTCGACAAACACCTCAAAGGTCAACCCGGAGCGTGGGATAAAAGGATGGAAAAGGAAAGGAAGAAATAGAGACTCAATTCACAGGATATAAGGATATTAAGGATTAACAGGATAAAGAGGGATATCTGATAATTACCACTGCAAAATCTTGCGATACATCGAATAATCCTGTAAATTTTAATAAGTTGAACCATTTCAAATCATATAATCTCATTTGTCATTCCTGCATGTAGTTAGCAGGAATCCAGGAGAGTTTGAGCTATACACAAAAATGGTACTAACCCAACAATTGCAGGAAATATCATGACTAATAAAGTGAAAGATGTCATTGAGGAAGCACGTGAATGGGATATCGAAAAAAAAATGGAGCTGATTCGTCAAATACTGGACAATGAGGCTCTATTCGAGGATCTCGAAGATGCGCTTTCTATAATTACCCGTCAAGACGAGTCGAAAACAGATTATAATGATTTCATCAAAGAGTTACGTCAGGAGGGACGACCAGTTTGATCTGGGATATATCAATAACCCATCAGGCTAAAAAAGAAATGCGCAATTTGAGTGATTCTGTATTAAAAAATGTCAACCGAAAAATCCTTGATCTTAGCCAAAACCCATTTCCACACGGGGCAATAAAATTAAAGCTCGGTAAAGGTTACCGTATTCGAGTCAGTGATTGGCGCATCGTCTATACTGTCGATAAAACTGAATTATTAATCACAATTTACCGTGTTATACATCGTAGTAAAGCATATAAACGAGCACAATAACAGTTGAAGCACATCCTCTTGCTCAGGATGTCAAATTCACTGACGACGACTTAATCGTTTCATTGAAAGATGGTCGGAAGGTGACAGTACCAATTGTATGGTTCCCACGTCTCGCAAAAGCTACAAAAGACCAGTTGGAGAATTACGAGATTCTTGGCGATGGCGAAGGTATTCACTGGCCAGAAATAGATGAAGATCTAAGCGTAAATGGTCTGTTACGAGGAACTCACTGAATATCCTTACTAAATTCCCAAAATTTCTCCTGGCAAGCCGCATGCACAGCGAATGGTTCGACAAACACCTCAAAGGTCAACCCGGAGCGTGGGATAAAAGGATGGAAAAGGAAAGGAAGAAATAGGATTAGAATTCTCATAAAAAAGCTTGTATATTTATCTGAACAAACGTATATTACTGGACATATGATCAGAATGATTATAGATAACAATAAGCGACAGAAATATAGTAGATAATGGATAAACTCGCTTTTGAAAATAATGATCGAGCGCTGTTAGAACTTTCCGATTTATTTCGGATTGATGCTAATAGAAAAATAGACTCAAAAACTCGATCTGATTTTGGACAATTCATGACTCCAGCTCCAGTGGCGGCTTTTATGTCATCATTGTTCAGAAATTTTTCGTCTGATGAAATTCGTTTATTTGATCCAGGCGCTGGAATTGGAATCTTAAGCTCTGCATTCATTAATAGATTAATCACTCTTGAAAACCATCCGAATAACTTATCGCTTGATCTTTATGAACTAGAATCTGCAATTGTAAATTACCTCACAACAACCCAGAAGGAATGTATAAAATCCTGCCGAGAAAACAATATCAAGCTTACAAGTAAAATAATTCAGGATGATTTTATCAAATTGGCCGTAGAGATTATTAAAAACAGATCTGACTTATTCACATCAGGAGAGGTGCAAAAATACACGCATTGCATCATTAATCCTCCTTATCGGAAAATTCGTAGTGATTCAGTATATAGGCAATTACTCGAGCAGGTTAATCTTGAAACAAGTAACCTCTATAGTGGATTTGTATCTCTTGCTGTACAGTTATTGGAAGATGGTGGTGAGATTGTAGCTATCGTTCCAAGGAGTTTTTGCAATGGTCCCTATTTTAAATCATTTCGAAAGTTTCTTCTCGCCAATACGGCAATAACACATATTCATGTATTCAATTCGAGAAATAAAACATTCAATGACGATAAGGTTCTCCAGGAAAATATTATATTTCATGCTATTAGAGGCGAACAAACCGCTAAAACAACAATTACTTCAAGTATGGGACCAGATTTTTCTGAAATGACATATCGTGAAGTAGATTTCGCTCAATTAGTGAAACCAAATGATCCTGAAAAATTTATTCATCTTACTATTAGTGATTTTGACAAAAGCGTTGAAGATCATCTTAGCAATTTTCAGAATTCTCTTCCCCAATTAAAATTGGGCGTTTCTACCGGTCCAGTGGTTGATTTCAGGCTAAGATCAGAAATTCAATTAAATCCGGACCACGATACTTTCCCCCTGATTTATCCTACCCATTTCACAGAAAACTATGTTGAATGGCCCAAACTTAACGGTAAAAAACCAAATTCAATCAATAATTCAGAAAATAGCAAACGGTGGTTATTGGATAAAAACTGGTATGTTTTAACGAAAAGATTTTCATCCAAAGAAGAACGACGCCGAATTGTCGCCGCACTTTATGATCCGAATAGGATCACCTCAGAAAAAGTAGGATTTGAGAATCATTTAAATGTTTTTCATAGCATAAACAGTGAGTTTGATCCGATATTAGCAAAAGGTCTGGCTGTTTATCTGAACTCAACACTATTGGATCTTTATTTCAGACAATTCAGTGGACATACCCAAGTCAATGCGACAGATTTACGTACGCTTACTTATCCGAGTTCCGATTCCCTTATGGCAATGGGTAATAAAGTTGGGGAAGTATTCCCCTCTCAAGAAGAAGTGGATCATATCTTAGATATGGAGATTAACAAAATGTCTGCAAAGAGCAAACTTAGTCCATTAAAAATCAAAAGGAAAATTAATCAGGCTCTTGATATCATTATATCATTAGGATTTCCCAGGGAACAGCAAAACGAACGATCTGCAATAACTTTGTTGGCTTTATTAGGTATTAAGCCGAAGGATGATTGGACTGAAGCTAAAGATCCATTAATTGGTATCACCCCAATTATGGATTATTGCAAGGAATATTATGGAAAGCAGTACGCTCCTAACACGAGAGAAACATTTCGCAGACAAACAATGCATCAGTTCGTGGATGCCGGGATAGTTATTTTAAATCCTGATGATACCGAGCGTCCGGTTAACAGTCCGAAAAGCGTATATCAAATTGAACCGAATACGTTGACCCTGATAAAAAATTATAGCAATTCAAAGTGGAAAGTTGCATTAGAAGAGCACCTCAAAGTGCTGAATACATTGGCTGAACGATATGCTAAAGAACGCAAAATGAAAATGATCCCGCTTTCGTTCAACAAGGATGAAGAAATTTCCTTAAGCCCGGGCAATCATAGTCAATTAATCAAGGAGATTATTGAGAATCTTGGGCCAAGGTTTTTCCCGGGGAGTCAAGTTTTGTATATAGGTGATACCGGTTCCAAAATGGCGTTTTTTGATGAAGGTAAGTTTGATGAACTGGGATTAAAGCTTGATACACACGGAAAATTTCCCGATGTCGTCCTTTTTGATTTAAATAATAATTGGATAATATTAATAGAATCAGTAACATCACATGGTCCGGTTGATTCTAAACGTCATGGCGAACTATCGGAAATATTCAAAGATTCTTCGATCGAATTGATATTTATAACAGCATTTCCTGACCGCATGATTATGGCAAAACATTTATCTTCAATCAGTTGGGAGACAGAAGTATGGATTGCCGATTCCCCGACTCATTTGATTCATTTTGATGGTGATAGATTTCTGGGTCCTTATGATAAGTGATAAAATTATGATACCAAAAAATAGACGACCGGTCTCGCCAGGGGATATTATCCGATATGAGTTTCTGGAACCACTGAAGATGACTCAGCAGGTCTTAGCGGATGCTCTTGGTATTACAAGAGTGCGTGTCAATGAAATAGTCTTGGGAAAACGAGCAGCAACTCCCGATACAGCATTCAGGTTATCCAGGTTTTTTGATACTTCGCCAGAATTTTGGATAAATATGCAAGTAAATCTAGATATGTGGGATACATTACGGGCTAATGAGAATGAGTATCAAAAAATTAAAATCATTTCCGTGCAAGAGTAGTAAAAATCTACTCACCTTAGACAGGATTAACAAGATTTACAGGATTTGTTTTTCTTTGCACCTTTGCGTCTTTGCGTGAAAAAATTGTATTTGCTTGTCGAATGAACATTGCAACAATGGATTTCCGGATCAAGTCCGAGAATGACATTATCGTTTACAAATCAAACAGTTATGATAATATATTTAGAAAGTACTATATATATTTTATAGAATTAAACATCATTTTTCTGATTTATTATTCTTTCGGTTTCCTGGGCGATAACCAGCTCTTCGTTTGTCGGGATGACATATACCGACACTTGACTTGATTCGGTTGAAATCTTTCTTTCACCTGAAACTTGCGAATTATTTAAGTTTTCCTCAATATCGATACTCAGGAACTGCATCCCTGAAAGAGTTTCTTTGCGTACCTGTTGTGAGTTTTCGCCTATACCACCTGTGAATACAATAACATCAAGACCTCCCATAGCTGCCGCATAAGCGCCGATGTATTTCTTCACCCGGTAGGAAAAG
Organism: Candidatus Electryonea clarkiae; assembly: GCA_030765455.1. GTDB lineage: Bacteria > Electryoneota > Electryoneia > Electryoneales > Electryoneaceae > Electryonea > Electryonea clarkiae. The sequence continues at coordinate 72,745 of JAVCCM010000131.1, read as the reverse complement.
ACTTGAAATGCAAGTCTTGACCTGTCATTTCCATCTTCCATTTCTTCAGTGATCTCGCGCATATCGGAAGAAGTGCCGGAAATTCCCATAAGCCCACTATGCTTGTTAAGTAGTGTATTTATTTCGCCGAGAGATAATTCCTCTCTGCTCATGATATGCATGACCGCTCCCGCATCGATATCACCTGATCTCGTTCCCATCAGCAAACCCTCAAGGGGAGTGAAACCCATAGACGTATCAATAGATACACCTCCATCGACGGCAGCTATACTGCAACCATTACCGAGGTGAACAGTAATCATCTTAAGCTCGGATATCGGTTTTTCCGCGAGCAGAGCGGCACGCTGGGATACATAATAATGACTTGTTCCATGAAAACCATACCGCCTGATTCCATATCTTTTATAAAGAAGGTATGGCAGCCCGTAAATGTAAGCGTAATCAGGAATCTTATGATGAAATACTGTATCAAAAACACCAACCATGGGAATGTTTTTCAGTAGTTTCTGACAGGCTTGTATGCCTTTAATGTTGTGTGGATTGTGCAGGGGAGCGAGTTCAATACATTCATGCAATCCATTCATCACTTCAGGTGATATTTCTACACTATCGGTAAACTCTTCGCCTCCGTGGACCACACGGTGTCCCACAGCTTCAATTTCTTCCCGGTTCTTAATAACTCCATGATTCGGAGATAAAAGAATCGCGAGGATATACTCTATAGCCGCCTGGTGATCAATTATTTCTCCCACAATCTTGACACTGTCGCCATCTTGTCGCTTATGATCGAGGATAGCTCCTTTCATTCCGATTCTCGTGACTGACCCTTTGGCGAGAGGCTCATTCCCTTCCGATATATCAATAAACTGGTATTTGATGGAAGAACTTCCACTGTTTAAAACTAATATTTTCATGGTATCACCTTGTGGTTTCTATGATTCAAATCTACAGCATATTTTTTCTGCACTGTTATACGAAAACTAAAGCGTTTCATCTCTCAACTAAAGAGTCAGAGTAAAAAAACTCCTCCAAATGAGGGAATAAAATGTAAGCATGATGATCATTTTATTCATAATATTCTCAGCACTTCGGGATAGAATTCACAGCGATTGATCTATTTTCGGAAATATGATACTTTTCGGGCTGCATTAGCTTGACAGTCTGTCTTCTTATTCCTACGTTTGATTATGCTTTCAGTTGATGATGACAAAAAATTCGGGCAATTGTTGGGGATAATTGCCGTTGTTTTTATCCTGTGTATTTGTATCTCCTGCTCTTCCAGGAAATCATCAAATAGTCTTCCGCCGCTTGTTGATCGTGATTTCAGTTCGATAATTGCTTCCGACACACTACGTGTGATTACAAGAAATCACCCGATGACCTATTACATTTACCGTGGTACGAGGCGCGGTTTTGATTTTGAATTAATTAACAAGTTTGCTGAGGAAAATCATCTGTTTATAGAGGTTATCATTCCACCACGATGGGTCGATATGACGCCGGCGCTTTACGCGGGTGAGGGAGATATAATAACATCAATGATGACAGTCACTCCTCAACGTGATTCATTATTTGCTTTCACCCGCTCCTACCTGGAAGTTTGGCAAGTGATGGTTGGTACCGAAGATCAACCGCCTCCCCTGAAGCTTGAAGATTTAAATGGTCGTGAAGTGTTGGTAAGGCAGGGTTCGTCTTACGAGGAGAGGCTGCTGGAATTGCAAAAGACGGGGATCGATGTACTGATCAGGGTGCTTCCCGATTCACTTGCAACCCTCGAGCCAATTCAAATGGTCGCTGAAGGAAAGGCATCTTTAACTGTTCTGGATAATACAATAGCTCATCTTGAACAACAGTTTTATCCGGGTCTTGTTACCGGGGTAAGAATTACCAATCCTCAATCGATAGCCTGGGCGGTACGTCCAAATGCCCCGGAGTTAAAAGAAGCACTTGATGAGTTCTTAGCCAGGTATTACCGGTCGGCATTCTTTAATATTTTAAAAAAGAGATATTTTGAAAACCGGGGTCACTTCCTGCGTCACCGGAGCGCACAAATAGCGCTCACTAAGAAAGGGCAAATCAGCAGGTACGATAGTTTTTTTCAGGATGCTGCTGAGCTAACCGGCTTTGACTGGCGGCTCCTTGCCGCTCAAGCGTATCACGAATCAAGGTTTTACCCGGATAAAACATCCTGGGCGGGAGCCTCAGGTGTAATGCAGTTAATGCCGAAAACCGCTGAATCTTTGGGAGTTACTGAAATTTTTGATCCGCAAGAAAATATCCTCGCTGGAGCCCGTTATTTGAAGCAATTATATAATCTTTATCCTGAATCAGGTGAAACGGATCGCCTGTCTTTGGCACTCGCTGCTTATAATGTGGGATTGGGACATATTGATGATGCAAGAAAACTCACTGTGTCTGATGACAGGGATAAGAATAGCTGGGACGATGTAAGAATATCCCTGGTCTCACTGGAAAACCCCGCAGTCTATAGAAGCGCAGTATATGGATTTTGCAGGGGACGCACTACTGCCGCCTATGTCAGGGATGTCTTCAACCGTTATGATATTTTTAAACATCTCGTTCCCGATTCAGATGATGCACAAATGTTAGCTGCGCAATAGACTTGATAACCAACAATATAGATGACAGAACAATAACTCCTCTCAACACGGCTTTCCCTGGAACACAATTAGGCTTGCATAAGATGACGTCAAGAGGTATTTTGAAAGGTTTTTAATACTTGTTGCTGTCAAATTGGCAGTCAATGGCAGTAAGGAAAGGATTTTTCACCCTTACTTGAAAAATGACTAGCAAACTCAGAGGCATAATAATCAATATTTTAGCGATTTGATTGCACTGATTATTTCTTATAAATATTTCTGCGAATGGCACAGAAGTTGCTAAATGATATGTTGGAAGTTTAAAAAAGGATTTTGGAGTCTGGAATGCCAAGTTATACATATGAATGCAAAGAATGCTCACAAAGATTTGATCTGTTTCATTCTATAGTTGATACATCATCGAGGTTCTGCCCTGAATGCGGCGGACTGGCTCAGCATGTAATCAGTGGAGGCGTCGGCCTGATTTTTAAAGGCAGCGGATACTACGAGACAGATTATAAAAGAAAGAAAAACGGGCTCAACGGAAATGAGAAAAGCGGTGGTAACGGAACCGGGACCAAGCATCATAAACAGGCTTCTTCCGAGAATAAAACACCCGATAAAACTGAAAAGAAAGAAAAGGTTGATAATAAGAATGGGGATGACAAAAAGGTCTAATTCTTCATTCTATAGATTTATGATTCCAGAAGCGAAGCTGTCAGCCTCGCTTTTTTTTTGTGCCTGACATGGATGGTACAACTGAGTTTTTATTTGCACTCCAACACAGTAGTCATTCCTGACAGTTCTTGCAGTATTCGACGACTCAGGGATAAGCGGTTTTCATTCCAAAAGCAGATCTAACCAGAGAGAAGCAGGAACACATAATGTTCCTGTGAAAAGATTGCAACAATTTTCTTCTTCTTGATTCAGATGATATTATACAAATGTTTTTACTATTTCTCGATGCAGGCTGTCAAGGTCTCCATAGGCGTTGTTTATTTCAGTGATTTTTTCCTGTAGTTTTTTCATAAGCTTTTGCTTATCCAGACCATTACGAATAATAATCATCAAATCACTATTATCCCACGGTTTCTCGATATACTGAAATAACCCAACTTCGTTAATTGCCTTAATTGCATTTTCTTTATCTGCATATCCAGTTAAAATAATTCGTGGGATTTCCGGTTTTATCTCACGAACCTTTGCCAGGAAACTAATTCCATCCATTTCAGGCATCAAATAATCTGAGATCACCAGGTCAACTTCATTGGATTTTACGTAATTAAAAGCGTCATTTGGGGAAGTGAAAGTGATTACATTATATTCTGTTTCCAACTTCAGGAATGAATCAATACTTGCAAGTACAATCTCTTCGTCGTCAACAACTAATATAGTTTGCGTATCGGATGACATACACCGATCTCCTCTTCTTGTTTAATAGAACTATAATTGTATAATACCAATATCGTCGTACTGACGAATGCAGTAAAGTCTATCCAAATTTGAAACGTGACATTACTAACTATGGTTTACTCTTTTCATGAGACCACGAATTCGATGAACGAATGACCTGAGGATACCCTGGGTGATTTGTACATTATCCGCAAGCAGGTCCACGAAATCCTCTTTATCAATTCGCAGCAATATGCAATCTTCCAAAGGTGTCGCGGTAACCACACGAGGCTCATCTTCAAAAAGTGCCCATGTCCCGAAACTATCCATTCTTCCCGCAATCATTACTTCACTTCCATTATGGCAAAGGCTGACTTTTCCGTCTATGACTACATACATTGAATCAGAGTATTCACCTTCACGATAGATAATGTTTTCCTCTTCATATTTCACTTCATCTGCTATCGATGCGAGATAGGAGAGGTCAGTTGTGGGGATTGATTTAAAATGGTCAATTCCCTGGAGAAATATGACTTTTTCAACAACTGTCAACATTCAAAAGGTCCCGCGATTATATTATCACAGAATGTGTGAAAACGAGGTATAAATTGCAAGTAATAATTAGAAAGAAAATAGAACGAGACAACCTGAGGTTTTCAAGAATATAAATAATATCTCAATGTTTGAATCAATTAATTATCCTGGGTCAATACTGCAAAATTGCAGGTATGCATAAGAAACCTTAGCTCAATGTATTAAATGCAAGTTCAGCCGTCTCAGCAACGATCTTATTATTATCTTCAAGATGATTTTTTGCCAATACAAGAAACTCTTTTTCTCCAGATTGAGATATCAGGTACAGAGTGCATGCTTTCAACCAATCGCTATCCATTTGAAGCAAAAGGTTGAAACTACCTGTTTCATCGGTCGGCGTATGTCCGTACAGTTCTTTCATCGTGGGCAGCAGACTTTCCCGTGACGTTGCTTCAGCAATGGGTAAGACGCTTTTCTTCAGTTTTCGATTTAAGACATTGTCCAGGAATTCAACAGCATTGTCACGTAAATCTTTGTTTCCACTTATTATGCCAAGGTATGCGTTATATATGTCGCCTTGGTTATACAGCAATCCTAAATACCTGAATATCCTGTCCAGGTTCCGATCAAGATGTTCCTCAATTGCCTTAATAAGAAGTTGACTCGCTACCCATTGCTTATTTTTTCTTCCGGGTTTGTGGATTTTCTCTAATAGCTTTTTTTGTGTAATCAGGATTGTGACTGTCAGATAATATTCCTCTATCTCTTTTTGAAGACTTTGGTCGATCAATTTCGGATCAAATCTTAAGCCAGTGTACCATGAACGCAGTTTACTTAGTCCTTTAATCACTGCATGATACAAATGTTGATCCGATTGGATCAAATTATCCATTATAACGTCAACAGCCTCTTGGGTACCAATGTCTGCCAATACATTTGTAATGCTGATCCTAACGCGACGATCCTCTTTTGGATCACTCAAACAAACGGCAAGAGGCTCAATTATTGTGTTCCCGTAAGACGCTATAGCCTGGCGAATATCTTTCGTGACAAACCTGGTATTGAGATGCGCAATCAGGCTTGGTATGAATTCTTCGCTTCGTGTTTTTCCAGCGCTGAGAATTGCCTGACGAAGCACAGGTAAAGATCTCTGACCAAGCAAGAGATGCAAGTAAGGGAAAAGCTCCGGATCATCGGAAATACCTAAAATCCGTGCAATTTCAACTTTGAGGAGTTCCAGCTCATCCGGATCATCAATCGTTTCCTGGATATCATCTATAATAGATTGAAAATGTAACCTGAAATCGAAATCTTTTCTAAAAACAGGATCTGATTGTCTTTCAAGTGCTGCTCCCATTAGTGCAGAGAGACGCACCCTGTTCTCTTTTTCATTCAGAAATGAAATAAGCGCATTAGTTGGATCGTCTGAACGGAGACATACATACCGCATTGCCTCGATACGAATTTCCTGGTTTATGTGATTTACCAACGGCTTAATTAGATGTGAGAAATCAATTTGTTCGTATCGAAGCGCCATTCTCACAGCCCTGAGAGTAATCTGCTCAGTTGAATTACTGAGAAGTTTATCTATATAAGGAATGAACTGATCATTCTTGACATCTCCTATAAGTTCAAGGACATATAAAATCTGCCTTTCATTGTTGCCATCCAGGATATCCAACATTCCCTTAAATAAGGCAGGATCTTGAATATTCAAAGTTTGTTCGTCAAGCTGAATAGTACGTTTTTCTATCGCAGCCCTGAATGTGCGAATGTATTCCTTCCCAATGCCAAAATTCATGAATAGCCAGAGGATTATAAATACCAAAATTAACACCCCAATAGCTTCTGTTCCCCAACCAGCCCATTGAGTCAAGGCGATGACCAGGAATCCTCCAATTCCTGTGGCTACGTTATCAACTAGTACACCGGTAAATGCTTTTACCCGATCTTTTATCGCTGCGGGAATGGGAATGGAAAGTAATTCCATCCCGGCTTTATGTATTGAATTCTTAAATCCACCGTCAGCAAGTTTCAGTATTATTGCCGATGGTAATCCTCCGAACATCAGTGTGGCTACTACACCAAATGAAATCCCGGCTGGAAGAAAAAACAGCGAAGAAACTATTCCGAATCTTTGGATAACCCTGCTTGTAAGTAGTATCTGAATGAGTAATGATAGCACACTCAAATTTGAGAGCCATAATCCAAAAAATGCGGTCAATTCATCCGGGTCACTTATGTTTTCACTGGCAATTGCGCTATACTGGTAATCGACCAAATTTGATACGACTACCATTATTCCGGTAAGTCCGGCAGTATATGCTATGTGTTTTGATTTGAATGCAATTTTAAAAATATTATCTGTTGTACCGGAAAATTTATCTTTCTTCTGCCTTCGCATCTGGGTTACATAATTATCTCTCGCGCCTGTTTGCCAGATTTTTTGCAGGAGTATAATGCAGCCGAAAAGAAAAACTACTCCAACCAGCAGAATGTTTGCTGTCCCAATCGTATGTGCCAATAGATCCGCTAAGTATCCTCCAAAGATTCCGCCAATTATCGATCCGGCGCCAAGCAAACCGAACAATCTCTTGGCTTCACGGGCATTATATACAAAATTAGCCAATATCCAGAACTGGGTCGTTACTATAACAGCAAAGATTGAAACCCAAACATAAAATAAAAAATAAAACCAGGAAGGCTGATAATTTAGACGAAGAATTATCCAGAAGAGTAAAAGGAAAATTACAGAATCTATAAGGATAAATGTTATTAAACGATTAATTCTATACTTCGTTGATAATTTTGTATATAGAGCTACCACCAGTCCAGAGGAGATGGCTACGAGGATAAATGCGTATGGTAAATAACTAATATCAAATCGTGAAAGAAAGAGTGATATTCTGACGGGTTTGATTAGTACAATGGTTGCGACAAGTAAAAAGGCATAGAATACCATAAGAGAAGTTTTTTTCCCTTCTCCATGCTGAATATTCAGGAATTTTCCGATTATGTGCTGCATATAGTGCTAAGTACTTTTGGAAATTGAAGGATCATAATGATTAATTGTATAAGTTTGAATAATTAAAAGATAAATGGAAAACAATTTCCCTGATAGGGTATAATATGAATAGCCACAGGTTTTAACCTGTGGGACTGAGATTAAACCAATCCAACCCTGACGGGGTTAAACAATAAGCTATTGATATTATCTTTCGCATACAATATACATTGATTTCTCGTAATCTTTTTCATTCCTTCCCGGTCAAACCCCTTCAGGGTTGTGGAAGAGAGGGATCACCATCACCATGGGTTATCACCCATGGCTATTCAAATCTATCCCCTTCGGGGAAGAATTATAATATTCATTTAGCGGTGTTCGAAAATGAGTTTACATGTCGAAGGGCTTATTCAGTCATCTCTTTAAATTTTCTTCCAGCATATCTTACTGTGAAAACCCATAATATTATAATTCCAACAGTTGCGAGTGACAGCCACCTGATTGCTGAATAGTCGGTAAAAATCGATGTGACAAGCAAGCTGATTCCAACGGCAAGGGCTTTGGCAAATCTTTGAACGAACATATCAATAAATGCTTTTGCCTTATATTTTTCATCCTTTGTGGTAGGAACATACAGGGTTTCTTTTGCAGATTGATTAATTGAGTAACTGAAACCATTATCCGTTGTATTCAGCAAACTCCCCATCCAGAGAATTGGAACGGCAAGATATCCCATCGAACCGACGAGAGCAGCTATTGGAAGGACCATCAATGCTGTTGTAAGTCCGAAACGTGTCATAATATAACTGGTCAGGAAGAATTGAACCAGCATTGAAGTCCAGTTGGTTATTGTAAAAACGGTTGCAAACTGTTTTCCTATTGCCGGACCATCGAGGAAATGCACTATTGTAGAGGTAAATTGAAAATCCATCAAGGTCGAAACAACTTCATATAGTCCCACAATTCCTACGATAGATAACAGGTAGGGAGAACGGAATACTAAAGCAGCGCCTTCGATTGCGGGATTTTTGCCTTTTCCTTGTTTATTATCAATAGATTTCTTTTCTTTAATTTTATTAGATGTATCCGATAAATTTACAGTTCTTTTCTCTACAATACTCCCTGCCGCTGCTGATATCCCGACAATTAATATTCCGATCCCAAAGCAGATCCATAACCATCCGGGCATCGAAACCTGATCGATCCAGATCCTTAAAAAAGTAGTTCCGAAAACTCCGCCTGTAACACCGCCAAGACCAATTATCCCATACAATCGTTTGGCTGCATCGGGTGCAACGGAATCGTTCAGGAATGCAAAAAAAGTCGCCACCATCAAGGTACTGAAAAGATCGCCAAACAGGTAAAATGACCAGACCGTAATTTGACCGGGGTTAGCAATTATCATGCTGTAAACTGAATATGAGAGCATGAAAAATATGGTGAATATCCAGGTAAGCTGCTGCCTGTGAAAATGCCTGACAAGCCAGGTGAAAACGACTACTGCTAAAAACGCCACAAACATGTTTAGCACCTTGGCAAGCAGTTCAGCCTGGGATGCTCCGAGATGCCATGAAAACAGATCAAAGCCGGATTTATCATAGTACTGGATGAACAGCCCTTTTTTAAGAGGTTTCAATATCCAGAAACTGGTAATCACCAGGAAAAAATAACCAAACATCAGCAAGGCTAATGGAAGCTCATTGCGTTTGATGTTCAAAAATGCTTTAAATGGATTTGCCATGATTAGTTACTACTTCCCGGTTTATTAGTTGTATTTTTAGGATCGATTCTCTGATCCAGGGTTACTACATTACATGTTGATAATTATGAACTGATCATCAAAAAATCAGGTCCCTGATAAACAATAAACCAAAATACAACGAAATTATCGTAAATTTTTCTTTTCTACTGCCAACACCGAATCGGGAGTGCAATGCGAAAAATAGTATTACGCACATTGCGAATAATCCAAATATTGATGCTATGGTGTCACCTAATGAAGAACTTGCATATTCAACTATACCACTGCCTGTTTTTGCAATTATCATCCATAAGACGAATTCCCACCACTCAAGCCTATGCTGTTGACTAACAAAAACCGTAATTATCCAAAAGAGAGCAGCATCAAACAAAAACCAGACTAACGCGAATATTCCCATTTTACCAGTCCTTCCGGTTGATCATTTTAGGCGTCGCCTGGCTGTAATATGTAGCTGCCTTTATACTCATAATGATAAATATCGTCCCAGGTGGTAGATTTATTTCTCTTGCCGTAAGACAATTAATAATATAATGTTATAACGGAGCCATAATCACCATCTGGTACTTTCCAAGATATTCTGTTTGATTCAGTCTCTATTGTTGAGGTACTATCATTATGTGCATCAAAAGTTACTCTTAAAAAACAATTATCAGGCTCAATATCCTCATTCCAATTTAAATGGATAATTTGGTTCGTAAAGAGCGTGTCATTTTCAGGAAAACCTTGTAGATTTAAAACTTTTGCGTGTACCGTAGGCGACACATTAAGTTCCCCTGGAACATTTACCGTGATGGTATAATCTTTACCTTCTTCAAAAAAGAAATCCTGAGGAGTAACATATGCGTAACGATGTCTTTGCGAGTCATGATTATATTCTAATGCAAGTGCGTATTGTTCAAAACTGACTTGCGCATCATCGATGAAATCACCTTTCCGAACAATCACGTATACTTCACATACTGTGCTCTCCATACGTATATCAATAGTACGATATAGGTTGGCATCTATTGAAACCGAACGAGGTTCGTCCCAATCAAATACGCATCCGGTTAATAAGAAAGACAATATTATAAATACGTTTGCGCAGAGATAGGCTAAAACAGAATTCATGCTTTTGTGCTTTAAATCATCCATTTAAAAACTCAAACGGTTAAGATTTAATGAATTATTTTATAAAGAGTGACCTGATTGATTGCTGCAAAGTTATATAGTGATTTAATTCTATCGTTATTGCGATAGCATTTACGATAACAACACATCAATCTTCGCAAGGACTTCATTCAAAGTCTGGATAGGCGCTTGCTGAATGATTTCTGCATTTCTTGCCCGCCAGTCAACACTTCTTACATGATCAGACAGTATTACTCCCGATACTTTGAGTTTTGATGGCAACAAGACTTCAAAAGGATACTCCTTGATTTGACTTGTGACTGGACAAACAAGAGCTAAGCCAGATCGTTTATTGTATTCTTTTGGTGATAAAACAAGAGCAGGACGTCTTCCAGCCTGTTCATGCCCTGCCTGGGGAGTAAATGACAACCAGATAAAATCGCCACGATCAGGGACAAACTGATTTCTCACCATATTTCTTTGCCCGTGGAGTTACCCCATTCAGTTTCGTTGTGAATATTTTCGGGGGTTATTTTTCCAATTAGATCCCGTAACTGGTAACGTGCTGATGAAGGTTTGATGATCAGGTTACCGTCTGATATTGAAATATCGACTTCGGCTTTTTCATCAAGCGATACTTCTTTGGCAAAAACTTTTGGGATTCTTATAGCAAGACTGTTTCCCCATTTCATGATTTTGGTTTGCATGACTCACCTTTGGATTGCAAATGTATATACAATAAAGATACATTTAATAAATAAGAAAATCAAGTAAATTGTGAATTATCGGGAAAAAGTTTCTAATCTATTCTATTCCGTTTTTCTTATATCTTAAGGTTCAATATTTCTCTGAGAGCATTTCAACTACCATTATATTATACTTGGGGGGTGCCCTATTGTACCAAATATAGCATAATCTGTAAAATTAGATAGCAAAGCTAAAAAGAATACCTAATACGAGATTAATAAAAATCAAAAATCCGAAAAATATTCCAATAATCATGTTTTTTTCTTTGAGACTTGATACACCGAACCGATAATGGAGTGCATAGTACAATATTCCACACATCACTGCTATTCCTAACAAAGATGAGCTTACTTCACCTAATGACGTACTCACGAACATTATTAAAGCGCTTCCTACCTCCGCTATTACCAACCATAATAAAAACTCCCACCAAATCAACCGGTGTTGTTGGCTGACAAATACTGTTATAAACCAGAATAGAATAGCATCAATTATCATTCCGATCATTTAAAACTCCCTCGCATAACTTCATGTGAAGATAAATAAAATTTGTCAAAAACTGAATTATCAAAAAATTATTGTAATAAGATTATCAAATGTAAACTATGGATAAACCACAATTTCTTCCATCAATTCAACTTCATGATCACCGCCCGGTTCAACTTCCATTGTTTGGATTAGCAGTCTATCTTCTCCAGGTGTAACTATACAATAATGGTACTCTTTTTCAAACATCACATTTTTAACATCAAAATCTTCCCGTCTATAAAGAGATTGAATTTTTTCGATTTTTCTTTCAGTTGAAAGACTCCTTGGTGGTGCTCCTCCACTACTGCTGGTGATAAGGTGTAAATCCCATTCAGTGTCCCCTGTTTTCTCAGGAAAATGAAGAATATTATGCTGGTAATTATGCTCATGTCCTGAAAATAGCACATGAACTTTCTCTTTCCTGAGTAATTCGAGGAATTTTTTCCTTTTTTCTACCAGTTTATCGCCGTTTGATGCCCTATACCAGTCTTTGTAATGCCAGCCAAATGTGATGGGTGCATGATGCATCGCCAAAATTTTAAAAGGTTTATCACGATATTTGTGGAGTTGATCTTCCAGCCATGACGTTTGACCGGAACCTTCATCCGAAACAAACCATTTACTGAACAGAGCTTCCTGCTCAGCAGGATTGATATCATTTTTCTGATCGATTATAATGTCAGAATCCAGGGTAATTAGTACAGCATCCTTGAATTCTACTGAATAAAATTGGGGATAATCAAAAACCGCCTGATAATTTTGTCGTCCATACTCGGTATCATTAACCCTGTCATGATTACCTACTACCGGCAAGAAGGGAATTTCATTTAAAAGTGGATGGTCCCATTTATTCTCTTTCAGAAAGAGTTTCCAATGATCCGGACGGCGTCCATCGTAGGCGCATATATCACCGTTATCAAGGATGAAATCAACGTCAAGTTTTTTTGAATCACGGTAAAGCACTTCCCGCATTAACTTTCTGCTGTGCGCTCCCTCATCGGGAACTCCCCGAAGATAATTGATACCACCATATATTCCGTTTCCGAGCCAGTATAGTTCATAGAACGGAAAAATCAACATTTTCCAGGTTCGCCAGTTTTCACGCCTGGCGAATTTCTCGACAACTTTTAATCCGGATTGGGTGTCGCCAATAACAATGAAGGTTGGATTTTCTGATTTTGTCTCATCAGGAACAAGCTTTTGAACTCTTGCTTCTTCGGGAGTGATATGATCCAGTAATAGTCCTTTTCCTGAACAACCTATAAATGTTGAAATTATAATTGAAAAAACTACTATTGATGGAAATTGTTTTTTCACGCAATGACGCAAAGGCGCAAAAAAATTCTTAGGAAATATTCTCCCGTTTAAATTGTTTGGTCTCATTTGTTGTATTTATTCCTGACGTTTCAGCCCGACAAGGACTGGCATTGTGGATGATTTGTCTAATTCCAGGTAAACCTTTACCCATTTACTTAATTTCTTTTGAGATTCCCGTTTAATTCTAAATGTAATTTCATATTGTACCCCACCCCTTTCTTTAAGTTTCATAATACTTGCAAGGGAAAGGTTGTTATTCTCTAACACACCCGATTCGATTTTCTGGTTGTCAATACTGCGAATCTCGTAATGATATTTCGAGCCGGATTTATCTTCCAGTCCTGTACTAACAGCGAGGTCAGTGAAATTAAGTACTGTTGCATCCTGATTCTTACTAATCTCAAAATTATCAAGTGGATTAACCCGACCAAACCAATGTTTGCCGATTACATCACGTCGTTCTATTAATACCTTTGTCAGATATTTACCTGCTTCAGCACTATAGGGACCTGCAGCAACAGCAGTCTCAATTTGATCCTCGGTGAAAGACATTACCAGTTTTGTTCCCCAATATGCATCAAGATCAGTGCAATTATCGTATGCGGTATTTGGGATAATAAATTTGAACTTATCCGGTTCAAGCAAATCTGCGCTGAACCTGCCTACTGTGGGAAAATGCACCGAATCAGGTTTTTCCCATGATCGAATCCACAGTCCCAAAGTTCCGATCTTAAAAAGAGCCTCATGAGGATCAAATTCATTCTCATGTCCTCGATACTGTGGTTGAGGACCTTTCGAACCGCTACCGAGATTTGAGCCAAAATCCATCATGTAGTGCCTGACGAAACCCTCACCGTCTTCACCTATATAAGTATCCATTGAATTATTGGATTTGGCATCTATGTTGTTGAGCCAGATCCCAATGATTTTTAGACCTCTAACTTCCCTCCTGTGTTCATGTGGAATAAAATCATTCGGATCATCTTCTCTTACTCCATCGAAATGAAAAGGACCAAGCAGTTTGCCTTCGATATATTTGCTGGCTGCAGCCTGGATCAATCCGTTCGGGCTGATTTCAACTCGCAGCATAATTTCTTCGAAATCCTGCTGATTCATATACCTCTTGCGCCCCTTTTTGTCGGTGAACTTTACTTTTTCACCGAGCACCAGTATTTCAGGGCGAAAGTACACCGTTGTGTTTTCAGGGACATTAAAACCTGCGGCATAATAAAGTTTGGTGCAGACGACTTCTGCTCCACTGTTCAATCCGGCATATCCAATGGGATCAAATTTTATTACATATTTATCACCCCGGCTGTCTATTATGTGGAAGCCAATAGTAACTCCCTCAGCTTTAGCGCGGACAATCTGCCAGGCAGCAGAAGTATCCGGTCCAGAGTATATGCCGGGTCCTTGAGCTATTTCTGCTAATGTCATATGTGTAAAAGCATTTCTGTTGGTGAACCAGCTCGAGTTTCGTACTTCTCCGAAAGCATCTGCATTCAAAGCTTGCCTGGGTCTTCCTGATATCTTTGTCAGGGTCCGGGGAAAATCCAACATCTGATCACCCTGGACTATAAACTGTTTATCAAAAGAATCAGCAAGATCATTTTCTGCGGAACGAAATTCTGGAAGTGGAACAGGAGTTCTGTCATCAGGTACCAGTTCAGGAGCGACGAACGGTTCAAAAGAATAGCCGGAGAGAGTTATACCAAAAATTGAAGTGAAAATTAGAACGAATGCGACTGATGAATAGTTATAGATAAATAGCTTTTTGTTAATGCTCATAGTTATAATCCCAGCACAAAATAGACTTTAACAACTTCACGGCTGAATCCGACTTCCATTTTCATGGTCTCACCTGAATCGATGTTCCAGGCTCTCAAGCCAAAACCAAAACCAATCTGATATGATCCTTCTGAATAGTCAACTTGAAAATCCTCCATAACCTTGCCACCATCGACAAAATATAGAAAATCGAGACCGAATTTATCCCAGTAATTTCTTAATGGATAGCGATATTCTAAAGAACCGTACATAGCATCTTTATCACGAAAACGATCACGATCGAATCCTCGCAATGATCCAGTTCCACCTAATGAACTCCAATGATAAAATGGAATGCTATTATCGCCCGCTAATGGATCCCTGAGTTCGCCGCCAAATCGCAGGACGATCACCCTTTTGTAAATAAGATGAGTGTACTTAGTAAAATTAAATGTCCCGAGCCAAAATTTATAATCATCGCCGTTTGTCTGATCGTAATATCCGGCTGACGTATTTATTTCATAACCCGCTGAGGGGATTCCAATGTGATTCTTGGTATCAATCCCGGCTTCAATGGCTAAATGGGTCATCTGTACAGATTCCCCAGCGCCTGCAAGACTGTTAAGTGGAGCAAGATTGGGTGACCAGGGAGATTCAATATCTCCCTCAAATTCATAATCCGTATCGTATCCACGGAATGTATGATTTACCTCCATTCCACCGGTTGCTTTTAAATATCCACTTTTTACAGGATAAAGAACCAGATTTATCTCACCTATGGATTTTTCCAGGGCGAAATTGCTTTTATATGAATAGTCAGAAGAATCGCGAAGACCGAAGTATGGTTCAGTCGAAAGAAATTGATATGAGATTAATGGTTCAACAAAGATACTTCTATAAATCGGCATATTGGTTAAACTCAATTCATACGATTGCATTCTATGCGCCCAGGCTGACGCCTTAAGAGAAATCGTTGTAGAATCAGTAACCAATTTCATTTGTTTGTAATGTCCTCCGAGCCCTGTGCTTGGAGAAGCAATAAATGCCAGCTTGCGAGTACCGTCATCCGATTCAAGCAAGTCGTTTATTTGTTGGATTATTTTCGTGTTGTCAATAATTTTAATGCTTTCGCGCATTCCGATTAAAGGCAAACGGAATGGTAGATATACAATATCACCGGTTGTTTCGCCAATTACTTCCAAGACAGGTCTTTTCAGATTATTTTTCTTCCATGTTTCAATACTGTCTAAAGATGATGACTGTTGAGTCGCAGAATAAGCTGGAGTTAATTGATTAAACGATATCAATATTATGAAACCGGAACTAATAAGCATAAATAACTGTTGAAAATCAGATACTATTTTCCTCATGGCAGGTCCCAATTTTTGATATTAAAAAACAATTTATAATAGTACATAAAGTAGTTGATTTTTGCCAGTGAAATAAGTAAAAATATTACTTTTGATCAATGCCTTGTTTCCCTTTAAGGCACTGCATACATTTGCTTGCTCAGGTGTGTCACGACCCGCATATTTTGAAATCTTGCGCTTGATATAGTACTTCTTGACGATATTGCTCGTTTCAATATCGATTGATCATTTCCCGGACATTCAGTCAGCCGACTGATCAGGGGCACTCAAAAATCAAATGAACTTTATATTTTCGATTACGATAAAATGGAAGGAGAAAAGATGAAAAGTATCTTGTTAACGGCTTTTCTATTATTTTTGACATTTCCGGGACTTAGCGAAGAGACATTAATCAGTGGTGAGGTTGAAAGCGGTGGTTACGGTGGGCCAGTAGTCAAATTTACCCAGTTCAACGATGATTTAGGAGTGATGGTCGGCGGTGAAGGCGGGTGGATAATAAACCATCAATTCGTTCTTGGAGGGGGAGGTTATGGTATGACCACACGCCATGAAATCAGCATTGATGATGAAGAATATAATATAGATATGGGGTATGGTGGGGGATTGGTGAGATACATAATTAAATCGGATGATATAGTTCATTACGATATCTCGACTATGTTTGCCGGGGGAGGAGTAAATATTAGCAAGGAAGCCCCCGGAGATGATATCGGAACGACGTCAATAGAAACTGACGAATTTTTTGTGCTTGATCCATCCGTTCATGTGGTTATTAATTTTACCGAATGGTTCCGCCTTGGATTTGGAATGGGTTACAGGCAGACATTTGGTTATGAATCTGAGTATTTGGAAGAATCAAAATTGAATGGGGCTCACGCCGCAATTACATTCAAATTTGGCGAGTTCTAACACTGTTTATGTTTATGATTATAAAAGTTATACAGTGATTATTTCTACATGAGGAAGCTATGTTTAAACAAATTTTAACAATTCTAATTTTGATTTGTGTTATGACATCGCATGTTTTTGCTAAGGGTAATGTTCGAGGATTTGTAATTGATGCCACTTCCGGCGAACCTCTACCGGTCGCGAATGTCGTAGTTCTTGGCGAGCAGAGAGGCTCAACCACAAACCTGGACGGATTCTTTGCGATTCCAAATCTTGAGACAGGTTCATATGCACTAAGTGTAAGCTACCTGGGGTATCATAGAGCGGAACTGACGGTGACAATATCCGAAGGTGCTTCAGATCCTGTTACTATAGAATTATTGCCCGTGTCTGTCATTCTTGAGGAGGTAGTATTTACCGTTAAAGAAAAAGACAATGATAAGGCTCGGCAAAGCGCTCGTGTTTCTACAATTCCGATAGATGCCAATACGATTCGCAATATGCCCTCGCTTGGAGCCGAAGTAGATGTACTTCGGGCAATGCAGGCTATTCCAGGTGTTAAAGCATCATCGGATATCTCCAGCGCATTGTATGTTAGAGGTGGAAGCAGCGATATGACCCTGATCCAAATGGACCAGAGTACGGTTTACAATCCTTCTCACCTCTTCGGTATATTCAGCACCTTTAACGGTGATGCAGTAAAACACATTGAGTTGATGAAAGGTGCTTTCCCGGCAGAATACGGCGGGCGTGCAGGAAGTGTGCTGGAAGTGGTTACCAATGATGGCAACCGGAAAAAGATGGAAGGACTTTTTTCGATTGGATTAGTGTCTGCAAGGGGCGCAATAGAAGGTCCTCTACCAAACAAGAGGGGTTCTTATGCTCTTTCAGGGCGGCGTACCTACCTGGAACCAATCATATCCATGATGAAAAACGCCAGTGAGGAAATGGCAGACCTGCCGGACTATTATTTTTACGATGGAAACGGAAAAGTCAATATAGACATTGGTAACAAGACTACCCTGACTGTCGGAGGATATTTAGGGCAGGATGACCTGCAATCAGAATTTGGTCCGGATGACAGCAAGTTTCAACTGGGAACAAACTGGGGCAACAGGACCTTTGCTTCACGATTGAGGCATATAATATCTGATAATGGCTTCCTGACCTTAGGTATAGCATACAGCAGGTATAATAGTGGTTTCGACATGGAAAATGACGGTGTCTTCATACAGGAATTTAAGAATCGT
Organism: Candidatus Electryonea clarkiae; assembly: GCA_030765455.1. Lineage (GTDB taxonomy): Bacteria > Electryoneota > Electryoneia > Electryoneales > Electryoneaceae > Electryonea > Electryonea clarkiae. Next base: position 54,476 of record JAVCCM010000131.1, on the reverse strand, counting down.
TTTCGCGACAGGGCGTTTCGAGGGGATTATGAATATCTCGGATATACAAACCAGAAGATTAAAACCGGTATTGACCTGCATATTTATGACGTAGAAGTACTCAACAGGTTCCAGGAAGATACATTTGTAAATATTGATACCACCAATTTCACCTTATCCTATTACATCCAAAATGAGTGGAAAATCAACTCACAGTTTGAACTATTGCCCGGTATTCGAATGAATTATCATGAAGATTCTGATAAGGTGTATGTTGATCCTCGTCTCGCACTTTTGTACCACTATGATACAAAAACCCGCCTGAAATTAGCGGGAGGGCGATATCATCAGTGGGTTAATATTATTTCCTTCGGAGAGGGCGGTAGTTTCATGGATATCTGGATGCCGTTTGATGGTTCAATGGATCCGATGTACTCAGATCAGATAGTATTCGGTTTTGAAAATGATCCTCGCGAAGATCTTGAATTTACTGTTGAAGCCTATTATAACAAGTACCATAATGTACTTAATTATAACAATATGGTTGACAGAGGTTTTGATATGGCTTCCGTATTTTTGTCCGGTGAGGGGAATGCTTACGGTTTTGAATGGATGCTTCATCAAAAAGCGGGTCGGTTGACGGGATGGACAGGATATTCGCTCTCTTGGTCTAAACGAAGGTTCACAGATACATTTATCAATGACGGCGACTGGTATTATCCCAAGTGGGACCGTCGGCATGATTTTGTATCAGTCGGTACTTATAAACTGACGAAGAATTGGGATATGTCAACAAGCTGGCGATATAATACAGGACAAGGATATACGAGAGCCCTGGGACTATATACATACCATTTCGCTCATGTCCCACTGGAATATGAGCCGGATGGAAACCGGACAATTCTGAATGGCGAGAAAAATAACTACCGTCTTCCGGCTGATCACCGGCTTGACATGACATTTACATACAATCACAAGTTCTTCGGTAAGAAAGCAAAGCTGGACATAAGCATCTACAATGTTTACAGCCGTCGTTCGATCTGGTTCAGGACCTATGATACTGATGAAAATCCTATAGAAGTCAACGATGTCAAACTTTTACCGGTATTACCATTAATCAGTTACGAAGTACGATTCTAAATGCAGCAAAGGAATTCATTTCCCGGAGCAGTATTTGAAATATCTCTAATTAGGGAGTAATATCATGTTTAGTAAGCATAAGAACTATGTAGTTCTGTTATTCTTGTTTATATCAATTGCTTTAATCGGATGCGATAGTACCCCGACCGAGGTTGATGACTACGATCCTGAGCCGGTTCTTCACGCTTTTATCACAGTTGATCAGCCGTTCGGTGAAATCTGGCTTGAAAAGATACACAAAAATATTGAGAATTATTACGATCCCCGGAACGGCGGAATAACTGGTGCGGAAATTGTCATATTTCCAAAGATTGATTATACATCTGATCCACCGGAAACATTTGATACTTTAGGAACAGGATTAGCGGTTTATTACGAATACGATCGTAATTATGCCGGACGATACATTCCGATGGGTGCCAATACAGTCAAACGCAACACACTTTACCGCATAGAGGTGAAAAAACCCGGTGACGTGGATATCTGGGCTGAAACGACAACTCCTGATACATTCATTTTAACTGTAGTCAATGAAACAGATGATGATCGATACGAAATGCTCAACACGATAATGGATGTTGTTCCTGATGATCCTCAAGCTCTTCCTGATTCGTTCCCAACATTTAGCCGGAACGATGAGAGTATCAAGACTACCTGGACTCCTGCCTGGGGTAATGTTAACTATGGCGGTGAATCCCAGGGTGGATATCTGTTCACTATATTGGCGCTGACCGATACATCCGAACTTGTGCCGCTTGACCCGGACTGGGACCCGGATGATCCCGAAGATGCCATTGAACCAGGGGATAAAGGTCGCTCTACCATCGGTTGGGCTCCTGATTATATCAACTATTATGACATATTCTGGCTACTCTTCGAATGGAGTGGACCACAACGAATAGATGTGATCGCAGGTTCTTTTGAGTATTCTCGATATGTCTTTACAACGTATCAAACCAATCCGACCACCGGTGATATTTCACGTCCCGAAAGCTACGTGCATGGAGGACTTGGATGCTTTGGCGCTACTGCAATTCACAGCTTTTATCTTAATATGGAAGTAGTGGAATAAATTCTGATAGTAGATTAAATTCAATTCAAAATGTTCAGGACACGCAGGTGATGACATAATGAATACTAATATTCCATACCAAATCCAGACCGGATATTCCTTTGCACGGTCTGGATTATCATGTTTGCTTTCAGGTTTATTGCTGCTTTTAGTCGTATTCCAAACAAGCCTGGCATCAGGTTTTGGTGATAACCTCATTTTCCACGGTTTTGCCAGCCAGGGATATTTCTATTCCACGGAGAATAATTACCCTGTGCTGCATTCGAAAAATGGAAACGCAGAATTTAACGAAGTTGCCCTTAATGTCCATTCTCTACCAACCGAAAGAATCCGAATCGGTATTCAATTATTGGCTCGTGATCTTGGTGATGATGGTAACAATGCTGTGTATGTTGACTGGGCATATGGTGATTTCCGTTGGCGTGATTATCTTGGTTTTAAGTTCGGTAAAGTTAAGTTTCCACACGGCTTGTATAATTACAGCAGAGATATTGATATGGCGAGAACTCATATCCTGCTACCGGAAAGCGTTTACACAGATAACTGGAGAGATTTCACTCTTGCAATGGAAGGGATGAGTTTATATGGTAATAGTTATTTCTCTCAGTTGGGGGAATTTGAATATGAGTTTTTTGGAGGTTCGCTGAACATTCCTAATCCTAATAGCGCCTACTGGATAGACTCCTACACTGCATACAATTACGGAACTCTGAGTTGGTTTGGCGCTCGGGATAGCGACTCCACCACAACAGTTGAATACATCTCGGACGAGATTCGAGGTGAATCAATCAGGATGCCCTGGGTTTATGGAGGTGGTCTTTTTTGGAATACACCCATTCCTGGATTAAAAGTCAGCGCCACAGCTTTTGCCGGAAGATATGAGATAAATCATCGTGGCTCATTTGTAAGAGTTGCGACTCCAACTGATACTACTCAGCAACGAACAACCAACTATGGGTTTTTAATTTCCGGTTGGCATTCGTACTACGAGGCTAAAACTTTTTCTGCTGAATACACTCTTAGTAATCTGACTATCGCAGGTGAATATTCAAGTTTTTACCAGGAAACTGATAATAATACCGTTGGTGGATATTACGGACAAATTACGTATCAGTTAAACAAAAGATTTAGTGCAAGCACATATTACTCAGAATATTATAATAATTTATTTGATAAAGATGGAAGCGATTTGGATGATAGCGGTCTAAATGATTATTTTCGTTGGCAGAAGGAACTCTGCATTTCCGGTCGTTGTGATATCAGCGATAACTGGTTGTTCAAACTCGAAATTCATGACATCAATGGAGCTGCGCTGGTAAAAAGAATTCACAATGAGGGTAGTTTTGAAAATCCTGATGTTATAGAGAAGGATTGGATGTTGTTGGTAGCAAAAACAACATTTCATTTTTAAGTCACCATGAAACAACTAACAAATATTATAGTCATTCTTTGTGTTTTCGTTTCATTGTCATGGTGCAGGGCTGCTGAAGTTGTGCTTATCGCAAACAAGGAAGTCTCAACCAACAGCCTTGAAACCAGAACCCTGAAAAGAATATATCTTGGATTACATACCCGGTGGTCAGATAATCAAAAGATTGTACCTGTAATGCTTGACGGTGGCGAGACTCATGAAGCATTCGTAAAAGAGATGCTTAATAAAACAGTATCTAAATTTGTTATTTACTGGAAACAAGCCCTGTTTTCCGGGAGAGGAGTACCACCAAAATCATTCTCGAATGAAAAGGAATTGATTAAATTCGTAGCTTCAACACCCGGAGCCATGGGATACATTTCAGGTAATACCGTGCCGGTAAATGTCAAAATTTTAAGTCTTGAATAATAGTTATCCCTCTTATTTTTAGTATCCTTATATCCTGTGAATGAATTAAAAAGATATGACTGGATATGAGGAAAATTTTGAAGATCAGTATCTAAAGAGTTGAAAATTCATGTGATCATTCCTCACCGGAATCCCAGATTGAGAGACCAGCTATGTCTATCAGAATTAAAATATTATCGCTTCCTTTTATTGCCACAATAGTATTCGTTACGGTATTTATTATTACCTTACTTGGTGGTATCAAGAATGGACGTCTCCTGACTCTTATCGAAACCGAATATTTTCAATCCCTCGAATTAAGCCATCAACTTGAAAAGCTTGCCGTTCAGACCAGGCATATCCTGCAGGAAGCCCTCACTGCTGAAGAAGAACTGATTATTGATGAAGCGGATACTGTTCATGATGAGTTTCTTACATTAATAGAGAAGGCTAAATCAAATGAATCCATAGATCAGGAACAACTGTCTGAGATAGAAAGCATTTTTGAAGATTTTTATAATGTTGCAGGCATAACTACACGTGAGATGATCGGTAGTTCTTTTAATGAAGAATTGCTGGCAAAAGTAGGACAAATGCATGAAAAATATTCCACTTTGATGCTTAAATTAAGCGAATTGACACAAAGCCAGAAACAAAAAATGGAAGAAGCTTTTGAAAATGCTCGCAAATCACATCATCTTTCAAAGTCTATCATTACAATCTCATTCATTAGCAGCCTCGCCCTTATTATTCTTCTTTCATTTGCTATCATATATAATATCATACGTCCGGTTCGCGAACTGATTGAAGGCGCTGAGGCAATCTCAGAAGGTGATCTATATAAGAATATCGATTATTATTGTACAAGTAAAGATGAGATGGGACGGCTTGCAGATTCATTCAGGAAAATGCAGAGCAGCCTGATTGCCGACATTGAAAGACGGGAATTAGTCGAAGAACATTTAATGGAGAGTGAAGAGCGTTATCGGAGTATTTTCGAAAATGCGACTATGGGGATTTTCAGATCACATCCTGATGGACATATCCTTACTGCAAATAATTCGGCTGCTACAATCCTTGGATACAAAGATTCGCAGGATGTAATTGAAAATATTACAAACCTCTCTGAACAGGTTTATGCTGACAGTAGAGATCGCGACATGATTCTGAAAATGATGCAAAAACGAGGTGAAGCTACCCGCGAATTGCTTTTCAAGAGAAAGGATGGCACCCAGATCAGTGTTAAACTTAATATCTGGGCAGTAATGGACAACGAAAGTAAATTGCGTTTCATAGAAGGTTTTATTGAAGATATAACCGATCGTAAGCAAATAGAGAAAGAGCTGAGTGATACTCAGAAAAAACTGCTTGAATCAGCTCATTCTGCGGGTATGGCCGAAATCGCTACCAGTGTTCTTTATAATGTCGGAAATGCATTAAATGGTGCAACTACATCTACGTCTGTCCTACGCAAAACCCTTAAAGAATCAAGAGTTTCACAGTTATCAAAGTTATCTGAGGTAGTGATACAACATGAAGACAATTTTGCTGATTTCGCGGCTAATAATCCACAGGGGAAGAAACTTCCAAAGTTTCTTGGTCAGCTTGGTGAAGTGATTACAAGTGAATGGAAACGTCTTAAAGATCAAACAATCACATTAGACAAAAGTCATGATCATATTCGTCAAATTATAGCGTTGCAACAGAATTATGCAGGTGTTGATGGAGTCATGGAGAGAGTCATTTTACCAGAACTTGTCAATGATGCAGTGCAATTATTCGGAGCATCTTTTGAACGTCACCATATCAAGTTTAATATCGAAAGCCAAGAAAATCTTGAGGCAGTGGCTATCAGCAAACACAGGGTTTTGCAGATAATGATTAACCTGTTGAAGAATGCTCGTGATGCAGTGAAGGAAGTTACCGAAAAGGTGAGGGAAATTACTGTCTGGGTTGATTATGAAGACGATGTTGCTACGATAAGGGTCGCTGATAATGGTTCCGGAATTGCAGCAGAAAACCTTGAAAAGATATTCGGATACGGTTTCACTACCAAAGAAGATGGACATGGTTACGGATTACACGGTTGTGCCAATAGCGCCCGTGAAATGGGTGGTTCATTGACTGCTAAAAGCAACGGGCTGGGAAAAGGTGCAACCTTCATCCTTACACTGCCTATTGAAATAGATGAGAAGATTAATGCCTGATATAATTTCGAAGAATAGAAGAATTCTCCTGGTTGATGACCAGGAACAGATTCATGAGGATTACCGCAAGATACTTGCCCTTGAAGAATTAGCATCTGCAGAATTTGATGACCTGGCTGCCGATTTTTTCGGTGAAAATGTTGACGGTAATAAGATAGCGGAGAGTAAAGTTTCTTTACCGGAATATAATCTTGCTTCTGCTTTTCAGGGACAAGAGGCTTTTAAAAAGATAGAACAATCAATAGAGGAATCTAAGCCTTTCGCACTATCATTTATGGATGTTAGAATGCCGCCGGGCTGGGATGGTATTGAAACGATCAAGAGAATCCTGGAAATTGACCAAGACATACAGTTCGTGATCGCAACTGCTTATGCAGACTATGTCTGGGAAGATATATTTGATATTTTTGGTGCTAATGACAATATAGTATTCCTCAGGAAACCATTCGACGCTACCGAAGTTCAACAGCTTGCGAGTACTTTGAGCGAAAAATGGGATCTGTCTCAGCGCGCAAGGTTGAAGATGGAAGAACTGGAAGCGCTTGTCGGGGTTCGCACTCACGAACTTGAGAAAGCACTGAATGATTTACGTTCCACACAAGGTCAGTTAATTCAATCTGAAAAGATGGCATCTTTAGGACGATTAGTAGCCGGTCTGGCGCACGAGATAAATACTCCCATTGGCGCGATCACTTCATCGAATGACGTCATCAGCAGGGCTACCAGGAAGATTGATAAGCTGCTGAATGATTATTCCAAAATTGATACAAGATTCGATTCAAGGGTTGTTAATCGTACCTTGACAGCAATGAAACAAAGCAACAAGGTTACACATGAAGCGGCAGGACGAATTTCAGAACTGATTACGGGATTAAAAAACTTCAGCAGACTTGATGAAGCTGAATATCAAATGATTAATCTGAATGATTCCATAAAAACGACATTATCAATTATCAAACATGAGATCGGTGATAAAATTCAAGTTGATTGTGATTATGGCGAGATACCTGAGATTTTATGCTTCGCAGGAGAACTTAACCAGGTATTCCTCAACCTGATTTCAAACGCTTCCAAAGCGATTGATGGTGAAGGTACGATTTCTATCAAAACATCTAAGGCTGACAAAAATGTAATAGTATCCGTCACAGATACAGGAAGAGGTATTGATCCGAAAAATATAAAAAATCTATTTGATATCGGTTTCACTGAAAATTTCTCGAGGATAAAGATGGGTTGGGGGCTGGCAACCTGTTACCAGATTATTAAAAGGCACAATGGGGAAATATCAGTAGAAAGTAAAGTAGGGAAGGGAAGTACTTTTACAATAAAACTGCCAATTAAATAGTTATATGTTTAGATATGTAACACGACTATTTTGTGATTAGTTTTTTTCTCTACTTCTGCTTTGCTATCTTATTTAATCAATTAAGGTTTGTAATGAATACCCTGCTTTGGAAGAAAACAGCTTCTCAGCTTTTACCACTGATTTTTACTTTACTGCTTTGCGCCTCTAATGTTTACGCAGATCTGGATAGCCTTGAAAAACGCCTTAGCGAGGTGATAGGTGAAGAATGGGTTGACCTTTCCAATGATATCGCAAAACAATACCTGCAAATATCTACAGAGAAAAGCCGGGAGTATTCCGAAGGAGCAATAGAAAAAGCTAATTCTATCAAGTATCCCGGCGGACTTGCCAAAGCCTTGCACAACAAGAGCCTTTCATACTTTTACGAATCAAAATTTGATGATGCTATCGAAATCTCTCTCCAGGCAAGGACAGTAAACAAGCAGATTGGTGATAAGGCAGCCGAGTCAAAGTCATTATTCAATACGGGTTATTTCTACTACTTGAAGGGCGATTATGATCAAGCCTTTGAATATTCATTACAAGCGCTTGAGATCAGGGAAAAGCTTGGTGATAGTAAGCTACTGGCAAAATCCCTGGTAATGATGGGTATCCTGTATCAGAAAGTGTCGAATTATGAAAAATCGATAGAATATTATCATCGTTCTCTCGAACTGGCAAAAAAAGTGGGAGACTTTGAAGGCCAGGGAAACGCTTACGAAAATCTTGGAATTCTTCATAAAGAGCTTGGAAAGAATGAAGAATCGCTTGAGTACCATCTCAAGGCGCTGAAAGTCAATGAGACCCTGGGAAGAACGGAAGGATTGGTGGCTTCGCTGAGTAATATGGGGGCACAATATTATTATCTGAAGAGGTATAAAGAGGCGGAGGAGTCCTACAAGAAATCTCTTGAATATAATCGTGAAACACCCTCCAGGCAGGTAACTGCCCGAATAATGGTCAACCTGGCAGAGCTTTATCTCACAACGGGGAGATACCGGGAAGCAGAACCTCTTCTTGATGAAGCATTGGAAATTGGAAAAGAAGTAAAATCAAAAGAGATAGTTTCGAGTTGTTACGCCCACTTTTCCGAAATGTATGAGCTGAAGAACAGTTCCCGAAAAGCACTCGAATATTACAAACTGTATAAAACATATAATGACAGTATTTTCAATGCGGAAAGCAGCCAGCGTATCGCTGAAATGGAAGTCCGGTATGAAACGTCAAAAAAAGAACAGGAAATCGAGCTGCTCAAGAAAGAGGGTGAAATCCAGGAGCTGAAACTGCTGAAACAAGTTACGGTTCGTAACTACCTGGTTGGGATCGCGATTGTTGTTATTATCCTTGCCGTAGTACTGCTCAAAGGCTACATGGACAAAAGGAAAACAAATGCCCTTCTATTAGAAAAGAACCTTGAACTGAAAAAATATAATGAACAGGTAATCAAGTATTCTGATGAACTGCAGGAAGCATTCAAGGAGCTGAGGAATACACAGGCACAGCTTATCGAATCAGAGAAGATGTCGGCGTTAGCCCATATGGTTGCCGGGTTGGCACATGAAATCAATAATCCAATGGGGGTGGTCATTTCATCTTCAGATACAATTATTCGTGCAATGCATAAGATTGATGAGCTTTTGGAAGATGTGGACGATAAAACGTTTCCGAAAGATTCTGAAATTCGATCTACTCTCGAAATTATGAAAAAGACGAATGATTCCAGCGGTGAAGCCAGTAAAAGAATTGCGGCTCTTGTTTCCAGGCTGAAAAGTTACTCTATGCTTGACCAGGCAGATTATCAAAAGGTGGATATTCACAAATTGATTGATAATACACTTCATCTGCTTCAGTTTGAGATGAGCGTAAAGATAACCATTGAACGGGATTACGGTGATCTTCAAAAGATCTTATGTTTTCCCGGCGCTCTTAACCAGGTTTTCCTGAACCTTATCCAGAACGCGATAAAAGCAATCGAAGACGAAGGCACCATCTCGATAAATACTTATCCTGAGGGTCCTGATGTAAAAATAGTAATATCGGATGATGGTCGAGGGATTGAACAGAATAAGCTGGAGACAATTTTCGAGGGTAGATTCGCCGCGGGACAATCCCGGGTAAAAATGGGCTGGGGATTAGTCTCCTGCTATCAAATAATCAATCGTCACAAGGGATCGATTAAAGTCGAGAGCGAACTGGATGTTGGAACCAGGATAAAAATATCGTTACCCCTGAAACATGAAAGATCGCATGAAATATCTTGATTTCCCAGGTCCATTGAAAGTAAAGCAATGCCCCCTGCCGTTAAACCAGCGCAGCACCTATCCCTAATTCCCAATTCATAATTATTAATTCTTAATTGCTTTCTGATGGCTCGAGAGACTCTATTTGGATTTTCTAAATAATTCAGTGAATACACTTTACAACAAGAATTAATAGATAGTACCTTATGACAAATTATTTGCGGAATATCTGACGAAACTGTGAAGTAAACCTGTTAGAGCGGTGGAAGACATTGAATAAATCCTGTTTGAAATCAAACAGGGACACCCGGCGCATGTGCACCTGTCTGCTGGTCGAACAGGATTTGTTCTACATTGTCCAGTTCGTTTAAAATGGAAAGTAATTGAGTTTCTTTTTACTTTGTATCGGTATAATTTCGAAATGTGAATCATTTTCATGAATTAATTATGTTTTCATATCTGCTCTATAGTTATTATATTGTCTGGACGATTTTTATAAATCTTCTTTAGAATTATTGATAATTTGTTTCACATATCCAGGGAAGAACGAGTGGCAAAAGACTCTCCTATAAACTCTCCATTTAGATATGCAGGCGGTAAGTTTTATGCTCGCAAGCATATACTTAAACACATTCCGATCCATGATTACTATATCGAACCATTCGCCGGTGGTGCATCAATATTTTTCGCAAAACCAATAGCAAAACATAACATTATAAATGATTTAGATAAAGAATTGATGAATGTTTATTATTTTTTAAGAACATTCCCAAATGAACTTATTCAATTCTTAAGTGAATTTCCTGCATCAAGAGAATTGCATAATTATTTTAAAAATGAGTTTATACCTCGAAATGATTTAGAAAGAGCTGGTAGATGGTATTACTTAAACCGAACTTCGTTCAGCGGCATAATGAATATGAAAAACTGCTACTGGGGTTATGGAGATAAGTTTTCGATGCGTCCTCAAAATTGGCCTCGAAACATATTAAGGAGTTCTGAAAAGCTATCATCCGTGGTTCTTTCATGTCTTGATTTTGAAACCATTATCAATAATGCACCTGACAATAGTTTTCTGTTCGTTGATCCTCCTTATTATAAGGCTGACCAGGATAAGTTCTATAGTTGTATTTTTTCAAATGAAGATCATGATCGGCTACTTCACACTCTTTATTCAAATAGAAATAGGTTAGCGTTTCTTTTAACATATGATAACACTGAACATATTCGTCAGATGTATTACTGGTCAAACGAAATGCTTGATCGAGAATGGAATTATTGTATCAGTCGAACCGATGATCAGAAGCACGGATCTCAAAGGGTGGGCAATAGATACAAGGGTAAAGAAGTTTTTATATTGAATTATGAACCTTCAGCAATTGCACTAAGTATTCCATAAATAATTGGCGTGTCATTGCGAGTAATTTAATTCATAGGTAATCAATAGAAAGGATTATCAAGGGAGATGTCGAAGCTACTTGTTCCTGTAGAAGATTGTTGGTATCACGAATTATCTCAGATCGCTTCTTATCAAGAAAGCGATTTTGAAAGGACTATAAAACAACAGGTCGAGCATGTGTTTCCAGATTATATAACAATTAGCTATAAAAAAACTATTTACGCTGATGGCAAAGAACCGAGGATCCCTGATTTAGCTATGATAAATAAAAATTATGACGATTGGTGGATAGTAGAAGTTGAATTAAGTAATCACACTATTAATCATGTGATCTCCCAAGTTGATGTATTTGCTAATGGAAATTATAATTCAGAATTAGATGCAAAATACATATTAGAAAGAATTGAAGTAGAACAAAAGCCGCCACTTGAATATGATAAGCTAAAAGACCTAATAAAGAATAAGATGCCACAGATATTGGTAATTGTTGATGAGCCAAAAACCGATTGGATCAATGAATTATCAAAATACAATACTATTATGATGGAGTTTCAGACTTATAAGAATACTAACGGTCATGAAGCCTACAGAATTAGTGGTGAACATCCTGAAGTTTTTATTGATGAATCTCATTGTCGATATGCAAAAGGGATGAATAATCTATTAGAAATATTAAATCCTACCATGCTTGACAGTATTCTAGATGATGACATAAGAGTAACATACAACGGAAAAACTATAATTTGTGGTATGATTGATTTCGATAGATCAAAATTTTTAAGAATAAATGGAATCAATCCAATTATACAAAACAAAACTTATGTTTTGTATAAGGATACTCAAGGTAATTTCATTTTAAAACAAAATTGAGGATAACATGAAATTGGGTTTAGGACCTGAGATCATCGGTTCTTATAAGAGATTATCTTATAAAGAATGGTATGGTTTAGCCGAATTTGTTGATAATTCGACTCAAGCTTATTTTAATAATAAAAGTGAACTTGACGAAGAGTTTAAAAAGTCGGGTGACATTCTTACCGTGAGGATCGATCTGCCTGAAGATGAAAATGGAAAGTTTTTACGCATCTCGGATAATTCCATTGGTATGTCTGAAGATGAGTTGTCGGATGCTGTTACCATAGGTAAACCACCTGAATACACTGGTGGTAGATCAAAATATGGTCTAGGAATGAAAACCGCTGCGTTCTGGTTTGGCGATAGTTGGACGATCGAGACAACGAAACTTAATGATAAATCTATTCATAAAGTAGAAGTTGATTTAGGAAAAATCATTGACCATGATTTAGATTTAAACCATTCTCACGAAGAGACTGAAAGTTTAGATAGTCATTTCACAGTAATAGAGATACGAAATCTACACAGGGGATTTTACGGAAACACAGTTTTTAAAATTAAAGAATATTTACGTTCTATCTATAGGGAAGATATTAAGAAACAAACACTAAATCTATATTGGCGCAATGAATTACTAGTGTGGGATTGGGAGGAAAATATTGACAAAAGGCTTATTCGAGATAGTCAAGGCAATAAGACGAAAAGGATTTTTTCATTTTCTATAGGAGACAAGAACGTCAATGGTTGGGCAGGAGTATTTGCAAAGGGAAGCAGATCTGATGCAGGATTTTCAATTATACAGTCTGACAGAGTAATTCGAGGTTGGCCAGACACATACAGACCAGAAACAATTTTTGGTAGGCACGAAGGTGGAACAAATGATTTAATTAATCAAAGGTTGGTTGGAGTAATTTTTCTTGAAGGATTTGATGTCAGTCATACAAAAGATGAAATATTGTTTGCTGAAGATGAAAAGGAGATTTTAGAAAATAACTTGCTCGAAGAGTTAGGCGATTATCGGAAATTAGCTGAAACTTTTCGCAAATATAACTCTGACGAGAGAATGGCTTCAGAGCCTAACTTTAGAGCCTCAATCAATGAATTTGAATCTGAATTAAACTCACCAGAAATACTGAATGCGGTACATAATTTAATCATACCGCCAACTGAGCTCATATCAAAGACAAATAGATCTGTAAAAGAATTAATAGTTAAAACTTCAGAACCAGACTTAGAAGTAACAATTCAAGACTTAAAAGTCTACTTATACATAGTATCTAACATGTCACCTAACGATCCATACGTCATATTTGAATCAACAGAGAGTAAGGAAAGAGTAATAGTAATTGTTAATAAAAATCATCCCTATTGGATACATCTTAACAGCAAAGATAGCATAACAAATTTTTTGCGTGAATGCACCTATGACGGAGTTGCGGAATGGAAAGCATGTTTTATAGCTGGTAACTTGGGAGCTGATACAATAAAACAGATTAAGGATTCGCTACTGCGAGTACCATTTGAGATCGAGAAAAATGCTTCTAAAGATAGCATATCAGCTGAGACAGATTCTATGAAGAAAAATTAATATTAATAATATGCGAAGGTGCTTAAAGCGAACTTATTAATTTTAGATATCATCCTTAATGGGACAAATTTGGGACACTCATAGTTGAATAAATCTGCTAATTGATGTATCTGCCTGTCAATCACTGACAACAGAACTTCTTGTATTAAAAAGAACTTACACTATAAATATTTAAGATAGAACGACATAGGTAACGTTCTGAAATAGCGTTAACCGAATGATAGTGCAATTGCCTGTATTTGCTAATTAATGGGGGCATATACGCATATACGTTACTTTTTTTCGTCCTTTTTTAAACCAACAACAATCTCCCCAGGCAATCCCAATACGTTCACTTTCTCTTTTTGTTTTATCACGAATCCAACCTCCTTCAGCGATTGCTCAACATAGATGGGTCTGCAGTCGGCATAAGCAGGGAATTTTTTATGAGCCCACTCATAGAGTTTTAATAAAACGGACTCGCCGCCCTCCTTCGACATGCTTACAACCGCAAGCCTTCCCCCTGGCTTCAGAACCCCTTTAATATCATTAAGAAGCTTTGGAATTTCTGGTGTATCAAAGAGTTCAAGTGTAAAACTCATAAATACACCATCGAATTTATTGTCTTCATAAGGCATTTCAGACGCGTCTTCGCAGCAGAGTTCAGCTCTATCAATAAGACCTGCTTTTTCAAGTCTTTTCCTGGTTATTTCCAGCATCCCGGAAGAAATATCGATGCCATAAGCTTTTCCGGTTTCACCTGCCGATCCAGCTATCTACTTCAAACAATGCCCGGTTCCAAAACCAATTTCCAGGATGGTTTCACCTCTTTTGATACTTAACCGGTCCAACGCCATATCTCTATATTTTTTCTCGAATATCCCGGCAAAATAATCGTAAAACCGGCTCATCCTGTCATAACTCGCTCGAGCCTGGGCTTTAGTTCTATATACTCGTAATATCTTGTGATTTTTTGAGTTCATTTTCTCCAACGTTTTAGATCAAATGCATCTGTCAGCCGAGGCGACTGACAGCACAGAAATGAGCAATTGAAGTATCTGGAGTCTGGATGAGTTTTCATTTTGATTTGAAATTTAACATAGTTGAATTTTCAATTTAATCTAAACAATCAGACTACATCATGCACAATCAAACCCCGTTGGATAAACCAACGGGGGCATATTCCTTGAAATCACATAAATATAATTATTTATTCATGATTTTTCTCAGCACTTCGATCAGGTAAGAAACTTCTTCATCATTTCCGATAGTTATACGTACTCCTTCAGGTAGTCTGAATGGGAGCATTGGTCTGGCAATTATACCGTGCTGTAATAATTCATCGCTTAGCCATATTGCCCGTTCAGGTGTACCCATAGGGACAAATACGAAATTTGCGACACTGGGAGGGATTTTAAAGCCGTGGTTTTCCAATTCAATGGTTAATAGTTCTTTGCCTCTTCTATTTGTATCCAATGCAAGCTGCAAGAACTCATCATCTTCAAGCGCTCCCAGACCAGCCGCCTGGGATAATGTAGTAGGTTCGAAAAGCAGTTTTACTTTCATTATGTTATTAATTATATCTTCATGACCGATCCCATAGCCAATACGAATTCCAGCAATTCCATAAGCTTTTGAGAAAGTACGCAGGGTCAAAACCTGATCATGACGGTATTCCAGGCTGTCGGGATATTGATCCCATTCCCGGGCATATTCAAAATATGCTTCATCCATAATAACTAATATGTTGTCCGGCAAACGGTCAATAAATTGATCAAACTCGCTTTTTGAGAAAGCAGTTCCGGTTGGATTATTTGGATTTACGAGGTAGATAAATCTGGTAACAGGTGAAATAGCTTCTGATATTGCTTCAAGATCAAAAGTGTAATCTTTCAGAGGGATTGTCCTGCAATTAAGATTCTGGGCAGCGCAGAGTACGTAAAACCCGATAAAAGTTCCCTCAGCAGTAAGTATTTCATCCCCTGGTTGAAGGTAAGCCCTCATTACAGCGGCAAGGATCGATTCACTTCCGGAACCTGCAACCACATTGTTTATACTGATGTTATGTTTGTCTGAAAGTTTTCTGCGGATTGTTAATCCTGAATTCGGATAGACCGACAAGCTTTTCAGGGAATCCTCGATAAATTTCAAAGCTAATGGCGAGGGACCGAGCGGATTTTCATTGCTTGCAAGCTTTATAACTTTCTCTATTCCCAGTTCCTGTTGTATCTCTTCTATAGATCGACCGGGTTGATACGGTTTTAATCTTTCAATGTGTTCCGGGGGAGCGGGCAACTTCATTTTTTTTCCCAAAGGATAGTTTGTAGGTGAAACAGGAAGGTAGCGGAATTGCTTTTCTTGATC
Organism: Candidatus Electryonea clarkiae; assembly: GCA_030765455.1. Classification (GTDB taxonomy): domain Bacteria; phylum Electryoneota; class Electryoneia; order Electryoneales; family Electryoneaceae; genus Electryonea; species Electryonea clarkiae. The sequence goes on along the minus strand of JAVCCM010000131.1, from coordinate 38,489 downwards.
AACTCAGGATATCAAACATGGCTCGTCATCAATATCCATCAGGATATTCAAGCTTTCGCCAGGGAATTGTAATCGAGCTTTTTCCTGTATTATCAGGAGGATTAGTTTGCAGGTTTTCTACCGGTTGACCTTTGTAATTTATCCTGGTGTCGGGGGGGGAGGGGGAGTAGAATGTTAAACCCATCAGATTATTTACATTAGTAGCATTTGAGTTGAATACAGGATCGGCAATTTCTTTTATATCAATAATATATTCACCATCTTGATATTGCCATTCCCACTCTATATGGCGTGTCATTCGATTGTAATCCAAAAGCCTTGATAATGTTGTAATAAATATGTCGCCTTTCCCGGATCTAACTGCCAGGTCACTCAGAACATCTCTTGTTTGTTCCGGGAGATATTCATCATAATGTTCATTTGCCCCAAGATGAGTATATACAACCATATATCCACCACTTTTGATCAAACGGTCAAGATTTTCCTTGCGTAACTGGTGAGCAAGATACCCGGCATCGACACCAGATTCGCCGATATTTCCATCATCATTGATAAAGCGGCGGAATCGCCAGAATTTTTGACCGTCATCAAGTTCATAAGGATTAAGAAGACGGTTATTCGTTATCGGATCAAAAATTCCTGATTTTAAAAGATCTAACATAGAATAAGCAAATTCATAAATCTGAAATCCACGATCATGCCATCCTGCGTCAGCATCTAAAGCTATGCGATGTGTGACACGCCAGATTTCGACATATTCTATTCCAAATTCCCTGAACAAATCGGTATGATAGACTGCACTTCCAGGATCATCACCCTTTTGATATGGGATTTTTCCGATACATTGGCTGTTAGTAGTATCTCCATGGTTAACCCAGATACGAATATTCAGGTCCTTTTCACGGTACCAATTAATCGACTTATCAGCCATTTCTCTTTGGAATTTGTAACCGGTATAATTTCCATAGGTGTGAAGAAAGTCAATATATCCGGCATTGATAAAGTCAATTATTACTTTTGACGCTGAATCGTTAGTAATGCCTAGACTATCAAAAATTGTAAAATCAGAGGTGCCGCTGGGATCAAAGAACCAGAAACTGTTTCCAATCTCCAATCCCAATCCGGTTCCCCACCGGGTATCCCTGGAAGTACAGAGATATTCCTGAATTGTAAGAAATTCTTCTATACTGTCGGTATTGTCAATATCACTGCAAAATGCCATTCCGGCATTATAAGGAAAGGGAAAGTTGCGCAGGGTTATTTTATTTTTATCGCATCCACAAAGAAAGGGCAAAAAGAGGATATATAGTAATACAATTATAGCGTTTATATATCTAACTGATGGAAGTATCTGCAATTTTAACTACTATAACAATATGAGTTCTGTCATGGTTTTAGCGTGTTCTATAAGTTCACTTGCTGAAATGAATATTTCCTCTGCCTCATCTTTGTTGGAAAGGTAGCCATTTTCAATCAGGCTATCCCAGATAGGATCTTCATCCAGTCTTCCACTACCGGGAATGCTGCCAAAATCGACATCATATTCCCAGCATATACGATTTGCCAGGTAAACAATCGAGATTTCCATGCGATGTTTCTTTGCTAATGCAGGGAGATGATGAAATCTAATAACATCACGAAACATTTCCGACAATCCCCATTTCTTCGCCATATACGCACCAATTTGCATATGGTTTACTCCCAGGATTTTTTGTTCAGCGACTGCCAGAGGCAGGTTACGTTCATCAGCAAGTTTTGCACATTGAAGGAAGTCTTCAGTAAAATATGATGAGAGGATCAGCTTTCCGATATCATGCAATAAACCGGCAGTGAACAATTCACCAGAATCACTTTTGTTGTTTCTCTGAACGATAGCTTGTGCAACTTCACCGACCGCGGCGCTATGAAGCCAGAAACGGCTGTACTCAAATCTATCGCTGATCTTATCGCGCGGGAATCCTGATAGAAGCGAAACGGAAGTTACCAGTCGTCCAACTTCCTTCATTCCCAGCATTACCATGGAGGTACGTAGTTTTTCGATTTTCTTGGTGAAACCGTAATATGAAGAATTTGTTACCTGCATGATTTTGGTAGTTATTGCAGGATCATTTTGTAATAATAGATGTAAATCATTCATATCACTCTTTGGATTAGAGAGGATACGCATGGTTTTCAGTAGAATTGTCGGGAGAACAGGTAGATTCTTGATGCCCTGTAAACGAGCGTCAATGTTTTCCCATTCTTGTTTTAAGGTTTTCTCTTCCATGATCATCCGAATAAAGATTAATGCGTCAAGTCTGCTTAATCGAAATATTATTAAATGAAGTGAGGACTTGTAATTGGATGTCCTGTAATATCTTACTTCTGCCAATACTGGTTAGAATGACTTTATGGCTTATTGATTAAAATGTCCCTTTATCATATCAAAAAACTCTAATGCAGGGTCTGAAATATTAGATACTTCTCTCAGGAAAAGTTCATTATCGGCAACAATTGTAGCGCCGGCTAAATCTTTCTGTTGGGTGATTCTTAAAACCATATCTTCGTAAACATTAGGTAAATCATATTTAAAAAATACTTCCGTGAAGAAATTTCGTTTGTCATCACTCATCAAATTATTGAAAAGTGGTTTATTTTCAGGTAATACCTCAACCGGAACTGGAGCCGCTGATGCAGGTGCAGCTGGAGCAGCTACGGGGGCTGGTGCCGGTTCAGGCTGAGGTGGAGCTTGTGCCTGCACAGGAGCAGGTATAGGCTCGGGTGCGGGTGCAGGCGCAGGTGCAACCGTAACCTCTTCAAATTCTAAAGCAGGTTCTTCAATCGGAGGGGCTGCCGGTGGAACCGGAGTTGGCGCCGGAGCCGGAGGAGCTGCCACCGGGGGTTGCGCTACAGGTGGAGCAACGGGAGGAGGCTCGACAGGCGCAGGCTGAGCTAATGGTTCAGGAGTCACTGGGACCGCAGAATCTTCCAATGCCGCTAATAGATCATTGGCTCTTGCTATTCTTTCCAGGTTACCTGATTGACCCGACCATCTTCCGATTCGATACCGTTCTTTTAGAAGAAGATATCTCTTAGAAATTTGTGCAAAATTATCCATATGGAGATCACTCTTACCAAGCTCTTTCTCAGCAAGGGCGACTGAACTTAGAACCGAAATATCAGATCCGTCACAAACTTGAGCAATGATATCCAAAGGAAGCGGTGAACTCTCATCGCTGCCTGGGGTTAATGACCGTGCACGGCTGAAAATCTCTTTAGCCATTGGTGCGGGATCATCGAGTACAGCTTTCAAGCTGATAGGTTTTGTCGCCCATACCTTGAATAGTCTTTCGACAGCCTGCTCCACTACTCCTATGACCGACGTGGCGGGCAATACGAGATGCTCCTGAACCCAACCGCTAAGACCGGATAGAGCTTCAGTATCTCCTTTGTCAATATGGCTGAAATATGGTGAGCCAAGTATTCGACTCATCTCCTTCTCAAAAAGCTCGTTTTGAAGCTGGCTGAAAGATTCCTGGTAAGCCTCAGGAAGCGCCAATTCGTTAAGTTGTGATAATGGTATGGAATCAATCCCTTGCAGGATTTGATCATTCCAATATTGCGCTATTTGGGTAGCAACGGACGATGGCGTGCTTTCCATTAAATCAGATGTTGGCATGTCGGACACCTTATATACTCCTTTGAAATTCCAGGAAATTCCAGGAAATTACAATTTTACAATAACCTTGGCGAAAATCCTAATCAGCGGCAGACTTTGCAAAACGCTCCATCGCGAAATCAAGATCATCAAGACTTAATAGTATATCACCAGTCCGCTGGGACGAATGGATAAAGTCGCTAAAACGTTCCAATCCACTACTCTTAAGTAAATTTACCACAGTATGCATATTGATGGACTGTGATGGTTTTCTTTTTCCCAATCCTGATATCTTAAGAATTCGCTCAATTGATGTTTTTGCGAATTTAAATCGCTCCAACTCTGTGCGATCAGAAAGCACTGAGTCAACTATTTTCTCTAATTCTGAGATACTAATCTCTTCACTATCTATTTCATTCAATTTTTCACTTAATCCGTCATAGTAATTGTCGATTATTTCGCAATCCAACAGTCTTTGGTATCTTTTCTTGATAATAGCAGGATTGCCGGATGAATGCTCAATTAATAGTTGTGCAACGGCATGATCAGGCATAATGGAATGAGCTAATTCAAACCCAACAGCATTAATTAATATCTCTTTATAATCTTTCTGACTCACCTTCCAACGATCAGCTAAAGTATTTTTCAAATCCTCTACTGCATCGGCAATATTTTCATCAGTGAAGTCGAAAGCTTCCACATTTGTATTTACAGTCAGCGAAACTAAATGTTCAAGGTGAAATTGAAGGTGCTTGCGAACAAATTCTACATTATTTTCGAGATGGATCAGGAGACCAAAATGTAATGTCTTTGCGCCTTCTGGCCAGCGGTTCATAAAGTACTCTACAGCAGAGCTGAGAATACTTCCGAAGGCTTCTTCTGACAATATTACATTTGTATCAATTTTTTCTTCGATAGCATCAGTCTCTACCGGGACTTGTTCAGGCGATTCGACTGGGGGGGGAGCTTGTTCTTGTTCCTGAATATCCACGGGTTCGACTGTTCTTTCTGCGAAGATATCTTCATCTATCGAACCTTCTTCGATAGTAGTTTCCGTCGGCAGTTCAATAAAATCTGATTCTTCCGGGAGTGGTGTATCTTCTGGTGCATCTTGTTGTTCTTGCGCTTCCTGGACGTCAGGCACCGGGATTTCAGCAATTAGTTCTTCGGGAACTATGTCAGTCGGTTCCTCGTCTGAGGTGTTTTCCAATTCCGCCAGGATCGATTCTATATCAACAGGTTCCTCGTCTGATATTTCTTCTGACTCTGCTGGCTCAGCTTCAATCTCTATTTCAGCAGCGTCCCCATCTGACTCGATAGGTTGAGCTGGTTCTCCGGGTTCAAGGGAATCAAAAGAAAATTCAGTATCTTCGGCTTTGTCCTCCTGCTCTTCTTCATTCGCAGCAGCAATTCCTATCTCTTGAAATAATTCTTTTTCCTTCAGAGCAAGTTCATCCTCAGTTTCAATTTCTTCTTCCGTAACTGTTTCAGCTTCTTCTGTGGATTTCATCAATTCCAATTCATCCTGACGCTGAATTGCATCCATCAATAAACCTTGCCAGGACATAGTAATTGATTGAATACCGTCCGGAGAATGTGCAGCAAGGGAAAATTGTCCACCTTTCCAGTTGAAGATCTCGTAAAAGGCGTCTTCACCAACTAACTCTCCACATACAGCGTGAACAATTTCGCCACGTTCAAAATACAAAACCCCCCGGAGTTGCTTGACAAGGACGTTAAGGGCAACCGTGCGCTGACTTAAAGCAATAAGTTGAATAATATCGGCAATTTTGATTTTTTCGATCATACCGCCGAAACCTGGACCTGATCCGCTGAGCACTTCTTCGATGGTTTCTACCAGTTCGGGCATATTGAATGGTTTTTCAATATACCTGATAGCTCCTCGGCGGAGAACTTCATTTTTTAATTCCGGTGTGCCATACCCGGTCATAATCAAAAAGCTCGTGCTTGGGTATTTAGATTTTACGTCGAGAAGGAGGTCCAATCCACTTATCTCGGGCATTCTGAAATCACAAAGAACCAGTTTTATGTCCTGATGACTGTCAAGAAGAGGCATCACCATTTTTGGGTCGTTTGCCACTAACGGATCCATGCCATGATTTTGACGGAGATATTCGCTTATTGCATCAGTAATGTCAATTTCATCATCTACGATGAGTATTTTAGTCGGTTCCTTTGTCATCAATTGAATCCTGCTTCAACCTTTAAAAGAGTGTCTTTACTTGTCATAATAATGCAATATCGTTAAAAGTATTATTCTTCCATCCAGTCCATTGCCATGCCATCGCCGGATTCACCCGATTTTTCATCATCATCAGAAGCAGCTTCTTCTTCAGCATCAGCCCTGTTGTCCAACAAATTAGAAAGCGTTGCAGTAAACTGTTCAGCATAAAGTTTGACAAGACCAAGGTTGGTTTCACTTCCGAAAATGATCACAAGAATATGTTTCTCACCGGTTTTTCCAATAAACAGGTTTTTCTGTTTCCCCTGATGGCTCAGTTTATCAAAACCCTCTTCTCCAAGAATTTTTGCAACTTCAGCATTTGCACCAAATGAAGCTGATATAAGGGCGGCAAGAGCAACACGATCAATCTCGATTCCACCGGATTCAGCAACAAGGAACCCGTCATGATCAACGAGAAAAACCCCTAAAGCACCTGCTTCAGCAAGTACCTTATTTAATATCTCCTGAACGCTTTCAAGAATATCCATCTCGCGTGTAATATCTTCAAGATTCATCATTTCCTCTTATCTTTATTTCCTGAAGCGGAAAGGCAGCTTCTTCCACATCTTCTTTTTACCTGATTGCGATTCTTCAATTTCACTTTCCCCGGAATCCTGCTTTGAAGGCTGATCAGCAGACACGTCAGGGGGTGTCGTGGGTACAACCGGTTGAGGTTGTACTGCCGGTTTCGGGGTTGCGACTCCACCACCTTGACCTGAAGCTGGAACAGATGATTGTTCCACAACAGGTTTTGCAGCTGCTTGCGCCGGTTGAGGTGAGGCTGCAGCTGGTTGAGCTGTACTTGCAGGTGGTTGAACCGGTTGAGGGGCAGCCGTTATCTTAGAAGTGTCCTGCTTTGCAAGTTTTTCACGAATTTCTTTTACCACCATGGAAGTTATTGCTTTGAGCGTATCGAAGACACCATGCCCGGTCACTGCGATAGATTCAAAGTAGGCATATTCCTTACTATTCAACTCCTTGTTCAACTCTTCTACTGTTGAAAGTGGCGATAAATCACGCTTGTTGTATTGCATGACCAGAGGCACGTTTGCCGGATCGATGCCAAGTTCTTTTAAATTTTCTGATAAGTTTTGCAGGCTTTCGATATTTTCACGCATTTTCTGAGCCTGGCTGTCAGCAACGAACACGATGCCGTCAACGCCTCTCAGAACAATCTTTCTTGAAGCATTATAATAAACTTGACCCGGCACAGTGTAGAGTTGCATTCGAATCGAAAAACCCTGAATTTTACCAATTTCTATAGGTAATAAATCAAAGAAGAGGGTCCTGTCCTGCTGTGTAGCAACGCTTGTCAGGTTTCCCCTTAGTTTTTCAGGTACTTTTCCATGTATAGTTTGCAGGTTTGTGGTTTTCCCACACATACCTGGTCCATAATACACTATCTTGCTTAAAATCTCACGTCTTCCAAAATTAACAGTCGCCATCAGGATACCTCCCTATGATGCGTAATCGGCAACATGTGAAAATTCATCTCGCAATTGACTGCGCAGATTACGAGCTTCCAGTCTTACCATGCCAATATTGGCGTCAGGTTCCATCAAAAGAACAAGAATGCCAATATCAAGATTTGCTATGCCGATAATCACTGACTCAGTTTCACACTGTGTCCAAATCCAATTTGCTACTACTTTAACGCCAATACGAGTAAGCAGCTTTTTTACCATTAACGCTGAATGAGGAGCTACTTCATCGAGCGCTTCTCCAGCTTGTGTAATTACTAATCCGTCACGATCCACGAGAATTACACTTGTAACTCCGTAGATTTCAGAAAGTTTATCTACCCATTTCATATCTATCATGTCAGCTCCTCATGGAGAGTTCGCGATAAACGGCGTAAATACGCGCTATCCATTGAGTTGGATAATTTGATTGTATCTCTGGGCCATGAAATTATAAAAACAAATGGGCGATCCCAATCAAAACTGATGACTTCATCTTCAAAGAACATCGCGATTCGTTCAGGCTTTTTGCCTTCGAGTTCATCAGATAAGTCAAACAGATTTCTTATGACTCGAATTCCGAGTGCCACATATTTTTCATCGATCTCATCAGAAGGTCCCTTCCCACGCTCGAATTGCAGAATTGGTAGTCCCTGTTCATTCAGAACAATCAGTCGAGTAGGTCCTCCACTGCGAGGGAAGCCTTTGACAGCCTTATCGAACTCATGATATGCGCTATGGGATTTGTCAAAGATCATTCTTGAGTAATCTCCTCAATAAATTGTGTAAAGTCATCCAGTTCCTCTTCGACAACCTGCAGATCTTCCATTTCCTCGTCGAGAAGTTTTAGTTCACGGTACAGTCTTAATCGACGTAAAGCCTGCAACGCGGAATCCAGATTTAATAAACCATCGTTCATGTCTTTTTCAACTTCAATAGCAGCAAGCCAGGAGTTGAGTCCGCGATTTTTCAAAATTTCGCTGACAGGATTAAATGAGTCTATTTGAGAAATGTCACCGTTATCCGGATCTTCATTCAGAAGTTTCTTGATTTCTCCAATGACTCTTTCGATTTCAGACAACGGGTTAATGGATAACTCTTTTTCTAAGGTTGATTGTAAAAGTTGTATTAGCGATTCTTTGTCAATTTCCTGATCACCCATACCGTGTAGATATGGCGATACTATCATAATTGCACTTGATGTCGGAGGATCCCACTGATTTAGTAATTTGGAAAGATTGATCAATGATGCTCTGAACACGCGTGCATTAACCGTCCTTCCGTCACTGCGACTGAATAAAGCCTCAATGGCTGCGCCGGCAGGGTGAATAAGGAAGTTAAAACGAGTATTCAATGCTTTTTTTACCAGCTCCTGCATTTCTGAAACAGAAAGAGTAAGACCTGACTGCAATTTTTCTTTTAATTGAGCCAATTGCTGAGAATCGGTAGTGTCGGATTTAAAATTGAAAACGCTATCACCTACCTGAATTCTACCCCCAAGTTGAGGGTCATACATCAACTTAATGGTTCCCATCAGATACGAAGGCAGTTTTTGATTCAGTACTCTTCCAAAGGGAATTGTTTCTGATTCTCCCATTAATCGCCAGGATTGCATTTCTGCGATTCGATCTATACATGTTTCTAACATCTTAGATTTCCTTCAATCATCTTATGAACATCTGGAAATTATACATCCAAACTACTTCTTGACCGAAAATGTGTTTTATATCAATGATTTTTTAACTTCTAATTCCGTGACGCAAGCTATAATTCTCAAAATTACAATTCATCTCAATGAAAACCGAGTTGAAAAGATTTATAAAAATAATTTGACGCAGATTTATGATATCAAACTCTAATCTGTTTTCCTTCCTTCAACGGTATCTTTCAAGAGTACGGAATAACTTTCTCAGGCTCGAGATACGTTTTGTCAATTTCATCGACATATATCCACGTGCGATTGAGCCATCAAACGCTGCGACAAGGATCAACGGTCCTGCGGAGCCAACGAACAGTGTTTCGTCTTCCATCTCTACTGTAACATGGGCAGGCGCCTTGTTTCCAAGGTTTTTCAGGTACTCTTCAGTTATTCGTACCAGATAAAAAAACTCTTCATGAAGCATGGTTTCTTCTGATAGAATTTCTCCATTTTGCCCTACGGGGCGCGTTAGTCTGCGTCCATCCTTATTGATAACATAAGTATATCTCAAATGAGGTAGAGTTACCAAGTCCTTCATAATAATCATTACCCGGCGTCTGTTATCCTCATCCAGTGCGTCAAATGCTACGTCCATCAACCATTTTTCGTTAAGATCAGGTTCTTTCATACTACTCCTCAAAATGACAAAATGAAGATCGCCGGTGGAAATAGATGTATGGATTCATGTTGGAATGCATCAGCTATCCCGCCCGCTTGAAAACCCCTCTACACAAATGTAGATTAAGTAAAATGCAATTTATTAGAATTGTAATGTAAACTCAAGTTGATTAAATGAATAAAAGTCAATTTTTGCAATTCAATATAACTGGGGTTTTTATGAATACGATAGTATTATCCCTTACTATCAGAGGATCAGGTCTATTTCTTCATTGGACATAATTATTTAATAACAATCAAACTTAAATAGATCGGTATTATTGTAACAAAGAATTATAATGCAATTTACAATATAAGGCAAAACTATAAAAAAGAGTTTTTGAATTCATGGAGTTCAGTTTTTAAGTGTGAATGGAAAAGAGGTTTAAGCTCAGAGAATCTAAAATATTTGGTTACATAAATACTATTTTGCAACTTATCCTCGTAAAATACTGAAATCTGTTAATAATCTTGTTGAGTGAAACCATGAATTAATGTATCTTATGGAACTATTGCTGTTATAATGTTGATACAGGACACTGGAGTCACTTGATGTTTTGTCGATTTTTTCGATCTTATACTCTAATCATTCTTTTTTTATTCGCATCATTTTTATTTGCTGCGCAAACTGAACAACTTCAAATTAATGAATTCCTCCCGGTACAGGTTCGTGACAGGGTTATTACCGAGAATGGTATCAATTTGTCATTGGATATTTCCGAGCCAGTATGGACTACAGTTGGGACTACATCAAATCCTGTTGAAATAACTGAATTTATAAATGGCGGCGTATTGGAAGTAGAGGGGTTTCCAGTAGTTCCATCAGTAGGGTCGATGTTCCGTATCCCACCTAATTCGGCGGTAGTTATTGAGGTACTCAATTCTGAATATGACACTTATACAGGCATAGATTACGCAAATTATTTTGGAGGATCGACTCCCGGGGAATTGAAACCGGCAAAAAAACCCGAGGACAACTGGTATCCGGGAGTAATAGCTCAATCCGGAGAACCTGCAGTTTTTCATGATTTCAGAGTTGCGAACCTTATTACCTATCCTGTCCAGGTGAATACAGCACGGCGTGAAGTAAGAGTATATCGAAACATTGAATTATCAATTAGTTATGAAGGGTTGGATAATCGTAACACTATCCCGGCATTGCCTTCAAAAATAAGTGAGGCATTTGTTCCCTGGTACAGGCTTTTATTGGATTGGGACGAGAGTGAGTTAGATGAATACGAGCTGTATCGAGGCAAGGTTCAGGTAATAATGCAGGACGACAACGCTGTCTGGAATAATCTGGAACCCTGGATTGAATGGAAACTGCAGCGTGGTTGGGATCTTGAATTTCTCACTGATGATGATGTCGTCTGGAATACGAATGGAATAAAAGAGGAACTCGAAGAACGTTTTGAATCAAATGCTCATCATTTCGATTACGTAGTAATTATTGGTGATGACACCGGTGGTTTTCCAGTACCGCCTGGAAGCAGCGCCGGCTATGGAGCAGGTGACCTGGGATATTCTACACTTGCGGGCAATGATCTCATTCCGGATGTCCATATTGGAAGAATATCGGTGGAATCGACCACTCAACTTAGAGCCTATGTTAACAAGGTTCTTACCTACGAACGAGATATTGACTTAAATGATACCGACTGGTATCTAAGAGGAGCAGTACACGCTTCATCTGCCAGCACTGGAACTTCTACTATATTTGTCGGTCATTACTGTCGTAATGCAATGTTTAAGCTTGGGTTTACAAGGGTTGACACTGCATGGTATAACGACGGGTTGGGAAACACTCTGAGCAGGATGAGAACCTCTATCAACAGGGGAGTCAGCTACTATAACCATCGCGGATTTATCGGTACCGGTTTCGATGCAGCCTGGATAGAGAATTTTACAAATACAGATAATACGCCTGTAGTTTTTGACGTGACATGTCAAACAGGCAACTGGTCACGAGACACTGGAATCAACGAAGCCTGGATGCGCGCCGGTTCGGTGAATCTACCTCGAGGAGCGATTGGCGCTTTCGGAACTGCAACCGGGGGTACTCATACACGATTTAACAACTGTCTTAACGGTGGAACGGCATTTTCTCTACTGGTTATGCGCAATCTCTGTATGGGTGACGCAAATACTGGAGCAAAGGTAAATTTATATACTCATTTCAATGGAAATGACAATGCATATATCAGCTTCATGCAATGGCTGAACCTGATGGGAGATCCTACTGTCTGGGTCTGGACCGGGATTCCCAGGGAACTTGAGGTTACAGCTTCCGGTGAATTTGAGTTGGGTACGAATACTTATAGCGTATTGGTAGAAGATGAGCAGACAGGCGATCCTGTCGGTGGAGCATGGATAACATTATATAAAGTTGATGATGATGAACAAACGATAATCCGTGGTATAACGAACGCCGAAGGGCGGGTTACGCTTGACGCTGTTTTTGAATCAATCGGAGATGTAATATTAACTGTTTCGGCGCAACATTTTGCGCCGTTCCAGGATGAGATCGAAGCTGTGGATCCCGCAGATTTGATTGGATACGAATCAATCTCAATTATCGATGATAACTCACAAGGCACGGTTGGAAACAGCAACGGAATACCTGAAGCTGGTGAAACTATTGGATTGATGATAACCGCCAGGAATTATGGGTGGGAGCGAAGAACAAATGTTGTTGCTGTAGTGACCAGTGAGAATCCCTGGGTAACGGATATTGACAATGAAATTGATTATGGCTCTGTGATTCCAGGCGATTCTGAAGAAGGCGATAATATTATCCTGGTAGAAATTGCTGAGCATGCCCAAAATCGCGGGAATATCAGCTTTGACCTTAGTTTCAACAGCGACGAGGGAACCGATGAAACTATTTTTTCCATTACTGTCAGCTCAATCCAGTTTGTTGCTACTAATGTAGATTACGTTGGCGATCCTCCCGATCCCGGAAGATGGGGTGAACTTTCTATTACAGTTGGAAATATCGGAGGCAGTAACGCGGCAGGTCCGTGTGATGCGTTTTTGTTGAGCAGGGACCCCTGGCTGATAATTACAGAACCTGACGGGAATTTTCAGACTATTAATGTCGGTAACGAGGGGATTAGTTCTCGTTTTGGAGTAATGCCTCATGAGGACGCTGTCGTAGGAGAAAGTGCTGATGTAGTCCTGATAATTGAATCGGCTGATGGATTGATCGATACGGTTTCAGTATCTATTCAGATAGGCAATCGAAGTTCTGATGATCCTTGCGGTCCGGACAGTTATGGTTACTACGCATTCGATAACACCGATACTGACTATACGGATTATGTCCCTGAATATGACTGGGTGGAGATCAGGCATAACGGAACCAACCTGAATATTTATGACGGTGGAAATAATTCGGACGATGCCGCTGTAATTGACCTGCCGTTTGATGTTCAGTTCTACGGAGAAAGTTTTGATGAAATTACTGTAACCGCCAATGGATTTTTGGCAATGGGTAACCAGGGAATGGTACGTACGCCGAGAAACTGGACAATTCCATCTCCGCTCGGACCAGATTATATGATTGCTCCTTATTGGGATGAACGTCGCTCGTATAACAGCGTTTATTCATATTATGATCGCAATAATGACCGGTTTATTGTGGAATGGTACCAGGTCGCCGATGTGAACAATACCAATCGTTGTACATTTGAAGTCATAATATATGATCAGGATGGTGATCATATTACTGAAAGTGGAGATAACGATTTCCTCTTCCAGTATCATACAATCAGTCATTCCCCAGGTTTATACTCTGATGTTCCATACTGGACTACCGGCATTGAGAATGGGAATCAAACGGATGGTATCCTGATCTATTTTTGGAACCAGGCTGCTCCGGGTGCTGCATCGATTTCAAATGGCAGGGCTATTTTCTTTACAACTAATGTGATTCCACCCTACGGTTCTATCGAAGGCATAGTTACTGATTTAGAGGATGGTGAACCGATAGAGGGCGTAATAGTCAGAACCTCAGATTTGATCTATTCCACAATTACAGATGATGAGGGTTTCTACCGGATCGAAGAAGTGATGGAAGGTGAATTTTCACTTGAAATTCTAAAGAACTGTTTTGTTACGGGCACTATCGATGAGGTGGATGTAGTCGAAAATGAAGTCACCGAAGTCAATTATGAAATGACATATCCATTATTCGAACTCGAGCCGGATTCAATAATGCAACATGTAGCCCCGGACAGTTTTGCGATTCTTTCACTAACCCTTGGGAATGACGGTAATGGTTTGCTTCAATATTCAACGCATATTGATTTTACAGGTGATGGAACTATTGTTGAAAGAAATAAACGAAGAAATGAAATCCACGGTCAGGGTGAATCAGAACTGGACAATCCATGGGACGAATTATTGAATTTTACTCTTACAGAGGATGAGAGCAGGAACAGGGGAGTGGTTTTCGCCGGCGATTATTTTTATGTAAGTGGATCGGATAATTTTAACCCGACGGGTCCAAATAAAATATATCAATATAACCGTGACGGAGAACTACAAAACACATTTGATCAGCCGGTTTCTGAAGAGTTACGCAGCCCTCAAGGTTTTTTCGGTATGACTTGGGACGGAGAATATTTGTATGGTGTCGATAATGACAGGTTGATTCAGATGGAAATTTCCGAAGATGCAATAACTATGGTGGACACTCTGGCAATCCCTGTCCAGGATGTTAAATATCTTGTATATGATGAAAACCATGACTGGTTCTGGATGGGAAATACTAACAGCCCTATCACAGCAATTAACAGGGACGGTGAAATTGAGGTGGAAGTAAATCAGGACTTCGCACCACGAGGAGCGGGCTGGTATCCTGAAGATCGCGATGGCTACAAAATTTACCTGATCGGGCGTGTTGCCGGTGAAAACAATACACGAATTGTCAAGATGGATGCCGAAACAGGTGATTTGGACGTAGTTAGAACATTTAATGATCCTGACGGTGAACTGATACCGGGTGGAGCGAATATAACATTCCTGTGGGATACCAGGTACTGGACTTTCATTACGGTAATTGACAATGATGGGAATGATAACTTGATGGTATGGGAATTAGGTGAATATACAACATGGGCTGAAGTGATAAACCCATCCGGTTCTGTTGATCCCGGCGATTCACTTGTGATCAGTCTTCGGTTGAGATCTACCGGAATGCCCAGGGGAAGGACCTATAGCTGCCAGGTTTATTTCGACCATAACGCATGTACGGAAGAGAACGAAGTGGTTTCGGTCTTCATGGATACTTACGATGATGACGTTCTGTCTGAAATTTCAATGCAGCCTTTCGAATGGGAATTGGGAGAGATTTATCCAAATCCATTTAATCCTGTCACTACGATCAATTTTGCACTTAGAGAAAACGTTCATGTTTATGCCAGGGTGTACAACCTGCTCGGTCGTGAAGTGGCTGTTCTTACCGATGAACCTATGACCTCAGGACATCATTCGCTTTTATTTGACGGGACTCACCTGACAAGCGGAATGTATTTCCTGCAATTCTCAGCGGGACCTTTGCATGAGATCCGAAAAATTGTCTTATTGAAATAAGAAATTGTATGGTAATTGAATACTCATTTAATTTTATAGCAAAATATCTCAAATAAGATCAGAGGATAGTGTGTCCAAATTACCTAAGATTTCCTCTTCAGTTAAAACTAGTAATCGCAGTGGCGAGTGGGATAAGAGTGAAGTCAATACTATTATTAGCATATATTTCACAATAAAACATAGAAACGATGATTATGAAAAATTGATTAAAACTCTCCGTTCGAATGAAGTACTTCAAACTAGGTCATGGAAAACGATAGAGGAAAAATTACGACAAATTAGTCATGCTTTAATAAAATATGATTTTGAATATTTAGAATACATAAAACCTTCAAAGAAGATGAATTCGTTTGTAGAGACCCTAATTCTTCAATACTTAACTAATGATAAAAGATCAGAGAGGAACGCTAGGAAAGCATATATTGATCCTTCAATTGTGACAACTATTCGCCGAGGTGAGTGGGACAAGAGTGAAGTGAATTCTATTATTTCCATATATTTTGAAATAAAACTTAGTAACGCTGGATATGGAAAATTGAAAAAATCTCTCAATTCGACAAATGTATATAGGACAAGGTCTTGGGAAACTATCGAGACCAAATTAAAACAAATTAGTCTTGCACTGTCAAGAAATGATTATAAATACTTAAGATATATTAAACCTTCGAAAAGAATGGACAAACTTGTTGAATCCCTTGTTCTTAAACGCCTAAGAAAACATTTAAAAAAAAATAGGATAACAAATAATGACCTAATAATTCAAAAAGATTATCGTGCAGAAACTACTGACGATATTCAGAATCCGGAATTACCAGCAATAGAGAACGTCACTCCTATCTTGAATTCGAAAGCAACACTGCTCATTGCACAACCAACCATAGAATCAGCGGAAATATCTTCTTCGTCTCGAAGAACCACCAATATTTCAAAAAAAATAGGTGATAGGGGGGAGGAAATTGTTTTGAAGTATTTGAGAAGTGAACTAAATAAAGATATTAAATCTACTATCAGATGGGTAGCTGATGAGGGTGAAAAACCAGGTTGGGACATTGAGTATACGGATCATGATTTGATAATTGCTATTGAAGTTAAAGGAACAACGGGTTCATTTTTTAACAATATCGAATTAACCGCAAACGAATGGGATGCGGCAAAACAACTCAAAAATAGATATAGGTTATGTTTAGTTACTAATTGTCTAACCAAGCATCCTGTTATTCAAGTTATTAAGAATCCTTATTCTCTCTTTTCTGAAGGCAAATTAAGAATCAAGCCTTTATTATGGCGAATCGAACATATTGATAGTCCCTCTTAGTTCCGGATTTTTGAATTCAGAATAAAGTAAACCTAAAGTATAATAATTGTTATTTCAAGAATTTACTGCAATTCATATTGTTTTACTGGATTCAAGAGTCCAAGCGCGGGTGTCCCTTTTTTCATCAAACAAGGGTTATCTTATTTCTTATTAAGCAATTCAGGAAAGTAGGAACAGACGTTGGTTATTATTCCGTTCCCCACGGCTTGGAGACCCAGGACTACTTCAAACCGAGCAAGTACTGCGAAAGGACCAGGCACGTCGATACAGCTGACTCTAGTTATTCTCCAAATTTTAGTTGCGCCTTAAATATTTACTTGCAACTTAAATATTAAAGTCGCATATTAACTCCATGAATATATCTAAAAATGCAAAAAGAGAACAACGCGCAAGGTTCGGTTATAAACCTGATATCCAATTGGATGATTTTTGTATCGAAGTAAAATACAGACCGAGAGATTTCCGGAATCTTCGCTCTTCATTGCTCGAGCTAGCTTCATGGATAATGGATGATCCTCGAGAGAGAGGAATACTTCTCCTTGTCGAACCGCAGTTTAGTTTGAGCCGATTGTCTGAAGAATGGCATCTCGCCTGGCAGACTCTCCACCCGAAGGTATCAAAGCGTCTAAGCCTGGTAGTTGTTAACGATGGTCAATACGACGGTTTACCGCAGAACCTCAAAAAGGGTTTTCGACAAAAACTCGATAAGTTATTAAATCTGGAGCTTGCGAATATTCCCTCCACTGCTACTACCATTGATACAGTACAGCGGCGACCACAATCATTCTATGACATATTGATAGTTTTATTAAATTTATGGCTGCTTGGAAAAGGTTCTGTCACAACAAAATGGCTGATGGAAGCAACCGGAAACAGCTATCCGACAGTGGCAAAATCGTTAAACCTATTGGAATACTGTCTCAAGCGGCATAAAAATCGTCAGGTGGAATTAAAATATTTTCAAAAGGAAGAATGGTCGCGGCTGGTAGTCAATATGGGAGAATTTGATAAGTGCATTCGTTTAGCTGACCGCTCTGGGCAGCCACGATCAGCGGAAGCGCATTTAAAGAGGTTAACGCAACTAAAAACGTGCGAATATGCAATCGGCGGTGTACTAGGTGCAAAGCAATATTATCCCGACCTTGACATTGTAGGTACACCAAGACTGGATATCTCCATACACAATAAAAACAAACTATTCGACCGCAGATTCATTGATCAGCTCGACCCCGGGCTTAAGGAAGTGACCGATTCACTCTATCCCGTCAACGTCGTAATCCATATCATCTCGAGACCTGAACCCATGTTTAAAATGGATGATGATGGAGATCTATGGGCTGATCCGGTGCAATGCCTGCTCGATTTATACGATGCTAAACTCGATTTTCAAGCCTCTGAATTTAAAGAATATCTGATTACAAACCGTTTAAAAATATCATGACAATTTTATCGTCTTTTGTATCACCCCGCAAAGTTCTACGGGAAGTATCTAAAGAGATTCCAGCTAAATATCACAATAAAATCATCATAGTTGGAAGTCTCGCGGCAGGATATCACTTAATGAGCGAGATGTCTAATATGCAAGTACGCACAAAGGATATTGACTGCGTTCTATCACCTCATACTTCGGCAGTAGTCACCGGTCAGGGTATTACTGAAGGCTTGCTCGCAGCAGATTGGAAACACAGAACTGAAGGTGAGTATGGTAAGCCGGGAACTGCCGACACACCGGATGATGAATTGCCGGTTATAAGACTTCATCCACCTGATAACGATACCTGGTTCCTGGAATTATTGACCGAGCCCACCTCCACTAAACAAAAAGCACGCGAGTTTGAAAGAATCAGACTCAGCAACGGAGATTATGGTTTGCCCAGCTTTCGATTTACGAGAATATCGGTATTTGAGGCAGCAGGAACGGAATTCGGCATAAGGTGCGCTAAACCTGAAATGATGGTGCTTGCTAATTTATTTGAAAATCAAAGTATTAAACCTGATTTAATAAAAGGTTCAGAGTTTCATGGTCACCAATTAAAACGAAGCAATAAAGACCTCGGTCGCGTACTATCAATAGCAAGATTGACCTCAACAAATGATTGGGAAAAATGGATAGATTATTGGGAGTATGCTTCTAAAACTTGCTTCCCTGATGAATGGCGGAATCTGGTGAAATCGTCCGGGTCAGGTTTGAGGGAATTGCTGAATAGCGAAACTGATTTTCAGGAAGCATATTATTCCTGCATAAACAGCCTTCTGGGATCGAGTGGAGTTACGCCTGATGAATTGAAGATTACCGGTGAACGATTATTGACTTTTACGATAGAACCATTCGAGGCATTAGCCGAATAATACTATCCCTGCGTACGCTTTATACCTATTTGGTCTATACGGGAATTCTGGGGACATCCATGATAAGTGAAGTCAAGAGGAAAACGGAGATTTCACCTCCCTCGAGTCACTATCTGACTGAGGGCTGACTCACCAACCTTCAAAACCACACATTCATTTCTTCAAGACAAACAGCATTGGATAAAAACGATTTTAACATTGAGGAGGTTGATCTATTCCTGGAAGCAGTATAACTTAACAGACAGCCCGATAGGGAAACGCAAATTTCCACCAAACTTCGGGACACAACCTTGTAATGAAATACTCACTTCATTTGATGACAATCATTTTAATTTTAGAGTTCTATGAAGATATTTAACAAAATCTTACTGACATTATTATATTTATCAACAATAATAATATTAATATCCATATCAATTACCGGTTCAGAATATTACCTGCTTTCCGATTTCGACCGACCTCATAACATTTCGCATGATTCCCTCAAACCAAGCGGTGTAATAGGACATGGCATTGGTGTGGTCGGTAGTCTCCTGATGATCCTCCTGCTATCATATTCAGTTCGAAAAAGAGCAAGGTTCCTGAGACGTGCAGGAAATATCCGTACATGGTTAAATTATCATATCTGGATGGGAGTAACCGGTCCAATCCTGGTGATTTTTCATACAAGCTTTAAAGTTGGTGGAATAGTGGCTGTATCGTTCTGGTCAATGATTGCCGTTGCACTGAGCGGTGTATTTGGTCGCTATATCTACCTTCAAATTCCAAGGAGTCTGAACGGTAATGAGTTGAGCGGCAGGCAAATTGAAGAAACTGAACTTAACCTGATGGGAAATCTTCGAGCTACTACCGGGGATGATAGCATTTTGGAAAAAATTCAAGAATATGAAAACGATTTAATTATTGATTATCCAAGCGGTTGGAAAATTATTCCAGTGTGGATATCGAATGATTTGGGATTATCCGTAAAACTTCATCAAATTGGTAAAAAACTGTCAAAATCTACAGGATTACCTCGACCAAGGATAAGCGAGATAATTTCAATAATGAACAAGCGTATAAAAATAAGAAGGCGAAAAGCATTCTTGGAAACTGCAAATTCATTACTCCATTATTGGCATGTAATTCATAGACCATTTGCTGTTATTATGCTCTTTATTATGATTATTCATGTTATCGTGGCTGTATTGTTCGGATATAAATGGATATTCTGATTTAATTGTATAGTTATTCATTAAATTGCTCAATAGTCAGTTTCTGAATAAATGTTGTCATTCTGAACGACAGTGAAGAATCTCGGTTTTCACTTGAGTCAATTGTAAATTTAGGATTGAGATTCTTCACTGTCGTTCAGAATGAGGGAAAAACTATCGTTTTCGTTTCAATCTTTTAAAATATTGCCCACCAATTATTATTCCCTTATTTTAATTTCAGATGCACGTGCTGCATTATAATAAGGAAAATATTAATGATAGAGTTTTTAATCTACCTTTTCACAGGAATTATAGTCGTCACAATCCCCCTGTTGTATTTCTTCGCTGAAAAACGAAAAAGCCGGAAAGCTGAGCAAGTATATGATAATGCTGTACATCAGGGAATGGACGAGCCTGTATCTCTGCATCCTTTTATAAATCCTGATAAGTGCATTGCTGTGGGTGCATGTGTTAAGGCCTGTCCTGAAAAAGACGTTCTCGGTTTAATAAATAATAAGGGACAATTGATCAATCCCTCACACTGTATTGGTCACGGGGCATGCGAGGCTGCATGTCCGGTTGATGCGATAGATCTCGTTTTTGGTACTGAGAAAAGAGGCGTTGACATTCCTTTCGTTTCAGAGAAATTTGAGACAAATATCGAGGGTATGTATATCGCCGGTGAATTGGGAGGAATGGGATTAATCAGGAATGCAATTACACAGGGAAAACAGGCTGTGGAATTCATCTCGTCCAGTCGCATTGAAAAAAGTGACAAATTCGAAAATGATATTGTTGACTTGATCATAATTGGGGCTGGACCTACAGGTATTGCTGCATCATTACAGGCAAAGAAAGAAGAATTGAATTTTCTTACCTTTGATCAGGATGATTTTGGAGGCACAATTCTTAGTTTCCCGCGTCGCAAACTGGTAATGACCCAACCTTTTGAATTGCCATTATATGGGAAGGTAAAAGTTCGTGAGATCGAGAAGGAAGCTCTCATTGAAATTTTGGATGATGCAATAAAAGAGACAGATATCAAAATTAAGACGGGCACAAAAATAGAAGATGTCAAAAGAGAAAACGGATCATTTATTATTAAGACTAATGACGGTGATTATAAATCAAAACGAGTATTGCTTGCCACCGGCAGAAGAGGTACTCCACGGAAATTGAATGTTGAGGGTGAAGGTTTACCGAAGGTCGCGTACCGTCTGCTCGAACCGGAGATATTCCGGAATATGAATATTCTTATTGCAGGTGGTGGGGACAGCGCTGTAGAAACCGCTCTGGCATTATCAGAGCAGGTGGGGAATAATGTTCATTTATCATACAGACGGGATTCCATTTTCAGGATAAAACCGGACAATAAAACAAAACTTGATCGAGCAATCAGTGAGGACCAAATAAAGCCATTATTTTCTTCCGAGGTCAAGAAAATCGAGAAAGATTTTGTAATACTCGAACAAAAAGGTAAAGACATCAAGATACAGAATGACCAGGTTTTTGTGATGATAGGAGGCGAGATGCCCACCGGATTCCTGGAAAAAATCGGGATTGAGATAAGCCGCAAATTCGGTGAGAAGTAAATTGAAAATATACGGTTTACCATTATCCATAAGAATTTTAATTCAATTATTAATTATTCTATCGCTATTGGGATGCTCCAAAAAGCAAACTGAATCTATACGGGAGCTTGATCAATCAATCGTGGCAAACCAGAGGAATGAGGTAGAGATTTCCAAGTTGGAATCTCTATGGAATTCTCATTCACCTCATGCTCCTGTGGCATTGAAATTAGGAAATCTTTATGCAGAAAAAGGTGATCATATTAAAGCCGCAGAATATTATGAGAGCTTTCTGGAAATGGATTCGAGTATCAAAGCACAGGAAACAAGGCTGGATTTTGCAAAGGAATTATTCAAATCTGGTAGAACTGAAGAAGCAAAACAGGAACTTAATATTTTGCTGGAAAAGATACCCAACCATGCCGGAGCACTGTATAACCTTGGAGCAATCGAGGGTAATGTTGGTAATGATTCGATGGCGACCGAATACTGGTCTAAATTGATAGAGATTCATCCTGCTGATTCATTAAGTGTGCTTGCAGCAAAATTTATTGAGCAGGTTCAAACTAAAACCAGGGATACCGAATGAATAAGAGGTGGTGTTCCATAATAATAATGGCAGTTTCTTTATTGCTATTTTCTTCGATTGCTTTATCTCAAATCTCTCCCGGGAAATTATCCAGTGTGCATGAAGACTTAAAGGGAATTAAGAACTGCAATAAATGTCATGAGCTTGGCAAAGAATTCAATAATAAGAGGTGCCTTGAATGTCATGAAGCTCTTCAAAGTAGAATCTTAGCCGAAAAAGGATATCATAGCTCTAAAGATGTCGCTGATAAAAAATGCTCTGTTTGCCATTCAGAACATCATGGACGTGAATATGAATTAGTTTTCTGGAAGAGCGGTGTAAATAGTTTCAAACATTCCTTAACCGGTTATCTGTTGGAGGGTAAACACCACGAACTGAATTGCAGAAGCTGCCATCGCTCAGAATTTGTTTCTGATGAAGTGAGAAAGTCAACTGAGGTTAATCAATCAAAAACATTCTTGGGATTAGATCAAAACTGTACTATATGCCACTTGGAAGAACATCGTGGTCAGCTTCCCAACGACTGCCTGAAATGTCATGATTTCAATAGCTGGGTTCCTGCAACAGGTTTTAATCATGATGATACACAATACAAGTTGACAGGAAGCCATTTAGACCTTGATTGTTCAAAGTGTCATGAACAACAAATCATCTCATCTTCCGAATCAGGCGTTCCTTTCAAAATTCAAAAAAAGAAACGTGTAGATCAGTACTCCAATTATTCACTTGAAGGTCGTTACAAGAACTGCACTCCCTGTCATAAAGATCAACATGAAGGCAGGCTGGGAGCAAATTGTTCAAAATGTCATAATACAAAAGGTTTCAGCAAGATTGTTGGCGGTAATTTTGATCATAATACGACTAATTTCCCTCTTGTCGGAAAACATTTAACGGTAGCTTGTGACCGTTGCCATATTAAGGGAACAACAACAAAATTTGATTTAACAGCAGGGTGTAAAAGCTGTCATGATGACCAACACAATGGACAATTTGTAAATAGTCCTTCAAAGGGTGAATGCGTGTATTGTCATGATGAAAATGGTTTTCTGCCTGCTCTATACGATATAGCAGAACATGATTCATCCCGATATCCCCTAACCGGCAGTCATCTGGCGGTACCATGCTTCCTGTGCCATGTTTCGGTGCAAAATGAAATTGGTAAGGATTTTAATCAGTATGATTTTGACAACATGAACTGCAATGGATGTCATCAAGATATGCATCGAGGACAGGTAGATATATGGATTGAGAAGGGTGGATGTGAATACTGTCATAATATAGAAAGCTGGCATAAAATATCATTCGATCACGGATTAGCGCGTTTTCAGCTTGCCGGCAAGCATAAGCAGGCTTTCTGCCTTAGTTGTCATAAAATCGAATCAGTTGAGGGCGAAATCCTTTGGATCAAACCTCTTTCTATGAATTGTGATGGGTGCCATAATGATATCCATAATGGTCAATTCGCGGAAGAGAATTCAAATGACAAAGAGGTAAATTGTAAACGATGCCATGTGACTAACTCATGGAAAGATCTTCAATTTGATCATAACAGTGACTCCCGTTTTAAACTTGAGGGCGCGCATGCCCAGTTAGAATGTTTTCAATGTCACCAATATTCTGAGAATAATGAGAACGAAAACTATATTATTTACAAACCAAAGGATATTGCCTGCAATTCATGTCACGGGGGAGAAGAACTGGAAGTTATGGATATAAAAAAGGATTAACCTTGGTGTATATTGTTAATAAAAAGCCTGTAAAATGTTTTTACTATTAGAATCAATAATTAATAATTATGTTCTCGCAATCTCCGGGAAGGAATGATTATGTCTTTCAAGGATTATATAGTTTCTTTTTTGTGCGTGTGCATGACGTATGCCGCATTTGCTGCTTCGGCAACTAATAATCCCCACGGCGAAGATCTGTCAATCGATTGCATCACCTGCCATTCTATGGAGAACTGGGAGCAACTAAGAGCAGATTTACAGTTTGAGCATGCCACGAGCAGATTTCCCCTCGAGGGTCGTCACAAATCGGTTTCCTGCAAAGCTTGTCATACAAATCTTGTCTTCAGCGGAACAGATGACCGGTGCTTCAGTTGTCATCTTGATATCCATGAGAATCAGTTCGGAGATAATTGCGAAAGATGCCATAATCCTGATCGATGGATTGATGAAACCCGGTTTCGGCTATCACATTCAGAAACACAATATCCCCTTACCGGGGTACATGCATCTCTTGATTGCCGGGAATGCCATGAAGCCGGAAGATATATCAACCTTCCTCTCACTTGTGACGGCTGCCATTACGACGCCTATACAGGTACGAATAACCCAAATCACCTGGTTGCTGGATTCAGTCTTGATTGTACGACATGCCACAGGGATAATCGTTCTGGATGGAGTCCGGCAGAGTATAATCATCTTGGGATATATGAATGTTTCGTCTGCCATGAACCTGATTATTTAAATGTGCGTGATCCAAATCATTCCGGAAGTGACTTCCCGAAAGAATGCGAAACCTGCCACACCATTCACTCCTGGGAGGATGCAACATTTGATCATAATTTGTCGTCTTTTCAGCTTGAAGGCGCTCATATTCAATTACAATGCAGTGATTGTCATCAGGAAATTTATACCGGCACACCTTCAAAATGTTATGGCTGCCATGAATCCGATTATTCCGGAATTGCCGACCCGGATCATGTGGCGGGACAATATGATTTTGTTTGCACTCTCTGTCATTCAATGGATGGTTGGCTTCCGGCGAATATTGATCATAACGAGACTGATTTTCCCTTAACCGGATCTCATATCACTGTTGATTGTAACGATTGTCATAGTACCGGTTACAATAATACCTCTACCGATTGCTACCCCTGTCATGATGATGATTTTGAGGGAGTGGTCGATCCAAATCATGTTACCGGGGATTATTCTTTTGATTGCATCCTTTGTCACGATAATCTATCTGAAGCCTGGTCACCGGCGCTGTTCGATCATAGCGTAACTGCATTCTTAATAGATGGTGCCCATGTTTCGCTGGGGTGCATTGATTGTCATGAACAAGGTTACAATGATACACCGCCTGAGTGTGTTGGCTGTCATCGCGATGATTTCGGCCAGGTTTCCGAACCAGACCATACGGCAGAACAATTTTCTTATGATTGCACAATTTGTCATTCAACATCAACCTGGAGTCCATCGACTTTTGATCACAACCTGACGAATTTCCAACTTGACGGAGCACATTTAAGTCTTAACTGCCTTGATTGCCATTCAGAAGGATATGCATCAATGGCATACGATTGTTTTTCCTGTCATAGACCGGATTATGAAAATGTAGAAATTCCGATACACACAGAAGGAACTTTCGATCACGATTGTTTGGAGTGTCACACCACTGATGGCTGGACTCCATCATCATTCGAGCACAATAACGACACCGAATATGAACTAACCGGATCTCACTTGACAACTGATTGTTCAGCTTGTCATATCGATGGTGTTTATAATGGAACTTCGACTGACTGTTATGGATGCCATGAACCTGATTATCGCAATGCAGGAGATCCTGATCATGCGGCTGCAGATTATCCTCTCGATTGTGGAGTATGTCACTCGACTGTTGGATGGAGTCCGGCTGAAATTAACCACGATCTGACTGAGTTTCCACTGACCGGCGCTCATGTAAATGTAGATTGTGCTGATTGTCATACCCAGGGATATACCGGCACACCGACAGACTGTTACTCCTGCCATAATGATGATTATGAGTCAGTAACTGACCCTGATCACCAGGATGGAAACTATGACCATGATTGCAGTATTTGTCACACTACTGATGGATGGACACCGGCAGCGTTTGATCACGATCAATCGGATTTTCCATTGACCGGCGCACATCTGCAACTCGAGTGCAATGATTGTCATTCGCAAGGTTATACCGGGACCCCGGTCGCCTGTTACGGTTGTCATCAGGATGATTTTGAAGATGTGAATGATCCGAATCACGTCACAGGACAGTTTGAACATGATTGTACTATCTGCCATACTACAGAAGCCTGGAGTCCGGCAACATTTGATCATGACGAGACTGAGTTCCCATTGACAGGATCGCACCGCACTGTGAATTGTGGAGAGTGTCATATTGATGGTCAGTATGAGGGAACGCCAACAGGTTGCTATTTCTGTCATGATGATGACTACAACGATGCTGACGATCCTGATCACAGGGGCGCCGGATTCCCCACAGATTGTGAACAATGCCATAATACCACTGATTGGGGTGACGCTGATTTTAATCATCGTCTATGGTTCCCGATTTATACCGGCAACCATCGCGAGGAATGGGATCGTTGTTCCGATTGCCACACAAATCCCAATGATTATTCTGTCTTTTATTGCATTGACTGTCATGAACATAACAGGGAAGATACGGATGATGATCATGATGAAGTTCAGGGTTATGTTTACAATAGTGATGCATGTTATGAATGCCATCCGGATGGAGAGGGTGATGATTTACTTCGTCCATTAATTAAACATATTGATCAAAATCGCCGGAAGATTGATTAAGAGATGGAATTTAACTTGTACTTCAAACGCTTTCTAATACTGCTTTTCCTGCCTTGCACACTCATTGCAGGTGAGGTTCAAACTACAGTCAAATATCTCTCAAATACTGCTATTTACCTGGATGCCGGACGCGCGCAGGGAATTAACAAAGGTGATCTTGGTGAGGTCAGGCGGGATAATCAAAAAATTGCAAGTATAAAGATTCTCTTCGTGGCGGATAATTCATCCTCCTGCAAAATAATTGAAAAATCAGGAGAAATTCAGTTAGGAGATGTGGCAATTATATCGGTTCATGAAGAAATAATACCTTCTCAGGAGATTGATACTTTTCAAGTTGCCGAGAAATTACCTCCCCGAATCACAAGAATCCGCACAAAATCGATTAAGGCGAATCAACTATCCGGTCGAATTGGACTCCAATATTATTTTCAGGATGATCAGAGTGATTTCGATAATGATGTTCATCAACCATCCCTGGCAATAAAGAACTCAATACAGAACCTGTTCGGGAGTAATCATCAGCTAAACCTCAATATGAGAATTCGCCAATTCATCAAGGACAGAAATGATCCGGATCGAGCACGAACCGAATGGAACAACAGGATATATGAAGTCTCACTCACGAATACAGATCCAGCAAATCCACTTCATTACAAGGCGGGAAGAGTCATCTCAAACCGTATAAGCGGGATTGGGAAATTCGATGGTGCATTAGTGGATTATCAAATTAACGATAAAATTACCATGGGAGCTTTCGGTGGCACTCATCCGGATCTTAGAAACACTCAAATCAGCACAGATGAAGTAAAAACCGGGGCATACGTTCATTATGAATCAGATATAAATCAGAAATCAGATATAGGCGGGACAGTCGCCCTTGCAGGGAGATATAATAAGGGCAATATCAGCAAAGAGTTTATTTATGAACAGGTAATGGTATCATATAACAGGAAATTGAGTTTTTATCAGAGCGCTGATCTAGAAATCAACCGAGCCTGGCGTAAAGAGGTATCCGGCTCCAGCATGCAATTGTCAAATTTATTGCTAAACGGAAGATATTCAATATCCAGATCGGTGTCGCTGAATGCTGGTTACAGTAATAATACTCTGGTCCGAACCTATGAATCCAGGGAGACACCCGATTCTTTGTTTGATGATACACAGCGACAGGGATTCCGGTTGGGAATTAATGCCATGCTCCCTTACAGGATTCGTACAAATGCCCGTATCGGAGTGAGATTAAGGGGCGTTGATAATAGTTCAACCAGCACACAATATTTCAGTATTGGTAAAAATGATTTATTCTCAAGTGGAATTGGCATCAGGTTGAATCTTAATCTTTTCGACAATCCTCGAACAAGTGGGACTCAACCAAATCTCCATTTATCCAGATTATTTTTTCACCGTTTAAGATCTTCAGTACAATTTGGATTAAGCAGTTATACAATGAAAGATTATGAAGGGTCCGTCTCTTATAATTGGATTAAAACCGGAATAGATTATTATTTTAACTCACCCATCTATATTTCTTCATTCTTCGAAGCCTACAGGGGAGACAATCTGAATCTCAATAGAATTTTTATTGAGATTGGTATGAGATATTAATCGAATCCGGACAACAATGCAGCACAATTTGAAAATGTAATTTCCAGGTTTAAAGTGCTCAAAATTGTGACTTGAATCCTCAAGAATTTGCCCTCGAAACGTTGCCGTGATGGCTTGCATCCGAGTCAGACAAAAATGAGATATTCAAACTCCTTTGATCTCAATTATCCAATACTTCCCTGACTTTAATCGCGATGTCCAACGGACGGAATGGCTTCTGAAGGTAGGGAATTCCCTGGTCAAGAATACCGTGATGGACAATTGCATCATCCGTGTATCCCGACATGTATAGTACTTTCAAATCACTCCATCTATCACGCAGTTTTTCTGCCAGCTCCCGCCCGCTCATGTGCGGCATTATTACATCGGTAACTACAAGGTCAACAGGTTTATCCATTTTATCGCAGATTACGATAGCATCTCCTCCAGATGCAGCTTCAAATACATGGTATCCCTGGCGTTTAAGAATTTTGACAGCAAGGGTACGAACATCGTGCGCATCTTCAACTAACAGTAAGGTTTCATTCCCACGGGGTGCTTTGGATATATCCTGCTTTCGTTCATGTGCATCTGCTTTTTCTTCAACAGCTGGCAGATATATTTTGAAGGTTGTTCCATGTCCGATCTCGCTGTACACAGAAATATGACCGCCACTTTGTTTAATTATGCCATACACCATTGATAAACCAAGCCCTGTGCCTTTGCCTTCGCTTTTTGTTGTAAAAAACGGATCGAATATCTTTAATTTTACTTCATCACTCATGCCGGTTCCGGAGTCAGAAATGGCTATCAATACGTATTGTCCTGCTACAGCATCAATATGAATATGTGAATACTCCTCATCCAATGTTATATTTTGTGTCTCAATAGTTAATTTTCCTCCCATATTCATTGCATCTCGTGCATTTACCACCAAGTTTACGAGGACCTGCTCAATTTGTCCAGGATCAACTTTTACCATTTTCAATTTTTTGAAAGTCTTAATCTTTAAATCGATATCCTCACCAATCATACGTCTCAGCATCTTCTCAAGATTTTGTACAATCAGGTTCATATTCAGGACTTTTGGTTGCAGAGTCTGCTTACGGCTAAAAGCGAGTAATTGGCGAGTGAGGTCGGCAGCGCGATCAGCAGATTCTCGCACTGCATTAAGGTCCTCCATCATCGGATCACGTTCGTCAAGTGAAAACATTGCAAGTTCGGTATTTCCTATGATGGCGGTTAACAGGTTATTAAAATCATGAGCGATACCACCCGCTAACAATCCAATGCTTTCCATTTTCTGGGATTGTTGGAGTTGTTCTTCAAGTAATTTGCGTTCAGTATTATCAATAATATATCCACGAATATGTGTAAGTTTATCTGAATCATCGAATACACCTATTGCGTTTTCGATCACGTGAATCTGGTTTCCATCTATTTTGAGATATTGCTTCTCATAGTACTCCAGTTTTTTCATTTTTTTTATCTGCTCAAGGAAATATTCCCTGTCATCCGGATTTTGATAAAGAGTGATTATAGGAACATTGTACACATCTTCAACCGATTTGAATCCAAGTATCTTTGCGAATGCCGGATTACATGTGGTTATATGACCTTCAGGAGTTGATATATAATCCCCGGTCAAATCATCTTCAAACAATTGACGGTATCTCTCTTCGCTTTCCTGAAGCTTCTCTTCTGTCTTCAGCCGCGTAATCAGTCCACCTGCCATACCAGCTATTGATTCCAGAACTTCTTTCTCAAACTCGGAAATGTCCCCTTTTGAATGCGATCCCATATTCATGCAACCTACAGCACGCCCTTCATGAAGAATGGGAATAACAGAAATACATTTTAGTCCTTCGGATCGCTCAATATCACTCAAATCAATATTCAACTCAGCATGGGTAACGTGTATCGGTTTCCCTGCATTAACTATTATTGCATTGTTTGAATCAGATTTGTAGTGCGATACCATCTTAACATATTCAGGTTTAAATCCTTCGCTGTACGATAGATCAATATCTCCTGTCTCAGGATCAACAAGATAGATACCCCCTGAATCCATAATAGATATTTGAATTGCAGCGTCAATACAATCGGCTAAAGCTTTTTCGATACTGGTTGTTTCGCCAAGTTTTATTGCAAGTTCTTTCTGAATCCGAGTAAGATTTTCTGCATGTTTACGTTCTGTTATGACACGTAATATTCCCTCGACTCCAACCGCATTACCAGCTTCATCGGCGAATAAATGTGCATTGAGTGAAGAATCAATAATTGTACCATCATTAGCGACCAGTTGCACTTCGTAATCCTCCACAAAGCCATCCTGAGCTATTTTTTTCATTAAATATCGACGTTCTCGAGGATTGGTGTAGTAATCTGATACGTAATGACCAAGTAAATCTTCAGGTTCATATCCGTACTTTCTGACTGAAGGGCTAATGAGTGTAAGTTTCCCCTTCTTATCAGTACGATAATAGATATCCTGGAATGATTCAAATATCGCTCTATATTGCTCTTCACTTTCTCGCAGTGCAACTTCGGCACGTCTTTTTTCATCTACATCCCGAAGAACAGTAATCCTGACGTCCCGTCCCTTGTGCTCTGTCATTTTACCATGTATTTCACAATAAAAAGTCGATCCATCTTTCCTTTGAGCTAATGCTTCGTAAGGTTCTTCAAAACCTGATGTCATATTACTCTTTACAAGTTCTTTTGATTCAGGCGCAATTACATCTGTGCCAAATATGCCAATCAGCTCATCACATTCATAACCGAACATTTCGCACGCAGCTCGATTTGCATCGAGACATATACCCTTCTCTGAGATGAAAACCGCCTCGAACGAAGCATCTGCCAGCCCATGATAACGTTCTTCACTCGCCTTCAACTCTTCTTCAGCTTTTTTATTTTCTGAAATATCACGAAGTACTCCTTCAATGCCGGCAAAACTACCATCATCATTTTTTAACAAAGACGCAGTAATAGAAGCATCGACGACAGTTCCATCTTTCTTTGTTAATTGAATCTCGTAACTTGTGATGGATCCTTCTTCCATTATTATTTTCATAAATTTGTCCCCGTCAGATGGATCGGAATAAAAATCAGTGGAAGAACATCCAATCAAATCTTCTGGTTCATATCCAAACTGACGAACTGATGGACTCACAAGTAATATATTCCCTTCATGATCTGTCCTATAAAAAAGGTCTTGCAAGGATTCAAATATCGTCCGATACTGTCGCTCGCTCTCACTTAAGGCTTGTTCCGCTATTTTGCGTTCAGTAATATCCTTAGAAAAGGCGCAATTGTATTCCTGACCTTCAAATTCAACATAATTTACTGTTACTTCAACAGGGAAAACCTGTCCATCTTTTTTGCGATGATGGGATTCCATGCTAAATGATTTAAGTTGTTTCATGTCTTTCCAATGATCAAGCCATACGTCTTGTGGAAAATCAGGATCAATGTCGTGAACCGTCATTGTAAGCATTTCTTCAGGAGTATATCCTAATGATTCACATACTGCCTCGTTTACATAAATGAACTGTGCATCCGGTCCCATCCAAAAGGCAGAGTCTGCGCTATGGTCTATGGAAAATTTCATAAAACGCATTCTCTCTTCAGTTTTCTTGATTTCTGTTATGTCACTAAAAGTTGTAAATACCTGATAGGTTCTATCCTCACCTGTTTTAAATTGCGGAACAGCATTGACAATTATCCACCTATAAGAATCTGTCGTCGGAATGAAAACACCCATTACTGTATCTCGAACAGACCTGCCATCCTTTAAGGCTATCATAGAAGGATGTTTTTCACCTTGGAAATCTGATCCATCTTCCTTAATTGCTTTCCATCTTGGATCAATTGATGTACGCCCCTGCATCTGCTCAATAGTTAATCCAAGTAATCTTTCAGCGGCAGGATTTGCAGAAGTGATTTCACCATTCACATCCTGGTAAACTACTCCCTGCTCCATTGTTTCAAATAGGATACGATATTTTTCTTCACTCTCCTGTAGATCAGACATTGCAATCTTTTGCTGGGTAATATCTTCTACCATGGAGAGAACACCAATTATTGTACCATCATCTTCTCTAAGTGGTGTATTCGACCAGTTACAGGTAATTCTTCGACCATCTTTTGTTACGTTGTCATTTTCACTATACGCCGTCATATCTCCATCGAACAAACGATCCCAGATGGCATCTAATTTTGGCTGAATATCCTCAGGCACAATAAAATCATACGGGTGTTTGCCAAGTATTTCTTCCGCAGTGTAACCAAAAATATTTTCCGCGGCAGAATTCCAGGATTCTACACGAAAGTCAGTATCCCACACTATTAATCCAACTGGCATTCGTTCAACCTGGAGCTGCAGATATTCCTGGAGTTGTTTTATCTGGTTCGCTGCTTCTTTTCGCTCGGTTATATCCAACAACATTATCAGATCAGCAGGATCATCATTATAAACTATCGTCTTTGAGTATATTTCCAACCATTTGGTTTGTCCTGAATTAGGAATAAGTCTAAAAACATAATTAGGTACAGTTCCCTGTTGCTCTCCTTTTTGTTTTTTCTGTAACTGATCCTGAACCATCTGAACATCATCAGGGTGTACTTGCTTCATTATCCCCTTTAGAGCAGATTTCTCAAATTCTGATTTTTCAGTTTCACTTATCTGAAACACTGCTTCATTGATATGTTTGATTTCATTTTCCTGGATGATAACTATTCCCACTAAAGATTGCTCGTTAATTAACCTGAACTTTTCCTCGCTCTCTCTCAGTTGTTTTTCTGATTTCTTACGTTTAGTTATATCACGAATAACGCCCTCAATTCCAACGAGATTCCCATCTTCTTCTTCAATAAGAGATGCTGTTAATGATGCATATAAATTTTCGTCTTCCTTATTTTGAATTTTGACTTCGTAGTCTTGAACTGATCCGGATAATGATATTTCTTCCATGAATTTACTACGATCAGATGGATTTGCGAAAAAATCTGCGGCTGGACGTCCGATTAACTCTTCAGGTTCATAGCCTAATTGCCTCACTGAGGGACTTACAAGTGTGACAATGCCCTGGGAATCAGTTCGATAATAAAGATCCTGAAATGATTCAAATATAGATCTATATTTTTCCTCACTTTTTCGAATTTCTTCCTCTGCCAGCTTCTGTTCAGTAATATTCTCAGAGAGCATAATGACATTCTTGACGTTTGAGTCTTTATCTTCAAGATGATATGCATAACCTCGTATCCATAGTTTTCGTCCTGGGAGACCTGAGGCTGCTGGATCAAATTCAACATCAGGAAGCTGAACACTCTCACCTGCAAAAGCCTGCTCAATCAGAGGTAATAGTCCCATCATTTTAAATTGTTCATTGTCAAGTGGATTGTATTTTCCGATTATTTCTTCACCATTGACACCCCAGGTATTTTCCCACGCTTCATTGACATCAAGCAGTACGCCATCTTTATCAAAAATTTCAATGCAAACCGGTGATTTTTCCATTAACATCCGGAAACGTTGTTCGCTTTCCTGTAATTCAATTTCTGATTTTTTATATTCTGTTATATCCCTTGCAATCCCCATAACCCCCGCAATCTTTTTATTTTTTCTAATAAATGAAGTATTACATTCAAGGAATATTTTTTCCTCACTTTTATTTGTTATTTCTAGGCTGATAGAAGCTTTTTTGCCAGTGATAGTATTCGCGAAGGTTTTTAGCAGTAAAGGTATATCCTTCTTGCTGACAACACCGGTTTTTGTGAAATGTTTTCCAATCAACTCCTCCTTCTTGCCACCGAAGAAATTCACGGCTGCTTTATTCACATCAAGAATATTTCCTTTCAAATCCAAATGAATTAATCCATCGAAAGCATTTTCAAAAAAACTTCTATACTTACCTTCTGTCTCATTTTCCTGTATTTGATCAATAGTAGATGAAGACTCAAACGAGTTAATTTTATTTTGCAGAATTTCAATTTCTGCGATAAGCTGTGATTTGGTTTTAGACTTGAAATCCATATCAGCTCCATTCTCTTTCATTGTGTGAAGAAGTGTAAAATCGGTGCTATATCGGTTAGTTGATGGGACTCAACTATAAAAGTAATCAATATACAACGCAGCTTGTAAAACTCCAAATCTTCAGTTTTGAATTTATAATTTCACACACAATAAATTAAGAACTACGCTTCGCTTTGCATTCCAGGCTGATCTACGGACATAACGAAATCTAGTGGGCTCGGTTCGTTGCAGCTCTGCGAGAAAATGTCAAGAACAACATCAATTCAAAACTTCAAATAGTATATTCTGTATTACGGATAAAAATACTACCCAAATCAATATAAATATCAAAGTCTTTGACATTTGAGAAATTGATTATTAGCTTGTATAATTTGTAAATCAGAGAGGAGATGTGATGCCATTTCTACCTTGGATGGATGAATACAGCGTTGGAGTAGGTGTATTCGATGAACAACATAAAAAGATGTTCGGTTTTATTGTATGTTTGGAAGAAGCGATCAATGAGATTCAAGAGCATGCTGTGTTGAGGCAGATTGTACATGACTTGATCTTATATACAAAAGATCACTTCAGGGATGAAGAATATAATATGTATATACATAATTATCCTGATTATATCGAGCATAAGCACGAGCATGAGGTTTTAACCAGCGATGTAATTAAATATGCTCTTGATTTCTGCACCAATCCGAATTTATCAATAGAAATTTTGAGTTTTCTGGGCGATTGGGTTATTAATCATATCCTGGATTCAGACAAAAAATACACAGAATTCTTCGCAGAAAAAGAAATAATTGTTCCGGAATAGCACGTTGTAAACTAATCCAGACCATACGGATTTATGTACCTATGGCGGTTTGAGTCCGAATTAAATCTGACAGCGCAGCAGCAGTTTCAGGTTTAAAATTTCAGGATGCAACACTGATATGATCAGAGTGATATTTTCCAACCATCCAAAGAACAAAAAAGAATTACACATATCCAGCATTAAAATCTTTTAATAAATTTTAAGAAACACTTAAGTTGCATTGTCGAAAAATCCTCCTCATTTTAGTTCACAGACACAGCAAGATTTATAGCGTCAGCGTCGATTATCACTTGAGGCGCTATATTCAACCCTCTTGACACAATTGGAAAGAATCATGAAAGTTCTCGTGAAGATTAGCATTATTATTCTTATCTTAGCGTTTATTCCGGCTTTGGTGGCGCCTGGATAGATATATCTGATCATGAATCGGTGATTCCGCCTGACCAGCGCGAAAAGGTTTTTGAGAGGTTACCGGATCGACTCCACCCGCTCCAGTGCAGACGGAGGTGCAGGATTAGGCTTATCCATAGCGAAATGGGCGGTAGAAATCAACGGCGGCAGTATCATGTTCATAGATAAAGATGAGCCCGGCAGTTGCTGCAGCATAGTTATTAACGGAAAGAGAGAAGCGAGAAAAGCATAATCAGACCTTAAGCCTAACAGTTTTTCTGGGGACAAGCACGTATCACGGCTACTTCACTGTCTTTTTCTCACGCAAAGACGCAAAAGGGGCAAAGAGCGCATATTACAAATCTTGTTAATCCTGTGTATCCCTGTATTCTTTCTGGTTCCGCCTCGTTCGGGTCAGGATGAAACCCGACAGCAAGCAATCGGGCCACCCGTCGCCTACATGACACCCGTGATCTTCCTTCAACAAAATTCAAATTGATTAGAAAGCAGTTTCCATATCATCGGCGAATACCTTACAATAGATATTTCGATTTTTCATTAATCGCCACTTTTATTTTAAGATTCTCATCATGTCAACCATAGACATTTCCATAATTGGTATATATCTGCTTATTGTATTTGCGCTGGGTCTCGCTTTTACACGTCGGGCTCATCTCAATACGGACAGCTATTTCCTCTCTGGGCGAAACCTTCCCTGGTGGATTGCCGGGACAAGCATGGTCGCAACAAGTTTCTCCTGCGATACTCCACTATATGTGACAAAACTGATACGTTCAGGCGGTGTATCGTTGAACTGGCAATGGTGGTCGTTTGCTATTGGCGGACTCTTTGGAGCGTTTTTCCTGGCAAGGTTGTGGCGGCGCGCGAAGGTCGTAACGGATGTTGAACTGACAGACCTCAGATATGGCGGGAAAGCCGGACGGGTCCTGAGAGTTGTGCGGGCTGCCTGGTTATCTCTTTTCATTAATACAATCGCCATGAGCTGGGTAGTGCTGGCAATGGCGAAAATAACCGGTGTTGTATGGGGGGGACCAAAATGGATTGGAGTTCTCGCCGCTTCCCTGTTAGCCGTAGTATATAGTTTCTTCGCCGGGTTCTGGGGGGTGGTGATTACTGATGTGGCGCAGTTTATCATCGCACTGATCGGAGCCGTCATCCTCGCAATTTTTGCCGTTAATGCTGCTGGAGGTATTGAACATATCCTCGAAATCGCCGGTCCGGAAAAAATCGCCATGATTCCTAAAATCCCTGAATCCGGTTTTTTCAGCATGGAAACACTAACCGGCGCATTTGGCGGATTCATGATTTACCTCTCCATACAATGGTGGGCGAACCTGAATTCCGACGGCGGTGGTAAAGTAATCCAGAGAATGAGCGCGGCGAAAAATGAGATGCATGCATTCGGCGCAACACTCTGGTACAACATAGCCCATTTCGCCCTGCGCACCTGGCCCTGGGTGATCGTAGCGCTGGCAAGCCTGGTTTTGATGCCTGAAACACCGTTTGGATCAAACGGTATATCTGATCATGAGCTTGTTTATCCCTTATTAATAATCCAACTATTACCCGTCGGTTTAAAAGGTCTGATGGTCGCCGGGCTGGTGGGCGCATTCATGAGCACTATCGATACCCAGCTCAACTGGGGTTCAAGTTATCTAACACATGATATCTATCGTGGATGGATAGCGCCCGGTAAAAGTGAAAAACATTATCTTATTGCCGCGAAAGTTGCCATGGTCTTGTTGCTCGGTGTGACTTCAGTGATGGCGTATTATATCCAATCCGTGACCGAAGCATTCAAATTTATCATC
This sequence comes from Candidatus Electryonea clarkiae, assembly GCA_030765455.1. GTDB lineage: Bacteria > Electryoneota > Electryoneia > Electryoneales > Electryoneaceae > Electryonea > Electryonea clarkiae. Next base: position 951 of record JAVCCM010000131.1, on the reverse strand, counting down.
GCTTTCGGTGCCGGAACAGGACCGGTTTACATCCTGCGGTGGTTCTGGTGGCGTATCTCGGCATGGACGGAAATAGCAGCGATGGCAGCTTCGAGCATTATCTCTTCTACCCTCTATTTGTTCTTTCCGGAGATCCCTTTCCCAATCAAAGTTTTATTGATAACTGTGGGTTCAGCAGTGGTTTTTATTCCTGTGACCATCCTTACTCCAGCGCCTGCCATGAAAACATTAGTCGAATTCTACAAGAGAACGCGTCCCCCCGGAGCATGGAAAAACGTCAGGAATTATCTTGAAAAGCTCGACCAGTTAACCGGAGCTGAAGATTATCAAAGTCCTTTCGCATTTGATATTTTAGGATGGATTGGTGGAATAGCTATGACACTGGGTTCGACCTTTGCGATAGGATATTTTGTTTTTGGGGAAATAGGTACCGGTATCATTCTCAGCGTTATTGCCTTAATCGGAACGTATGTTGTATTTATATGGATGCGGAAACGGTTTTATAAAGATGTTGAAAAATAAAGACTGCCTTTTTTGAATTTCTTCCATCTTCGCTATTGTAAAAGCATTAGATATCGTGTGATATCTCATACCTCCTCATAATCCCACTAAGTCAATACCTTGAACCTACTAAGGCTGAAGCGCGCTTTGAAACAGAGCCCATTTCCAACACCCCGGCTGAAGCCCTGTCTCTTACTCACATCGTCGCTAACCGCCATCCGACAAGGCGTTCATGGAGTATCGCCAAGCCTTTCCACAGCGCTTCCCATCCGACTCGTCCATTTCGTTTTGTGTCAATCCATCCACCTAATTTAGCAATAGCGTAATCCGGTTATGTCATTAGCTCAGCTAAAGTAATAGTCGATCTTTGAATACAACGTGTCAAGAGTTTATCGAAAATATTGAATAGATTCCAGCGTCTGTTGAAACGGAATTCGAATTCATCAAGAT
>JAVCCM010000008.1 GCA_030765455.1 Candidatus Electryonea clarkiae | reverse complement strand
GAAATATTCCAGCATTCGCTACTATTGCGTCAGTCCACAATACCTCACCGGAAGAATCCATGCGGGCGGCATGAACGCTCGCATTGTTTGGTGGATGTGTTAATGCCCAATATCCCTGTATAATCCCTCCTTCGCCGTCAAGAACCATTACGTCTCGCATAGCAAAATCAGAGATATTATGTTGATTCATTGTTTCATCTGTCAACGCAACACCATAGGGTCCGTATAACCTCTCCCCATCCGGAGACAACTTCTGAACGAATATGTTCAAGTAACCGTCAGGACCCTGCCCGGTATAACTGATATAAGCGCATCCGCCTGGAGCTGGAAGTACGTCTGACAAAACTGTAAGCGGCATGGAATCGGGATCGGTTACGGAGACTCCGGGTACATCCCATAATAGATTGCCATCCCGGTCTATATGCTGCGCCACAGTATTGAGATTATCAGGACCATGTTTCCAGACAACATAAGCTCCGCCGGTACTGTCCGGCGCCACCCTGAACATTGCCACCCGCAAAACACTATCCGGGGATACCTGTACGCCGTTCTCGGGCCATTCGGCGAAGGAGATAGAGAATGTGGCAGTCAACAGCAAAAAAACGGCGAAAATATACATATTTGTATGTTTGAGAATTGAGTAACGAGACATGCAGGTACTTCCTGTTCTTGAATTTACAGAAAATGGTCGCTTCCGCAGGATAACGGAAATCGTGGAATAAAAGTTATGGCAATAAACAGACTTTAAAACTGACAGCATTTCCCGGTTCCTTGTGAGAAGTCAGTCTAATAGATTGCGGGGATGTTTTTGGATATTAGTTTATAATATATCACCTGAAAGAAGTAATGTCAATGGAGTTCAAGCTAAAAAATAAAAAAACTCTTGTTTCTATATTAAATATTTCAGAAATACTTACTCTTCTTTCACGATATGGCATATTGCCCGGTTCGGAGATTTATCAGCCTTGGGTTGCCCCGAGTCAACCAGGTTACAGCAATATCAGTACTAAACTTCCTACAATTATTGTATAGATACTGAAACCGTAAAGTTTTCCACGCCTCAGAACTGCCATTAATGCTCCGATTGCGAGGTATCCGCTGATCATGGAAGCGCAGGTTCCAACTGCGAAGGGTAGCAGCATCTCGTGTTCGAGGTGGGAAAAATCTTTGAGTTCATATACAGCGGCGGCTAAGATTGCGGGAATAGCGAGAAGGAAACTGAAACGAGCGGCGGCATCACGTGACAGTCCTGAGAATAGCCCGGCGGCAATCGTAGAACCACTTCGACTGATTCCAGGCATAATTGCCATTCCCTGCATGGCGCCTATCAGAAGTGCGTTTTTCCACCGGGTATCTGTAATGAGCTTGTTCTTGTTCTTGATTTTTTCGGCGATAAAAAGAATAATAGCGGTAACAAATAAACCGCCAGCCGCAAATTTTGGGGATTCAAATAAAACATTTATAACATTACTCAAACTCAACCCGATAATCCCGGTAGGAACCATAGCAAGGAGAATCATCCACCCTACTCTGCGCATCTCTCCGCCACGGAAAAAATCAACGAACAACTGTATGATATCTTTTCGAAAATAAACAAGGACAGATACCAACGTACCGATATGTACAGCCACTTCAAATGATATTGATTCGTCGGATATTCCAAGAAGGTGATTAACTATTACAAGGTGTCCTGATGATGATATAGGCAGGAATTCAGTCAGTCCCTGCACGATTCCAAGAATCAGCGCCTGCCAGAGATTCATTTAATACCTCTTTCGATCTATTATTTATTTGGTTGATTGGGATCCGGATTTTTCATTTGCAGGATTTGTATTCTTCTCCTCTCGGCGCTTTCTTCATGCACTTCTCCTTCGATGATCGTCAGAAACCACATGCTTTGTCCTGAAAGCCCCTCTTCACTGAAAGTCTGATGACCTGACGCAAGATTCTCAAATTCGATTCTCCTGATCCGGTCGGAGAACTGCCTCGTTCCTGAATAACCATCCTCTAAGATACCAAGGACTATACTTGCCGCATCAAAGCCGCGAATATGCCAGGCATCGGGGGTAATAACTCCTGAATCTTTAAGAAAATCGGAAAGCTCAATTAACTCCTCAGAGTTCCCGTCAAGATTGTAAGGGGTAGTGAAAACCATATCCTCTACATATTGCCGGTGCCGGTATAGTTCCTCTTTGTCATACCAGGCTGAATTACCAAACATCTGAGTGCGGAAATTATAGAATGCGACTTGCGGGGCGAATAATTCCATCGTTCCGGGTTCGATGGGAAAATAGAATGCATCGATGGTGGCAAGATCTATTGAATTTGAATCTATCGACCCGCTTTTATATGAAGGGCTGAGACGAATACTATCGAGATGAGAGCGCCATAATTTCTCGAATTGCGTACTGTCAAATTCAACTTCCTTCTGAGTCAGGCTGTCGGCGAACTCTCTCCTGAAGGCGATTTCCCTGATACGCAGGAATTGCCTGCTCAAGCTTACACCTTCTGACGGGAAGTACCATTCAAGCGAAATCATTTCAGTGCTGTCGTGCGAATCTATCACTTCCATGAAACCACTGACATTTTGCCGGCACATCTCGGTAGCAGGAGCGACTATAGCGAAAGAACGCAAACCTAACGAATCGACAGCATATATCCCCGCAATTTCCCCTTCCCTGAACCAATCCGCTTCAGGTTGAATTGTTGTCGCACCTATGGCATAGAGTCCCGGATAACGCGAACCGGGAAGTATTATCGGGATGCCTGCAGACTGAGATTCAACTGCTGCTATCACGGATTTACTTTTATCCAGCCCGGCGATAATACAACAAACACCTTCCTCCCGGATCAACCTGCGTGTAGCAAGAACGGCGTCAACCTCGCTTTTAATTCCATCTTCGGTTATGAGTTCAACATTGTTACTACTGTCCACAAGAGCGGTATCAACTTCACCAAATATCACTTCTTCGGAAATAAGCTCATCGTTACTGATACTGTCCACATCGAACAGGGATAACGCCGCCCGGATTCCCTCCACTAATGATCTGCCCGCGGAATCCTCTTCAGCGCCGTCAACTAACAATCCAATCCGGGGTATCGAAGAGGGAGCCTGAACATAATAGAGCGCCTGCATACTGGCTTCGCTTTGTGCAAATTCGCGCAGTTGGTCTAATTTGTACGCTAATGGCCCCTCGAGTAATTCTATCAGATTCTCTTCAGCTAATACTTTTACCCTGCCGGTATCTCCCCCATCGAGACAGTTTATCAATGCTCTTGCCGCTTCATAACTGTCTCCCCGACTCTGATAGGCTGAAGCAATCAAATAATAAGCCTGTGAAGACATATCACTGCCAGGATATTTTTTAAGCACCTCGTGGCAACGTGAAAGCGCATCCGAAATATTACCAAGAGCGAAATCACATCTTCCCGCCAATATCAAAGAAAAAGCCGTGTATTTGCTGTCGGGATATTTCTCCATGAACCATAAGCATCTTTTAAATGCTTCCTCCGGTTCATCATTTTGAAATAAATCAACAGCGGATTTTAAAGTTTTAGGAAGGTTTTCATCTTTGTTCTTTTTTGCGGAGGCAATTCCCACGGACACGAGTGCGACACAAAAAATGAGAATAAATGCTTTCATACTATTTAGCTTGTAACTCATTCCCACTCCACTGTTGCAGGGGGCTTACTGCTGACGTCATAGACGACACGGTTTACGCCTTTTACTTCATTAATGATCTGAGTTGCGATCTCACCTAATAACTCAAGAGGGATTCGGCTGAAATCGGCTGTCATAAAATCCCATGTATCAACAGATCTGAGCGCTACAACATTTTCATAAGTACGTGCATCGCCCATCACACCAACACTCTTCACCGGAAGCAGTACAACCAGCGCCTGGCTCACCTTGTCATACCAACCGTTCTCTCGGAGTTTGTTGATGAAGATGTAGTCGGCTTCCCGTAATATTTCGAGTCTTTCCTCGGTTACTTCGCCAAGAATCCTGACTCCCAGACCCGGTCCCGGAAATGGATGACGCGATACAAGGGATTCCGCGATACCAAGCTCACGTCCGAGCTGACGAACTTCGTCTTTGAAAAGCTCTCTCAAGGGTTCAATAAGATCGAGGTTCATGTGATCGGGAAGACCACCGACATTATGATGCGTTTTTATGGTGGCAGAAGGTCCCTTGAAACTAATACTCTCGATTACGTCCGGATATAATGTGCCTTGGGCAAGATATTTGATGTTTTCAAATCTTTTGGCGGTTTTTTCGAATATCTCGATAAAAACTCGTCCGATTGTTCTTCTTTTTTCTTCCGGGTCTTCAATACCCTTCAATGCATCTAAGAAATCTTGAGCAGCTTCAATAACTTCAAGGTGGATTCCCAGTTTTTCCTGGATCGCATTACGGACATTTTCTCGCTCTCCCTTGCGAAGCAGACCGTTATCTACAAAAACCCCGATAAATTTATCACCAACAGCCTTGCTCAGGAGAGCAGCCATTACTGAACTATCGACCCCGCCGCTCACAGCGCCGATTATGTAAGAATCACCAACTTTCTCTCGAACCTCTTCAATGACAAGTTGTTGAAACGTTGCCATTGACCATCCGGTTTTAGCCTGACAGATCTCAAACAGGAAATTCCGTATAATCTCTTTTCCATAAACCGTATGTCTGACCTCGGGATGAAACTGCAAAGCGAAGATTTTTTTCTCTCGATTTGCCATTGCAGCTACCGGGCACGTATCGCTTTCAGCTACTACTTTGAAGCCATCAGGCAATCGTTCGATTTGGTCACCGTGACTCATCCATGTTTCAGTTATTCGTCCGCTCCCTGCCAGTGGAGTCCCATCTGCATCAATGACTTCGATTTCCTTTCGTCCATATTCACTCGAATCGGAGGGTGTAACTTTACCTCCAAGATGTTTGGCAAGTAAATGCATACCATAGCAGATCCCCAGGACTGGAATACCAAGATTCAATATTTCAGTATCCATATCAGGAGAATCCGGATCAAAAACACTGGAAGGACCACCGGAAAGGATGATACCTGCCGGCTTAAGTTGTTTTACAGGTTCAACTCCTGCTGTACATGTTATTATTTCAGCATAAACCCCTTCTTCACGTATCCGGCGCGCTATAAGTTGGGTGTACTGCGAGCCAAAATCCACAACTGCAATCTTGTCATACCGGCTACTCATCTATTTCCCCGTTCCAATCCTGATCCCATCCTTTTTCCCTCAACCGTTGAAGCGTTCCTTCAGCCGTCCAATCCACCTTCAGAGGCGTAACCGCAACATATCCTTCATCGGAAAAAAACCGGTCTCCGTCCAGATCAGCTCCACGTTCATTCCAGATTCCGCCCATCCAGAAATATTCCCTGTCCCTGGCATCGGTACGTCTGTCAAATTTTTCCCTGAATGAACTGAGCGACACTCTTGAAATTCGCATCCCCTTTATCTCATCCAGCGGAAGAGATGGAACATTAATATTTAGCAGCTCAAACTGATTCAAAGGATTTTCTTTAATCATATCCAGGATTTTCAAACTGGCTTGACAGGCACCTCGATAATCATGAAAATCGTATGATGTAAGCGAAACCGCGACGGAAGGAATGCCAAGCATCGCCCCCTCGACCGCACCAGCCACCGTACCTGAATAATTAGCATTAAGTCCCACATTTGAGCCGGAATTTATACCGCTGAAAATATAGTCAGGACGTGAATCCATTAGCTCGGAACAACCGATTTTCACACAATCAGCAGGGGTTCCGGTGGTATGGAATCCTTTGAGACTGCCATTTTCAATAGGTGAGACACGGATTATATCAGCCAGGGTAATCGCCAATGATATAGCGCTGCGTTCCCTGTCGGGAGCAACTACAGTTACGTCGGCAACAGTGCTGAGAGCGTTGAATAACGCCTCCAATCCCGGCGCCTGGTACCCATCATCATTAGTAAGGAGTATTTTAACTTTATCTTTCACAATTATCTTTCACTCGAACTACTACTGTTAACAAAAATCTCGATTGCATCGCATAAACCGTCAGCCACTTTTTGACGGTATTTTTCCGTACCGAATTTTTTCGCTTCATCAGGATTTGAGATAAAACCGGCTTCAAAAAGTATTGCCGGCATGGAAGCGCCAATTAAAACATAAAACGCAGCCTGATCAACACCACGGTCTCGTGCTCCAGTCCTTAAAGCTACTTTCTCCTGCACAAGAGCCGCAAATTCCTCAGACTCTTTAACAAATTGTGATTGAGCCATTGACAGGAGAATATAGTTTTCTTCAGTTAAATCAACATAATCAAATTTTGATTCTTCATATTTAATTACCTCATTCTCCTTGAGAGCCAGTTTCATTGCACTTTTCGTTTTTGCCGGGGCTAAAAAATACGTCTCCGCTCCCCGAGTCCGTGTACTGGTGATTGAATTCAAATGGAGGCTGATAAACAGTTTACCATCGACATGATTTGCAAAACTGGTTCTCTCTTTCAGGGGCACAAAAAAATCATCGTCCCTCGTCATAACAACTTCCAAACGGAACCTGGACTTTATTGTCTTACGCAATGTCAAGCCTAATGCAAGAACAAGGTCTTTTTCATAAACCCCACTTTTTCCAATAGCGCCGGGGTCTTTGCCGCCATGACCGGGATCGATAACAATTTTATCAATTTTCCAGCTATCCATAGCATCCTGTATTTCGTCAAACACAGATTTTCCCTGGTCCCACGCTCTTGGTGCAAAGCCGTTTTTCAAGAGACTCAAACGTAAAGTTAAGGTATTCCCTTTATCGGGTCCCATCTGGTGAATATTTCCAATCAGGTAATCGGATTGTATTATTAGGCTTGAACTGTCCTGTGACCATGAGTGCCTGACAGGCAAATTCTCATCCGGGAAACCTGATGTCAGCCCCGGAGTTATCCTGACATCTTTAAATTCAATGGCTACTCTTATCGAATCGAGAGGGATTACATTTACTGCGTAATTTCTTGCCATGACGATTTCATAGCGGACACCGGTTTCTTCTTCAATACACTGTACAGATAAGATGTCTGCCTCGGGGCTTTTATATGTCAGCATCCTGCCATCATAGCGGAGATCGACCTGTCCCGGCGCATAACGGTAGATAAGATCAAACAGGAATTTCTCTTCAACAAAGAATATATTTTCCGATTCGAACGGTGGCGATGATAGATGGATTATGTCAGCTCCAACCATAGCGAAAGAGCCGCTTGAATACATTAATACCGGGGTCCGGGGTAAGCAGATAATATATTGCTCATTCATATCATGAACAAAATCCAGGTCAAGCATTTGACATATAGCTGATGCGTCAACGTATTCAGTTCTTCCCTCTCTTCTCACAGGAATAATGCTCGCTGAATTATCGTCACGCTTAATAGACCAATGATTATGGTCATGTAATGCGAAACAGTCAGCGAAAAGAAGAAAGACAACCGGCAAGACTTGGATGATTTTCATGGCGGGTAAAGGTAGCGAGGAAGGGACTTTTAAGCAAGACATCACTGTCATAAAATAACTATTGATCGATTTATCCGGCTCCGAATAATGAAATGCAGCAATACCAAATATTCTGTCATATTACATTAATATCATATATTTATAATATAATATCTGACACAAAGAGGACTATTGTAAAACTTGACTTTCAATAATGATGTAGGTAGATTTACGAATAATTTTTAACAGGGGAATAGACCACAGGCGAAATATTACTTTAACTCGCATTTTAGAACAGCCTGTAGTCAAGATTATAAACGCCGACTTAGCTCAGTTGGTAGAGCAACGGACTGAAAATCCGTGTGTCCGCAGTTCAATTCTGCGAGTCGGCACTTGTTTATTTAGGGGTCAAGATTAATACTTGACCCTTTTTCTTTTTTCTGAAAATTGAAAGTAAATATTCAGCTATAGGTTTATAGTTTTAAAGCATTGAATTACATACTGAACAAACTAACAGCATATTGCTGGATTATTTTTTATTTTCAATTCTATTCACAATCTGTGATCTGTAAATTCCGGCTGTAAAGGGTATATAAACGCTTTCAGCGCCCTTGACAGCCTACCAATCTGTTTGAATAATTGGTTTGATACTTTTTTTTGCGAAAACACGTTCTATTTAAATGCCCTATTCACTAAAAGTTTCTTTTTCTTCTTTGCCTGTGGTTTATCTTCTAAATCCAATCTCGCAATTTCATATTTTTTCATCAATATTTCATAAAAGCTTTTACCATCAATTACTTTTCGAATATCATCTTCTTTTATTTCTAGAACTACTACTCCTGAAGATTGATAAAATTTCAATTGCTCTCGCTTCGCCCATTTTTCCACTTCTAGATCGTCACCAGAAACACCCTCTCTGGTGAATAAAATTCCTAACTTACATTTTGTGGCAACAAGGAAATAGCAGAATTTCGCCATCACATCTATATTCGCTTTTTTCTCCCATTCCTTACATTCGCATATTATGTACCTTCCTAATTCTGATCTGAAATCAACTTCATAACCTTCTACCGAACATAGTACGTCTATTTCTGAACTTTTTGTTTTAACTTTTCGATCTACTCTATTGCCCGGCATACACATTAACAAATATTGTGCTACATATTCTAATAAATCTCCTCTCAAATTAATTTTTCTCTTTGACTTTGTCTTTTTTAAATCATCAATCAAACCCATAATATATTTAAGATATTCTCCATTTTGAATATAAACTCTATATTCATTATTATTAGGAATTTCATCTAACCAATCATTATCAATATTCTGTAAGATCCATTCAGGAAAATACTTTAAATCATTATCACATTCACAAAAACATTTATATGCCTGTTCACCAAATTTATTTACTAAAGATTCACTAAATTCAATTGGCTTTACTAGTCTGGGATATACTCCACTTGTAGGTTTGATAATACCTTCATGTGCTATGGCATCTTCTATCAACGTAAGCATTATAAAACGTTTAGCTATAGATCTGAATCCAATTAGATTAAAGCAATCGTACATCCATACCAAAGGTGTCGATTTAGCAAACCATTCTTCTTCTGTAGATAGTGATCTCTTACAAAGATAATTATAATGTGTATTGTAAATGTTTATTGCATCGTGATACTTAGTTTGTAACCTATAATAAAATCCTATCATCCCCCATAGACTTTCACTTATCTTGAGATCAGTTGCACTCATCTTCTCTGAGTATTCTGGTATTAGCTCGCATATCCTATCTGATCCATCTCTTGACAGCATATGTGACAATAAGGTTTTATCCACTAAAACAAGAAGCTTATTAATATCTGAAATTTTATTGGTAGCACTCGCTAAATTACACAAATTTTCAATATCTTGATGGTATTTATCATAATCATCTCCAAGCTTTTTTTTCGCTTCCGATATTATTCCCGCAACGTCATCGTATAACATCATGTACTCCACGTCATCATTAATGTTTATTCTTGGAATATAATTAATTAATATTGTCTTTCAAACATTAGAACTACAAACCTTTATCACATTCTTGGCACACTCCTGGCACACTTAGACACAAAAAAGTGCCACATACTGCCTCTAAGAGCAACGCTAAATTCCTCCCTATCTCTTAGATAATATTATTGTTATGTGTTGTTATTTGTTGTTACTTTTTGTTCAGTTTGCGTCTGAAAATCCGTGTGTCCGCAGTTCAATACTGCGAGTCGGCACGTTAGAAAATTCGGGATCAGGCAAAATGCTTGATCCTTCTTTTTTGTGCAGGAATTAATTGAGGATTATCGTCGTATTTTCTTTCATTGTATTCTCATAGTTTATACTCGTCTAATGATTATTCACAGGATATAAGGATGGCAAGGATGAGAAGGATACTTCAATTATGAATTGTTCTGAATCATAGCATCCCAGTGTTTTTATGTAAAACAAATCAGTCAATCCCTTGACCTGCCTAAGAGAAAATCCTAAAAAGATCTAATAGAAGAACAGCAAATTCACCTATCAGGAATATAATATTTCTTTAAATTCTTAATTCATAATTATTGATTTTTAATTGCTCTTTTCGCTTTGTCGCAATATATTCTCTATACCATGTCAAGGCAGTACTGATACGTTGATTGGTTGAGCTGATTCATAATAATTAAGCGATTAGGAGACAGTCATGTTTGATGATGATGATGTAAAAGTAATTGCAAATAATCCGTCAATTATTAAACATCTCGATATTTATCAATCAATTATTAAGAGAATCGCAGATAGTTCGACCAAATGCAAACTCTGGTGCATCGTATTATTGTCGGTGATATTATTATTCTCGATTACGAAAAGAATTCCTGCCTTAATACATTTGTCATATATTCCTTTGTTTTTGTTTTACTTTCTTGATTCATATTATTTAGCCCTCGAAAGTGATTTCAGAAAAAGTTATAACAGGCTGGTAAATAATATTAATAATAAGAACCTTGATGCAATCAGGATATATGATATTACATTAAATACAAATTATTTCCATAGAGTAGGTTTGACAATCTTTCATGCGGTCAAATCACCGGCTACACTTCCCTTTTATGGATCTCTATTTCTGTTGATACTGGTTGCGAAATCTTATTTTGTTTCTTGATAATTATTAAGGTATAGACAAGGATACTCTTTGGTTTCTCTGTAATGCAGAACATTTATCAGGAACCCTGATTTTTTTTTACCGCTGAGAACACAAAGTATGCATAATGTTCGCTAAGTATTTCTTTGTGTCCTTTGTGGATTCTCTGCGATCTTTGTGGTTTTTCTTTTTTTCGCCGAAAGACCAGGTATTTCCATGATTCTTGATTTCTTGACGATGTAAGACTTTCATGAAATCCTATGTTTTTCTAAATATTAGCCGATGAGTGTAAAAAAATGCCGCCTCTCTTTTATGCTCTTATTGCCATGGTTGTTCTGTTAATAGTAATGTTTGTCTATCTCGACCTGTCATGGCTCAGCAGGGTATCAATGGGACAATCAGTTCCCGGACCTCTAGCTGTCAGGGGCACACTCACCCTGAAATTTAATGAACTTACAATCGAGAGATTCTATTACGTAATAGTAAAATTATGATATATTATAGTGTTACAATTGTTGTCGCAACCATCCTTATTGTTGTTTTCCTTAAATGTAATAAGAAGACTCTTATTATTTCCCCACTGTCACCGGAAGAGAAAAAAGAAGCGAGAGATGCAATCGTACAGATGACGGACAATCGTTCCAGGATTATCGAAGCAAAAAGAAAAAAAGCAAAGGAAAACGGCTGCAGGTAGAGAGATAATAGGTAATTATCATGCGTAATATTACTGAAATCAGCAACCTATAGTACCTCCTAATTGTAAAGTTCGTTTGATTTGGGGTGCCCAGGACAGCTTGATGTCCTGGAAATGATCACGATTTTGATACGCGCAATATCATTAAACACAAATATAATTCAAGGAATATTTGTCTAAATGAATGTCACTCTATACTATACCAAACCGGTATATAGTGGTTTCGATAATATTGTCCAATGTATTCAATACGGAATTTATTGATAAACCTGGACATCAAGCTGTCCAGGGCACCCACAATAGACATAATTTTCAAGAGATGCCATAAACCTCTAAATTCGGAATGTACCGATATGTAAATCAAAGAATCTTAAAAGTCAAACCTAACGAAAGTACTTCTTTAAACCTTCCCCGCAAGTCAATTTCTTTATCATATAACCAGCGCATATTAAGGTTGACCATTATGAGCTGTGTTATATTGGCGGTGAAAATCGTTTCAAGATCAAAATCTGTAGTCTGCCAGTAGTTTTCGTTTGGCAATCCTTCCAGGTCTTTTGTTTCTGAATTATGAAGTGCCTGGAATACCAGCAATTTTGTTATAACATGTATCCTGTCACTCAGGATTGGAGTTTTAAGTTCTGAAATCCATTCTACCCCGGCGTCCGATATAGTTTTACTTTCTGTTGCACCGGTTGCCGGATCAGAAAGATGAAACCGGTCCATCCTTTGCCTGATACCCAGACCAATCCTTGAGATCAACTCCTGTTTTTCATTCTTTAGAATTGTACGGGAAATCCCTGCGCTCTCGGTTAATGTCATTGGATTAACAAACTCGAGGGGGTCATTTCTTTCGTCAGTGAACAGGCTCTGGAATCGTCCCGAGATATAGGGATCAGCCCAGCTATCGAAGGTCAGTCGAAATAACGACTCAAAATCGATATTGTCAGATGATTTTTGCGGACCTGACCAGATATTTTCTGTCCTGTCCTGTGTCTGGATTTGACCATACTCGAGTTTGAGCGTGTTACGCGAATTCATTACCTTTGACAGTTGTTTTTCAGCTACTCCATTTAATGCGGAGGTCCAGGCGATTGATCCACTCTCATTGCCATCCCAACTGTCGGAATAGACACTTTGAGTATTTGACAGGTTAGCATCAGCAGACACTTGCCAGCCCTCGGGATTTTTGTTTTCCTGCGAGAATGACACAAATGGAATCAGAAAACTTAGAAAGAATAATTGATGCGATTTCATTTTTTAAACCTTTCCTGAATCTAATGAGTGTTGATAAAGATGCACATCACGTTGAGGAAATGGTATGCTGATGCCTTCCTTATCAAAAGCCAGCTTGACGTTCTCATTCATGTCAAAGAAAATCGCCCAGTAATCCTCGGTTTTGCACCACACTCTCACAGCAAGATTGACTGAACTATCAGCTAACTCAGCCAGCATTACTACAGGCTCAGGATCCTGTTGGATGCGAGAATCGTCTTTTATCAATCCAAAGATTATATTGCGCGCTTTCTCGAGGTCATCGTTGTATCCAATACCGAAAGTAAAATCTACTCTTCTTGTCGCTTCGGCTGAATAATTTATAATCTGCCCATTTGATAGATCACTGTTGGGAATGAATATGACCTTATTATCAACTGTTGTCAGGATTGTATTGAATATCTGTATTTCCTTGACTACTCCAAGCTGCCCCTGTGCCTCGATAAAATCGCCCACCTTAAATGGCTTGAAAAGCAAAATCAAGATGCCGCCAGCGAAATTGGACAGGCTCCCCTGCAATGCCAGACCTACCGCAAGACCTGCTGCACCCAGTAAAGCAACAAAAGATGTCATCTGGATGCCAAGCATTGAGGCAACGGTAATCAACAATATTATTTTTAACGAAATGGATATAAGGCTGGCAACAAACTTCTCAAGAGATTCATCCAGATTCTTAATTGTCATAGCTTTATGCACAATACGGTTTAGTATCCGGATGACAAAAATACCCACAAAAAGAACTATCAGCGTAAAGAATAGATTGGGTATGTAAATCGCCGCTAACTCGAACGCCTTATTATACATTAGCTGCAAATCTATGTTTTGTAGTGATTCTTTCATTTATCACCTCCCTGTTTTAAAATGGAATAGACGGTTTGTGTTTTTTTACTGGCAGAGAGCAATATATCTTGTATATAAATGGATGACAACATATCTTGTGTAAAAATGAGGAAAGTTTGCATTCTATTCATGCTGCACAATATTTGCAGGATGGAAAACTTCCTTCTCCGAATGCTGAATACGGTATAAGATTACATGGTGCGTTCATTCTTCGGGTGGATTGAGAAATAAATCGAGAAAGATATTCATAAAATAGATATACTACATTTCATAACGGATTAATCCGTTTTGTTGTCACCTATAGGGAGGATAGATGAATAGGTTATCAATTCTGGTCCCGGTCGTCTGCTTGTTGCTTTCTGCACAGGGAATTTACTCAGGAGAACCGGTGCAGATGGATCTTCTGAATGTAATGCAGCAGGAGTTGGACCGCTCTGTCAGTAACCTGGAAAATGCTGCTGAATTTCCGCTTTATTATCTCCAGTATGCTGTAACTGATCAGCGAAAACTTAATATTGCAGTTAAGAATGGGGGTTTGGAAGCACCTAATTCCTCCGTCAGACGTTACCTGGACGTTGATCTTCGTTTAGGCAGTGTTGAATTAGACAACACCCACGAGATACGCGGGGGTAACTGGCGAGATAATTATTCAGCAAGGCGTATTGTTGATTTTCCTCTTGACGCCGATGAAGATGCTATTCGAGCCGCTTTATGGAACGAAACCGAGTACAAGTTCCGCAAAGGACTGGAACGATATACCAAGGTTTTAGCGAACCGACAGGTTAAAGTCGAAGAAGAGGATCTTTCCAATGATTTCTCCGCTGCCGAACCTCAGCAATATTCAGAGGATTTCGAGTACGCAGTTGTAGATACCGCGCACTGGCAGTCGATCTTGAAAAAAGTCGGCACATACTTTTCCGGTTATCCTTTTGTCATTAAATCCAGTGCCAGTTTCGCAGTGACGGAAGAGACGACATTCATGGTAAACAGCGAGGGCAGCAGGTTAAAACACTCAAACCGGTACATTCGATTCATCTTGAATATTAATGGTATGGCTGAAGACGGGATGGAATTAAGCCGTTATGAGACATGGGCTGCAGCATCAATGAATAACCTTCCTGAAGAAGCGGAAATTATGGCAACCGCTGAAAGACTTGTGGAAGAACTTGAGTCGTTGATAGGCGCTCCGGTTGTGAATCCATACATAGGTCCGGCAATCCTGCGCAATCGTGCCAGCGGTGTATTCTTCCATGAAATCTTTGGTCACCGGCTGGAAGGGCATCGTCAGAAGAGTGAGAGTGAAGGGCAAACATTCACCAAGATGTTAGGTGAGGAAATCCTGCCGGTTATTATAAATGTCTATGATGATCCTACAATTACTCAGTTCAAAGGAGTTGACCTGAGAGGGGCTTACAAATTTGATGATGAGGGAGTACGGTCACGTCGAATCACGGTTGTCGAGAAGGGGGTGTTAAAGAACTTCCTGACAACCCGTTCTCCCATTGAGAACTTCCCGGAGAGCAATGGTCATGCACGGCGACAATTCGGAAGAGCAACCGTAGCGAGAATGGGAAATACAATAGTCCAGTCTGACACGGCAGTTTCATTTGATCGTCTAAGAGAAATGTTGATTGAAGAAATAAAAAGACAGGAGAAGCCTTACGGTCTGATTTTCAATGATATTTCCGGCGGATTCACCATGACAGGACGCCGTGGTCCGCAAGCATTCAAGGTAAAACCTCTGCTCGTAACCAGGGTATATGCAGATGGCAGCCCTGACGAGGTTGTTCGCGGCGTTGACATAGTTGGGACACCATTAACCAGTTTCAGTAAAATCTTGATGACTGCGGATGATGATGCCGTTTTTAACGGTACCTGTGGCGCCGAATCGGGTATGGTTCCCGTAAGTGCTATTTCACCCAGTATTCTTGTGTCTGAAATTGAAGTGGAAAAAGTGCGGAAGGGACAGGAAAAACCTCCAATCCTTCCTCACCCGGGTCATGACAAAAAGTAGTTTGAAATATCCTACAAAATAGTTATGGATATCTGCTGAAAATATTTCTGACAGTGTTTGATAAGAGAAATCTGTTGTATTCACACGAACAATGGAGAGAACAGTGAAAACGATTACACGAATTTTTTTAAAATATCTGATTTTAGCAACCTTAATACCAGCCGGATTCTGCCAGGAATCAAATGATCCGGTCTTCGATGCGATGAAGAATGAACTTGACCGATCGATAAACCGATTGAAGATTGAGGATATGCATACTCCTTATTTCTTGAGTTATCGAATCCAGGATAATGAGACTGCAACAATACAGGCTCGATACAGTTCTATTGTCAATATCAACACAAACCGTAAGAGGTTTTTATACATTGACCTGCGAGTCGGCAGCCCTGATTTGGATAACAGTAATTTTGTCGGCTCATGGGGAGATGTTTTCAACATGCGCAAGCCAGTCGTCGATGAGAACGATTATCAAAGCATACGGCATCAGCTCTGGCTCAATACTGATAAAGCTTACAAGAAAGCGTTGGAAAACCTTGCAAGAAAAGAAGCTTACCTTAAATCTCATCCCGGTAAGGAAGATATACCGGATTTTGCCGCAGTGGAAAGTTCTGTTCATTTGGATAAACCGGCATCACTTAAAACAGACCTTCCGAATTGGGAGAGTAAAGTCCGTACAGCGGCTGGAGCACTAAAAGAAGCGTCAGCATTGCAGGATTGGAAAGTGACATGCAATGTTATTGCAGCGAATAAGCGTTACCTGAACTCCGAAGGTTCAAAACACCTTAAGGCAGTTCTCATTCACCAATTCGTTATTTCAGCCACCGTACAAGCGGATGACGGACAGCGTCTTACAGGATTCCTGAAATATACTACTGTTAATGAAGATATTCCGGCTACCGATGATATCATGTTAAGTGATATAGATACAATGGTCAAGGAGCTTGAAGAAACGGCATCTTCTCCTGCAATTGATGAATATTCCGGACCTGTATTATTCACAGATTTTGCGGCTGCACAGTTTATCTCACAGCTTTTTGTGAAACAGTTAAGCCCGGCAAGAGGATTAGTAACCGCAGAAGACTGGATGCAGCAATACCTGCCTGACGGCAAACTCGCCCGGCGATTAAACCGGCGGGTAATGCCAGAGTTTGTAACAGTTACCGATGAACCGGGGAAGGAAAGTTATAATGAAATTAACCTCGCCGGATACAAAATCGTTGATGATGAAGGAGTTAAAAGCGAAACAATAACCCTTGTCAAAGATGGATGGCTGGTTGATTTACCAATGAGCCGACTGCCTTGCAAGAAAATCCGCAAATCCAACGGACATGCTCTTACAGTCCAGAACCAGATGACTATACCAACTGTGACGAATCTATTTATAAAACCCGACAAACCACAGCCGATGAAAAAAATGGTCAAGAGATTGCAAAAACTTGCCAAAGAGTTCGGAAATGAATACGGTCTCCTGGTAAAGCAGTTGGATGACCCATCGGTTTCTAATCCTTACATGTGGTCGGATGTCAGCCAGGATATGCCTGAATTGATGACTGCTCCATTAATTATGTACAAGGTGTACGCCAACGATGGACGGATGGAACTTGTTCGGGGTTTAATCCCGGATGAAGTCTCAGTACGATCTCTGCGTGATATTGTGGCAATGGGTAAAGATGAAAAAGTCTTCAACCTGATGCAACCGACCGGGTATTCTGAATTCGGTTATCCGATTGCTATTATCACACCTTCAATCCTGGTAGAAGAAATGGGATTTAAGAGCGTCGAAATGCGCGACCCATTACCTTTGAGCGCCAATCCGATGTTTGAAGGGAAGTAGTATTCAAGAAATCCGTGCTCTTTTGGCTATTAGCCGTTTCAACGATAATTTTCGGTGGTTTTCTGACATCTATTGAGGAGCATAATCTACTTGAGAGACAAACCATATATGACAAATGTAGTTGATGGTGAAGGAAGTTTATATGATTGAACGTGATAATGTTGCACGAGCTAACAAACAGCTTTGGGAGAAGGAGGTTGAGGAAGGTTGTGGCTATACAATACCCTGGCTTGATCTTGATATCGATCTTCTTACACGCTATGCACGAGGTGAACTTGATCCTTCCCGAGAGCCAATGTTCAAATATCTTCCCAGTATAATTCTTGATGTCAAAGACAAGGATATTCTCTGTCTCGCAATGGGTGGCGGACAACAGTCAGCTATTTTTGGGATACTTGGTGCCCGTGTAACGGTACTCGACCTTTCCGATGGAATGATTGAGGGCGACAATAAAGCGGCAGCACATTACGGCTACGAGGTTAACGCTATCCAGGGCGATATGCGAGATCTTTCACGCCTGGATGATGCATCTTTCGATTATGTGCAAGGTGGGTTCATGTGCTATATCCCTGATGTCAGGGAAGTATATCCTGAAGTCGCAAGGGTAATCAGGCAAGGTGGAATTTATGCATCTGCCAATGAAGATCCGGGTTTACGCTTCATTGAGTGGGACAGTAACGCATATCGATTTACTCAACCGTTTTCTGAAAGAATTGAGCACCGTGAAGACGGCGGAATCGAATTCCGTCATCACATGAGCGATATTTTCAATGGTCTTCTCGAATCAGGATTCTCAATCAAAAAAGTACATAAGTTTCCGAATCTCAAAACTCAAAACCTGAAAGCTCAACCCAGTACATGGGAACATCAGGAATCCTATTTCGCAGGTTCAGGATTCACCGTTGTAGCAGAAAAATTATGATCAGGCTTGGATAATGCCGAAGATCGAGTTTACAAGAAAATCACCAATAGCACAACTACCGATGCACAAATAGCAATACATGTGGCACACTTCCGTTTTATCTCACGACTAAACGATGACCAAAATATGTCATTTTCCGTGTCATCTTCGAAAAAATCAAACTTGCCATCATCCAACACGCTGGTCTTCCTGACTTCAGCTGACCATTCTTCATGGTTCTTCATATTGATCCTCCTTATTTCGTATTTTCTATTGACTACAACCATCCCTCGAATATTATCCTGTGAAAAATGGGATCATTCGAATAAAATGATTGTTCCGAATTATCAAATGAAAATCTATTATCAATATTTCATGATTCGATAATTATATATTTCGATATCTTTCTACCAAATAAGACAAAAAAATATCAATTATCTTTTAAAACAAAAAATGCCGAAAGTTTTTCAGCGATATCTTTCTCAACCCAACATGATACTCGCTGGCCGTTTCTTTCTATTTTTATCAATCCTGCCTGCCTAAGCTCTTTCAGGTGATGTGAAACCGTAGATGGGGCGATTCCCAGCTCTTCGGCGATTTCCTGCATATAAGATCTTGCCTGGCTAATCCCTACCCCCGCCTCTTTTACATTGCAGTATTTCAGGTGATCCACAAATATCCGCAACCGGTGAGGATGTGAAAGCGCATTAAACATCTCAGCGCATTCAACCAAATCTTCTTTTCGATAGTTCGACATGTATCGAACATAATATATTATAACTTGCTTGTCAAGCCCTCATGTGTACTCAATCAGCATTAGCCTGATTTAAGCAAGTATTCGTGGAATGCTTGCTGAATCACTTATTTTAGTTTAAATTATTGTATCAATCTAAGTTGGAGATGGTATATGAGGAGCCATTTTAAGAAATTTCACTGATATTATTTGTCTATTATTCGTTCTCGGAGTACACTTGTTTGATAGACTTGAGTATAATAAATTCCTGTAAATAATGATTCGACATTTGAAAAGAGATTAGATGCAATTACTCGAATTCCCATTCGCAATAATTAAGTTACTTCTGAATTTGGTTATGGATGCCATAGCCGGTGACAAAAAAGCCATAATCGGCATACTGATTATTTTGGGAGTTGTTGCTGCGATTATCTTCTGGATATAAATTTTGTTGAGATTATAATACTGGCTGGGTGGCCGCAAAGAATAGAATAGTGCTTGGAGGATCACATATTTTAGTGTAAATTATTGTATCAACCCAATTTTGGAGATAGAATATGTGGAGCCCCATCAAAATATCTCACTTGGTATTGTATTTCATTATCCTAATTACTTTAACCACCTACGCTTCCGAACTCGTTACCCTCAAAGTTTATAATATCAATGGACGTGAAATTTCAACAATCTACAAAGGATTTGCTGAACCAGGCAGACATTCCCTGGTATTCGATGCATCAAATCTTGGGAGTGGATTATACTTCTATAGATTGGAGAACGGAGGTTTCAGTTCAAACGGTAAATTACTACTGCTTAAGTAGATTATTATTTGGTTTTCATTTTATCGAAAAGTTTCACTCTCGAATAACAAAATATTCGTATATTAAACGGACAATATTCTCCGTGATCATTTGAGAGTAATTCCTTATGGATAAAATAAATATTGCAGCAGGTATCTGGATTATTATGATTGGAATGTTATGCGTTGTATTTCCAGTTGCAGCGCTTGATGTAGCACTCCCCAGCCAATTCTTCGATTATAATATTGATGTGAATAACAATCCCGCTGAGGGCTACAATTACATGGCGCCCGGTTCCCGCACTCCTGCCCGGTTACCTTATCATTATTTAGTGATTATGGATAATGAAGGGGTGATTAAATATTTCAAAAAATCTAAGCTGGGATCATACTATTTGGATTTTGTACCATTTCCGGATTTACGGCTTATCGCTTATGCGGATATGGCACGAGATCTATATTATTTTTATATCATGGATTTGACATACACAATCATCGATTCGGTTCATACAACAGAAAATTATTCAATGGATCTGCATGAGCTTCTTATTTTGGGCGAGGGAGAAAACCGCAGGTATTGGATAATCGGTAACGATAATCGTGCAATCGACATGAGCGAAATAGTTGAAGATGGAGACCCCGAAGCAATAATAAGAGGAATGGTTGTTCAAGAACTCGACTCTGAACAGGACGTAGTCTGGGAATGGAACAGCCTGGATCATCTTGACGAGATCCCGATAACTGACTCTATGTCCGATTTGACATCCGATTACATAGATTACCTCCATACAAATGCCATCGAATTAGATTTCGACGGAAATATTTTATTGTCTCAACGCAGTATTAATGCGGTAACTAAAATTGACTATGAAAGCCATGAGGTGATATGGACCTGGGGGGGTGGACCGGGTAACATGTTCGATTTTATCAATGATTTTGAGGAAGACTCTGCATTTTACATGCAGCATGACATTCGTCGCCTCGAAAACGGGAATATCAGCATTTTCGACAATGGAAATTTTCATTCCCCACGAAGAAGTTATGCAAAAGTATATGATCTGGATGAAGAGAACCTCACTGCTACGCTGGTTTGGTCACATTCACAAGATCCGCTATCGTACAGTGGCTCAAGAGGAAGCCACAGAATAATTGATAATGGGAATCATCTTATTGGCTGGGGAACTGGAACAACAGACATCTTCACAACAGAAGTAAGTAATGATGGAACAGTTGAATGGCAAATATCCTTTGATGAGACTCCTGACAGTAATAGCGTGTATGATTACCGTGCATATCGATCAACAATGATTGGAACAGCAGCAGTTCCGTATGTCTGCGAAGAGTCGGATGAGGAGGAAATCACTTTATATTGCAACTGGTTCGGTCATGAAGATGAGGTTATGTCTTACAATGTATATCTGGATGATATTTCTGAACCGGTTGATTTTTTCGCTAATACAGAAACCGGTATTTATGAGATTACAGGATTAACCAGTGAGATTGATTATCATGTTCGCATAAAGGCTGTAGGAGATGGTGGAGCCGAAATCAGTGATTATTCAAATGACATTATTGTAAGATTCGAAAGTGAGATTGTGGAGGACGAATCATCATCCGGATCAATGGATTTTGTGCTTGACCAGAACTATCCGAACCCATTCAATAACAATACAATCATTCAATACTATATACCTGAATCAGTTCAGGTTTCCTTGAGAGTTTACAATATCAAGGGTCAGGAAATCACCACCCTTCTTAATGGAAAGCAGTCAGCAGGCACAAATTCAGTGGTTTTCGATGCGTCAGGTCTGGCAAACGGGATATATTTTTACAAATTGTATTCTCCGATATTCAATTCGACAGGGAAGATGTTATTAGTCAAATAATTATCAAAGTGAGTGCGTCACTTTTATTATATGTCATTCTGCAAAACTTACTGAAACAGATGAACACGAAAAGGATGCTGAAATTTTACGTATTACAAATAATCGTTTCAGGTTTACGAATGAAATGAGCCAGCCCCAAATCTTCTATTTATCTTCTCCAAGAATTACCCGAACCATATCAGGATTATGAACTGCTCTACCATGATCGTGCATAACCGTACGGGTAGGTTTATCAATATCACCCTTCAGTTTCACCAATGACCGGTTGATTTCTTCCCTGGTGAACTCGAGGTCGTCTATCACCTCTTGATCGTGACAGTCCAAGCAAAACGACACTGAAGGTGGAGAGTATGATACTGCTTGATCATGACAATCCGAACAAGTCATTTCTGATTCAGCCATTGGGGATGGATGCGGGTCCAAACCATCTATTTTCCCAAAGAATATATTTCTTGAGGACTGGTGACAAGGTTCGCAGTTATCCGAATCATCTGCGATTTTTTCATGATGGCATTGCATACAACTTTTATCCGATGGGAGTAGCCGTCCATGTCCGAGTTTTTCAGGATCTGTCCAGTTGTGGCATTTTTTACAGGATATATCCCTTGCGGCAAAATGCTCATTATGGTTAAATGGAGACAAATCCAGTCCAATATTAGCCTCAGAAATACCCCGATGACAATTGAGACAGACCTGCGAATCCTGGGTTACCGTGGGAGCTTTAATCGGAGATCCCCCTGCCTCCTTAACAACCTTAGAGACTTCTTTTATGATTTCATCAGCATATTTTGGATTATGCCATGCTCCCCCCTTCTTTAAAAGAGCCAAATCATGCCGTGCATCTTCATATTGCGGGTGATTGCCAACTTTTCTTAATTCTTTCTCAAGAGTAGAGACACTCCTGCCATAATTTCTCCGCCAGGCTCGTGCTAAAGATAAATACGAAGCTTCGTGGCAGGGTGTGCAGGTATTTTCATTTATTTCAGCAGCTCCATTTCCATCAATCTTATCTTTGTGACATGACATACAGAGCACACCGCTTGTATGCATAATATCAGGCATCGCTTGATCTATCAAGCGTGCACCAGAGCCCTCATACATCGATAGCATTGGGTTATGTAATTGTTCATGACAAGTGCGACAATCGCCTTTCATAACATGTTGCACATCCAAATTTACATGCTCAATGGGACTATGACATCGCTGACATTCCACCTTTCGTTTTTCAATATGCCATTCGTGGATGAATTCAAGGTCGTTTATTCTTTCTATATGTTCTGTCTCGCTATGGCATACACCACAGCGTTCTTCATTTACGCTTCCAGTTCCCTGCCACATCATCTGATGACAGGTTCGGCATTCAATATCTTTTTCTATTATATCACTATGGTCCATTTTATCCCTGCGAAATGCCTCATCGCCTATTGGAGGAGTATGACAAAGAGTGCACTCAGCGAGATTGGTGCGACTTTCTTCATAGATATTCTTAAAATGACATAAAAAACATGTAGATGTTGTAACAGAAATATGTTCGCCTTGGACAATTTGGGAATGGCAACTTGTACAACGTAGTTTTCTTCCCCTGCGGGACTCCATCAAGTGAGGAGTATGATCAAAATTTATTCCTTTGACAAACTTAATTTTACCTTCGAGCAACCTGGTCTCATGGCATCCTTCCGTAAGACAATTCTTGTCTTCGATTTCAGCCCAGGGACGTGACCTTTTGTACAAACCTGTGGCATAATTAGTGAGCATAGATAAGGCTGTGAATTTAGTTTCGATATATCCGGATATTCCCTCACGGGCATGGCATGTCATACAATGCACTTCATTATGCGATGAATGCTCCCAGGCTTCGATATATGGTTGCATCAGATGACAACTGCCGCAAAAACCAGGTTGGGACGTAACTTCAAAGAAAACGAACAGGAGAAGTGCCGTCAATACTGATGCAGCAACACCTAACATTAACAACTTCCTAAAACCAAGATGGTAAATACTCTTGAAGAAAATCCTTGTCAAGTGAAATGGTAGTTGAAAAACTATCCAGACTGCGTTTCTGAATTCTTTTAACAAACCGATCACAACTAATCTGCTTTCTTTAAAACTAATATGGACATCTTTGTCAACAAGTTAATCAATTCACGAAGTGACTATCCACTTTATCTATTCAATACACAGTTCTCAGGAGAGTCGAATTCAGAAAAACTACTATCATCTTTCTATGTTTTCCTTGTGAACTATATCACCTCGCAAATGGCGAATCGCATGGGGCAGCACGGAAAGAACCACTCTAAGGTTTTCCTGCGCTCCCTTCATGCTTCCGGGAAGATTGATTATTAATGTTGATCGTCGAATTCCGCATATACCACGTTGCAGCCAGGCATTTTGGGTACTGTTCCTGGCTGAAATCATTCGCATTGCTTCTGATAATCCGGGAACCTCTCGCTGAATGACTTTTTTTGTAGCTTCTGGCGTAATATCTCTCGGTCCGAATCCAGTTCCACCGGTTGTAACAATCATGTCATATTTGCGATTTGTCAAGTCGATTAGAAGTCTTATAATTTGTGCCTCTTCGTCTGCAACCGTTCCAGTCCAGGCAATATGTGCATCTAATTCATCTTCAATTATCTTTACAATTGCCGGACCTGCTGTATCTTTTGCTTTACCAGCAGTGACACTGTCGGAGATTGTAAGAACGCCCACTTGATATATCTTTCGATCCACAAATTTATCTACTGAAACTTCCATCCCGGGATGGATATTGTCCCCTTTTATTACTCGCGCAAAAAGACCGAGACGCGGCATGATACAATCACCGGTCTCATAATAAATTTGACAATGTGAATGGCATACTTTTCCGACTTGAGTAATATCGAGAATTGCATTACCAATCTTTAATTTTGATCCAATTCCAAGGTTGTCAATATTGATATTCTCCAAAACAAGATTTTCTCCAAAAGCGCCTGGTTTCAAATCAAGACCGGCTGCACGCATGGAATCAATATCATTTTCATCAAGAATACTGACCTGACGATGCCAGTCACCGACATGGGCGTCATCTTTTATACCCTGGTTTTCAACAAGTTTCGCATTTTGCACGTGATCCTTGGTAACACCCTTTTCCACGGATGTGCAGATATATTTCAGTATGCCTTTGGTATTCATTTCAATCTTTCATGTTCTTGATCGGAACGTTATAATCGCCGGATTTCCCCCCGGATTTTTCAAGCAAACGTATCCCCTCTATTCGCATTGATTTAGATAACGCCTTCAGCATATCATAAAGTGTTAATGCCGCAACGCTCACTGCGGTCAAGGCTTCCATTTCAACGCCAGTTTTAGCTGTTACTGAAACAGTAGATTTTATCCGAATGGTCGAATCACCCGGTTCAAATTCTATCTTGATACTATCAACAGGTAGTGGATGGCAGAGAGGTATGAGGTTGCTGGTTTGTTTCGCAGCCATAATACCAGCAATACGCGCAACTTCGTATATATTCCCCTTGGGAACACCTCCACTACGTATGACCTCCATAATATCTTTACCGGCAATGAGAGTACCCTCGGCTACAGCTATACGGAGCGTTTTTTCTTTGCCGCTGATATCCACCATTTTTGACTCGCCGGAGCTATTAAGATGTGAAAGCTTTTCCATGGTTATCCTCCGACATGACTCATGGGATATTTGCTTGCAATGAGTTGCGGTATGTCTTTGTGGTCAAGATATGATGCTACCTGATCCTTCAAGGTGTCTTCTGAATCACCATCTAATATCCCTGCCAGGGAAAATTCATTCATATCCACCAGGCACCGATGTAAATTCCCGCGCACATCCAGACGAAGCCGGTTGCAGGACGAACAAAAAGGATTGGATAGAGGCGTTATCCATCCAACTTTTAATTCTTTTTTATGCCATGTTACCCGTGTCAGCCTTACCGGGGCGGATGGTTCGTTAATGATCGAATTTACTTCAGTACAATTCTCCAACCATTTTCTAATATCCGATGCATCTACAAATTCCTCCGATACCCATGATTCAGAAGTACCTGTTCGCATCAATTCTATCAGTCGGAGTTCCAAATTACGTTCTGAAGCAAAATCAAGAAGTTCGGGTATGTCCCTCCGCCATCTACTCTTTAGAAGCACTGAATTCAGTTTCAAGGGTGTCAGATCATACTTGATCGCAGTATCGATTCCCTTGATAGTTCTCTCGACATGACCGCCATCAGTCACTTTTGTGAACCATTCAGGATCAAGAGTATCAAGTGAAACATTAACGCGCTCAAGACCGGCATCCTTTAGCTCCGAAGCATAATCTGCCAGTAAAGAACCATTTGTTGTCAATGAAATTTCTGAAATTTTTTCAAAAGTATTCAGTTCTGCAATAAAACCGGCGATGCCTTTGCGTACCAGTGGTTCGCCTCCCGTAAGTTTCACCTTTTTTATTGGGAAGTTGTTAACCAGCCAACTTGTAATTTCTGCTAATTTTTCAAGTGGAAGCTGTTTGTGAAATTTTATCGATCCATTTGAGGGCATGCAATATTGACAACGGAAGTTGCATCGGTCGGTGACTGAAATGCGCAGAGTTAACGGACTATCCGCATGTTGTATTCCAGGCAAATCGGGCAAAGATTGAGAGCTTACCGTAATATCATTACGAGTAATCAAAAAGCATCTCCTTTCCAAGTTCGGGAGGCCATGTCGTTTCCGGCATAACCCTCGGGGCTAATGGCATACAACCCTGCCCGCCGCCTGCGCAATCATAGGTAAAACCCTTAGATACGGCAGGTCGGAGATGAAAAATATGTTAAGTTAAAAGTTAATAAATCCTGTTACTGTATAATTTGGTGTCATTCCTGCGAAGGCAGGAATCCAGTAACCATTTGATATTATTAACACAATGGATTCCTGCCTTCGCAGGAATGACATGCTGGATTGATATAACTATACAACCACTAAAAAAAAATTACTGATGGTGTTCAAATATATCTAATAATCCCTGCCAGGCATAGGGATAACAGCTTATCATGTCTCCTTCAGAATAGGATGCTCCTATATTCAGATTTATCAGGGCATTTGATGAGGCCGACGCAATTATATCATGCGATCCTTTCCAGGGAACTGCCTCTGCTGCAAGTTTGTTGTCTGTCAGATAGAGATTTGCAGGAAGAAACAGTGAACGTTTTCCTTTATTTGCCACCGGACTGGAAAGACGGACTTTGAAATTATCCGTCTCAAATGCATCTTTGTAACCGGAAAGGATTGCGATAAGCGGAAGAACGTAAAGACGCCAGCCTACAAAAGTTGAAACCGGATTACCAGGCAATCCAATGAACCATTTCGATTTGTACCGTGCTGCAAGAATCGGCTTTCCAGGTTTCTGGAGAACTTTGTGGAAAATGATATCTGCACCAATCTTTTTCAAGACATCAGGAATAAAGTCATAATCACCAACAGAGACTCCCCCGGTAGTGACTATCAACTCCGCTGATTGAAAAGCATTGCCCAAAACATCCCTGAGTTCATCAAATTTGTCTGAAGAATGGGAAATACTCACAATATCCAATCCTTCTCTAATCGCAAGAGATTTCAGCATCGGTTTGTTACTGTTGCGAACCTGCCCCGGCTTGGGATCCTCGTTTGCAGATATCAGTTCTGACCCTGTCGATATTAACGTTATATCGGGTTTGGGATGAACTTTAACATTGACTGCACCTCCTGATGCAAATGCGGCGATTCTGGCAGGAGTTACAATGTCTCCAGCCTTCGCCAGAACTTGCCCTTTTTGAATAATCTCACCACGTTGGCGCAAATTTGCGCCATGTTTTACCGGATCAAGAATAACTGTACCATCTTCCTGTGGTACCGAATACTCCTGCATAACAACAGAATCCGCGCCGGAAGGTATTGCGGCGCCGGTAAATATTCTTGATGTTTGTCCCAGGGGAAGGATTCCGGGAGAATCGCCCGCGGATGTTTCAAATGCAACCTTTAATGGACGTCCAGACTGAATATCATCAGCCCGAACTGCATAACCATCCATAGCTGATACATCATTAAACGGTGTTTCAATGTCAGCTTTTATATCTTCAGCAAGTCTTAATCCAAGAGCATCTGAATACTTTAGTCCTATGGGACTTAAAGGTTTGGCAGTTTCAGCCAGAATTTTTCGTGCTTCATGGAAAGTTATCAAACTCATATATTATTTACCTTTATCTTGAAGATATTGACTACCTGGAGAGCCTCAATCATTTAATTTCAAATCTGTTTTGATGATATCCAGCAACTTTCCCTCCCTGTCATTTCCCCATTGAAATACCTGGCGAATGGCAAGAACGTTTCCCGGAATATCCTTCTTTGCTGGATGTTCCAACCAGATTTTTGGAGTCGGAATATCCTTATGCCCTTCTATGAGCACCAGGTCATGATGTTCCAGAAAAAATGACAGGATCGTTTTGTAACCCTCATGCTTTTCCTTTTGGTGTATCCTGATAAAACATTCATCAGGTCCTCCAATCGACACATCCGCTCCTGCACGAAATAAACGGTCGGAATCTTTTCCCTGCTTATCCAGTTGAATACCGTGAACATCATTTTTGATGACAGCCACAGATAATCCAAGTTCAATGAGGCGAGGCAGAACAGCCTCAATCAATGTAGTTTTACCGGATCCACTCCAACCACAGATGGCTAAAACTCGATTGTTCTCAGTTCTTTCCATTATTAATATATGTCCTTCAATTTGTGGACGCTATATAGTTCACATTATAAGTTGAAAACTGGTCATTCTGAACGAAGTTAAGAACCTTTGTTTTCATCAGTATGATTGTCATTTCAGCATTTGAGATTCTTCACTTCGTTCAGAATGACAACAAACATTATTGAATATATTATTTTCTTGCTTTAGTAAAAATGTCCAAATAATTGGTTTATCGTGAATTGTTTTCGTCATAAAATTAATCCAGGAAATTAAGGTCTGGAAACCCTCTTGATCTATGTCAATATAATAAACTGATCGCCGACAAATATTACCTAAGGAATAATAATCTCCAGTTGATTATTTGCGTCTCGTTTCTTATTATGTTACTTTTGTATGTTTAGTCAGGGATAAGATATTGTTCATTGTCCCTATTGGTGAGTGATTTTACTGATTACATGGAGATTAGAAATGCCTGAAACGATTACTCAAGAAGATGAAGTTCTATCTAATATTGAAATCGAGCGATCACTGATAGCGTCTATCGCTATTCGTCCAGCATCATATTTCGACGTGCGTGGAATAATTACCGAAGATGTTTTTTCCTCCCTGGAAACGATGCAGGCTTTTAATGCTATCGAAAACGCCTATGAAGAAAACAGGGAACTTCCTCAACTTTCGAACTGGAAACCTGTTGAAGATCATCTTACTGCTGCTCGAACTTTAGTTGATCTTTGGCAAAAGCGCCAATTGGCAGCTCTGCCGAAAGCTATCAATATAGATCTCGCCTCTGCAGATAAATCCGCTGACAATGTACTGAACAACATGCAGAATGAGATTAATCGAATCCAGGCATTGATCCGCGATCAGCATGGAGATCGTGCGGTCTCAGTCAGCAACCTTTTCCCTGTAATTATGGAAGACGTGGAAAGACGTCGTGGTCGGGGACATGGTTTGATGACAGGCTTCCAGAATCTCGATGACGTTCTTGGTGGATTACAACCTGCTCTGCATATCCTTGCAGGAAGCCCTGGTTTGGGAAAAACAACCTTTGCAGTACAGATGGCGTCCAAAATATCAAGCGATGGAGTCCCCGTAATATTTGTCAGCTTCGATGAGGTACTGTGGCGTTTGACGCTGAAATCATTCTGCCAGGCTGGCGAATTAACAATGAAAAAATACGCTGACGGTAAGTACAATGATGATGAGTATGTGGAATTACAGGATGTATATAAGAAGTATTCTGAAGCTTTGAAAAACCTCCATTTCATCGAAGGCACGGCACGTTTTGAGGTTCCGCACCTTGAGTCAATCGCTCGGCAGACAATGCGCCGGTCTAAGACAAAACAATGCCTGATTATCGTTGATTACCTGCAACGCTGGGCAGCCAACAGCAAGGAAAGACACGAATTCCATCATATTCTTGGACAGATGGTCAGCGACCTTCGTGAGATGGCGTTCAGGCTGAACAGCCCGACAATGGTTATTTCGAGTCTTTCACGTGAAGGATATGAAGATCCAACCATTCAGAGTCTTGCCGATGCCGGTGAGCTTGAATTCTCGGCTGACACGGCGTTATTACTCAAGGAAAACACTTTCGGTACAGAACGTATGCGCCGTATTGAGACTTCATTAACTCCACGAGCTTTACGGCTTATTGTAGCTAAAAACCGCTACGGTGATCTTGGAGAATTGTCTTACATGTTTAATCTCCAGGTTGGAAGGATTGAAGAGAAAGCATAAAACTTTAACAATTATGCAATATTATTATTGATTTGAACTGATCGGGCTGGTATTCCAGCCCGATTTTTTACTCCTTCAATCAGCAGAATTGCAAACATTTTAACAGCCGAACAGGGGCACTTGTCGTATTTAAATTCTATACTCCGCTTGCAACAAGGTAATCTTCGCCATAATTTTGGATTATGAAAAAGGCAAAGAAAATTAAAAAATCGTCAAACGATACCAAAGGCGTGAAACCCGCTAATGTTAAATCTTCATCGAATAATGTAAAACAAAGAAAATTTTCATTTAAGAACCATCCAATATTATTACTGTTCTTGATTGCCCTCGCGATAAGGTTGGTTTACCTGGCTACTCTTGCTGCCCGTCCCGGTTTCTCCATGCCTATAGTCGATGAAATAGCTTATGATCGTGTAGCAAGATTGATCTCCACCGGGCAGGGATTTGGCCCCGGTCCCTTATACCGTCCTCCTCTCTGGTCTGCTGTGCTCGGATTAGTCTATGTGCTATTTGGAGGTCTGTTTCAATATGCCCGCTTGACCAATGTTATTCTCGGGGCTCTCGCAGTTACATCAATTTACAGACTCGGTGTTAAATTATTTGACAAAAAGACGGCTTTCGCATCGGGATTGATCTACTCCGTTTATGGTTTAATGGTGCATTACAGCGGCACCGGGCTGGTTACTTCACTTTTCATTTACCTCGTACTCGAAGCCGTTAATCTTACTATCGCCACAACAGATAAATACCATTGGAAAAAGATAGTACCGGTTGGACTGTTGTGGGGTCTGGCATCAGTGGCGCGTCCTGTGGCACTGCTTCCGGCAATAATAATACTGATTCATAAATTAATTAAGTCAAAATTATCCCGTGAAGAACGATATCGTTCTGCTCTTTATTATTTGATTGGATTGGGAATTGCGATACTGCCATTTACCGCAAGAAATGTTTTACAGGGTGATCCTGTCCTTATTTCAACAAATGGCGGAATCAACTTTTACCTTGGCAACAATGAACATTCAACCGGATTTCAGGCTTATCATCCAATATTAGGTGTTTTTTGGACACCGGAGAGCGCTCATCAATGGGCTGAAGGAATGACCGGACACAGGATGAAACCTACAGAAGTGTCAAAGTTTTATCTTAACGAAGGTGTCCGTTACCTGGCTTTCAATCCTCTACAGGGACTTAAGCTGTTCGGACAAAAAATTCTTCTGGCGTTTAATGGAATAGAGATCAGCAATAATGGCGACCTGGATTTTATGGCTCAACACAATCCAATGCTGAAAATCCTGATGTTGATCGGTTATGGACTGATAACTCCTTTTGCCCTGGTGGGAATCTTTTTGACATGGAAGCAGGACAATTCTCGACTCACGGCAATCATAGCTCTAACTCTTTTATTCATTAATATATTTTTCTTCGTAAACGCCCGGTTCAGGCTGCCGTCAGCAGCTCTGTTTATTCCATTCGCAGCTTATATGGGAGAAAGAATCTTTAGAGCCGGGAAAAAACTGGATTGGAAACCTGTTCTTGTTCCCTCAGTATCTGTTCTGATTGTCGGAATTCTGGTCAACGCCAATCTCGCGCGTGTCCCTATCGGCGGCAATCCAACCTATGGCTATTTCCTTTTAGGTCAGGTATTGGTAAGAGAAGGAAAAACTTTTGAAGCCATAAAAGCATTCGAAACATGCCTGGAGCAATCTTCCTCTGCCCCTCTTGCCAATATTTATTTAGGCGAGCTAAATATGCAAATCGGCAATCCTCAAAAAGCAGTGGAGTATTTTAATACTGAATTAGAGATGGCTGATAATATACGAGCTTTCAAAGGCTTAGGGTTAGCTTATCGTCAGTTGGAACGCAGGGCTGATGCGGAAAAGGTATTCACGCAGGCTGTTGAACTCTCACCGAACGATATGGAAATACGTTCTCTTCTTGCCCAGGAAATCGGGGAGAAGGGAATTACCCAGGCAGATGCCGGTGAATGGAAAGAGTCTTTGGAAACATTTGAACGTGCTACTAAAATCGATCCAAACAATCCATTTTTTGTATTTGCAATTGCCAGCGCACACTGGGTATTGGGAGAGCACGAAAAAGCTGATTCAGAAATCGGGGAAGTCCTTAAAGTGTTTCCCAACTTTACTCCGGCAGTAGAATGGAAAAATGGCTGGCGTCCGGATTCAAGCGGTGAAGGACCAACCCTGTTCGCCCCGGAAAAACCGGTGATTTCAGATAAATTCTAATCTCAGGAAGCGTCATTTCATTGATGAGTAATAAGATTCGGAATATGGGGTAGTACGATCCGTGCTACTCTTGACATACCTGAAAAAATGTCATATCGCTTCAAATATCAATAAATGTATATCCTGTCCCCATTATTCCCTTGTTCTATTGTCATGGTGCTGGTGCCTGATTCGCTGGAACCCACAAACTCCGAATCATTAAGAACATCTCTCTGATAAGCGGGGCTTGAAAAGTGCGAACAAAACGATATTTTCCTTGAGCTACCTCACTCTTTCGAAGAAACACCTTCTTGCCGTCTTCCAGAGATATGAAGAAGTCCAAGTCGGGATACTTGATATTTCGCCAATTCTCCACGGCTTCATTGGGATCTGTCGCATTGTCATAATAGGTATTGGTTGATTTATCAAAAGAATGTCCGAAGCGATTCATTATCGTGTTCAGTGTGAGAGCTACTCTGTAGCAAATTACTCCGAAAATTGGTGTTGTATCTCCTTGAAGATTTCGAATTTTGATCGCTTTAGCGACCGCGCCTTTCAAATCCTTTCCAGTGCAGTTACCTTTAACCTCAATCACACAAAGGGCATCATTTTTCTCTACAAAACTCTGGTCACCTAATTTGCGAATATGGGAATGTGGTTTGCATAGAATAATATCCAATTGCCCAGCATCGTCAATACCATCCGACAATGTACCCTTCACAAAAAGTGGTATCGGATCAGAACAGGATTCCAGAGTAAACTTCAAAAAGTCTTCACGAATTTCACCCTTCATCAGTTCGTGGGTAATGATCTCTGATACACCATACTGAGCCAATAGCAAGTCTTCAGAATATTGGTCAAATTCGGCAAATTTCATTTATTGTCACTCCAAATTCGCTCGAGGGTAACCTGGATTTTCTTCTCGAAGCGGTCGATCAATTCACAGTTGGCGACGACCAGGGTTTGCTCGGCTTCAATTTCTGCAACAATGGCTTGCTGCGTGGCGAGGGGTGGGAGGGGAATGTCCAACTGCAGAAACTTACCCTTTGATATGTTCTTCATACTCCCACTCGTCCCTCCACAGATTGCGCTAATTCGTTTCCGATATGTATCAGAGGCGAGAATGGTCTGTAGATACAAAACATGAACGTCGTTTCTGGAGATAACTGTCTGCCAAAGGCGATCCGGGAGGAAAAGGTGTTCGAAGTCCTCTTTAACATATGCATTAGCCCCAACCAATCTCTCTGTGTTCATCCTGCTAATAATGATGGAGTTTCTTTTGGGATGGCATTTAACCCTCGATCGCTCGTCGGGGAGCACCGTTTTGTGCTCTTTCGGATCAAAAACTCCGGATGTCACGCAGCTTGTTTTAAGAATACCGATCTCACCTTCGTTAATGGGATTGTTGGTCGAGTTCACGCTCACGCCAGATTCGAGGCTATCAATTATCTCCTTCAATTCCACCATCGGCCAGTCGGGATTGATGGGGATGTGGGGGCGGTAGTTGTCGAGGACGGCGCGGGCGCCGTCGATGACTTTCTGGTAGCCCTCGATCTCCACCACGATCTCCTTTTGCACCTCCAGCGGCGGCAGGGGGATTTGGATCGTTTTCAGGATGGAGATGTTGAGACCGCTCCTCTGATTGTGGCCAGTGAGAGCACGAATGTCGGCATACATTGATCGCAGTACCCAGAAGATGTACTCAGAAATGACCCCGGGTGGCTGAGCTGGCGTCATGGCTACGAGCGACTGATTGCAGGTGGCCCCTTCCATCCGCAACAAAGCGACGGTGCCGCGAGTCTTGCCCTGGCCATTTAGAGCAATCAGAACGCTATCTTTCAGTAAGAATCGGGCGTTGGAGTTTTCAACCCCCTTGCTCGTGATTCTTTTCTCGCAATCGGCTATCTCGAACCTGTGTATGTCGCCAGAGACCAACCACGGAACGGTGCCGTTCTCGTAGTACTCTGCAACCGTTGAGGTTGGGGTGCCGCCGGTCATGAACGTGCAGATCTCTTCCAAAGCAGTCGTTGGCCACTTTGTGTTGAATAGGCGGGTTTCCTGCCTATATCGCTCCCTGCTAAGATTGTAGTCGCCTTTGGCTGCTATTTTTTCCTTTTCTACGATGAGGGCGTTTGGGATAGGCTGGATGAGCGCGGGGGGTGAGATGGACTGGAGCCATGATTTGAGGAAGTCGGTGGCAGCGGGTAGGTCGTTCTTTTCAATCTCGCGTCGTTGTGCACCGAGTCCGAATCCGTCGTTCTCGACCTTGAAGAAGGCTATGCTGTTGGTCTTCTTTGCAAGGGACTTGTCGAGGATGAGGATCGAGGTCTTGACACCGGAATAGGGATTGAACACGCCCGCTGGCAACGAGACCACGGCGACGAGGTATTCTTCGACGAGCATCTTGCGCAGTTGTTTGTAGGCGTTCTGGCTCTGGAAGATGATGCCTTCGGGTACGATGATACCGGCACGACCCGTGGGTGTCAGGTGCTCTGCCATGTAGTCCACAAACAGCACTTCGCTTCGCTTGGCTTGAATGGTGAATCGTTTGTGTGGCTTGATACCGCCTTTCGGCGACATGAAAGGTGGATTGGCGAGAATGACATCTGCATACTCGTTCCAACGATCCTGGCTGGTCAATGTGTCGTACTCGTAAATGTGGGGATCGGTGAAGCCATGCAAGTACATGTTGACCAGAGACAATCGCACCATATCGGGCGAAATGTCATAGCCTTTGAAGTTATGAGCGAGTCTGCCCTTTTCGTCAGGAGTCAGCGTGCTGTTCCCATCGGCGTCTTTGTTTGACTTGAGAATATGCTTGTAGGACGAGATCAGAAAACCGGCAGTACCGCAAGCTGGATCAAGTACGGTCTCAGTCTTTTTCGGATCAACGATTTCGACCATAAAATCAATGATATGGCGTGGTGTGCGGAACTGTCCGGCATCACCCTGTGAACCGAGCACGGATAGCAGATATTCAAAGGCATCGCCGAGGCGTTCGCTATGGTCGTATTCGAATTCGTCGATGACCTTGAGGAACATCTTCAGCGTTTCCGGGTCGCGGTAAGGGAGAAAAGCGTTCTTGAAAATGTCGCGGAAGAGCAGTGGGATTCCGGGATTCTCCGGCATCTTTGTGATGGCTTCGGCATAGAGGTTCAGGGTCTCAAAACCGCCCAGCCCGGAGTGCATCAGCTTCGCCCAACCATAGCGGGCAAATTCTCCCTCAAAAAACTTGCGTTTACCTCCGAACTCTTCGCTTTCAGCGTCCATGTCATCCATGAATTTGTAGATCATGGCAATGGTAATCTGCTCGACCTGGCTTTTTGGATCGGGTACTTTGCCGACAAGAATGTCGCGGGCAGTGTCGATTCGGTGTTTTGTGTCAGTATCTAACATTGATATCCCTTATGCAGCAAACTTGTTCAAGATAACATAATCTTTGACATATTCCGGTATCAGCGAACGGTACTTTGTCGGAACCGCTTTGAAATCACTGGCTGAAAAAACCGGATTGGTAGCCAAGTCGGTGAACTGCCTGCTTTCGATAATGTGACGCACTTGGTCGCTGGTAATGTAAGCCTTGAAGAAGGTCTTGATAGCCGGAATGACTTGTGCCTCCTCCGGTTTGTAGTCAGCAACAAATTTGGCAAATTCCTCTTCCAGCAATTCGTCTTTTGATTTGAAGCTTGGAATGAGTCCGAAGATCTTCTCCAGAATCTCCCGCAGTGTCAGGCGGCGATCAACAGAAGCAGCTTTGCGTAATTTGTCAAGATTATAATATTCTTCAGGCTTATCGAAGACTTCGCGATTCACATAGTCTATAACAAGATCCCATTGACCAGCTTCGACAGCAGTGGCTATCGTTTCATTCTCTTTCATAGCGTCTTCAAATTTATCAAAGAACATCCGGTCAATTTTCATGCCCTCGAAACCGATTTTTTCTTCTTCTATAGTCGAGAGTATGTCTTCGCCGAGGTGCTCGTATGTTCCTCCAAGCACAACAGGCCCAGTTCCTCCGCCATCATCGCCACCCTTACTTTTTGGTTTTGGAAGCTTCAATACCTCATCGTAATTGAACTTCTCCTCGAAATATTCACAATTGGCGAAGTAATCGAATAGCTTGAAAACAGACTTTTGAGGATTTGTAACACTGTCTTTCAGGGTGTCGTCGAAAAGCTGATCAAGGAAATCATGCTTTCTGGTGCCGCGCCCTTTTATTTGAATGAAATCAGTTGGCGAGAAAATCGGTCTGAACAGTCCGAGATTGAGGATATCGGTACAATCATAACCGGTGGTCATCATACCAACCGTCACACAAATACGCGCTTTGCTGGTTTTATAGACTGGTAGGAAATTTCCCGATCCGAGCAGGTTGTTGTTAGCAAAATTGATGGAGAACTGTTGAGCTCCAGGGATCCTCGATGTTACCTGAACGGCAAAGTCGGATTGATACTTTCCCGGGAACATTCGGTCAGCCATTTTGTTGAGAATTTCAGTAAGCGTGCATGCATGATTCTGACTGACTGAAAAGATGATAGATTTACCAATCTCACCACTTACCGGATCACGAAGGGCGTTTTCCAGGAAGGTCTTGCAGAAGAGCTGGTTAGTAGCGTCAGCAAAAAAGCGCTTTTCGAACTCGCGCTGCTTGAATGCTTCCTCATGGTCTTCACCGGTATCATCGGTGAAAGAGACAATAAAACCTTGCTCGGAAAGTAGTTCGGTTGTGATATCAGTACGTGCATCAACCACCGTGGGATTAATCAAATAGCCTTCCTTTACACCATCGAGCAGAGAATAACGAAATGTAGGTTGGCTTTTCTCGCAGCCGAAAGTGCGATATGTATCCATAAGAAGCCGCCGTTCTGCTTCACGTGGATCACGGGTGGAAGGATCGGATTTATCAAATTTCCTGAGATAGTCGCGTGGCGTGGCTGTGAGTCCGAGTTTATAGCCGATGAAGTATTCGAATACTGCACGTGCGTTCCCGCCGATAGAGCGGTGAGCTTCATCGGAGATGACCAGATCAAAATCGGTCGGCGAGAAGAGCTGCTGATACTTGTTGTTGAACAGAAGTGATTGCACGGTGGTAACCACTATTTCCGCCCGCCGCCAGTCATCTCGGTTCTCTTTATAGATAACTGATTGAAAATCTGCGGAGAGGAGCGTTTTGAAAGCCTTATTAGCTTGATCCTCGAGTTCGAGTCGATCCACCAGGAACAATACGCGCTGGGCATTTCCGGTACGGAGAAAAAGCCTGATAACTGCCGCTGCGGTAAGTGTTTTTCCCGTGCCTGTTGCCATCTCGAAGAGGAAACGATCATCCCCGTCTTTCACTGCCCGTTGTAAGGCGTGCACTGCATTTAATTGATAGGGTCGCAGGAAACGAAGATTATTGGCTTTGATGTAGCCGGGACGCTCACTCTCATTTTTCCAAGCAGCTTCTGAGGCGTAGTTCGGACGCTGAGTCAATGCTATATAGTCGTCACCGACTTTTTCATCAATAAGGCGTTGAGGATTGGGTATGATCTTTTGATATCCAATTACGGAATCCGGAGAGGGGAAAGTCGTAATCAGGTATGGATTACCACGTTCCAAGTCCCAGAAATAGTGAAGATTTCCGTTAGAAAGAATTACGAAACGACAGTTGAGAGACCTTGCGTATTTCCGTGCCTGCTCTTTGCCGTCAAAAGGATTCCTATCTTCAGATTTTGCTTCAAGAACGATAAGCGGAAAACCTTTTGAATCAAGCAGTAAAAAGTCAATAAACCCCCTCGTAGTTTTCTCGAAGTCCTCCCCAAGTGCTTCCAGATCGGAAGACTTGATCTTCACGCTCGGCTCAAGGCATATATTGGCAGGTTTGTTTTTCTCAGGAAAGAAACGCCACCCTGATTTTTCGAGGAGCTTATTAATCTTTATGCGAGCTGTTGCTTCTTTCATGTGAAAATTATTCTCCAGAGGTTGTAAATGTTTTGCTTGGAACAGTATTTCTAATTCTTTTATCTTTCTTTCCCAACCCGGTATTTTTTTCTGATATTGCAAAAGGATGATTCATCTGAAGTACCGGTGATATTCAGGATTCATAATATTTTGTATCTTTCTTGATATTAGAGGTATTGATTCAACTAATGCTAACTTTCGTAACTTAGTGTGAATTATTTCGCTTGTCAACTGTTTGAAGTCCTTTATTTCGGATCAAGGCGAAGTCCCCATGATATCATCAATATCTCGCTGACTACCTGATCCTAAGTCAACCTTTTTGCTGACGTCAGCAAAATGGTCTGACACTTTATGACCACTGACTTCACAAGCGGTCTTAGCTTTCGTAACAACGTTTAGAAAGTTTACCCATTTCGCATACCCCAGAAGCTGCTGTAAATCTCGAGCAAGCCAATATTCAACTCCATTCTCTGTCTGTTGAGCATGTGCTTCAAAGGTCACTGTCAAGATTCGTACAACTTCAGTTTCCACTATTATCTCCACTATCCAATGTTTCAGTTGGTGATATGGCTTGATTACTAATTGCATGAATAAATTTATTAATACTTCTCATAGAGTTTTTCAACTCTATTTAGAACAATTTACAAATTCTTTAAACTAAAACATTGACACACTCTCAAGCTAACCACGCCTGATAACTGTCGGTCTTCCCTGCTCATCTACCGCTACGAATGTGGCTTCGGTACGTACTACCATCGTCTCGCCTACATAGCCCTCAAGATCGAATGTAATGCTGGTATTTCCTATTCGTGAATTTGAAACCGAAAATTCAACTATCTCGCCAACTTTAACAACATATTTGAATATTACTTCAGTGAATTTCACAGTTACAACATGGTTTGCACCTGTCTGTTTTCTCGCATAAATAGCGGCAGCCTCATCCATCCATCCCAGCATATTCCCACCGAAAAGGTTGCCATGTGTTCCCACATCTCTTGTCATGCACATCTTGGAAGTCACAGGGATACGATTATCCATTCTTTTATCCTTCCTGAATAATAGAATATTTGTTCTGTTTGTAGGGTATCTCGAAAATAATGCAGCATGTTCGCAAAATTGTTTTTACCACAGAGAACACAAAGCAGGCACAAAGTTCACTAAGAATTTCTTTGAGTTCTTTGCGGATTCTCTGCGATCTTTGTGGTTTTCTTTTTTCTCCGATAGATCAAGAATTTCCATGACACATAATTTCTTGATGATGTAAAATTTTCAAGAAGCCCTAAATATTTAAGAGTTAGCAGTCAAACTATGCAATTACTTCCTGATAACAAACAGAAATAGCTCATTAAAAATAAAAAGAGACCCGGCAGGGTCTCATCAATACATTGTTATGATATCATAATTCCGGTTACAATACTTCCGCCACGATTGCATTAAATGCATCAATATCCTCGAAAGCAAGATACGCAAGCGTCTTCCGGTCGAGACCTATTTCTTTCTCTTTTAATAGATACATAAATCTTGAATAGCTAAGTCCATGAGGACGTACTGCTGCATTGATTCGAATGATCCATAATCTACGAAATTCACGACGTCTGACCCTTCTGTCGCGATATGAGTATTGTCCGGCACGATCAACTGCACGCTGCGCCGCTCGTATTGTGCTTTTACTGCGCCCGTAATACCCCTTGGCACTTTTTAATATCTTTTTTCTACGTGCCTTTGACGCCGGATTGTTAGTTGCTCTGGGCATTGGATTTTCCTATGTCAAAATCATCTTATTTACACGCGGAACATCCACACTTGCAATCAATCCGGATTTCCGTAATTTACGTTTTCTACTTCTTTTTTTCTTAGTCAGGATATGACTCTTATGACTGTGATTGCAGCGAATTTTCCCAGTCCCTGTTCTTGTGAATCTCTTTGCCGCTGCACGACTTGTTTTCATTTTTGGCATAGCTTGCCTCTTCCGTTCTTAAATTATTTATTTCTTTTGCAAGGTCATCACCATGTTCCGGGGACCTTCCATCTGAATACTACCTTCTACCTTGGCGACATCCGAAACAGCTTCCACCATTTTTTCCATCACCTCTCGACCGAGTTCCTTGTGAGTTACCATTCGCCCTTTAAAGATCAATGTAACTTTTGCCTTATCACCGTTTTCAATAAACTGACGGATAGCTTTTAATTTGAAATTAAAATCATGATCATCAATTTTCGGTGAAAGCCTGATACGTTTGACTTGTGTCTGGTGTCCTTTTTTCCTGCTGGCTTTTTCTCGTTTTGCGATCTCATATTGAAATTTCCCATAATCAAGTATTCTTGCTACGGGAGGTTTAGCGTTTGGCGCTACTTCAACAAGATCAAGTCCACTCTCTACTGCGAGTTTCCTCGCTTTTATCGTATCAACTATTCCTACCTGATCTCCTTCAGCTCCGATGAGCCTTACAGATGACACTTTAATCTGCTCATTAATCCGATGTGCTGCGGGTTGATTTGATGAGCTACGATCTCTAAATGTGGCGATGTGTGGTTTCTCCTTTATTGTTTAACTATTAAAAAGTGGGCGATACTGGACTCGAACCAGTGACCTCTGCCATGTCAAGACAGCGCTCTAACCAAAGCTGAGCTAATCGCCCTGGGAAAATTCATTCATCTAATAATTTCCAAAGAACGAAAAATCGTTAATTCCATTGTAGAGTGCCGGGAGCCGGACTTGAACCGGCACAGGGCTAAGCCCCGGGAGATTTTAAGTCTCCTGTGTCTGCCATTCCACCACCCCGGCGAAACGACGCCAAGACCTTCAGGTTCTTTCAAACAGGTCAAGGACCATAACCATAAAAATGAACAATTCCTGCTGAGGCGGCGCCCGGATTCGAACCGGGGAATAAAGGTTTTGCAGACCTTCGCCTTAGCCGCTTGGCCACGCCGCCAGTTTCGCCAAAGGTTAAAAGCGCATCCTGAACCAAATCCAATGCAAACTATAATTTCATCTGCACCGGGATAAAAAAATGGGCGAGAGACCGGACTCGAACCGGCGACAGCCACGTTGGCAACGTGGGGCTCTACCAACTGAGCTACTCTCGCAAATATAGAAAATAATTATGAGATTTCATCACATGTAAATAAAGACTTTGCCTCCGCAAGAGTTTAATTAGTCGTATTATCCTGAACCGTATCTGAATTCTCTTCAGGTTCGATGTCATCTACATTTAAATCTAAAACATTTTCCGGATAATCTACCGAATCAAAAACTCTACCCTTTGCTCTATCTACAATCTTCTTCCTCAAATTCTTATAACGTTTTTTCTCTCTCCTGCCCATCACTAAAAAGAAAAATAATATTATACAAAGGAATATTCCAAGAATCGCTTTCACCTGACAGCTCCTACCCGTTAAGATTGTGGAGCCTAGCGGGATCGAACCGCTGACCTCCTGAATGCCATTCAGGCGCTCTCCCAGCTGAGCTAAGGCCCCCTTTATTTGTCGGAAAACACCCCTGTCAAGTTTTGGATATCATCTCATTGACAATTAGATGAACGTAATGTTAACAAAATTAAGTTCTATCCAGTTGAAATAACATGCGAAAACTCATTTTTTCACGAGACAAGAATATAGATAGATGTTTTAATATTGTCAACATTTCAAGTCAATTGAAAAGTCTCAGGAGGTATTCAATTTTTCTCGACTTTTACAACGAGCACGGGCATTTTTGCCTGTCTAACAACGTGCTCCGCTACCGAACCAATAATCTGATCAGAAAAACATGATCTGCCCTGAGAGGACATTACAATTAAATCAGCCTCAATTGTGTCCGCCACTTCTGTAATTACTTGCCGTGGTTTGCCTTTGCGCAAGAGAATGTCGCATACATCTTCAGCATCATGTTTCTTCAGCATCTCTGCAATTTTATCACGGCTTAATACTGCACGTTCTCGAATAAACTCCTCATATTGCTGCTGACTGACTCGAAGATATTGCATCTCCTCTTTTGACATAAACTCATCATGAACATTCAGGATGGTAATTTTACCGCCGTACCTTTTTTGAAGATTCAGGGCAACATTAAATCCTGCATTCGAGATCTCTGAAGTATCAGTTGGAAACATAATATGTTGAAACATTTTCCCTCCACCTACACCAGCTATTGTGTTTTAGATAAAGACCCAGGTTACTACAATAAATAACGGAACAAGAATTGCGATTGACCAAAGCATATAACCAAAGAAACTCGGCATTTTCAAACCGCTTTCCTCAGCAATACTGCGAACCATGAAGTTAGGTGCATTACCTATGTATGTCATAGCGCCAAAGAATACCGCTCCAGCCGAGATCGCTTTCAAATATTGGATGAAAGTATTTGACATTGGATGTTGAACGGATTCCGTCAAAATCTGGTTAACCATAAAATCATCTATTCCAATTCTCCCCTGTGCCAGGTTGTAGAACGTTAAGTAAGTGGGAGCATTATCAAGGAAACTTGAGAGAGCACCAGTAATCCAGAAATAATGTATTGGCTCTTTCACGAAATCCACTATAAAACCGAGACCACCCTCAGTTCCTGCGCGTAACATCGCAAGCGCCGGAATGATCGTCATGAAGATACCTGCAAATAAATATGCCACTTCCTTGATGGGAAACCAGGTAAAACTGTTGTCCTTGCGTATCTTAGTTTTGGTAGTCTTTACTGAGAGATAAACCATAAGAACAATAAACAGGTCGCGTATAATATTTTGAAGCGGTAAATGTACTCCCATTACGTTAAATACTTTAAGCTGAACCATCCCGCTGAACAGAACTGCTCCCATAATTCCGGCAAAAAAGATAAGGTTGTGAAGTCCTTCGAGTTTCAGAGGTTCACGATCCATGTTCGCAAGTTCTTTAAATTTATCCTTATCCTTCCTGAATAAAAATGAATCCATTAGGAAGAATAACAGGAGCAGCCAACCTGCCGCTAAACCCATGTGTGGAAGCAGGTTAAGCGTCCAGAAAAATGGTACCCCATGAAGAAATCCAAGGAATAGCGGTGGATCGCCCAAGGGAGTCAAAGATCCCCCGATATTGCTGACAAGGAATATAAAGAAAATCACCACGTGCATTTTGTTGGACCGGCTCTTGTTCGCCTTCAGAACAGGACGAATCAGGATCATAGAGGCACCGGTAGTCCCTATCCAGGAAGCGAGAATTGT
Source organism: Candidatus Electryonea clarkiae (assembly GCA_030765455.1). Taxonomy (GTDB): domain Bacteria; phylum Electryoneota; class Electryoneia; order Electryoneales; family Electryoneaceae; genus Electryonea; species Electryonea clarkiae. Next base: position 57,548 of record JAVCCM010000008.1, on the reverse strand, counting down.
ACCAATAAGAAGCAGGACTAGGTTAACGACGGGAGTTCCTATCAGGGTTCCCCTGAGTAGGATTCCTCCGGATGCAGCATACAATCCCCACAATAAAATGATAAATGGTATATAATCAGCAATGTAAATATGCATTATCTCATAGAGCCCACCACTCTTATACGCGATCAAAAACGGGACAGCAAACAGCACAGCCCAGAATGCTGAAATCTTTGGAAAATGATGATGCCAGAAACGAGGCGCAAATAAGGGAAGTAATGCAATCGAAAGAAGGATTCCGACGAACGGTATTGCGCTCCATATCGGCAAGGATTTACCTAATGAGCTGTGACCCTTACCACTTTTCGTTCCATGATCATCATGACCACCACCATGCTTTTCGTCAGAAGTAACAGCATGAGTATCGTGCGTTTCGTGTTCCACAGCAGATTCATTGTCGGAGACATGTTCTATTTCGTCTAAAGCCTTGTCATCCGATGCCAGGCATGGAATACTGCATACAGACATAAACAATAATAAGATGATCGCTGCTATCAACTGGTTATTGTAAATATTAAACTTCATTCCTTCTCCCTCATTTCATGTAACACAATACAGGCAGGTTGAAACCCAATTGGAAACAGCAAAAATACAACTTAATAACAATCAAGGCAACAAAAGAAAGAGCCCCTCAATGATTTACAGTGATCATCTTACAGGAGAGTAATTAAGTCCCATAATGATGTGAGCGCTTGATTCCGTATTGTTTGAGAAAAAACTGTGTTGTATTTTATGATACCTATTTTTATCTGAATATCATCAAGGATGTTTGCATTTACTATCTCTGGAGAACAATTTTCACATGAAAGAAGCAACAGCTCGCATAAAGATAAACAAGCTCCTCGAAAAATCAGGGTGGCGTTTCTTTCCTGAGAAAAACAAACCTGCCAATATCTGCATAGAGGAGTAATAATGAGCAAGACCGGAAAATCAATTATAGCAGTTCAGGGAACAGAGATAACGATCCTGTCGCAACCTCAGGGAGACTACATTTCCCTGACGGATATGTTAAAAGCGAAAGACGGTGAATTTTTTATTTCCGACTGGCTGAGAAATCGCAACACTGTCGAGTTTCTTGGCATCTGGGAGAGCGTTTACAATCCTGATTTTAATTATGGCGAATTCGCCACAATTAGAAACCGGGCGGGACTAAACAACTATAAGATTAGCGTCAAGGAGTGGGTTAATAAAACTCGTGCCATAGGCTTGAAAGCAACAGCCGGGCGATACGGCGGCACTTACGCGCATAAAGATATTGCATTTGAATTCGGCATGTGGATCAGTCCGGAATTCAAGATTTACCTCATCAGAGAATTTCAGCGTCTTAAGGATGAAGAAAACAACCGCCTGTCCCTTGAGTGGAACCTTAACCGTACACTTGCCAAACTCAACTATCGCATCCACACGGACGCTATTCAGGCGCACCTGATTCCAACCGAAGTTACACCGGCGCAAGCTGCCATCACCTATGCCAGCGAAGCGGACATTCTCAATGTTGCCCTTTTCGGTCAGACCGCCGGGCAGTGGCGGACTAACAATCCTGATCTTGAAGGAAATATGCGCGAGTATTCTTCCATCGATCAACTTTTGGTGCTTGCTAATATCGAAAGCATGAACGCCGAACTTATTCATTTGGGGCTGTCACAAGGGGAACGTTTAAAACGCCTCAACGAAATCGCCATCCGGCAGATGAAGGTACTCGCCTCAGTACCCACGCTGAAACAAATCAAAGAATAACCAACTATGCTGGACACCGACACCGCTCGCGATATTCTCGTCGGCAAAGTGCCCGATCCAAAAAGCCAGGTCGAGCAGATCACTATCGCCCTTATCTATTAATTTATGAATGACATGGACGCCGAAAGCGAGGAGTCTGGTGGTTTACGAAAGTTTTTCGCCGGAGAGTTTGATCTCATTGCCGAAGTCTTCAGCAAAAGTGAGCAGAGTTTCTTAGTTGGAGAATGCAAATGGTGGAAATCGCCTGTAGGAATTAATGTTCTTAAAAAAATGAAACAGAAAGTCCGGTATTTGCCTGAACAAATAGATGGTGATCTACATTTTGTACTATTCAGTGCAGCCGGATTTACCCCTGAACTCATTGAATTAGCGAAAATCGAGAGGATTGTCCTTATTACCGGAGAAGAACTCATGACAAATTTATAATGGTAATATCAATTTGCTTTCAAACAGTTACGTATCTTTCAAACAGTCAGGTATAGAGTACAAGCTTTAGCTTGCTGGCGTTAGTACGTGAGTTTAAAGATCATCCTTTGAAAGCAACTTGTATAAGATCTGATCAAAAAACCTGAGGGATGGATATGTAATAATGGGTTGAAAAGAAATAAGATAACCCATGTTTGATGAACAAACATGGGTTCCCGGCAACAAGAGGAGAAAACCCCGGTCTCATCATGATAATGAACCGGGGTTGAAATTTAGTGTGGAATTATTAATTCCATTTGTGTGCGCCAGAGGACAACTTTCAAAATAATATTGAGGTTGATCTCCTTCTACTTGATTAATAAGATTTTTTGAGTATCCATGAATTCAGAGGATTTCATAACCACGAAGTAAATTCCTGAAGACGCAAATCCCTCTTTGGAATTACTATTCCAAGATAGATTATGATAACCTGCCTGGAATTCGTTGTCTGCCAGAGTAATGATTTTTTGTCCTTTGATATTGAAAATCGCGATATTTACTTTGTTATCCTCTGGTAATGCAATAGGAACGTTTATTGTTGCATTGAATGGATTAGGATACATTTTTAGAAATTCATAATCATTGGGGATAGGTTCTATTTTCGTTACAGTTCGCTTAGGAAGCCCACCATAAACATGTGGTTCTGTTGAAATCCAACCGCTAACACAGTCTGGCTCTTCATCAGGATATGCAGGACAACCGAGGCTATCTATTTCAAACGAATAAACACGGTAATCTCCCCTTATAGCACCGGGGTCATCACCATTTCCGCATAAATAATAATTGAGATCAACGTATTGAAGAACATCCGAATCCAAAAAATCGGAAATTTCATCTTCTCCATTACCAGTATTGCGAGTAACCAAATAACCTGCAAGATCATCGCTTGTATGAACCATATCCCAAGATATTCTGACATGATTTTCCACACCATAATCCAGTGTCACGTTTTCCGGATGATACAAAGGAGGAAAGATTCTTACTATTCTATGTGTCGTTTCACCATAATCTTGAGTTAATTGGGATTCTACTTTGCACTTTATATCAAGGTGACTATAAAGCATCTCGATATTATTTAAACTCGCACGATGGTAGTTTACGCCGAATTCTATCCAATCGGCATCTGGTACTCGATAGTGCCATGTATATTCATAATCCTGCCACACTTGTTGTGGACTATAGTTAACGTAAAATGTTGTATTGATTAGTTGCCTCCAAAGCCATGTTGTAGGCGCATAAACGAGTCCGATGTCGGTGAATGAAGGATCATGATCAAGAGGATCCCAATCCATACCATTCATTTCGAATACTTGCTGGATATAATAATCGGCATCTCCTGTATATTGAAAGTCAGAAATAAGATAGGCTTCCATTTCTTCCAGTGGGTGATCCCAAAAATCATGACCTTCATCAAGATCAGAGAGATAATCAAGTACTTCGAAAAAATACTCGTACCCCATATTTATTCTATCAGAGAAACCATTATAATCATCTTTACCGTCTCCACAAGAAGGAGGTGGCTCCGGTGGCTCTAAAAATAAATCATTATCTAAATCAACCAGATCCCACCAGAGATTTACTACACTATGGATAACTTCTGGTCCATCTTCTGGAACCCAATCTCTGTTATCCTCTCCAAGATCATGACCATAATAATAAGCACTAGTATTATATTCACTATAAAGAGTAGCTAGACAAAAGTAAAAGTCAGCAAAACCTTCTAACATTGCTGTCCATTCGTTCGAGGGTAAATGCCGATAATAATCGCTATCATAATCGTCCCAAGGCCAATCTTCAAAATGCCAATGCTGATAAAGATGACCATATTCATGCAGTAATGTTCTATCAGAATTAGTCTCACCTACCTTAACATTTATTCGATCAGGATAAGTAACACGATTATAATATCCATTAGCACGTGGGTGGTTAGTATAGGTTTCATCATTCATAACGTGTTTAACTCGCACGGTTCTTTGAAACTGGTTTATAGAATAAGCGAAATTCTTTGCATCCCACAACGCTGTCCACATACTGGAAAGTTCTAGTAAATCTGGACGAGCATCCCGATTAACTAAATAACCAATATTCCTTGTAGTATTGAATCCCGGTTGATAGCATCCATATCCGATAATTAAGTCTATCGGTACATCTTCTTCCCCTGTAATTCTATTGTTCTCTTGATCTCTAAATTCAATCTCAACTCGGAAATGTGCGATTGGATCATTTTCGTCATCAAGCCTGAATGCCAAAATATCTCCCCCTGCTTCAGTCTGGATACTGTATTCACCATTTTCATCTGCATATCCTGACCAGTGCTGACGAGATATCCATCCTGTATCATAATTGTATATATGTATGCGAATATTGCAGAATGGCCTCAACTGCTCGTCATCAAAATAAGATGTCCATTCCAATTGACCTTCGAAGGTGAGTTGTACATTGAATATCCCAAGTGTATCCTCATCCAGCTCTCCCCTCGGTTCACCTATTACAAATAAATCATCAAGATTAGGTTCGGGTATTGCGATTGTGTCATCATTAACATCATGGATTGTTGCCGGGACTGTTATAACAGTTAGTGGTTCAGGATTATAATCATTAAGAGGAACCGGATAAATATATGGATTGTTTTCCCTCTCACGAATTCCAACAAGATGCATTCCATCTGCCTTGGAATCTAAAAGAATCTCTTCAACACAAGAAACCTGGTAGCCATATATCTCACCGCTGGCAAGGATATTTATCCTGCCATCGAACATCAAAGGCGGTTCTATAGTACAGGTATTCGTATTCTGATCTGAAGAATCCATCTTACCTATAGAAACTATTGATTGATCAATGGTTGCCGTTCCTTTCGGATCGGTCAATTTGACAGTGATCACAACATTGTCAACATCATCAAAAGCTTCTAAATCAATCTCAATATCAACATCAGAACCAGCCCCTAATAAGGTATCGTAATCAATTGACATTCCAAGAGGTGAAGTTGAAAGAGCCCAACTGTTTGTGCAAATAATCACAAGAAAAATAATACTTAGTAACCAGCGTAACATAATGCCTTCTCCTTTATTAGTTTAACAATAACACTATCCTATAATTACAATTGAATCTACCCACTTAGGATTTCTTTAGCATTCCGTACCCACCATCTTTGTAACCAAATTGTTGTATTATTTTAAATAAACAAGTCTTTTTGTGTCTGATCCTGAATTTGTGTTTATGGAAAGGAAATATACACCGGAGGCATGTTCTCCAGCATGCAAACTGAAAGAATAAATTCCCGGAACCTGGTAAATGCTGTTTTTTGACAAAACAAGTTTGCCGAGATGGTTATACAGACTAAACCTAACTAAACCTGGATTAATAAGATTGAAATCAAGTTTTGTTGATGAATTGAATGGATTGGGATATGGGTCTCCAACTGAAAATACAACCGGCTGAACCAGGCGGTAATTTCCCTCATCTAAATCAGTCAAATAACTTGAAATGAATACCCCGCGGTTCGAGGTGGCTACAGCTAATTCGCCGTTTTCAAGAGCGTGAATATTCCATGTTTGCCCTTGATTATCAGAATAATTTGTCAATTCCCATTGTTCATCATCCAATGATCTTATGAATACGCCTCGTGATGAGCTATGTATTGAATAACCCTTTCCCTGCTGATAAGCTAATTTGTCTGTTTCAGGATCAAGTAATTCCAGTTTTCCATTTGATGCAAACAAGTTAATCAAACCTGAGCTGAAATTTTCCCAGGTTTCGCCAAAATCCGTAGAAAGATAGATTCCGTTATAACCTTCAATTACAAGAGTCCCGGGATCATTGAAACCAACGACAACATCATAAACAACATCACCCGGAGTGGAGATCGCACGCCAGTTTGTACCGGCATCTGTACTTCGATACAGATTGGTCCCGCAAACATATATCTCTTCCGGATTTTGAGGGTTATAACGTAATCTTCCAAGCGCTCTGTTACGTGGATTGTATTCCGAGAAAACCTGGTTCCAGTTATCACCACCATTGACGCTTCTATAAACAGTAATGCTGTCATCTATGTCAGTTGAAAACCAGACTGTATCAGGGAATATTTGATTTGTTACCAGCGTAGAACTCTGATATCCAGCTCCATCAAAATAAAAAATATTTTCCCATGATTCACCGCCGTCTGAAGAACGAAATATATTTCCATCAAAAATCGCTTTTGTCATCAAAAAGATTGTTAAATGGTCATAATTTATCACAGCGATTTTATTACACACCCAGTCATTTAATTTCTCCCATGTTACACCATGATTTGAACTGGAGTAAACACCCGACAAAGTACCAGCGAAGACTGTTTCCGGGGGACCTGAAACATGAGCCAGGCTAATTGTTTGGGCGGCAACAAATCCTGTTTCAAAAGGTTCGACACTCTCGCCACCGTCTGTTGAATGATAGATTGAGGATATGGTGGCGAAAAGAATATTTGCGGCATCGGGATCAAGAATAATAATATCCCTGATCCATCCCTTGAAATTGATTGAATCAGGATGACCGGTCCAATTATAATCCTGCCATGTCTCGCCAAAGTCGTCGCTTCGTATAAGTGTAACGTTTGAATATCTTCTCGTGACCAGGACAGACCTGCTTCTGCTGATTTTCAGTGAATAGAGATCAGAATAAGGCAATCCTCTTATACGTTCCCAGGTTCTGCCCTGGTTGCTTGATTTCAGAAGGTTTGCATTTGAACCGGAAAAAGGTTCCGATGTTATTGCCCACAAGGTTGCTTGATCCACAGGATCAATCTCCAACTCAACTGTCATCTGGTTTAGATTACCAGGGTATTGCCCCATATCGGACCATGTTCGTCCTCCATTAAAGCTTTCTTTTTGTCCGGCAAAAATATGATCGGGATTGACAGGTACTGAGGTAATAGCTCCAGCAGGAACACCTGTGACAGTATCCCATGTTTCACCACCATTATGGCTCTGTAAAATGAAATCTTCCCGCAATGTCGCCCCGAACAGCGTGTCCGGATGGCTGGCATGGATGTGTAAATCAAAAAATGAAATGCTTGATTCTTCGGTCTGATACCATGAATTACCTCCATTTTCACTTATCCAGACGCCATGGTCTCTAAGCGCTATCCAGATTTTATCTTCAATTAACGGATGAGTTAAAATATCTAATACTTCGGGATATATTCCCTCTATTTCATAAGGCTCGGGATAAAATGTAAGCCATGGCATACCGCTATTGCACTCCTCCCAACAAGAATCCTCGACTGAATATCGCCACATCCCGGCTTCGCAGGTTCCCACAAAATATATTTCGTCGTCCCATGCTGCGACCTCAAGCGAATTTACACAACCTCCCGGCGGTCCGTTATTCGTCCAGATCTGCGCATATATAGGAAAAAAGTGGGTTGAAATAATAAAGATGATTATTAACTGGTGGGGAAAAAGAAGCTTACGTATGTAATTCGTTCGCATGTTTGCGTTCTTTCTTCTCTTTTCAAAATATTATAATAACAAATATTATCTTCCATTTATCAAGTTCAAATGAGGATAGTTATGCTTATTATAAATTAACTGATTTTCTGCCTGGAATCAAGTAGTTCGTAGTTGATAATTTATAATATTTTTTATGAGACTAATGATTATGAGGATTATGAACTTTTTGCCTGTATTTTGCCTGGTCGGATTTTAGCAGCATCAGGATATCGATAATTCTTTGGTCATCCATGGCATGCTGTGAATATCCTGAGTGAATTCGACATGAGTTTGAGGTATATGTGGGAATGATGAAATCAAATATTATCACAGCGAATGGGATTTTATTCAGGGAGAACTTTTAATGTATTAGTGCAACATTTTTGATATGAGCATATACTTTTTTATGCTTCTCCAATTTTAGTGCATGAGCTGATTTGCGAGTGATTTGGGCAAGTATTGGGGTGCCCAGTAAATCCAATCGTACTGTCATTGTTGCAGCATCGTTGGTTGAGATTTCTTCAATATAAACCGGGAAAATATTCAGAACGCTTGTTTCCTCTTGAAAATCCAGGCTAAGGCTTACATCCCCTGCCATAACACGTAACCGGATTGGAGAATCAATTGGCAGTTCACCGCAGGCAATATAAAAACATCCACCGGAGAAATCGGCATAAGTAAGATTGAATTCATTGTCGTATCCAGCGACTTTAGCTTCAATGATAGCCCAGTTATCTTTACCAGGCTCCAGGGGAAGATCGATGCTTGTATTCCTGCCTGTAATCCGTGTGACTTTTTTCACTTTGCCGGCATCCAAAAACACCAAAGTATCCGCAAGCTGCGCTATTTCATCATGTGAATGACTCACATAAAAAACAGGAATCTCCAGGTTCGTATGCAGTGTTGCCAGATAGGGGATTATACCTCTTTTGCTCTCGGAATCCAGGGAAGCCAGTGGTTCATCCATCAGCAACAATTTTGGGCTGGTCAGTATCGCCCGGGCAATAGCAACTCGTTGTCGTTCACCGCCTGACAGACTGTTGGAATTCCTCTCAAGAAATGGTTGTAATCCCAGTAATGAAATCGCCTCTTCAAATTTTATTCGCCGCTCCAGAGCCGGTATTCTTTTGAATCCGTATTCCAGGTTCTGTTTTACCAACATATGTGGAAACAAGCTTGGTTCTTGAAAAACATAACCCAGGGGACGTTTATGAGGAGGTGTATAATAATCACCCTCCTGCCATATATATTCACCTATTCTAAAATAGCCGTCACGACATTTTGTCAGTCCGGCTATAGCCCTTAAAAGGGTTGTTTTACCTGACCCGGAGGGACCAAGAATACAGGTAAAACACTGCGCCGGAACAGTCAAGTCAGCGTCCAGGGTAAAACTACCTCTTTTTAAACGAAACCTGGCTTCAATAGTCATGAAAATACAATCCTGAATCGACGATTTAATCCATATACCAGCAACAACAGAATAAATGAAATCACCAGAAGCCCTCCCGCCAACACGTGAGCCTGACCATATTCCAATGATTCCACATGATCATAAATTGCAATCGATAAAACATGTGTTTCGCCGGGAATATTACCGCCGATCATTAAAACCACACCAAATTCACCCACTGTATGAGCAAAACCAAGAACGGTAGCGGTCAGGAAACCCGGTCGCGCTAAAGGCAGGGCAATAGAAAAAAAACGGTCAACCGGAGAAGCCCGCAAAGTGGCGGCAACTTCCATGGAACGTTTTCCGATGGTAATAAACGCGTTCTGTAAAGGTTGAACTACGAAGGGCATCGAGTAAAAAACCGATCCTACAACCAGACCTGCAAAAGTAAAAGCCAGAGAATGTCCGCCGGTAAGCAGCATCAACTTTCCCAATGGTCCATAGGGACCGAGTACGATCAGAAAATAAAATCCAAGAACTGTTGGGGGCAGCACTAATGGCAATGCAACCACCGCCTCTATAATTGTTTTGAAACGGTTACGGGTATTTGCCAGCCACCACGCCAACGGCGTCCCTAATAACAGGAGAATCAGCGTTGTCAGACCAGCCAGCTTAAATGTGATCCATAATGCCGAAATATCATTTTCTGTTAGCATATCCAACCTGTTACCTTAACAATCATCTATAAAACATAGAGTGAGTATGTATAGTATATCTCATTAATATTCCGTCATTGCGAGGAAGCGAAGCGACGAAGCAATCCCCAAATAACAAAGTAGTTGTTCGAAATATGAGATTGCTTCGCTTCGCTCGCAATGACGGCGGAATTTTAGTAATTACTATATTTATCAAGAACGTACAAACATTTGAAGTTTTTGCCATATTCGACAGATGTCATTTTGTACTATAACCAAAACTGCAAATCATCTCTTTTATTTCATCAGTCTGTATGAATTTCAGATAGGCTCGTGCAATTGGATTGTCTTTCAACAATACAACTTGCTGTTCTATTGGTGGATACAGCTCCTCAGGTACAACCCAAAAAGTATCTGTCTGATAATATCCTGCCTGTATTACCTGTGATAAAGCCACCAATCCGAGTTCAGCATTACCACTTTTGATAAGCTGAAATGCCTGGCTGATGTTTTCACCACGCACCAATTTTTTGTGCAGACTATCCCAGAGATCCAGTGATTGTAAAACAGCCCTCGCAGCTTCCCCATACGGAGCAAGTTTTGGATTAGCAATAGCCAGGTGGCGAAAATCCCCGTGTCGTAATATCTCGCCAGATTTGTCCACATAGTTGTCTTGAGGACTCCACAGCGCCAGTTTTCCTATAGCATACGTGAAGCGGCTTCCCTTCAAGGCGAAACCTTGTTCTTCCAGTAATTTTGGTCGTTGAACATCCGCTGCAAAAAAAATATCAAATGGCGCCCCATTTACAATTTGAGCATAATGTTTTCCTGTTGAACCGAAAATCAGTATAACTTTATGACCGGTTTGATTTTCAAATTTCCGGCTGATATCCCTGATGACATTTGTAAAATTTGAAGCCACTGCTATCTTTATTTCTCCCGCGTACAACGCTTCCGTTAAAAACGGTAATATGAGTAAACCTGATATCATCCAGCATAATATTACTCTTCTCATATTGTTATCCTGTCCGGTCGTTATGTTTTGTGATATATAACGGTAATAAAAAAAAATTACAAATCCAGCCTCTTTGAATATTTTGCCAAATATTTCTGGAAGTCATGATATGCCGCCCAAAAACAATTTATCGCATTTTCCCCTGCTTTCGTCAAAACAGCGCCACCTCCTCCTTTTCCGCCGGTACGTTTAATGACGACAGGATTCAGGCTTTGTTTATTCATTGATTCTACCAATTCCCAAGCATGGCGATAGGACATGTTCATAGAGCGAGCTGCCGCACTTATTGAGCCGTGCTCACGAATACGTTCCATCAGAACAACCCGACCATAAGCGAGGTAAGTACCTTCCGGACCATCTATCCAGATTCTGCCACCCAAAGGATACCGGCTTTGATTCTCTGGTTCTTTCATATCTTTCCCAAAATGACGAGCGTAATATACGGCAGGGAATAACGGTATTCAAGACGCGGATGTTCGAATACTACAGAAGATTCTAAGAACTAAGAATTGAGACAAATGGTTGTTACTAACAACTTTTTACACCAATTGAACTAATACCTAATGATTATGAGGATTATGGACTTTTAACCTGTATTTTGCCTGGTCGGATTTTAGCAGCATCAGGATATCGATAATTCTTTGGTCGTCCGGTAATTCTGGACGCATGGGGATTATTTCTGCACGGACTTTGGGACCCCTGAATTTTGCCACGCCGAGGTAACGTCCGTTTCCACCTGCCTGGACAATTGGAATCGCGGTATTCTCAATGATTCCTTCAATCTCACTTTGCGAATGACCACCGATAATCAGGTCAACGCCTTCCCATTTTGCAGCGAATTTTTTGTCTGCATCTTCACCGGCATGGGATAGCACGATAAGCTTAACATCGTCAGGAATGGAATCGCGGACTTCACTGATAGCATTATCGGGGTCAAGCACCTTTATATAATCAACATTTTCAGGGGGGATAAATCGAAGAGCGTCAGGTGCAATGATTGCGGTGATGGCGTATTTCTTACCTTCTTTTTCAATAATTTTATATTTCGGAGCTATCGGGGTTCCATCTGCAAACACAATATTGGCTGACACAACCGGGAGATTCTTTATAATATCATCCAGGATAACCCTGCCCTGCATGATCTCTTGATCGCCCACACCGACAGCATCAAATGCCTGTAGTTTCATTGCTTTAACGACATACCTTGAAGTCAAAGTATCAATAAGGGCAGGCATAAAATCGCCGGAGTCAAACAGCAGTACCTCGTCCAACTCCCTCCTTCGATCAATCTCCGCCAGCCGCTTTTCGACAGCGCCCAGGGGATCATTCGGACAACGGCAATTCTCGAATTTGCCGTTGGTACAACCGGTATATAGGATTTCCAGGGCTGAACTACTGGCAGGAAAACCAAGCATGGCTAACATGAAAATGATTAGGAAAATTAATGATCCTGTATGTATTTCACGCATATTCTACCTCTTAACAACCATGCAATAATTTCGATTTGCCGACATGACTCCCTTTCGGCGAAAGGGAGCTACTTTTACTACTCTTTTTATAAGAATCGGTGTACTAGTGGATCAGTTCACATGCTTTGTGGTGCTCTGTCATTCTCGTTTCATAAGAATCACAGCACTAGTTTAAGACTCAATTCCCATTGTAACATCAACACTATCAGGAGTTACCGGTTCCACAATTTTCCAGATTCCCAATCCATTACTGTTAGCTTTCTCCTGCAACACAAGATATTCTGCTTTCCTGGGATGTTGATGTTCATCGTTAACAGCAGCGAAACCATTTGTAATCAGCCAGGCGTTATAATCGGTTCCGTCATTCAACCGGATATATGCCGCTATATCAACAGATGCAGTATCAGGCTCAAAGCTGTTGGTGAATTCCAATGTTATTTTATTACCCTCGATCTGATTCTTTGCACTGTTTATATATTCTTCGTTCGCTTTTTCGGCTGATTGTGAAGCGACCCCGATCAGGTTTACAGTTCGACCTTTTTTGAGATTCAACGAGCTGATTTCGATCACTTCAGTAACCTGGTCATGAGCGCCAAGGTATGATATGCCCCAAACGAGGACAATTGTTACGATCACCAGTAATATATTTAGAAGATGTTTGTTCATTTTAGTCTCCAATAGTCCTTTTACGCGCGGCTTATGATGCCTGTTCCTCAGCTTCTTTTTCTGCATCTCGTATTATCGGGTTCAACCACCCGAGGAGAGCGAGAAGAACCAGCGCTATTATTCCGAGAATACCTGCTATGATAAAGAAGAATGTGCTATGTGAAATACTCTCCTTGAACCATAGCTGACCAATCCATCCCGACATTTTCCCACCTATGCCCGACGCTACAAACCAGCCACCCATCATCATGCCAAGCAAATGTTTTGGCGCAAGTTTCGATACAAGCGAAAGTCCCATGGGTGACAGGCACAACTCCCCTAATGTCAAGAGTGCATAGGCACCCAACAACCATGCGACACTGACATGCCCGACATTACCTCCAGCAAGTGAAGCGAAAGCTAACAATGTGAAAGCTGCTACACTAAGCAGCATCCCGATAAACATTTTTCCGGCGGTACTCGGCTCTTTGCCAACTGCACGAAGCAGACCCCAGAAATAGACTAATGGGAAAGTGAGCAGGAGGATGTACATCGGGTTAACAGATTGGAACATCTCCGGCGCAATCGCGGTATCAGTCGCCTGCTGTGCCCAGAAGGTCAATGTCAGTCCCTGCTGCTCAAACGCCATCCAGAAGAATATCACTATGAAAAAGATAAACATTAGCGCCATATTGCGTTGACGGTTCTTCTTTGGATCACCCTTGTCAACTACAGTTCCAGCACTCTTAGCTTCTTTCAATCGCTTGGTGAGTGGTAAAATGTCACCTTCGACAACCTGCTTCTGCAATGTCCAGAAAATTATCATTGAACATACCATCCCAACCGCAGCGGCTCCAAAACCGTAATGCCAGCCATACGCAATACGCAGGTATCCTGCAACCAGCGGCGAAAGAAAAGCACCCAGGTTGATACCCATGTAAAAGATGTTGTAACCGTCATCACGACGCTCTGGAACTTTACGGTAGAGGTTACCAAGCATTGTTGAAATGTTGGGTTTGAAGAACCCATTGCCAAGCATCAGGAATCCCAACCCGGCAAAGAAAAACGGCAGAGGTCTGAACGCCAGGAGTAGATGCCCGATTATGAAGAGAATTCCACCGATTGTTACCGATTTTTTAATTCCGAGGTACCGGTCAGCAAGCCAACCGCCAAAAAACGGGGTGAAATAGACCAGTCCAACGTACCAACCGTAGATACTGCTGGTTGATTCGCCGGAAAAACCGAGACCGCCCTGTGCCTTGGGTGTAATCATATAAAGAGCGAAAATCGCTCTCATGGAGTAAAAGCTGAACCGCTCCCACATCTCCGTCAGGAATAATACTGGCAAACCTTTAGGATGAGATCTTTTGATCAGGTCTCCTGAAGAATTCGCCTCCACTCGTTGAGTCATCTGCCACCTTTTATGTTTCGGGTCTAATTTCCTCTGTCGAAAAATGAATTAGGAAAGATTGATCTTTTCAGTTATCAAGTCAAGTCAAATATGGCTATATGATAATTTATCCAAGAATTACAGGGATGTACAGGATAAACAGGATCCGGTTATGTCATTAGCTCAGCTTTTTGATAATATTGGAGATGAATACTTTCACAGCCAAATTATTGATACTTTGCGTCTTTGCGTGAAATATAATTCTTAACGCTTAAAATAATCAACATTTTGTTCTACCCCTTCAGGGTAGCGAAGCTTGGTATCCACAAACCCAGGGTTGCGTCCCGGAAAAAGTGACTTACCCTGGGCTATTCATATTTAACCCCTTCGGGGAATATCCCTATCCTGATTTTATGAGCTGAGCTAACGACGCAACGGAAAACATGATTTCTTTCTTTGTGTTAAAAATCTTATTCACTATTCAGATTACATTTGATTTGAAATTCCTAATTCAAAATTTCTAATTCCTAATTAAATGAGAATGCCCGCAATTGCCGCTGTTTGCCAGCTTGCGAGGGTGCCGGCGATCATTGCTTTCAGACCGAGTTTTGCAAGGTCTTTTCGGCGTTCAGGAACAAGAACCGAAATTCCTCCAATTTGAATAGCAATTGAAGCGAAATTGGAAAAGCCGCACAGAGCATAAGTGGCTATTGTAAAACTTCGCTGACTAATCTGATCCTGGATAGCAATCAAATCGATATAAGCGACAAATTCATTAATACTTATCTTGGTACCCAAAAGATATCCCACCTCTAACATGTCTTTTGGACTGACGCCCATCAGCAAAGCTAAAGGCGAAAACAATATTCCGAAGATTATCTTCAATGAAAGATCAATTCCCACAAATCCACCAACCCACCCCAGGATAGCATTTACAAGGGAAATAATTGCAATAAACGCAATTATCATCGCTGCAACATTCACCGCTAATTTTAATCCATCGGTTGCGCCTGCCGCAGCAGCATCAATCACATTTACATAGGGTTTTTCGATCTCCATTTTCATTGAAGTACCGGTAACAGTTTTTTCAGTTTCAGGAATAATTAATTTTGCCATTACCAGCGCTGCCGGTGCGCTCATTACTGATGCAGCAAGGAGATGCCCCGGATCAACTCCGAATCGTGCGTAAGTCGCCATGACACTACCTGCGACTGTGGCAAATCCGCCTGTCATAATTGCCATTATTTCACTTGTCGTCATCTTGGCAATAAAAGGTCTGATAAGAAATGGCGCTTCAGTCATACCGACGAAGATATTTCCTGCCGCAGAAAGTGATTCAGCGCCGCTTGTTTTCATTGTTCTGGACATAACCCAGGCAAATCCCTGGACAAGTCGCTGCATTATTCCGAGATGATAGAAAAGCGCCGTTAATGAAGCAAAAAAGATGATTACGGGAAGAACCTGCATAATAACAATTGTTCCCAATGCCCTGAAACTCTGCGTTTTGGGATTCCAGACCTGGAAACCATCAGTAAAACCACCGGGTGGAATATTATCTTTTACAGATTCGGCAACATCCGGACTGGAGAGGTATAGATCACCAAAAACAAATTTTGCGCCGTAATCGGAAAATGTCAGGAGTTTTGATACTGCTACCCTGGCACCATCAAAAAGCCATTCACCCGGAGTGGTTTTCAGTACGATAACGGCAAAAATGATTTGAAGTGACACGCCAACGGCAATAGTCCGCCAATTGATCGCTTTTCTATTGCTGGACATTAACCAGGCGATGCCCATTAGCGCAAATATTCCAAGTATGCCTGTCAACCGGTACAAATCTTATCTCCTGTCGGGATTATTCTACATTCTTGTTATAATCTGTGAACTTGAAGGGATGCGGGAGAAGATCAGAAAGGTTATACTTCCTGGTTTGAGCGCTGTCAGGATTATACAGGACGACTTCAATTTCTGGAGCGTAATCATTTAGCAATTGGAGACATGCTCCACAAGGCGGGGTAATATTTTCGCCTGATGCTGCAATAACGATTCGTTTAAATGACCGAACTCCCTCAGATAACGCTTTCACCAGTGCAACCCGTTCCGCACAAATTGTTAAACCGAAACTGGATGATTCGATATTGCATCCGGTCCAGATTTCACCCAGTTCGTCTTCAAGTGCAGCTCCAACATTAAAATTCGAGTAAGGCGCCAGGGCATGTTTTCCTGCCTCTACGGCTTGATCAAGGAGATGACTTATTTCCTGTTCGCTATTGGGACTCAAAATCTCCGACCTGGTTATCATTCATCTCGAGTTCAACTTGAAGCTCTTTTATGTAGGACATCATCAGTTTATTACTGGCGATTTTTTTTCCTAAAAATGTTGATCCCTTTTCTACATTTAATTCTTCACCTTCCGATGGTCCTACAATCAAATGATCCAAACGTTTTCCCTGGCGACTGCCTACGTAAAACGGTATTCCAGAGATATCTCCTTCTTCCTTTTTGAATGTTCTGTTGTTGCTGCAAAAAATCAGGTTGATTCGATCATTTCCTATTTTCTCTAACCATTTCTCAATATTATCTCGTGGAGCATCTGTCAACAAAACAATCATTTGAACATTTTCAGGGATTCGCTCAAGTTCTTTATTTATAGCATCCACAGGGTTACTGAACTTTACACCGGATTTGGAGTGTTGTCTCCGGTTGGGGCTGCCATTTGTTATACCGATAACTGCAATCTGTTTCCCCTGTTTGAACAATTTTGCGCCGAGCGAAATGATTCGACTACCTGGGAATGGAATTTCTTCAGTTTCCTTTATCATGAGATTAGCTGAAACGAAAGGAATTTGATGTTTTTTCTCAATTTCAAGCAAATATTCTATCCCGTTATTCAAATCCCTGAATCCCGGTACTATAGCATCCAGACCAAGTTTCATCATTCCCGCTAATAAAACCTCAGTCTTTTTAGGTCCTATGTCAGGACGTATCGATGCAAAATTTCCAGCGTCCAGAATCACCCGGTACGCAGGGTTGCTTTCCAGGCTGTCAAAAATTGTTGCCCGGCGAGGTAAGCCACCTGCTTTGCGGTTGGGACAACTGCATGGAGCAATTGTCCCCATTAAATTTCCTGTATAAATTACATCTATGGGTTCGTTTGTGCTGTCACTGCCACAACCTGAAAAAAGACAGCTTGTCAAAATTGATACTATCAATAATCTAAATGTCATACTAAATTTAACCATATAAAACTCATTCCTTAACGAAGAACCATTACCTTCTGTAAACCATGATAAACACCAGCATCGGCTTTAATAAAATATACTCCTGATGAAAACCTGGCGGCATCGAATGTAATCAAATGCCTACCTGCGGGCAATTTCCCCCTGAATAGTACACTTACTCTTCTGCCCAGGATATTGAATACTTCAATTTTCGTAAAACTCTCATCTAATAAGTCGAGCGATAATCTCGTAGTCGGATTGAATGGGTTCGGATATGCAGGATGTAATTTATACTCTGTGATACTCGCTCTTTCTTCTCTTAGAAGAGGATTCAATCCCTCCGGAGCCAGAACGAATCTTCCGGATAACGGTGGAGACAACAATCTGAATTCAGCCCGCCATTCCGTTTCGTTATAGATAGAGACGTTCGTTTGCAGGGAAACCCAGCCCGAATCAGATTCCAGCCATATACGAAAATCCTGCGGGGAAGAAGTCTCTCCGTATAATAGTTCTATTTCATCTTCATCAAATAATATATTTAATTCATGCCGGATTTCATTTATAGGCTCATTATTTATGAAATCGACACTTACCGTTAAGCTAAAATCCAGGCTGGGTGCATTCATATTCCAGGTCGGTGGTTGACCGGAGAAAAGACACACATCATGGAATATCAATCCATGACCTTCATCTCCACTGAAAACCGCAAAAGCCCTGTCATTAATGATAACCGAATCCCTGTTTGACTCAGGATTATTAAAACCGTAGTCCTTTATCAATGGTATGCCTTCGAGCGACAACCAGCTTTCCATTATACCACCGTGACCGTAGGGCATCAGGGAGAGTGATTTCAGCTCCATAAATAAAGAACTGAGTAAGCTGCTATTGTCAAGAGTCTGTGTGAATGGAATACCCGGTGCAAGACTGTCTGCTCCGAAAATCCTGAAATATACCGGTACTCCCCATAGGTTTGAATCTACCGTAGCAAAAGCAGCACAAGTTAATAACGAATCATGAGCATATTTTCCATCGCCCAATGATCCGGTACAGAGAAGACTGTCATCGTCAAACGGCATGCCGATTTCATTTTCTGCAAGCTGGGGTATATCAAGCCCATCACTATCTACATCCGCTATCAAATGCCAAATCCAGCCTGTTTCAGCCCGATTTCCAATTCTGTCGGGTACTTCGACATATCCACCGTGTCTTGGTGTATATGATGCAATGATATTTGGTATTCTTTCAGGCTGACAAAGAGTATATGAAATGAATCCAAGAGAAAAAATAATACCTGCTATGATTTTGAGTATCTTCATCGTTTGATCGACCGTTTAAGAGAGGGTGAATCAAATTTTTCAGGTTTATTCTTCTTTGCATTACCTTTTGAATATGGAATTGGAGGCAACGGCAATGTCGTTCTCGGATCTTTGGCAATTGCATCATAATTATCAACAGGAATGGATTTACGGACAGGAGAATCGTTATTCATGTTGATCTGCTGAGTGTCAACATTCGTCTGATCGGGTCGTCTGAATAAGAACCATGAGCGTCTTTCTTTTAACCACAGGTAATAACCTCGACCCGGTTTGAACGAATTAAAATCTCCATGCCAATTACCGCCATCATACCATGCCACCTGATACCAGCCGCTTATATTATCATAAGCGAGAACCGACTCAACTCCCCCCTCTCGTATGGCTCCCGGATCACTTGGGAACAGTCCCGAAGAAGATTCTATACCCGCATTATCAAGTCCGGCGTTATCGAGAGACAGGATACCCGACCAGATTGACCCGATAAAATGCAATCCCGGTTCAAATATTCCTCTATTAATAACCTCATCGTTTCGGGCAGAGCCAAAAATTTCTACGATTTGTGAATCGGGGTGGTCTTCCCTGATAAAAACCCAGTAGGACAATTCAAATCTCAAAGAATCTTCTATCAGCAGTCCCTGCCAAATTCCCAAAGTGTCCCTCCAGGCAGATTCCCATCTTCCTTCAACTGGATCAAAAGTAATTATCCGGTCTGCTACTGCCTCTGATTCTCCCCCGATAAGAGATTCCGCGAATACGGTTTGTATCGAAGCATCAGTCGGCATAAATGGGAAACTTATAAAATTCCATCCATTACGAAACATAAATTTATGAAATCCGACAGGTGATGAGGTAGATTCTGTTTCAGAATATATCGTGTTTATGGCAATACATAATACCATCACCATAGAAATCACTACAGTTAAAATATGTCTGATTCGATAATTCATGTTTGAAAGCTGTCCTACCTTATGTATTAAACCGGATGAAAATGATACTACCTATTTAATATAGTAACAATAAATGGAGAATCCTTCAATTTTAAAAGTGTCTGTTGAAACATTTTTCGATATATTCCGTTTCGGGAAATTGTGTAAGTAATATTATAATAAATCACCCAGATTCCAAATACATGGAAGCATTTTATAGCATGAAAAACATACTTGGCACTCCTGAAGACTGGAAACGTCTCGGTTTTAGATGCGGAATAGAAGTCCATCATCAAATCAAAACGGAAAAGAAGCTGTTTTGTCGCTGTCCTGCTGGTCCTTACTCAAATGAATGGCATGCCGAAGTTTTACGGCATATGCGACCAACTATGAGCGAACTTGGTGAATACGATGGTACAGCCCTCATGGAATTTAAAACCAAAAAGGAGATAATCTACAGGCTGCACCGCGATAAAGTATGTACCTATGAAATGGACGACAACCCTCCATTTCAGATCAATGAAGAAGCTGTGGATAAAGCATTAAGAATTGCGCTTACCTTCAAATGTAAAATGGTAAACGAACTCCATGTCATACGCAAGCAATATCTCGATGGATCCATTCCAGCCGGATTCCAGCGGACATGTATTATCGGTGTTGACGGTGTCCTTCCTTTATCAAATGGAAAAGAGGTTCGTATTATTCAAGTTGGTCTGGAGGAGGATTCCTGCCGTGAAATATCCGACAATGGACATAGGATAGTTTTTGCCGTAGATCGACTTGGAATACCATTGATAGAAGTTGTAACCGATAAAACTTTCGAGTCTCCCCAGGAGGCAGCGGAGGGTGTTCAAAGAATTGGCAGACTTCTCAGGGCTACAGGATATGCCAACCGGGGAATCGGTGCTGTCAGGCAGGATGTGAATGTTTCTATAAATGGATCGACACGGGTTGAGATCAAGGGAGTTCCCCGAATACCAAGAATTCCTTACCTGACCGCACACGAAGCCAGACGCCAGGAATCCCTATTACAAATCAAAGATGAGATGGTAAGACGCGGGCTGAGTAGTGGAGAATTTCCTATAGACGAAAAGAAATTGGAAGGAAACGGAATATCTTTTCATAGACCGGAGCTTAAAGCTGCTCAAATGGCTGGAGATACGATCAGAGTAATAAGGCTGCCTGAATCAAAAGGTCTTCTATCATGGCAATTGACAGGAATTCGAAGATTTTCTGATGAATTTAGCGGACGAGTAAGAGTAATTGCCTGTCTTGATCAAAAGCCGAATATTTTTCATACTGACGTTGAATCTGCAGTACTTGACGATCATGATCTCAAACTCATTAACGAATTTGCCCGATGCGGAAAAGATGACGTTGCAATAGTAGTCTGGGGACCGGACTTGGATACAATTACCGCTGTTAAAGAGATTCATATCCGTTGGGAAGAAGCAAGCCAGGGAGTCTGTAACGAAACACGACAGGCACTGCGAGATAATACCACCGACTTCGAAAGAGTCCTGCCGGGACCTGATCGCATGTATCCCGATACTGATTCAGCGCCATTTGAAATCACTCGCGAAAAGATTGAAGCAGCAGAACAATTCATACCGGAGTATCCCTGGGATCGTGAAAAACGATATCTCGAAATGGGTTTGCCCGAAGACATTTCCAGGAATCTTGCAATAAGTCATTTTGCCGATCTTTTCGATAATTTACTCGAGGAGAAAGCAGTTGCCGCAATCCGTGCCGGGGAAGTACTCGCACGAATTATTACCGCTCTAAGGCGAAAAGGATTTGACCTCACAAAAATATCTCTCGAACAGTGGGAAGATTTATTGCGAGGTTTGGGAAATGGCAAAATTTTCAGGGAAGGACTCTTCGATTTCCTGAAGAATTGGAGCAAAAAACCAACTTCCGGATTCACCGATATGCTTGGGGAATATAGCATTGTACCTGCCGATGAAAATACTATTGCTGAACGTGTAAGTGAAGCGATACAATACGCTTATGAGAACGTGCAGAATGATATTGAAAAAAGGATTAAAGTGGCTATGGGTGAAGCCATGCAGTCATTAGCCGGTAAATGTGCAGGGGAAATGGTATATGATAGAATTCGGGACAATATGATTAATGATATTTCCTGTTAAATGTATTGCATTGC
Source organism: Candidatus Electryonea clarkiae (assembly GCA_030765455.1). Lineage (GTDB taxonomy): Bacteria > Electryoneota > Electryoneia > Electryoneales > Electryoneaceae > Electryonea > Electryonea clarkiae. The sequence goes on along the minus strand of JAVCCM010000008.1, from coordinate 35,605 downwards.
AGAAATGATTGTTTATCTTGATTTATTACTGTAACAGAATTTTTAAAGAATAAACCATTCAACTCATGTGAAAGCAAAAACTAAAAAAAATATTCGCCATCTTCCAATACTCCACACTGTTGGCAGCAGTGGGGTTCTTCGCCGGCTTTTCCTCTATCTCGTTCTTCTAATATGTGTTGTTCTCACAGGGACATTCGGGTATATGATATTGGAGAGCGCATCATTTATTTCTGCGCTCTATATGACAATTATTACACTTAGTACCGTTGGTTTTGCAGAAGTTGTAATCTTACACACAGCAAGTAGAATTCTCACAATAATTATTATCATTTCAGGATTGACTATCGGTACTATAACGATGGGTACAATCACGACTTATCTCGTGAGTGGAGAAATCTCAGAAAGAATGCGAGGGAAACGCATGAAAGACAGATTAATGAAAGTGCGTGATCATATAATAGTAGCTGGATATGGTAAACTTGGACGTGAAATTGCGCGCGAATTAATTCTTAGGAAACACGCATTTTGTGTAATCGAACAAAATCCTGACCATGTAAAACAGGCAGTTGAAAAAGGTATCCTGGTTCTTCAGGGGGATGCTTCCGATGACGAGATCCTGCTCGAAGCAGGTGTTGAACACGCTCACAGCTTAATCGCAGCTCTCACCGGTGAATCGGGAAATGTGATGGTAACCATTGCAGCACGGACATTAAATCCTGATATAATTATCGTTGCACGTGGTGTAGAAGAAAGTTCTGAGGCAAAACTAACAAGAGCGGGCGCAAACCGTATCGAGCTTCCTTTCAGAATGGGCGCAAAAAGAATGACCACACAAGCGTTGAATCCCAGCCTCATAGAGTTTTTTGATCTCTTCATGGGTCGCCTGGGATATAATTACCAGATGCGGGAATTCATTCTCGAACCAGATTGTGCTTTGGTTGGCAAATCTATAATTGAGGCAAATATCAGACGAGTTACTGACGGTGCATTGATCATGGCTATCAAGAGAGCAGATGGAGATGTACTGATGCATCCCGAAGCCACAAGTGTTTTTCGTGCAGAAGACCGCCTGTTAATACTGGGTGACGTTAATAATATGATCGCTTTTGAGGAACTTATTCAGGACGAACAAAGTTAGACTTCATTAATTGGTACTTGTTTATTTAGATTAATCAACCATGTCATTCCTGCGAAGGCAGGAATCCAGTAACTACTTGATATTATTGACACAATAGATTCCTGCCTTCGCAGGAATGACACCAAACTATACACTTTCTTAATTGATTCAGATGTGAACGGAGTAGAAATGCGTTACGGTAAAGAAGTCATAATTTTATTATTGATTGTTTGTTTGAGTAATATCTCTTTTTCCGGTGAAGTAAGAACAATCACACTCGAGAATGGACTTGACCTGGTTTTGATGCCTGATGCATCAACTCCACTGTTGTCATCGCTCATAATTGTCAGGACAGGATCAAGTTTTGAAAATCTTTCCACTGCCGGATCAACTCATATGCTTGAGCACATGTTATTTCGCGGAACTGAAACACGCACCCAGGGCGAAATCTATGATGCAATGGATCTGATGGGAGCCTATTACAACGCCCAGACCAGCAAAACATACACTAACTATATACTTGTCGTTCCAAACGAACATGCTCTCCAGGCAATGCAGATACAAGCTGATATGATACTACACTCTAATATTCCGGCTGACACTTTTGATGTTGAAAAAGGAAGAGTAATTGCAGAGATCGAACAAAGCTACAATCGTTCTTCCTATCCTGCAGAGGTAGCACACCTGAGGAATGTTTATGGAACAACGCCATATTCGTTTCCCACACTTAGTTCTGCCAACGGAATACGCCAGTTGACACGAGATACTGTAGCTAAGTTTCACGATGACTGGTATGCAGTCAATAATATGACATTAGTTCTAAAGGGTGATCTCAACTTTGAGGAAATGGAAAAACTCGCCAATGAAGTTTACGGTTCAGAACCGGCGAAAAAATTGCCTGAACGTCCCGAAAGCTGGCCAGTGGGATTTGATGACTGGCATCAGGGCAGGAACCATATCAGTTATGGTGATGTTCGCAGCGGTACCGTCACTGTCTCGTTCCAGGCTCCCGGTTTTGATGACGTTGACTATCCTGCTTATACATTGATTCAAAACTTCGTAGATAATGAATTAGAAAAAGCACTTCAGAAGCAGGGTCCTCCATTGGTTACCTATGTTTACTCAGATATTACCAATGATCCTGATTTCAGTGTATTGAACATAACTGCTTCATTATTACCGGGAACTGATGCTGAGGATGTAATCAACAAAATAATTACCACGGTACACGAATTCTCCCAGTATCAATTTTCAGATGAATCATTGATAATGAAATATGAAGAGAACAAACGCGATGAGCTATTCTTTGGGGAACAAGTCCAGTATGGTTCATTCCTGTTAGTTCCAAAGCTTGCCTTAGCTCCGTATGGTTTATGGGAAGTACTAGACAATCAACGATCCCTGGTCAGGAGTAAAGAGGCAACTGATGCAGCTAATCGTTGGTTTTCAGAGCCTTATTATGTTGCCAGCGCTTATCTGCCTCGTCCCGATGCCCTCGACCAAGCTGGAGTTTCCCTCGGTGATCTGTTGGCTGATACACTTGATAACGGCATGATCATCCTTGCCCGCCAGATTGACGGCACTCCGGTCACCGGCATTCATCTCGTGGTAAAACACCGCTCGTTATGGGAAGGAGACGAAAGGCGTGGCTGGGTAGATATCCTCCATCGCATACTTACTAATGGTTATGGCGATGCTGATCAAGATGCATTAAACATGGAGATGAACGAGATCGGGATGGAACTCTCCTCTGTTGACGATCCCCGTGTGCCTATGGATAATTACAGGACTATACCTGATTACAGTTTTATTCGAATCCAGGTAATTGCTGATCGCTGGGCGGCGGCTATGAGGCTTCTTGGTAAAATGATCGAATCACCCCGGATAACTGATGAAAATATCTCCCTCGCTAAAACTGAGCAGAAAGGGATAATTACAAGAGGTCAGGGCAAATTATCTTCGCGTACCATGAGCGATTTCAAACACAGGTTATATGGAAATCACTACATTACGTCCAAGATATATGGAGATGCTTCATCACATAAAACACTGGATTCTAATTCTTTAAAGGAACTTTATGATATAAGTTTTTCACCGGATAACCTGGTAATATCAATTCTCTCACCAGCACCCAATGAAGAAGTTATCGAGGTGGCGAAATCTATCTTTGGAGAGATGCCATCGACACGATTCAAACCACCAGCAACAGTGATTCCGGAATCGCAGCCAGGAGTCAGCGAAGCAACCGGCTCAGGCAGACAGGGTTTCCTGGCAAGTGGTTTCCTTATTCAGAATCTTCCAAAAGAAGACATTCCCGCGCTGATGATTGCAAATTCTATGGTTTCTGACCTGATCTACAGGGATTTAGGTGAGAAAAAAGGTTGGGCTTATGGAGCCGGAAGCAGGCTCGAAACGCGTGATGGCTGGGGAGCCTTTTATGTATCAATGGGCTTACCTGAAGAACATCTTAAGGAATCCCGGGATATTGTATATCAACATCTTGCTACAATCACATCCGGAGATTTTGACGAACATCGAATGGAAGTAGCAAGACAATCACTACTGGGAAAGACTCTCCGCAGGTATTCCAGCCGTATCAACCTGGCAATGGCATTGGGAAATGATGCAGCGCTCCACGATAACCCCCTCTTCACCTGGGAATTGTATGACCAACTCAAAGCAGTTTCACTAAAGCAAGTGAAAAAGACTGCTTCAAAATACTTGGCTCCATCAAAAAATGAGGTCACAGTGTACGGCAAACCCGAAGCAACCGAAGAAACCATGCCCAAAATGCCCGGAATGATGCGGGGAATGAAGATGAAATGATAAAGGATTGACCTTAAAAACAATCCAGAGGGTCAAATCCTAAATGTTGTGTACGTTGATCTCATAGGGTCGGAATGCTGGTAAATTTTACCAAGTGTACTATGCGAAGTAGCCCGCGATTCTTGAATCCGGGGAAAACATATGCTGCCATAATACAATAGAATCAACGTATTCCCGGATTCGAGAATCCGGGCTACGCCACTCTCCACATATAAATCAGGCTCCGGTGGTCTTGACAATGGGGGGCACTTTACAAAATTATCAATGTTAAGATTCTGATATAGTTATTTCTTCCTGAAAATTTTAATTATAAGTGCAACAGCTCCGACAAGAATTGCTAACCTTAATACATTTGCAGAACCATCACCAATAGCATCAACAATGGTGAAACTTGCGCTTTTGTCCATCATGAGATTATCAAGAACTCCAAATATAGAGTATATATAACCTACAACAATAAGAATATATAAAATCAATTTACGACGTATAACGAATTTATGTAATATATAGATCGCTACAATCGCTAATATCAAGTAAATAATTGATACAATCATCTACCCATCACCTTCCAAATCTAAATAGTACATGAATAATAGAATCAATGCTGCCAATATGCAATAGAATCAACACATTCCCTGATTTAAAATCCGGGCTACGTCACTTCAACCGTTTAAATCAAATTCCAGTACAGTATTGTTATCGCCATAAAGAGCTTATTGCATTATTTCTCTCTCCATGAATTGATGGAGGGACAAATTGTAGTGTTCCCGGTGGTTGAGGAAATTCATAGGTTTCAACAATTTCTTCCCTGTCCTGTTCGAAACTGATGCTGAAAGAAGAATCATTAATGCGATTATATTCAGAAATAAGTACAGGATTGTTATGATTCACGATAAACCACATTTCATTTTCTGAGTTGATGAACCAATATTTCCATCCAATATTTATATACACATCGTATGCGGCACTCCATGTGTATCTGGCTAATATTCCGGAGCTATTGATCTGGAGATACTCATCAATTGACTCCGGTGGTTCAGCAGTACCGTCAACAAGTCGCTCAGTAAGACGCCAGGTTCCACTAAGGGTTTCGTCCTGGTTAACCAGTCTGAATGTTTCAATCTCCATACCGTCAACTGTCTGGCGACTTAACTCCAGGTCATTTCCATTCCAGGCGCCATCGTACCGGCGAACGGAGGGAAAATCCTGCATTTGGAATAACCACTTCTCATCATTGTATCTGACAGAATAGAGAAGTTCCATTTCGTCATCTTCCCAGGTGAACTGATTGAGGTTGTCAGCAGTTAAGAGTATCCACTTCTCTGTATCATATTCGGTACCGCCTATCGAATGTGAGGTTAGCTGTAAAAGAGTATGATTTAGTCTTGAGTGATACAATGGAACGTACTCCTCAGCTAACGTGGCACCGTTATGATCTACAGAGGATATAGTAAATGAGGTATCATCAAGAGATGATTCGACCTGAATGATTTTCCGTTCACCCTCCCAAAGGCTTTCATCCCAAAAAAGTGTATCAATATAATTGTACAGGCTGAATTCTTGTTCTCTGTTTCTATCAATAATCACACCGTCATTCCCAAATCCACCATCTGAGTTTTGAAATTGCAAATAAGTGGGATGCTCCTGTGTCAGTACGCCATTCTCTCGCACTTCAGCGCGGAAGAAAGTTCTGTCAGAATGGAGATCGATAATATCAAATATTTCACCAATTCTGCCCATCAACACGTAGGTTTCATTATATGATGAATTCTCAGTTCTACTGTTAATATCATAATCGTATTCAAGATATACATTATCCCCATCATCAATAACCTCAAACGTTCCCATTCGAGGTAATCCATTTGGAATAAATAACATCAGGTCGTGATCATAAGTGCTCCAAACTAATGGGTAAAGCTGGTTCTGGATATGATAATTACCGGTTCCTCCTGGACTGAAATACATATAATATGGGAATGGAAAACTTTGAGGATATCCATCTTTATGACGGGTGACCAATCCCCAGGGGTTCTCTCTTATCAGGCGACTGTTATACCCAGGTTCCTCACCATCACAAAATGATTCATCAAGAGGGTATTCGATATAGAATGTATCCACCAGTCCGACAATCTGTTCAGCGACAAATGGCGGTTGATCTTCATATACACCCATGAATTGGTATTTTTCACCCCATATAAGATTTTCGAACGTGAATTCACCACCATCCATAACTCCACCATAAGCATATATTTCCTCACTGGAAAGTTTATAATAAACCGGAATCGAAGGACCAAACCTGATATCGGGATCATCTTTACAATAAGCACGTATGGCACATGTGTAATCCACCAAATCACCACTTTCCGGTATATTGATTTCAAATGTATGATCGCAGTCGGTTACGGTTATAGTTGTTGCAAATATAGTTTCGAATCCATTGATATTTACCTCAATCTTAATCGGAACGTTCAATGGAAAATTCCTGAAATTGAACCTGTTGTCCTCAGTAGTATTTTCACGCATCCATTGATAGGGATTTTCAGTGGAAAGTCTAATAGTTTTACCAAAATTTCCTCCACCTGTGAAAACAAGTGAAACACCACTTGGGCAAGTGTTACCTTTCCAATCCAGATTCCACCATGTGAGGTGCGTGACATCAAATGATGTTCCGAATTGACCTGAACCATCACCTGACATTACCTCAATATTGCCTTCAAATGCCCACTCGCCTGTAAGATCATCGTAACTCCAGGTTCCGATTTCATCACCGGATTGAACTATTTCTCCAGTTTCGGGATTCAGAAGTTCATTATCCAAATCCATTTGAATGTTTATCTTACCATTTTCCAATGTATGAGCTGAACGTCCTTCTTCATCAACCATATCAATCGCTGCAAAACCTCCAGTAAAAAAAAGGACTTCCTCTTGCTGGCCGTCAATGGATGCTTCCACCTCAAACCCACCCGGAAATGCTGAAACTGATTGTTCGTCCTGCGTAGTAAAGTGAACAAGGCTTGTGGTTATTCTTCCGATTAAAAAATTTCCTTCAGCATCACGAAGAATTATGTTTGCAGGTATCGAAACCGTTGCTCCTTGTGATTTTCCTTCTTCCGATACACTCTCGGTGGTCAGGATGATCGGTCGATCTAAAAAACCGTTTTCAACAATTCCACTGCTGTCAATAACCGCTGAAACACCGGGAGGAGTATTTTCAATATTCACCATTCGAATAGAAAAATCATAATCGTCAGGTTCAGTTATGACGAATCTTTTACTGGTTGAGACGTAGTCCTCAGCGTGGGCAACAACGATGAACTCAACTGGTTCCTCTTCACTGGGAATAATATCTTTCAATAACGAAAAACTCAGAAAACCTGATGGAGCCTTAAATTGCACCTTGGGAGTATTACTTAAATTGGCGATCTTTTCCTTATCAGGTCCCTCAATATTAACTTCAACAACACTGTCGAATATGGGCAAACCATCAGCAGTGTTAACAAACCTTCCAGCGAAAGAAGTACCTAATGCCGGTCCTTTAACAATAATCCTGAAATCCTCCATGGGATTATTGATAGAACAATTAATAAATACAACTGGAATACTGATCACTACAGAAACGATTATGATGTGGAAAATATGGCGTATCATCTCAGTTATCCTTTCAGGCTTGGAAGTTTGTGTTCAAATATTCGGTATGCCACACCCAAAGATATTACCGGCATAAAACGAAAATCTTTCAGGTTATTTTCAATAATATATGCGTTCCTCTCAGTCCGCTCGATCAAACCTGTTGCCTTGAGTGAAACGTTCGAGGAATTCTGGAAGAAAAAGCCAAAGTCGAAAACAAAAGCAAATCTTCCTTCTCCTACGGGATTCCCATATCCGATGCCCAGATACGGAGCCAGTTTGTCGAAAGTAATATTAACTGTCATGTTTCCGAGTTCATCAGGGGGTATTTCAAGACCGCCAAATAAGACAGTATCTGTATGTGCTCCCAGGATTTCCGTCCTATTATTATTGAGGATAATTCCGGCAGAGAATCGCCAACGATCTGAAATAAAAAAATAATCCGCCAGGAAATTGGCGGAACTTAGGATTAATTCATTGTCAAGGTTTACATCTTCAACATCTATATTGAAACCAAATTTATAATAATTGTAACCGATCCGTGCGTTCAACCGCTCAAAAATTTGTCCAGTTATTTCACCACCAAAACCTTGTGTATTCAGGATTCGGCATCCTAAACCAATATTTTTCGCACATAATAACGGTGGCAGAAATAATATAACCAGAATAACTATAGTCTGAGATAAACGACGCATTCTGCATTTCCCTCCGACGAAATCGATGTTTATTAATAGCTACGCAATCTATGTGCCAAGGTTAATAAAAAGGGAATATTATGAACATGAAATAATCCATATATATATTAATCAAATGCATAGTGATATACATGAAATCATTTCAGTACTTTTGATAACCCAATAAATTATGCAATATATGCACATGTGCAAAATTAATTGCTCAAGATATTCACCTGCTCACCTGATCAGCACAATCTTTCTCACTTCTTCCATCTTCCCCGGTACACAAACGTGAATGAAGTAGATTCCGGTTGAAAGACCATCGGCGTTGAAATTGAATTTATGGTAACCGGGTGAATAGCGTTCATTAGCAAGAACTGCCACTTCCTGACCTGCCATGTTAAAAACATTGAGTTTCAATTCGGATGTTACAGGAATATCTATTGAAATGGTTGTTGTTGAATTGAAAGGATTCGGATATACTTCTTTAAGGACATAATCTATAGGACTGGAGGTTGTGGATTCAACTATTTCATTTTCTTCCGCAGCGAGACGAATAAGCCACACATCATTCAACTGCCCTCCAGAGTTAGTAACCTTCCCAGTAATTATATATCCACCATCATCAGTTTGTTGAACGCTCCAGCCTTCATCACTAAACTCTCCCCCAAATGTCTGATTCCATTCTTCATCACCGGTTGAATCTGTTTTAATAAGCCATACATCATGAGAACCAGCACCGAAAGAATTGGTGTGCCCTGCAATTACATATCCACCATCATTTGTCTGTTGGATGCTTTCTCCGCTATCATCACCAGTTCCCCCAAAAGTCCGGTTCCATTCTTCATCACCATCTGAATCTGTTTTTATCAGCCATACATCATTCTCGCCGACAGAGAAAGAATTTGTGTAGCCAGCAATGATAAAACCTCCATCATTTGTCTGTTGGACGCTGTTTCCCCAATCAATCTCAGTTCCCCCAAAAGTCTGATTCCATTCTTCATTCCCTGTTGAATCTGTTTTAATCAACCACACATCACCTGAACCAGCACCGAAAGAACTGGTCACTCCAGCAATGATATATCCACCATCACTTGTCTGTTGAACGCTATTGCCACCATCATTACTATTGCCCCCAAAAGCCCGTGACCATTCTTCATCGCCATCTGAATCTGTTTTTATCAGCCAAACATCGTTAGGGCCATTAGCGAATGATTCAGTGTATCCAATAATGATATATCCACCATCATTCGTCTGCTGAACGCTGTAACCAAAAGCAGCTTCATTTCCCCCGAATATCTGGTTCCATTCTTCATCACCAATTGAATCTGTTTTTATCAGCCACACAGCACGATCACCGACACCGAAAGAAGCAGTCACTCCAGCAATAATATATCCACCATCATCAGTCTGCTGAACGCTCCAGCCTTCATCATTAGATTCTCCCCCGAAAGTCTGGCTCCACTCTTCATCACCGGTTGAATCTGTTTTTATCAGCCATACATCATACGAACCGGCACCGAAAGAGAAAGTTCTTCCAGTAATGATAAATCCACCATCATTCGTCTGTTGCACACTTTTACCGTGATCAGAAGAATTTCCACCGAAAATATTAGTCCATAATGTATCCGGTGGTTGGGCTGATACAGGCATTCTGGCAATTACTAAGCAGATGATGATAAATGAAAACAGGCGCATCTTTTCCCCAGTTTATTGGTATGAATATTAAAGATATGAACAGGTCGTGCTAATAGCAATGATTATAAGGATAAGATCATAAAGTCTTATGAACTACTACAGTAGTAAAACATTGACACATTCAAGGGAAATAATCAACGGGAGACGATATAAGGATGAAGGTTGAACTTTAAGCGGCAGAAAATTTTCTAATAATTGCAATGATTATTCGGGAGATTAATCCTGCGGCTGTATCATCAAGGGTTACTCCCCAACCTCCGGGCAAAGTCTCGACTCTCTCTTTGATCACTTTCAATTTCAAGCTGTCAAAAATCCTGAATAAAATGAAGGCTGAGATTATATAAAAAGGTTTCCTGGGAACTCCGATCAGTGCTACAGCCTGACCTGCAAATTCGTCTATGGTAATACGTCCGGGATCAGGTCCCCATATCCGTTCTCCCCAACCGGATAACGGAACACTTGCCCCATGAATCAACAATGTAATTATGATTTCATACGATAATTTCGCAGGCACAAATAATACCCACAGAATTACAAATAACGCACTTCCGAGGGTGCCTTGAGCGAATGGCGTATATCCGGTTCCCAATCCGGTTCCGAAAACTCTTGTCAATAATTTTGCAATGGGTGGTGGTTCAGTACCTGTTGGAACACCGGTTCTACCGGGTTTGATGGGGATACCAAATAACTTTTTTTCTGAGGTATGATGCTTCAATGAAAAGCCGGAGTTTCTATGTCTGGATTATAGATTTTCGAATTAAAAATGAAATCCCTGCCAGGGGATTACAACGAGCGTAAGAGGTACAAACGCAATTAATACAACTGCAACGGAACGAATCGGTGAAATCTTGTGTACATCCGCGAGCGAGATAATCAAATATGTTAAACAAAGTATTCTGATTGCATTATCCAGGAAAAATAATACCGGTAGATACCAACCGATACTTGACATTGCGATTGAAGTTGCAATGCCTAACTGCCTGAAATCACCTGCGTTAAATATAGCAACTAATACCCATATTGGAAATAATATCGTGTAAGGCGCGAAAGACCATGCTACAACTGTACGAATATTTTTGGATAATCCATGTCCACCACTGATCAACCCACCCAATCGCAGGAGAAAACCGCCCAACAGTACCAGCACAACACCCATAACACTTCCAAATATAATAATAGAAGCGGCAGTCATGAAGATTCCCGGGGAATGTCCAATCCCTACATTGATGATATCATCCAGTAAGGTATTGTGACCAATCAAATCAGGAAGAGGATGTAAACCGTTGAGTACGCTTGAACGTAAAGCGGCTGTAATCCCGACAAGGATTCCAAGGATAATTACTCCGAAATTGGGATCATCTTCTATAATCCCTTTTACAGTACGTTTGGGCCACGCCCAAATAGTCAAATACCGAAACCACTTTTTTTGATAAACAGTCGTAATGAAATCCTTATACTTTACTTATAATGCTTTATCTCTTATCAGGATCGATCTGAAGCTGCCGGAAATATTCTATCGTTTCCCTGATTCCTTCCTGTAATGTTACTACAGGTTTCCATCCAAGTTCCTTTTCGGCAAGCGCAACGTCAAGAGCACTCCGTCTTACTTCACCTGATTGTTCAGGACCGTGCAGCTCTCCTGCGTCCGATCCGGTAGCCTGGCGGATTAATTGAAATATCTCTACAACACTTGTTTCAATGGACGTCCCAATATTAAAGAATCCATTATCCTCGTAAGCAAGCGCCAGGTGAATCGCTTTCGCTATATCCTGGCAAAATACGTAATCCCTTGTCTGGAGTCCATCTCCATTAATAATTATATCATTATCTGCAAGCAGCCTCTGTGCAAAAATAGCAACCACTCCCGCTTCACCGAAAGGATTCTGACGGGGTCCATAAACATTTGCCAGCCGAAGTGCTATATTTTGAATACCATATTGTCTTTCATAGTATCTTAAGTATAATTCAAAAGAGATCTTCGCAATGCCATAGGGCGAAATTGGTTTTGCCGGGGTACTCTCAGGTGTTGGAAATGTTACGTTGTCATCATATCCAGCCCCGCCTGTCGAGGTGAACACTACCCGTTTAAGACCATTATCTTTCCCCGCCTCCATCAGGTTTAGCGAACCCCTGATGTTAACGTCACTATCAAATAGAGGGTCTTCCACACTCTTCCGTACATCCATCTGTGCTGCAAGATGAACGAGGGTATCAAACTGTTTCTCCTGCCATAAACTATTAATTTCTTTCGAACGAATATCCATTTCATAAAAATCACAGCCGGGGGGGAGATTGCTTCTGCGACCTGCGCTTAAATCATCAACTATAGTGACTTGATGATCATGTTCAATCAGCAAATCACCTACATGTGATCCTATAAATCCCGCTCCACCGGTAAGAAGTATATTCATTCTCTTGTGATTCTTTCTCAGATTAATAGTTTACTCGTCCAGTTATAAAAGAAAGTGTCATTTCAATTTTAAAGGTCATAATTCTTGTTGTTTATTAATTAACAAGAATCTATGCGCAATATTTGAAAGCATGAGTGCAAACGTCAGATCAGAAGATCCGACGCACTTGTATTCACAAAAATTCGTGTAAATTATAATACTATATATTGATGATGGCAAGAGCCTAATTCAGAGTACACACTTCAGTATGGATAGTTTAGAGTACACACTTCAGTGTGGGTAGTTTAGAGTTCACATTGAAGTGTGTAAAAAACAACCTGAAGGTTGGACTCTAAACTTTTGGACTCTAAACTTTTTAACTCGTTACAATCATTTAGAAATATACTGTTGCCCTTGCAATAAGGGAGTACAAACCGGGAGGGAACTGACTTTCTTCTTTTCCAAACGTAACCCCGCCAAATACAATCAGATCAGCATTCTGTGCCAGGCTATAATCAAGACGTGGGTTTAACACTACCGCACCGTCACTACCCCCAATCACGTAAAGGCTGCCCATCAAGAGGTCGGTTAGATCATGCCGGATACCACTGAAAAGCATTAATTGGGAGATCGGCTCCCCAAACATTATATTCTCAAGCCAACCGGTTACCGGGTATGGATCCTCCCATTTTCCACGTCCGTTATACAGCCCCTCCAACATCAGGTAGGTACCGTTATCCAGTGTATAATCTATTCCGGCAACTGCCCTGATAAAATCATCCTCAGTTTCCATCTTGTTATAATTTCCCTCGAACCACACACCCGGACCGAAAAATTCTCCGCTTGCCTCAAAACCTATTGCCCGTCTTTGTTGGTGGAGTACTTGGGGATAATCAATTGTACCAGAATCAGTTTCCATACTCGCTATTTCAATAGCAGTTGAGTCGGTTATCTGGTGAAGTGTTACAGCAATATCATATCCAATAGAACTTAGATGAGTGCCTGCCCGTAATGCATATCCGGCATCTTCAAAACTGTCATCCGTGGTTGTGATAAGAGAAAGCTGTCCGCCAACTCCCCAGTAATAATCCCCACGTATAGCGGTAACTCCTTCCTTTTCGTATGTGGGATCCAGAATATTTTTACTGTGGAAAAGATCGGTAGGATTAAAAATATATCCTGTACCCCAACTAAGCTGTTGTCTGCCCACCCTGATTCTTGAAGAACCATGACGCCAAGTCAGGTAAGCATTATCAAGAAATATCCTTTCGCCGGGAAAAGAGATCATCACAGGCAGACCCATCGAATCCAGTGAATCTGTCACAGTAGCAGGTAGAAACGGTGAAATGTCCCTGCTGACCGGACCATGATTTGCGATAAAATTGATATTACCTTTGAACTGCAGTTCATTTTTCCCGCCGCCGGAGGAAAAATCAAGGCGTAATTTAGAAGCATCAAGGATCGCCTCTGAATTATCGTCGGTATAATCACCTTGAAGTGTATTCTCATAGTAGCCGGAAATCTCAAGATCACTTGCAAAAATAATCGGAGCAAACATAAACACAGCGAAAACCATCATAGTTATTTTTCGGCTCTTCATCGCATTTCCCTGGTCAGTGCTTCTTTTGTAAACAGCGATGCATCGGGCTCTTCCTTAAAACTGATTGATACATTTTCCATCAGGGTTCTTGAACTTTCACGCTTACTAACCATCTCCATTTTCATTGGTGTCAACCGTCCTTCAATAGTTTGAAATTCAGACAAATATAGCGTTTTGAGGTGACCGTCTTCATCGTAATACTCAATCTTTCTTGTCAAATAATCATTATTACCTACCCATAAATAGATAAATTGATATGAAGGACCACTCTCGGTTGGTGTGCATTTTAATTTGATACATGGAGTTCCATCAATATTCTCTTCACCCACGATTTCGGCATTATAATCTTCTACCAGGTCACCCTGCGACAAATCTTCATAAGAAAAATCGGAACCCATAGCACTCTGTTTTCGTGAACTGCCTGTGAAATGACGTGTTACATCACGCCTGTTCATATAATACCAGATATTATCGCCGCTATCCCGTTGAAGAATCTTGTCACCAGCAACCCTACGAGGATCGGTATAAACCATCAATGAAAGTTCACCATTCTCTGCTGACCATGCTTTCATCGTCATGGTGCGTTCACTGCCGCCTGATGTTGTAATAGTTTGCTTTACAATACTGAACGAGTGAGGAATATTCTCTGCCGCATCGATTTTTTTCAGCAATTCGACAGGATTTTCAATCCCGAGCACTGGAAATGTTGATAAAACAAACATCAGGATTAAAACCAATACAAATCCTGCAAAGCGTTGATAACTATCATAAATACACATTATTTCAATCCTTCCTCTTGAATCATGCTCGATGATTTTGACTCGCGCCTAATCTGCAAAGTAATTATCCTGTATATCTTAAATATCCTTATATCCTGTATTCTTTTGTTTGTTCCGTCAGTTCTTTAGCGAAGCGGTGAACTGACGGAGATCGCTGTCAGGTCACCACTGCGTTCAAGACCTGACAGAACATCGGAAATCATTCAGCTACACTTTCGCTGTTTTTCCGTAGAATAGTTTCAGCACTGCCGGTAGAACAAAAACAGTTGTCAGGAAACATGCTCCAACTCCCATGAACAGCACCTGCCCGAAACTTGCCATCCCTCGCATCGAGTATAAACCGACACTGCCAAAACCGATCATTGTAGTCAATGAACTCAACAGGATCGCTTTACCCACGAAACGGAAACTGTTAAATATTCTAAGGTCGCCCGCACCCGTTTGGTGACGGAAACGGTGTATTGCATGAACGCCGTCGTCTATTCCAATTCCCAAAATAATTGGAACCGTAATCATGTTCATAAAGTTATACTTCATTCCAATTAAATACATTAATCCGATCATGAGTAACGCCCCTGAGATAAGAGGTACCATAGCAAGCAATCCAACCGGTCCACGGAAATGGATTAATAAAAGCAATGCGATCACTATCAATGCCAGCCATGCCGCACGGCTTCCCTCTTCCAGTGTTTTATCCATCATGAGAAGAAATAATTGTTCCGAACCGGAAATCCCAGGATGAACCGCCGCTGTTTGTTCAGCAAAAGCTTCCAGGGCTTCCCTGTCAAAAAGATATTTCCTGGGAAATATTGACAGCAGAAATCCATCACCGCTACGAGGTAGATGGGTTTTCCGTACTTCTTCCGGCAGGTCATCAATAGCAAGTGGCGAAGAATCGGACATGCTGTAAATATTCGTTGTCATTCTTTCGCCCCACTCTTCTGCAATTTGTACTGCCCGGTACTCATCGACTCCCCGTCGTAACATCCGAGTCAGGCTGGGTAGAACTGCAGTTGTATCGGTAATATTGGCTTCTGTGTCATAACCGGTTAACTGGTCAATTACCCTTACAATTCTATCTAATCCGCTTGTATAGGCAAGATTACTCATTAGATCAAGGTTGTCCCAGAGCCTGTCTAATTCATCAGCAAGTTTGATAGCATCTCCCTCACTCCATCCGGGCAGATTCTGTTTCAGGATATTACGTCTGAACTCTTCCAGCATGGGGGCGTATTCCTTGATTCGTTCCTCAGCCGGTATATAATCGCTTATCGAAACCACTTCACCAATCATACTTTTCTTACGAAGTTTTTCTTTTAATACCCTACTCTCTTCGATGCTGTCGGTAATCAACCAGGCTGAATGATCGGCTATTCCAAATCTTTTGGGAATCTCTCGCTGCAACTCAACGGATTTAAGCCCTGCCGGTTCCATTTCAAGGAAGTCGTATTCAAATTCGATTTGTTTCATTGCCCAATACGAAGCTATCATCAAAACAATGGCTATCGTCAAAAATAACCAGGATTTGTTCCAACCGGTTCGAGCAATTGCACCAATCCAACGATATGACTGATACACTTCTTTAGTTGGCTGCCCGGTTGGGATGTGCTTCTTACGTGCTTTGACTATTTTTCTCAGATACCAGCTTCTAAATCGTTTCTTGAAAAACCAGAGTATTGGCAAAAGATCAAAGCAGATACTAAGTAAAAATAGCTGAAACTTGCCGTAACCTTTCTGTCTGCTTTCCAAATACCAGGAAATTAATCTCTTTCTGAAAAACCAGATTATTAAATGACTGAAGAAATACCCTGAGAGTAGAAACACTTCAAAATTACCAAGTCCGTCAGCTTTACATTTTCTGCACCATTCTGAAAATTTATGATGCAGAACAAGTAGTGATGGAAGAGTGATAAATATGGCAATCAGAGTAAGAAGGATACCTGCACCACATGCCACACCAAACTCAAAAATACCTTGCATATCTGCAATAGTCAGGGCAAAAAAAGCAAGCGCGGTTGTCATGGCACCTGTAATTATCGCGGTACCGGTGTCACTAAGAGACAACGTCAGGGCTGATTCAATATCGCTTCCATCTCCCATAGCCTCAAAAAATCGAGACACCAGGTGAATCGAAAAGTCTATTCCGAGTCCAAGCAGGATAAGCATCATCATCATGGTGAACATATTGAGGCTTCCGAAGAACAAATACAGTAAACCAAGTGTCCAGCAGATGCCGACAATCAATGGAAATAAAGCGAGCAACGGGAGTGTAAATTTTTTAAATATCCAGGCAAGTAGCAAATAAATAAATAACAATGCTGCCAAAGAGAGCAACTGGGTATAAACTCCAATGCTGTTCATCTCATCGAGACCGATTCTCGCCATACCTGTCAGGTTTGCCTGGACAGTCGGATGCGCCATGTTTATGTTTTCAACCAGTGCATCTGCTTCCTCTGCGGCAGCGAGCAAACTCTCGAGTTCCATATTCATGTTATCTTTGGGGATACAACTGATCAGGAGCATCTTTCGGTCAAGCGATAACATCCAGGGTTCACCCAGGATAAAAGCATCTGCTGCTTCTTTAACATCAGCTGCTCCTTCTCTACCGGCAAAATTTGAATAGAGTATTTCAAGCGAGCGGATTATTCCCAGCATACTTCTTGCTATTTCAGTTTCATCACGCTTCAGGTTGGATTCACTGTCGGTATATTCTCGTTCGTAATCGTCATTCATACTCCGAAACGTTCCTACCAGGCTGCGATCTTCGAACATCTTAAGGCTTCGTTTAAAACGCTCCGGTTTCATGAGCACAAAACCGTGATCACGGAAATAGTCCAATGGCATCTCACCCTGGACAACGTAAAGGCTTTCCATTTTTTTCAGTTCAGGTACAAGCTCTTCAGCCATGTCAATCATAGCCTGACGATCTCCCTCGAGTGCCACGACGAGGGACGCCTCCCCGAACCGTTCCTGCACTTCCTGGTAAGATTGTACAACAGGATGCTTTGCAGGTAATAGATCTTTAAAATTGAGTCTCATCTCTAGATGTTCGGCAAAACCAATAGCAATAATTGTAATTATGCTTACGATTATAATTACAAGCCAGGGATGACTAACTGCAATATTGGTCAACCATCGTGCCCATATCTTTTCTTTGCGTTTCAATTTCTGCCTCCTAAAGCGTGCAATATAAATTGTTTAATCTCGGACTTCAACTTTGCCTCTTTTTCTTCTGAATCAAATTCCGTCTCAAAAAATTCCGGTACTAATAAATACATACTATCCATCAAAGACATAATCATCCATACAGCTATATCAGTATCCAGGATTCTGAAATTTCCCTCATCTTTCCCTTGATCGATTATCTCACGGAAAGCTTCAATAATCGGTGAAAGGCTCAATTCCGAACCGAGAACTCCAAATGCCAGCAACGCTTCCGGATCCTGTGAGAATAGACGGAATACCGGGCGTTTTATCATTATTTCAACATAAAAGTCAATGAATGATAGAATTTTTGATGGAGCATTCATGGTCTCCGGCAGACCTGTTTGCCATTCATACAAAAGATCTTCAGAAATATGAAGCGCCATTCGAGCGAAAAATTCTGTCTTGTCTTTAAATAACTCGTAGAACGTTCTCTTGGATACTCCGGCTGTAGCGCAGATATCTTCAACTGTAGTCTTTTTGAAACCAAAACGCTCAAAAAGTGGCTCACCGGATGTATAGAACCTTTGACGTTTCTCTGCTATCTGTGTTTTATCTTTTTCCAACATCTGAAATTCTCAATATCATACTTTGGTATTTGGTACGAATAAACGATATTACGATTTACGTTTAATGGAATATCGGCTATTAATGCACCAATGTCAACTCTATTTTGCTCCGAATTTTCAGAGAGGAAGCATAATTTCACAATTACTATTTGTAATTATTATATTTCCGATCAATGTGTATTGTTATTATATTGTCTCTCCATTTGAGATCGGCTCTCATGCTCTCAGAGGATCAATTTACTATCTTTCGCACTCAATTTAACTAAAAAGAGGAAATAAAAGATGCCAAAGAAGTGGACACCTGAAGACGAGGCATATCTTGTCGCAAATTATGATAAGATCCCAATAGAAGAACTGGCGCGGCAATTCGGAGTAACCAAAAAAGCGGTTCGTGTAAAATATGGAAAACTTCGCGACCGGCCTGATTTTGAAACCATAGCAAAACATGCCCCTGATACTCCACCTGCTCCCTCTACAGGAACCCAACCACGTGGTCCAAGGAAATGGAGTGAGGATGACGAACGATATCTTCTCGCAAATTATAATACTCAAAGCCTTGATGAATTAGCTCTGCATTTTGGAGTTACCAAGAAAGCAGTAAGAGTTAAATATGGCAAAATTAAACATAAAGCATCGGAATTAGTCCCGGACAAGGGTCTAAGCGAAACGGAACAACTGCAGGTTGGTCCTCGACACTGGACAGAAGAGGATGAGAATTATCTAATTAGCAATTATGAAGAATTGGGACCTGATGCATTAGCTGATTACTTCGGTATTCCACGAGAAGCCGTCAGACTCAAATATGGCAAAATCAAGGAAAAACACCATCCACTGCTAAATATCCCGAGGCATTTTGCTCCGCCGGTACGTCCTCCGGAAGACATTACAATGAAAAGAAAGCCTATTACACCACTGGTTAGTATGTCGATTCCACGTTTGTTTCAGAAGAGGGATGATAAGGATAAGGATATCACCGGGTCACATGATACGCATATGATGGTGATGACCAAAAAAGGATGGAAACCTTTGAAAATCCAGAAAAAACACATGACCAAGTAAAATGAAAACTAAAACGCGAGTGGTTTTAATCACAGTCCCGGTCGGTGAACCAGCGGAAGAAATTGCTAAAACTCTTGTTTCCGAACGGCTGGCTGCATGTGTAAACCACATCGAAAAAATCAAATCCACCTATATCTGGAAAGGTGACCTCTGCCGGAATAATGAAGGTTTATTGATAGTAAAAACAACTGCTGATAATGTTGATGCTCTTATTAAACGTGTTACAGAAATTCACCCTTATGAGGTCCCTGAAGTGATTGCATTGGGGGTTGAGGAAGGATTAGAAAGTTATCTTGACTGGATTAGCAGTTGTGTCGATCATACGCTATAAAGATTTGTTTCAAATGATTTGAGGAGTAACTCCCTTTCGCCGAAAGGGAGTTTCTTTTTCTGTTCGATTTATAAGAATCTGAGCAATAGATGAGATACTGAAAAATCCTGATTTCTATAGGAGTTATTAATCATTATCTTCTCCTCCCTGCGATTTCTTAAAGACCCATAAATCCGACAATATATAATTAGATACCATGCCTACACCAATTCCTGCCAGGTGACTCATATAGCGCGCAATCACTGTTTCAGGTAAAATCAGCATTAGTAGCCATCCGGTCGCTAAAGTTACTCCGAAAGAGCTGAATAATGTGCTTCCATGATACCTGAGCATACGTGATGGAATTTCACGAATTGACCCACTACGATCTTTCCATGTCCAACTGAAATTCCAGGCAAAATTATGAATGATCGACACTTCTATTGCCAAGGCTCGTGAGATAAAATCAGTAATTCCAAGAATATCAGAAAAAATGAAGTATAATCCCATATTCACACCCACACCAAGCACGCCAACGAAACCGAACTTTCCAATTCGTACGGCATCTGAACGCTTTAGAATATGAAATTTCTTGATTATCTCTGACATACAAGCAGTCTTTCTGATTTTTAGAGTCCTGATATTCTATGAAGCAGGAAAATGCAGCTTATTAATGCCAATATCAAGATTCAAAATATTTTATACTACTGGATCAGTTCACATGCTTTGGATTGCTCTGTCTGGAGTAGTCAGAGGAGACATGTGTTTTGTGATCACGCAGCAAAAAGAAAAACCACAAAGTACTCGAAGAATTCGCTGAGGACGCTAAGAGGGGCTTTGCGCTTGCTTTGTGTTCTCTGCGGTTAAAAGACTTTGGGAGTTCTTGACAACTTTACCTAATCGAGAGATTATAAACCACCCTTCCGGCTTATTCACAAATGTTTGTATAAGTAAACGCCCCTTAGATAAAATCTCCGGAGTTGATCCCTATTTGACATTTGCAAAAGTATTATTTCTATCAAAGAAACATCTTTTTACATGATAATTTCACAAGATCTAATTCCCAGGAGATAATACGATGTTAAGAGATGTTGTAGTAATTGATGAAGATAAATGCGATGGATGTGAACTATGTATCACAAGCTGTGCAGAAGGCGCTCTGCAAATGGTCGATGGCAAGGCAAAACTTGTCAGCGATGTTTATTGTGACGGACTTGGTGTTTGTATCGGCGAATGCCCACAGGATGCGATCACTGTAGAAAAACGTGAAGCCGAGGTGTTTGATGAAACTGCGGTTGAGGAACATTTGACAAAACTTGAAAAACAAAAACCACCGGTTATTCCTGTACCTGTTCCACACCATGCTGAAGCTCATTCCTGCCCCGGTTCTATGATGAGAACAATGGATAGACCTGTGTCTGCCGCAACTACCGGTTCAAAACACCAACCTATGCAATCTGAGCTCAAAAGCTGGCCTATTCAATTGCATCTATTAAATTCCAACGCGCCATTTCTTCAAAATGCGGATATATTGCTTGCTGCTGATTGCGTTCCCTTTGCGTATCCTGATTTTCATAATCGCTTTATGCAGGGACGTGTTTTAGCTATCGGATGTCCAAAACTTGATGATGTAAATCCATATATCGATAAACTCGCCCATATCTTTGCCCATTCAAACATTAAGAGTCTGACTGTGGTTCACATGGAGGTTCCCTGTTGCAATGGTATAGTACAGATTGCTCAACAGGCAATGGGAATGGTGGGAGCGCAATTCCCGGTTACAGACGTCATGATTGGAATCCAGGGTGGTATTGTTTATGAACAAGAAATTCCCGCCGCAGCGGTCATGGCAAAAGGAGCCTGATAGTAAAGCATAGAGTATAAAAGAAAGAGTCCAAAAGTTTAGAGTCCGAAAGTTTAGAGTACAAGCTTCAGCTTGCAGAGTCTTGTCAACGCTCAAGCCCTACAAGAACAACCTGAAGGTTGGACTCTAAACAGTACAGAGTACAAGCTTCAGCTTGCAAAGTCTTGTCAACGCTCAAGCACTACAAGAACAACCTGAAGGTTGGACTCAAAACAGTACAGAGTACAAGCTTCAGCTTGCAGAGTCTTGCCAACGTTCAAGCACTACAAGAACAACCTGAAGGTTGGACTCAAAACAGCACAGAGTACAAGCTTCAGCTTGCAGAGTCTTGTCAACGCTCAAGCACTACAAGAACAACCTGAAGGTTGGACTCTATACTTTGCTAAAAATTGTTCACACAGGTTCGGCAGCAATTTTCAATTGATGACCGGTTGCAGCCGCGGCTTTCATGAGCGTGCTGACAGTAAGACGGTTATAATTCCCGCTTTCGATGCGTGAGATTACAGATTGTGTTGTACCCATCAGTTCCGCAAGTTCCGTTTGTGATAAACCTTAAGCCTCACGCATTTGGGCGATCATGTGGTAAATGCGCAGCTTCGCAAGCTCTTCCTGTACACGTATCTCGCGTTTGGGATTATCACCACGTCGTTTTTTCAGTGTAATTGACGCTTTACCTGTTTTTGTGATACCCATTTATATACCCTCCCGCCATTTAGGGCAAATCTTTAGTATCTCTCGAAAAGAAGCCGTCATTGCGAAAATTGAAGCAATCCCCTGATTCAACGCAAGAATCTTATTTATAAAGGATTGCTTCGAAGCAAGATCAACTTGTCACCTTGCTCAAGCGCATATTATTTTTTCAAGAACTACAATACTTCAGCATGCAAATCTGTTTAACTCAGATTATATCGTTAAGCTAAAATTATAGAGTTGTTAAGCTAATATTATAGAGTTGTTAAGCTAAAATTATAGAGTTGTTAAGATAGAATTATAGAGTTGTACGTGCAGAGTCTGTCCCGTAGGGACTGTTGATTTTAGCCCACCCTTTCAAGGGTGGGTGTAGTAATATCAATATATTAAGTCCCGTAGGGACGACTGATGATGGAAAGTTCTTCTTGCGCTGACCCAGTCGTCCCTACGGGACTGGACATTCTGTTCGTTCGCTGTCATTCTGAACGCAGTGAAGAATCTCAAGTGTTTGAATCACAACCTGCTCTGTTGAAAGTCGAGATTCTTCACTACGTTCAGAATGACTGATTATCAAGAGTTTAAATGGCACACTATACAGCCACTCCAGCGTAATTCATAAATTCCATCCCTGAGAATATCAGCAACCGGGCGTTTCAGCTCGTACCCGGCTTCCTCCAATCGAAGAATACGAGCTTCAGCCTTATCCTGCATTTTTTTCGGCAAACCAGATATCTAAACAAGCGCAGGCGCTATTCCATCAGATTCGGCAAAAAAGAGAACTTCTGTTTCTGGCATAATTTGTTTTGGTTTTATTGTTACTTTTAATATTTATAGCAATATTGCGATATGAATACGATAGGCTTTATCCGCTTGCTGTTGCAAGTGAGGAACATTAGAAGTAATACAAGACGTAACCGGGATCAGGAAACTTGAAGGCGAACATCGGTTATTGGATTGGAAAGGAGTCGTTCCAACCGTATAGAGATTAAAAGTATAGAGTCCAAGCTTCAGCTTGCTTTAGTTATATACTGAAGTAAGAACGCTGAACTTCTCACTGTTTATCACTTGAATCTTATGATA
This sequence comes from Candidatus Electryonea clarkiae, assembly GCA_030765455.1. Taxonomy (GTDB): domain Bacteria; phylum Electryoneota; class Electryoneia; order Electryoneales; family Electryoneaceae; genus Electryonea; species Electryonea clarkiae. The sequence continues at coordinate 12,115 of JAVCCM010000008.1, read as the reverse complement.
CGAATAACACATAGGGCGCTGTTTCATACTAATCCATTTTTGTAGCTATTTCAATTACGTTATATTTTTGAACAGTTGAGATACAATCAGCATACCATTGTTTCATCTTCTTCACTTGTTTTTCAAATGAATTATCACTTATAGTTGGGATTGAAGGAATAACCCGCCAAATAATTTGATATCGATCATCTTTTTCGTTTTTCCCAGTGTTAAATTTCCATCCTTTGTCTTTTAGGGATGGGTCGTCTTGTTGCATTTTTTCTGCAATTTCTTGTAATCGAACGCGTTTATCACTTGGTGGGTCAGATATTGATGTCTCAATGAAAAAATATAGTAAGGCTACGCCATATGCACTTTTTCTATATCCTATTCCCATGAACATTATGAGATCAGGATGTTCTTTGTGTGCCATAAAAAGACCCATGCGTGTTGGTGCATGTTGATATTGTCCAAGATTTGATTTGCTATTCTTAATTTGAAATTTGTTAAGGGGATCCTTCTTTTGAAGGGTGCCTACCGTTTGGTCCAACAGGTTCTTTACTTTTTCCAATACTTCATGATGTCGAACTAATGTTAATCCGTCTTCTGCCGTTAAGGGATACAATTCTTCCACGTTACCACCTCCTTGCACTACTTTTTCAATTATTTTTTTAGACCAGTAGACTACCTCCTCATTTGGGAACAATTGATCTCTGGAATGATCATTAAGACGCATTGTCAAAATACTGGCAATATTGTCCCAAGTTAACTCTCCAAGGTAACTTTCATGCTGATTAAATCCTTCTTTTATAAAAGGATAATTGGCTGAATAAAGCAGTCCTAGACCAATATAGTCATCTGGAAATTCCTTAAGCTCCTCTAAATAATGATTTATGTTGTCTTCGCTCTGAGAATGTGGAGATTTATTGATGGGTTTTACTTCAACAACAAGTTTTTCCTTTTCTTTTTCACTTTCAAATATCAAATCGATCCTTTTACCAGATTTAAAAGAAAACTGAGTTTTAATGGTTTTCCACTCTAAGCCTATTGCAAGGTTGTCTTGATTTCTTTTCAACCATTTATTAATAATCATTCCACGTGCAATCGGATCATATGTAAGTACAAATGCCAATGCTTCTGTTTCATGATCTTCATCCTTTAATGCACGATCTAACAGATTATTTAAAATTTCTTCACCTTCTGCCATGATAATCTCCTGAAGATACTAGTTATTTTCCTGAAACTTTTAGGTTCGATATCACCTCACATATTCCTAAAAGAATACTCAATCGTATCGCAATCTAAAACAATACGACAATTAACGACACATAATGTTATTATCTTGTCATCTTTGCCAATCCCCACAATCCCGTTTCTCGTCCATATGAGGATAGTTCGATGTGCGGGGGCTTGTGGAATGGCTCTTGTTGTATTATTTCGTTCAAATAGGGTCCAAAACCTGAATAACAGCTATCGGCAATGCCGCCACTTAATACTATCGTTGCAGGGTTGAATTTAAGGACTAGAAAGTTAACTATAAACCATCCGAGACGCTGACCATAATGTTTGTGTGCTTCGCTTCTACTGTATTTCTTTTCCAGTGCATTGAGACCGTGATGCCCAAGTGCTTTCCATGCCTCTGGCGGATTTGCTTCGGTTTTTTTTAGACGAAATTTACCTACATATTCATCTATGTCGACAGGTTCATTATACTCAATTAATGCGCTTCCAACTGCTGTACCGAGTGTAAGAATAATAATGGGGCGAGGAAAATTGGAGTCGACAAAATTAAAGGCGTGCGCTACAGAGTCTACTATGTCGTCATTGCAATGGGGAACACCAAGTCCGTCTGCGATTTCCTGACTAAACTCATTCAAATATCTTTCTGGGGCACAAACGGACAGGATATCTGCATTGGTATTGCGTTTGCCGGTAATGGATTTAACAAACCACTCTGCGAAATCATGGGGGTGGTTGTCTGCGCCTTGATCAAGAATTAATAATTCATCGTTAGGTTGAACATCTAAATCAACGCTGAATGTCATAGTTTTTACTGAAGACCCACCAATATCAATAGTTCGGACTAATGGCATAACTTCTCTCCACTTATACGTATCTTGTCAGAAAAAACATTAGTCTATAATCCAATAATTGTAATACCTTAACCGAAATTTGACTTCACCCAGCAGATAGAAAACAGTGTCAATGGACAAATCAAGATTGTTGAGGAATTTGATAAGTTCACTTCCTTTGAATTCACGCTTTCCTTTGTTTGATAGTATCAGTTTTCTGATGATCAAGTCAATACTATTTGGTTCTTTTTTTCATTTTCATCATTATTTTTAGCTGCTTCATTCAAAATGTTTACCGTTGACGAGGTACCGATCCGTGAGGCTCCTGCGTTAATGAACGATTGCATATCACTCAGAGTGCGAATCCCGCCTGCTGCTTTTATTCCAATTTTACCCTGGGTAATCGACGCCATCAATTTCACTGATTCCAGTGTAGCGCCATGTTGACCAAAACCGGTTGAAGTTTTTATGAAATCTGCTCCACTGTCCATTGCAACTTGAGATGCAATCAATATTTCTTCATCGGACAATTCACAGATTTCCAGTATTACTTTCAGGATTTTACTGCCTATTTCATTCTTGATAGACTTTATTTCATTGGATATTTCGCACCAGTTCCCCATCCGGGCATACCCCAGGTTCATAACCATATCGATCTCATCAGCACCGTCATAAACAGCTTGAGCTACCTCTTGAAGGATTACTTTGGGATGGTTTGCTCCAGTGGGAAAACCGGCAACGGAACAACACTTTACTTCTGTATTAACAAGCGCTTCAGCGACATGCCTGACCCATACAGGATATACGCAGACAGACGCTACCTTATAATCGATACCTACCCGGATCGCATTATCTATATCCGACAATACGGCGGATGGTTTCAGTTGAGTATGATCTATGAGTTTTGCTAAATCCATGGGAAGTCTGTCTCACGCAAAGATGTTAGGGGGCAAAGAACGCAAAAAAACAGGTGTATTTGGTTTCGTGCAAAGTCGCAAAGCAGCTAAGTAAAATAAGGGTAGTGATCATTTCCCGGACATCGAGCTGTCCGGGGCACACGCAGGAGATATTTATCCTGTTTATCCTTGATATCCTTGCATCCTGTGAATGGTTTTCGTCGATTTGGAGGATTGCTTCGTTCCTCGCAATGACGTTTTTTTACCTCGCAATGACGGTTTTGTCAAATTCTTACAGCGGTACCGGCAGCGGTAACCATAAGCATACCTTCACGTACGACTTCGTAATCGAGATCGACGCCTATTACAGCATTCGCACCCACATTTTCTGCTTCATCCTGCATTTCTTTCAGGCTGATATTTCGAGCATCCTGCAATTTCTTTTCATATACACCGCTTCGTCCGCCAATAACATCTGTAATTGACGCAAACATGTCACGCACAATATTAGCGCCCATTATCGCCTCACCGCTTACTATTCCAAGGTATTCCCGAACCGGCTTTCCCTCGATATTATTTGTGGTGGTAATAATCATTCTTTATCTCCGGATATAGCATTTTCAGCGCGATCAGCGAGCGCATTTGCTTTCTCAGTTGTACTTGCTTCGGCAAAGAGCCGGGCGATTGGTTCGGTGTTTGAAAGTCGTACCTGCACCCAACCTTTGGGCAGATCAATTCTTACACCGTCACGATTATCATATTTAACGTCATCACCAAATTCTGCTTGCAGCTTTGATTTCATGGAATCCCTGTCGAGATTTGCTGCGGGACTACTTCTTTTAACAATCTTGTATCGAGGCAGGCGGCTGTGAATGAAGCTTATAGGATCACCCTCTTCGGCAAGTAGTGTCAGGATTAAAGCTGTACCGACCATAGCGTCGCGTCCAGAATGGATACTCGCCAGCATAACACCCCCATTACCCTCTCCCCCGATTATGGCTCCTGTCTTTTCCATCTGCGTGGCAACATGTGCTTCTCCGACAGGTGTTCTGTAAAAGTCCACCCCTGCATCCTTCGCCAGGTCTTCGACAGCTCGACTGGTGGAAAGATTCACCACCACGGGACCGGATTCATGCGACAAAACGTATTTTACAGCCAACGCAAGAGTGCTTTCTTCGCCAATCGGGGTACCCTGTTCGTTGACAATAGCCAAACGATCACCGTCCGGATCAAGGGCAAGTCCTATATCAGCGCCTTCATTTACTACAAGATCAGATAAATCTGATAGGTTCCCCGGAACCGGTTCAGCACCTCGGCCAAATTCACCGCTGAGATCCCCATTTATTTTAACCACATCACAACCCAGCTCTTGCAGCAAAACCGGCATAATCAGGTTTCCGACAGAATTTACAGCATCAATCGCAACCCTGAACTGACTTTTACGAATAGCTGCAACATCAATTAAAGGGTGCTCCAGGATAAGCCTGATATGTTCATCTAATCCGCTGCCTTCAAACGCTGTCACTTTTCCCAGGCGAGCAGTACCGACAAAGTCAAAATCCTTTTCGTTATATATCCTGTTTACTTCGCCACCTTCCTCAGTTCCAAGGAAATGACCTTTTCTATCAAGGAACTTCATTGCATTCCATGATACAGGATTATGGCTGGCAGTAATACATACCCCACCCGCTGCACCTAATTCCTTAACCATTATTTCTATGGTTGGAGTTGTTGCCAATCCGAGATCAATGATATCGCATCCAGTCGCATTCAACCCTGAGAATAACGCTGAACGCACCATATGCCGTGACGCCCGGGTATCTCCCCCAACAACAACTTTACCACCCTGGAGGAAAGTTCCGAAAGCCGCCCCGTATTTGGCTATCAAATCCGGGCTAAATCCATCGCCGACAACTCCACGGATACCGGCAATGCCTGCCATTATTTTAGACATATATTTTACTCAACCTGTTTGACGAAGAAATCTATAGATCGAAAATATACAAAACTTATTATCCTATAAATAGCTGAAATAATAAATTACTATGAGATAAATCTGGAATTAATACCGTTGTCTGCCGATTTCATCTGACCTGAATGCATCTTTATAATGGTGAACCTCTATGGAGGGTTCCATAACTACGACACAGATATCAAAACGAATTGGGGGCAATGGATCATCCAATTCTGCTATAAGATAATTAGCGAGCCGAATCAATTGCTGTCTTTTGCGATAAGGCACTCTATCCTCCAACGCTAATTCACCTTTATCCTGGATTGTCCGTACTTCTACAATTACAAGGTCTTCTTTATCAATCATTAATAAATCAATTTCACCGGCTTTATACCTTAAATTTCTTTTACTTACTTTAAATCCCTTACGCTTCAGGAAACGTTCTGCAATCCGTTCGCCTTTATCGCCTAAAGATTTTCTGTGATCTTTTGGACCTTTGTTTCCGGCGTCCGGTTTTAATCTTCTTATAATATTTTTGATTATTTCACTTAAGTTCATTATCAAGTGCTCGAATTCTGAAACTGCGACGATGTATTGTACAATATCCCAAGTCCCTGATTGCCTGTACATGCATCCTTGTACCGTAACCCTTATGTTGTGCGAATCCATAACCGGGAAATTTATCATCCAGCTCGATCATCAGACGGTCACGATGAACCTTGGCGAGGATCGATGCCGCGCCGATAGAGAAACTTCGTCTGTCTCCCTTGATAATATTCACTTGTTGTCCAAGTCCAAGAAAAGGGATTCGTCCGTCAATTAAAATAACATGTTGCTCTTTTCTTTCGGAATGATCAAATGAATTGAGACCGGCTAATACATTACTCACCGCATTCGACATTGCAACTTTTGTAGCTTGAAGTATATTAATCTTATCAATTTGATTATGATCAACTTCAATAACAGCATGAGATATGGATAACTTTTTTATTTTCGTTTCCAGTTTTTCACGAATCCTGGCAGAAAGCTGTTTTGAATCCCCAATACCTTCAAGTGTGACGTCGGGTTGAAATGCAACTGCCGCAGCCACAACAGGACCCGCAAGAGGACCTCGGCCAGCTTCATCCACTCCTATTACCGTCCATCCTTTACGCCACCATTCAAGTTCCGGACCAAAAGGACTATCCGGAGAAACCGGCTGCCATTTCTCCTCATCAACAAATAAATCAAGGTTTACAAGTTTATGATCTTCCCTCAATACTGTCTCCCTGTTCAACAGACGCTGGAACTTATCCTTTTTCGCCAAGTATCTGCAAAGGTAAGTGGTTTTTATTGCGAAAAAAGGCAACTAATTCAAATGAATGATTTAGAGATTCCACATTAGCCAATAGCTGACAAAGATACTACCAAGGACTAATAGAATGTTCATCCCCTTTTTTGATCCCACAATGATCCTGCTGATACCTGCACTGATATTAGCATTGTGGGCTCAATCCCGTGTGAAGAGTGCTTTTAAACAATACAGTAAAATTGCAAACGGTTCCCGTCTCACCGGCGCCCAGGTGGCAAGACGGATATTAGACCGTTATGCTTTGCAGGATGTTGAGGTTGAAGCTGTATCAGGAATGTTATCCGATCATTATGATCCACTTAAAAGAGTCGTCAGACTCTCTGAATCAAATTTCAGCCAGCCATCACTGGCAGGTCTGGCGGTTGCGGCGCATGAATGTGGTCATGCGATCCAACACTCCGAAGGATATTCTGCTTTGAGATTCCGCCATTCATTGGCTCGACCGGTTCAATTTGGAAGTTGGGCTGCTTTCCCCTTGTTTTTCCTGGGATTGATATTTTCCAGTCCGGGGATGATGGATATCGGGATTGTCCTCTTCAGCCTCGCCGTATTATTCCACATGGTTACTCTCCCGGTGGAATTCGATGCCAGCAAAAGGGCAATCGCTATCCTTAATACGGACGGTTACCTTACTCCAAACGAAGTAAAAGGGGCTAAAAAAGTACTTGATGCTGCCGCATGGACTTATGTAGCCGCTGCAACTATGGCAGTGTTACAACTCCTTAGATTACTGTTATTGCGTGGGATGATTGGTGATGATTAGAAAAATCATGAATGTGGTTATCTCCTGTAGCTTCTAAAAGAGAACCAAGCCACAATTCTGAATTCTAAATTTCTGCCCTGTGGTAACGAATAGGAGATCAAAAAACCGGTTTTGGCCGGCTTTTTGATGGTCAGGTGACGGCGTCGAGGGAACGCCGCATATTGCCTGCGAAAAAATAAAAGGGCTGGTATATTAATCAAACCGTATAATTGGCAAATACCAACCCTCTTATATAAGCAGTGCTTGTATTCAAAAAAGGAAGGCTTCCTGCTTCCAGGAACGCCGGAAACTGTCTTCAATACTCATCTGTACCCGTTCACGTAACCGTGCTGCAAGTGTGCAAGTAAACCAATCAGCTTCAGTGCAAGAGACCAGTGCTGTAATCAGTGCGAGAAACCGTAGTTAATTCAGTGCGTGGAACCGTTGCTTTTTCAGTGCATGAAACCGTAACTAATTCAGTGCGTGGAACCGTTGCTATTTCAGTGCATGAAACCGTAACTCATTCAGTGCGTGGAAACGTAAGTCAAATCGTCGTGAAAACCGTAACATATCCGTGCAGTAAACCGTGTCGTAGAAAATCAGTATCAGTGCGTGTCAAGTGTGCAGAAAGCTATGCAAATTAAAACCGTGCTATGGAACAAGTACCGTATTCAAGATCGGGAAGCTAAGCTTCACCCGGTTGCTCTCATGAAAAGAAGCCTTCCTAAATCGCAGGTCAAAGATCTGTGTTCTAACTATTGTTAGTAGCAACGGCTGTGCCAGCCTGAAGATTTTCAGGAATGATTTTTCGAGGCATTTTTAATGCTTGTTACTTTTATCTTTAGGATGAAATACTGTCTCTCCGTTTCGGGATATCCATCGAACACCATCAAATCATAAGAAACGATCCATGCAAAGCATGCATTGTGCCAGTATATTTTGCACGATATGATGTAAATGGATATAATGCACAGCGACTTGAATTCTTTTTTACTTCAGAAATACGAGTATTATATTGAAAACCAAGGCTTATTATGACGTAATGACTCAAAATGTGTGCCCCTGTTTGTTCATCAAACAGGGTTTATTATATTAAAATTCAATACTATTCATGACTGGATAATTCAATTATGTCTCATATGATACATGAAGAAGGGCATGCTCATTTCATTACTTTCTCATGTTATAAGAAACTGTGGCTCTTCAAGGGAGAACCATTTTATTCTCTGTTTCTGAATCATATTCAGAAGGCAAGGGAACAACACGGTTTTCATGTTTATGCCTATGTTGTTATGCCCAACCATGTCCACATGTTAATCTATCCCAATGGTACAAAAGATATTCCTGCAATCCTCAGGACAATCAAACGACCGTTTGCTTATCATGCTCTTAAACTCTTAGGCATGAAATATCCGGAATTGTTTGAAAAACTTCATGTAAAGCATGGGAATCGGAGTATGAATCGATTCTGGCAGGCAGGTGGAGGCTATGATCGAAATGTGTACGGAGATGATACCTTGAGGAAGGTTATGGAATATATTCATAACAATCCTGTAAGAAACAAACTGGTAGAGTTTCCGGAAGAATGGAAATGGTCAAGCGCAAAATTCTGGATTCAGAATAAACCTGATCCTGTAGGTGTCGATATTCCTGAGTACTGGAGAGATACGGACTAATCGGTTGAAAAGAAATAAGATAAACCCTGCACCCGCGCAATGGTGGACGACGTTATCCGTGAATTCGATCCTGTGTGCGTCTTGTAAAACTGACTTTAATACCCAGCCATTATTATAGCGAAAAGTACAGTTTTCTACTATGACATCAGAATAATCATCACAAATTATAAGACGATCATCTGTAGCATTTTCTCCGCCATACTCGAAAATGCAGTATCCGAATACTCCCGTAGCTTCACTGTTTTCCTCACCCTCAAAAATGATTGAGCCCCAGTGTCCAGCGGTATCACCTCCAGCCTCATACGACGTGAAGGTTGCAATACTATCAGCACGTAAAGTCGCGTCAGCGTCAATAACCATTGAATTTCCTGACGCAAATTTAATTGTAGTACCTGTAGGAATGGTCAACGTACCGGATGTAATGTGAAACTCATCATCACCGTCATCGATAATATAGGTCGTATCGCTGTCTAAGGTGTATCCAACAATATCTCTAACAAATGTCTCGGTTTGGGCTATAGTGACTCCCGACAAGACAACCATCCAAATAATGTATAACGAGGTATGCATTATCATTTTATGTAATAACTTTTGCGTTCTCACGATAAAACTCCTATCTTTAAACAGATCAATCCCCCTGGGAAATGATCTGTAGTTGGTGCCGTACGGAGTCGTTGCCAAACTGTTCTCCGTGCGGTACTTTTTACTTACAATGTTTCCAATTAACTAAAATTACATTCTTTACCTGAGCAAAATCACTTTTGTTCTATGCTTTTCCTCCCGCGTTGAAAGTTCAAGAAAATAAACTCCAGAGGATAAAGTTGAAGCGTTCAGCGTCCGCATATGCACCCCGGCTTGCAAAGCCGGTAGGTGTTGTGTCAGCACTCTTTGTCCGAGGAGATTATAAAGCTTGATTGTTACATCTCCCGCTTTCGGCAGGGAGAAATAGAATGTTTGAGATGAGTTGAAAGGATTCGGGTATGGTGCGCCAAGAGATAATTGTGTTTGTAAATTATCAAGAGGTTCAAATACGAAATCAGTATCCTCAATAGCTGTAGCATAAGGTCCACCCCATAATCCGATATCGTTTCTGGATCCATCGAGATCATTGTAAGCAGAATCAGGATGACCTGCGTTTATCAACCGTGATGAATCTGAAAGCATAAATTGAATTGTATCAGCAAATTCAGGATCAAGAAAGAGATTAGTTGTATCCAAAAGTACAGTTTCAGAGATTGAGTCGTTATCAAAAAGGCAGTTATATTGAAACGATGGTATGTTAAAATCTTGATACTCAGTCAAAACACTGATTTCGTTGGACATAAACACATTATTCACAAACTGAGGAAGAGAATCCCCTTCCTCAAAATAATGAATCAGAGCCCCGGTACTATTATCAACAAAGAGATTATTCGCAATTGTGGCGGGCATGCGGAAAAGAGATAAACCGGGTTGAAACTGGTTTTGATAAATTGCGGCAAATAAGTTATTCGATACGACGACGTTAACTACATTATGCATATTTAAAGCAACATTGTATAAACAATTTCGGTTAAAAATTGCTTCGTTTTCTGCGAGTATGACATATTGACCGCGATCAAATAAATTGTCTTGAATCAGTGCTGTAGATCTATGACAGCGGATGGGGAAAATTCCCGCCTCATCTTCAGTTCCGTAAAACTGAGAATTGGTTACCTCAAGGTTGCCCTCAAAACTGTAAATGAAGACGAAAATTCTAATTTGCTGCTGAATACATGTTGAACTATCGAGCCTGACAGATGAGGTTGCCCGGGCATCTATAGTATTCTGCACATCAAGAAACGTCGAATTTTCAATAGATATTGAGGTAGAATCCAGTTTAGCTCCATAGGTCGCGTAGTTCATCGCGACATAATTGTAACGTGATGTATCTGGATTGGTGAAGAAACGTAGCCCTCTAAATCCGTTGGAAACTGCCTCATTCGAATCGAGTAAAAACTTTATAGAGTCGTCTACTGTTCCTTCCGCAATGAGAGTACCGTAAACATCTATGCCGATTCTTGCGTCTTCATATTCAACAAAATGGAAGTATAGTTCACAACCTGGTTCAATTACGAGACTGTCACCCTCCAGAACATTTACATCTTCAACAACAAGAAAAGGCGAATCCTCCACCGACAGGATTCCTGATGTATCGCCTCGAAGCAGTGTGTACTGAACTACTTCACAGAATACCTCTGCTGAATCAGATTGTCCCAAGCCGTCTTCAACCAATACCTGGAACTCAAACTGGTTTATATCGTCAGGAATAGTTCCTGAAATAACCGCGCTGTCCGCTACCCAGGCAAGATTGTTTTCGTCTTCCTCCAGCCAGTCAGGCAGGTTTTGGAATTGGAAGGTTAAAGGTCCCTCGTCGTCAATACATAGTGCTGAATAATTGAATTCTGTTCCGGCTTGCTCTATCAGCTGAAACGGCGATATCAGAGCTGGTGGATTGTCAATGCTTTGGTCATAGAAAAAAGCTCCAATGTCTGCCCTGGTTTCGTCGGGATCATCAGGACTGTCTGGGTCGCCCGCATCTATGCAGGGTGAGTTTGCCTGAAGAAAATAATCAAATGGATCGCCGCCATTGAAACGGGGATTTGTGAACAGGTTTGATTCATCAAGGTCGCCAAAATCAAAAGCGGAGTAGATTTCACTGATGTTATGAACTGTATTGTATTCAAACCTGTTTATTACAACGTTACCTCCGTCTATAGAATAAATTAACGGGCAGTTGACGCCGTCACCGCTAAAGATATTATTTATAGCATCTAACCGTGAGCCTCTGCCTAAATCGAGCGCCCCATCCCCGAATAAGAAAGTATTATTACTCAGCTCTAAAGGTGACTGTAAATAAATAAAAGTTCTTGAGGAGACAACCAGATTCGATTCAAACAGAACTTCGCAGTCTCTATCAATATCAAAGGAATAATGGTCAGAAGAAACATTGTTGGGTTTGGGGGTGATGGTGTTATTGCGGAAAACAATATCGCTGCCTTCGTCAATGCTGGTTCTACTGTTGGAATAGATCCTGTTGTTTTCGAAAGTACCATTGCTCCCGGAGACAGAGGCGCTCATGAATTCATTATCATGGACATCAAAGTCGCAATCGTCTATGTTGAAGTAAGCAGCGACAAAATTATCATGAAACTCGAATTGCGCATCAATAATAGAAGTCGTCCTTAGCCTGTTGCCGTAGCAGGATTCCAACTGCGTCTCCCAGGATTGAAAACCTACGCTGTCCGCATGGTTATTCCGGAATATGGATGATGCGCAACTACTGAATCGAACGTTTGCACCACCACGAGCTGAACAGGTAAACCGGTTGTTTTCGATAGTACTCCTTGAATAACTTGACCGAAATAGTATTCCCTCGGTATTAATTACACGGGAATGCCGTAAGGTGAATTCTTCCCCGAAGAAT
>JAVCCM010000141.1 GCA_030765455.1 Candidatus Electryonea clarkiae | reverse complement strand
TTCAATATAGCACGCCAAAAGTGATAATTGGAGCTATTGCCGCAGGAATGCGAATTGTCCAAAAAATATGGACTATTCGCATTGAAAAACTGGACGAGAAAGGTACTCGTGAAATATCCGGGTTAGCTATAAACCGTCCTTCAGTGTTTGTTACAACACACAAAGTATCTTTTTTATAGTCAAGTGAAGACAAAAGAAGCAATGCACTAGGTACAGGAGTATTATTAATTTTCTCAAATACTGAACCAGCTATATTCATGTATTTCAATTGTTTCTTTCTTCTTGTTTCTTTATACCTGATCTGCATAGGATGATTAGTGAAATGCATTGGTTCAAGAGCAGCATCTAAGATGAAAGTCTCTTTATTTCCGGATATTTCTATAGCAGTTTCAAAAGGCATACATCCGATGGCATTGATTTCAATCTTCGATACACCGGATGGAATGTTTTGTATGGTAAAATTTCCTTCTCTATCAGTCATCGCGGACAATTCAGTGCCTAAAACGAAAACCTGAGCCATATAAACCGGTTTGCCGTTTACTGCATCAGTAATTTTACCCTGTAATGTTGATCTATTTGTTGAAATGGTCGTGGCTTTATTCAGGAAGAAATTGTTTTCCAAAGCGTCTTTATAAGCCGCAACATTCGTATCGTTGACTTCAACTGTTAATTCCGTCAAGTGATGTTCATTGGAAAAAACCTGGATTTTGTAATTTTCAGTGGGAAGGAAGAATTGATAACGTCCTGAATCGTCAGTGACAATATGATGTATCCCCGGATTAATCAGTAATTCTGCACACGAAACAGGGAGTTGAGTCTCGCTGTCAAAAACTCGTCCGTATGTGAATCTACCGGAATGTGGCAGCCATGCCCCGGGTTTTAATTCGATATCCCACGTCACAGTATCAATATCATCACTGTTGACCAACTCGATGAAGAAATCTTTTTTGATACCATTATAAGTTAGATAGGTAATCAAATCATCCGGAAACAAGGTTAGATTGTATTTTCCCCGGGGAAGTTTTTCTATCCGGAATTCTCCTTCATCATCGTTACGAAGAACAACCATTTTATCATCAACCTGTATCTCCACTCCACTGATTGGAAACCCCGACATTGCATCAATTATTTTGCCATTTACTTGAGCATAACCTGAAGATATTGTATCATTATAGGAAACCAGGTTTATTGAGGTGTCAAAAACGTGTGTCTCGGAAGTTTTTTCAGGAATATTAACAATATTCTTTTCTACTCTGTAACCTTCCATTTCATATATCAAATGGTTTTTTCCAGATGGTACTGAAGGCATGAAGAATACACCTTTTTGATCTGTCCATTGATGGTAGTTCTTAAATCCCTCTGTTCTATTCAATCCCTGGACTGAGGTACCGGGTATTGGTAAACCTGTATAATAATCTTTTACTATTCCAAAAATCCGGTATTTAGGTACGACTTCTACAAGTTCTGCTTCTATTAATAATGGTCGTGGTGATAGTTTTTTGGGAGTATTAATAGTGAAAGATTTCCTGAAATCATAGTAGTCAGGCATTGAAATGATGATATCATAATCACCCCTGGTAAGGTTCTTAAACTGGAATTTACCTGATGAGTCAGTTTCAGTTGTTTTATTAATATCAGACAGGGAAACAGATGCACCCTTTAGTAACTTTTTACCAGATTTTGCTCTCCCTTCAATTGAACAAATTGGATTATCGGCAATCGATGAAATAGGATTTAATGTAATAGTATTAAATCCACCGCCATTTAGAATTGAATCCAGTGGAACTGTTTGTACTGGATACAGTTCCCGTAAGTATGAATCATGATTAATTGAAATATTGTAGTTGCCTTCTGGTTCGTTAAAAACAAAATATCCATCTTTATCAGCGGGAACATCCCTGATAAGACGACTACTCTTCTTCAAACTTACGTACATCATTTCCAATGACGTTGTTGGTTCAGCACCAACTAATTTGCCTAATATCCATCCTTTGTTTGAATTCTTTCTTGAAATTAACTCGACTTTAGTTTCTGAAGGTTTTAGCGCGAAGCTTATTCTGGTTACCGGGATAGAATATTGATCCAATATAACATCATCCAACTCGATAACTTGTTTTGCTGGCTTGTATCCTGGTGCAATGACTTCCAGTTCATATTTTTTTAAAGGTACACCGATAAAAGCAAAAGAACCCGTTGAATCCAAAACTCCGCCTGCTAATCTGGCAAAGCGATGATAATAAAAAGGAGCAGCATAATTCATCTTAATCTTACAGTTGCCGAACTGAACAGGTTCATTAGTTACAGCATCTGTAACTTTTCCAAGAATTGCACCTCTCTGTTGGCTCAGCGCAGAAAAGGTAATAATGGAAAAACAGAATATGAATAGTAGGTAGAATTTGATATTCAAGATGATTGCTTTCAGCTTGCTACATATTTTCTTTAATATATAAAAGATAGTTTACAAGTGGTTATTAGACATGAAAACAAATATACAATTGCTAATTGTCTCTCGGAGAACATTTGTTCAGTTATTTTATATTTAATTGGCTATATTGCTTGATACATTGTTTTAGTTGAATTATCTTGAATGTTATTGTTCATACAGGGAGATGAAACTGGTGAGGGCATTCATTGCGATTGAACTGCCGGAAGATTTACGGATCAGGCTGGCTGCGGTTAAAGACCGGCTCGAAACCGGCGGCGATAAGATTCGCTGGGTCAAGCCGGAAAACATGCACCTGACCTTAAAATTCCTTGGCGAGATATCTGAAAAACAGGCTGAAAATATCGGTTCGGCTTTAAATAAATTAGCTGAAGAATATCCTTTAACAACGCTTGAGATTGGTGGAGTTGGCGTTTTTCCACGCCGGAAAAATCCGAAGGTAATCTGGGCGGGGATTAAGGAAAACCAGGTAATAAAAAAGCTCCATGAATCGATAGAAAATATTGTTTTTGAAGAGGGTATTGAAAAAGATAAACGTCCATTCAAACCTCATCTGACTATCGGCAGGGTGAAGCAGATGGAAAAAACGAGTCGATTGCCGGATCTTTTGGACGAAGTTGAACTTGAAACGGTAAATGTACCGGTAAAACACATAACACTATTCAGGAGTAAACTTACTCCGGAAGGACCAATCTATACACGGCTGACAAAAGCAGAACTGCAACAAGAATTGATGTAACGGATTTAACGACATGGTTCCGGATATTACATCATCGCATGAGAATTGATCAGGTAGTGAGTTCAAAACGACAGGATTAGATTAATATAGAGGTGAAATGATGAGCAAAGATAGTAAAGAGGAAAGAGCTAACCAGGAGCGCGACAGAGCGGTAGATCTCGCGGTAGCACAAATTGAAAAGCAGTTCGGCAAAGGAAGTATAATGAAACTGGGTGAAGAGGGCGCAAAGGTAAAGATCGGTTCTATTTCAACCGGTTCTCTCGGACTTAATATTGCACTTGGGATTGGCGGGATACCACGTGGCAGGGTGACGGAAGTCTATGGACCCGAGGCGTCGGGGAAAACAACCCTCACATTGCATTTTATTGCAGAAGCCCAAAAACTCGGTGGTTATGCTGCATTTATCGACGCTGAACACGCTTTGGATCCTACCTATGCACGGGCATTGGGTGTCGATATCGAAAATCTGCTTATCAGTCAACCCGATACCGGTGAGCAGGCTTTGGAAATTGCAGAGACACTGGTACGAAGCGGAGCGATTGATATTATAGTAATTGATTCTGTGGCGGCATTGGTACCTCGTGCTGAGATCGAAGGAGAGATGGGCGACAGCCATATGGGTTTGCAGGCGAGACTTATGAGCCAGGCGCTCCGTAAACTGACCGGTACCGTGGCAAAAAGTCAGACCGCTTTTGTATTCATTAACCAGATTCGTATGAAAATCGGAGTGATGTTCGGTAATCCTGAAACGACTTCCGGCGGGAATGCTTTGAAATTCTACAGTTCTGTCCGGCTTGATATTCGCCGAATAGCGTCAATCAAGGACGGTAGTGATATTATCGGTAACCGAACTCGTGTGAAAGTGGTAAAAAATAAACTGTCGCCGCCATTCCGTGAAGCTGAATTTGATATTATCTATGGTAAGGGAATCAATAAAACGGGCGATTTGCTTGATCTTGCAGTGGCCAATGACATCTTGACCCGTAGCGGGACATGGTTCAGTTATGGTGACGAAAGATTAGGGCAGGGCAGGGAACGAGTGCGACTGTTCCTCGAGGAAAACAAAGAGTTGTTAGCGGAGATTGAAACCAAGCTGCTTGAGAAACTCGGTATGCTTCCCGAAGATCAACCGACAGGTAAAAAGTAGAGTATGAAACCGAAGGAGAATGAATCTTTTCAAGTTGTAATGAATAAAATTACACAACTTCTTTCTTATCGGTCTCATACAATATTCGAACTCAGACGAAAACTGAGGCAGCGTGAATATTCACCGGAATTAATTGAGGAGGCTATCCGGAAAGCAGTTGAATATAAATGGCTGGATGACGTAGCTGCGACTGAACAGTACATCAATGAGCAAAAACGTAAAGGCGGTCATGGCAGATGCTGGATTGAAGCCAGACTTATCGATAAAGGTATCTCCAGGAAAATTATCGACAGCCAAATCAGCAAAATGTGGACGGATGATATTGAGAAAAAACTGATTTATCAATTGTTTAATAAGCTATTATCCACAAATAAAGGTAAAACAAAGCAGGATAACCTTAAAAATAGAGTTTACCGTGCTGCAATGAACAGGGGATTTAATTCCGAAATTTCGCTTCTTGTATTTGAAGAGATTAACAGCAAGAGAGACCGGGAGCATTAGTGCGTTAGGGCAATACAACAATTATATTATTTAATTACATTTAATTTTGATTTTGTTTCTAACAAAAACTGACCGGAGTATTCAGATGAAACCCTGGATGGAAAATATTACGAAAACATTAGCCAAAAGCTTCCTTACCTGGTTATCATATACTTTATTGTTTTCAAAGATTAAAAAGGGTTTAGTTGAAGTTTTCAATCAGTCACACGAACAAGCAGATTATCTTGTCAATAAGCTTTCTCCGGCCTGGTTAGAAAAGATGGCTGATACTGCAAAAGCCGTACAAACTGCAGCGATGGAGAGAGATTTTAAAATATTAAAAATGAAAGATTCACCTGAAGAGGAAGATATGGCTAAAGAGAAAAAGCAATGGTCGTTTTTTAAAGTTATCATGGTTATCGGAATCCTGATCGCCATAGCAATTTTCATTCTTGACCGGCTCCTACCAAAACCGTATGAAGATGAAGATCTCGATGACGCCTGGGCTGGAGAAGACGATGATTATGGTTTGGAAGATGAAGAAGTGGTTGAAGTTGTACGACCACCTACTGCTGACGTCACTTATGACGTGAATGAAGAAGACAAGGAAGAAGAGAAAAAAACAGAGAAGAAAGAGGAAAAGAAGAAAACAGTCAAAAAAGAATCAACGAAGAAGAAAGACGATACTAAAAAGA
Source organism: Candidatus Electryonea clarkiae (assembly GCA_030765455.1). Classification (GTDB taxonomy): domain Bacteria; phylum Electryoneota; class Electryoneia; order Electryoneales; family Electryoneaceae; genus Electryonea; species Electryonea clarkiae. The sequence goes on along the minus strand of JAVCCM010000141.1, from coordinate 9,066 downwards.
AAAGTAAATCATAATAATTCTTTCATTCTCTTATAGAATCTATCTTCAGCAGGTGAATTACGTTTCGTTTTGCTATGACCGGATAAATATTATTGGATAAACTTCGGGTAGATTCAGCCAATAACAACAGGTGTGTGTGAAATTTTTCAATGGTACATTTGCTCTTATCGGGGGATTTATAGGGGTAGTCGGTCTTAGTTTTGCGATATATAACCATACCCTGGATATCCCCGGCGCTTTCCTTTTTGGTGCCCTCATCACTTTAGGTCTCATCGCAACATGGACGAAAGTGACAGGACGGGAAGGTATAACAGGTGTGAAACCAAAAGGTCCATTGTCAAGAAGAAACAAGAAGAAAGAATAATTGATAGAATTAATCCATCTTTTATAATTCTCAATTGATTGTAGATTCATCCCGGAGTAATTTAACCGTCCGGGATTATTTTTTAGTACTTAAGATCTAATTTTCTGGTTTTTTCGGACAGAAGATATTATATGCTTTATAAATTCAGGTATATACATTTATATTCTTTAGTAGTCTTTTTCTCGCGCAAAGACGCAAAGGCGCAAAGATAAATCCTGTGCATCCCTGTAGATTTTTTTAGTTCCGGCTTATCCGGGTTAGGTAATAAAGTGACATCAGACGAAATCCGTAAAACATTTATAGAGTTTTTTGAGAAGAAATCTCATAAGTTCGTTCCTTCATCACCGGTAGCTCCCCAGGACGATCCAACCCTGCTATTCGTAAACGCCGGAATGAATCAATTCAAGGACGTCTTCCTGGCAAAGGGCTCACGTTCCTATTCGCGCGCCGTCAACAGCCAAAAATGTATCCGTGTTTCAGGTAAACACAATGACCTCGAGGAAGTCGGCCCCAGCCCCATACATCACACTTTTTTCGAGATGCTTGGCAACTGGTCATTCGGTGATTATTACAAGACGGAAGCCATCCAATGGGCATGGGAACTTCTTACTGATGTTTTCAAGTTGGATAAAAACCGTCTCTATGCCACTGTATTCATTGATGATGACGAATCTTTTCGTTTATGGGAAAGCGAAACGGATATAGATCCTTCGCATATCAGCCGTCACGGTCACAAAGACAATTTCTGGGAAATGGGTGTAGTCGGACCATGCGGACCATGCTCAGAAATCCATTATGATCTGGGTGAACCTTTACCCGGACACGAAAGCCCACCTGATGACGGGCCCAACAGCGAGAGCGGACGTTTTATCGAATTATGGAATCTTGTATTTATCCAGTATCATCGCGATGCATCGGGAAAATTAAATGACTTACCGCAGAAACATGTCGATACCGGGGCGGGGCTGGAACGTATCGCAAGGGTGATGCAGGGTGTTAATTCGAATTATGAAACTGACCTGTTCGCGCCGATCATCAGAGAGATTGCGGAACGGTCCAGTGTCGCCTACGAGCTCAATGGCATCCACATCCCGCACCGTGTGATCGCAGATCACCTGCGTTCACTCAGTTCCGCGATCGCGGATGGGGCTCTGCCGGGTAAAGAGGGGCGCGGGTATGTACTGCGGCGAATTCTGCGTCGAGCAAGTTACTATGCTCGAGAGAAGCTTGGTGTGCAAGGGCCATTCATTTACAAGTTACTCCCCACATTAATTGATGTCATGGGAAGTCATTTCACTGAACTTAAACAACGCGAGAAACACATCGAGACTGTGATTAAAAGAGAAGAAGAAACTTTTACAAGAAGTCTTGAACGCGGTTTAATGGAGTTTAATGCTTTATTGGCTGAAGGCAAATCATTTGACCACTTTCGTGATAAAGGTGGGAAAAAATGGGCAGTTGATATGCTTCGGCTTGTTGAACGTTCTGGTCTTGAAGGATGGGAAAACCCAGTAACTCATGAAAATGCTTATAATGAGCTAGTAGATTCTTTTACAGGATTGAATGATGTAATAACTGACTCAAGACACATAGAAAACATAAATAAACATATTGACTATCTAAGTGAAGTTGCAAGAAACGAAAATAGACTTAATAGAAACGAACAAGCTGATTTGGATGATCTAATAGATAATTACATAAAGTGGAGGCGTGGTACTATAATTCATGGCCCTGAAGCATTCAGACTACATGATACTTTTGGATTCCCAATTGATCTAACTCAAAAAATTGCTTCTGATCGGGGTATTTCAGTAGACATGGAGGGTTTCCAAAAAGAATTGGAAGCAGCCAAGGAACGAAGCCGGGCTGGCTCCAAGTTTAATGTATCAGTTTCAAGATCGCGGACTGGACCAAAGACTGGATCGACTTCAGGATCGCGAACCGGACCAAAGACAGAATCTGTTTCGAGAAGTATGGGCAGCGAAGATTTCATCGTGATCAGCGAAGGAGATCACTCCGAGTTTGTCGGTTATGACAAACTGACATCCCGCTCTGCTATACGAAAATTCCGAATTATCGAGGGTGGTTGGAGTGACGCTAATAATCCTGAAATCAAAGAAAAACCGTTGCTTGGAATTGTGCTGGAACGGACGCCGTTCTATGCCGAATCAGGCGGACAGGTTACCGATAAGGGAATAATTCAAGGCAGTGAGACTCATCTTGTGGTGGAAGAGGTACAGATGGACGGAGACATGCGTGTCCATCTCTGCCGTGCCACTCGTCTGCCGAAAACCGAAAATCGTTTCTCTGGTCAGGTTGAAGCCGAGGTGAACAAAAAACGCCGTAACCGGATACTTCCTCATCATACAACAACACACCTGCTACAGGCAGCATTAAGGAAAGTCCTGGGCGATCATATCTCCCAGGCGGGTTCACATGTCACCACGGATTACATGACATTCGATTTCACCCACTTTGAAAAAATGACCCCGGAACAGGTTGTTGAAGTTGAGGAACTTGTCAACCGTTGGATACGTGAAGACCATCCTGTGACATGGAAACTTATCGGTTTAGATACAGCCAAAGCCGAAGGAGTGACTGCATTATTCGGGGAAAAATATGATGACGTCGTGCGGGCAGTCAAGATCGGTGATGAAAAGGATTCAATTTCATACGAACTTTGCGGCGGAACTCATCTCGCACGAACCGGCGAAGCTGGATTGTTCCGCATCGAATCAGAGACAGCATTAAGTGCCGGGGTACGCAGGATTGAAGTAACCGCGGGTGAAGCCGCTTATGAACGTACAATATCGGAACGGACAACATTAAACCGTGTCCAGGATATTATCGGGAGCCGTGGTTCTGATCCAGCGGATAAACTTGTTAAAATTATGGATCGCCAGAAGGAGTTACAGAAAGAAATCGAAAGACTGCAGAAGGCTGTTCTTGACGGCTCGATCAGGTTTGTCGAGGATTGGGGACAAGAGATTGATTTTGGCGGGAAAAAATTATTGTTCGTATCCGGTGCTTACGATGCTGCTACGGATCGTGATGGTCTGCAAAATGCAGGGGACAAGATTCTTGCAGATTTAAAAGATTCCGGAATACAAGGTATCGGCGTGATCGGCGCCTTGATTGAAGAGACTTTCATGTTTGTCTGTGTAGTAACGGAGGAATTGGTAAAACAGGGAATTCATGCCGGCAAACTGGTTGGAACCGTCGCAAAAAAAGCAGGTGGCGGTGGTGGCGGAAAACCAGGCTTTGCGACGGCGGGAAGCCGCAATCACGATGAAGCAAGATTATTGATTAAAGATAACAAGGAAATGAAGAATATTATAGAATCATTCATTAACGATTTATAGTGTTATTAATCTAATGATTACAATAATTCCTATAATCGGACAGCTTTGTCCGATTATAACATAACGACACAATACACATTTTCAATAATAGATTCGGGATTTTCCTTATTACCCTGTATTTCTAAATAATATTCATGATTTAATTGTCAAGGGGACAAATTACTATTATCTTCAATGCTTCTTTACGCGTGTTAAGAAGATTTACTTTTAATTCAGAACAAATAAATTTACATAAAACAAATAGTGAAAAAAATGGCTGGAACAACTTACAACAACCTTATAACCAATCTCGAAAACAATAATTCCGACAGCCTGTTATGGGTTCTACTGGACCCCGACACCGAAAACCCGGATCAATTGTGCGCTGCAGCGGAAATGGCTGTTGAGAACGGTGCTGATGCCCTGCTTGTTGGCGGAAGTTATTACGAACGTGATGATTTTGACGATTCAGTCCTTGCCGTGAAGGAAGGATCAGCCGGTGCGGTGCCGGTTTTCCTGTTTCCTGGAAATCACCGTCAGGTTTCTAAATATGCTGACGCTCTTCTTTTTCATGCATTGATTTCGGGACGTAATCCGCAATACCTCATCGGGGAACACTTATTAGCTGCGGGACATGTCAGGCGCTTAGGGCTTGAGACTATCTCAATGGGATACCTGTTGATAGAATCCGGTCGCGTAACAAGCGTTCAAAGTGTGACCGGTACTACCCCGATTCCTCGTGAAAAAACTGAGTTGATCGCTACTCATGCTCTTGCCGGACAGTACCTTGGAATGCAGCTAATATACCTTGAAGCTGGAAGCGGAGGGCTTTGGCCCGTACCTGATGAGGCGATTAGTTTGACAAAGGAGACGATTGACGTCCCGGTAATAATCGGTGGAGGGATTCGAGGACCGGAAAGCGCACATGCGGCATCAAAAGCAGGCGCAGATGTTGTCGTTGTCGGAAATGTATTCGAACAGACACGAGAACCGGTGCTGATACGTGAGATCGCTGCTGCTGTTCACGGCTCAACAAAAAAAACTGTTGCACCATAATATTTTTAGTCATTAATTGCACCTATATAGTACTAAGATAATTTAATGTTTTTCCGATATTTCAGATGGCTCTTAAAGGGAGCCCCTGATGATATTTTAATGTGGAATCGGAATAATTGAGATTATATATTCAGGGTTCTTAAAATCAACTTGATAAACAGGAGAGAATCATGGCAAGAAGATGCATTGTGACAGGTAAGGGTCCGCGTACCGGGCATCATATCAGCCATGCACACAACCTTACCAAACGCAGATGGCTGCCGAATTTGCAAAAGAAACGTTTTTTTATTCCCGAAGAGGGAAGGTGGGTCACTATGCGGGTTACTGCCAAAGCTATAAAAACGATTGATAAAAAAGGTATAAGCGCCGTTCTCAAAGACCTGAAGAAAAAAGGAATAAAAGTTTAATCAAACGCAAATTTTAGAACTTCAACCCGCTGCATGGCGGGTTTTTTTATACTCGTTTTGCGGTTAATACCCCGAAACTTGCTTCGGCAGGCTTTAGAAGCTACCCGCTTGTATGAGCGAGATCATTCACAAAGGTCACAATGTTTCGAGCCTGATCTATCATATTATATGTACATCCAAGTATCGTCAAGAGATTTTGAACAAGCGTGTAGATTTAGCGATACGTGATATTTGTCTTGAGATATCCAAGCGTTATGAGGTTTCATTTCTAGAGATAGGCTCTGACACAGATCACGAGCATTTTATATGGCATTGCTATAATCAATGAAAAATCTATAAAACCTCAAAATGCTCCTAAATTAAAATTTCCATGCCTTCCCTTGCAAGAAAAGAAGATGGAAATAGATTCTGACATCCCCATTCGAGGTTGATCAGAAACTTGTCGTCATGATCCGGGTCATGATGAAAAAGTGCCAGCTTCTTGACATTTGCCCTCATAGCCACCTCCACTGCTTGTTCCCATGAGCTATGACCCCAACCTTTTTTGTTCTCCAATTCATCAGGAGTATATTGAGCATCATGAATGAGTAAGTCGGCATCTTTGGATAGCTCAACAATTCTTTCGTCAATTGAATCTCCATGCTCTATATCAGTGCAATATACAAGTACAGAATCTTTTTCCTCGATCCGGTATGTATAGGCATTCCCGGGATGATTATGTTTAATCGCTTCAATCTTAATCTTGCTTGTTGTCCTGTAACGCGTAATATGCGGTTGCCAGAAAGAGATTTCCGCTCCCATTTTCTCAAGCGGTAAAGGGAAAAAATCACTTTGCATCTGTGTCCTGAAAACAGACTCCAGGTCGCCGGTATCATAGTCTTGCCTGCAAATGGCAACAGTCAATTTTTGCTTCGGATTGTAAGCAGGACTGAAAAAAGGAAACCCCTGGATGTGATCCCAGTGTGTATGCGATAAGCCGATCAAAATCTCTTCTGGCAAAGGTTTTGACCTTAACATCAAATCATGACCTATCTTTCGAATACCTGTGCCGGCATCAAGAATCGCGATTTCACCACTCTCAAATTCAATTAAGGTGCTGGAGGTGTTTCCACCAACATGTAAGCTGCCTTTTTCCGGGACTGGTATTGAGCCTCGGGTACCATAAAATGTGATCTTCATCTTAATATCCTGATACGAATGAACTTTATAGTTCTTTGCACAATATACGAACCGATGAAGCAGTTACATTGCTATTTTCTATAATTCTAAATTCTATTTATCCAATATCGTTACCAGTAAAGATGCGTTTTCTGTCCCACGTGAACATACCTTCAATTCTCGCCATGCACATGATCATCGTACTCTATTTCAAAATGAAGCTTATGTTTTGCTTCTTCCTGGGCAAGTTCAAGGAAAAGCGCTTCTACTTCAAGGTCATCAGCAACTGACGCCAATTCTGTGTACATCCTGTATGCAATTTTTTCTTTCTTCATAGCAAAAATCAGCGCTGTCTGATAATTGATTACTTCAGATTCATCAATGTCAGCCATATATTCGGCAATCTTCAGGTTCATAACTTTTTCACGGCTTAAGGCTAACAAATTACCCTCCTTAACCTGTAATATTTTTGCTTTGTGCTTCTTTTCTTCGTTGGCAAATATCTCCAACTGTTTTTTTACTGACGGTGATTTTGTCTTGTTGGCAAGGTCAAGGTACATGTCAACTGCTTTTTGTTCTTCCTTAATCGCAAAATCAAGAATTTCATCTATAGAATCAAATTTTTGCACAACTCCTCCTTAGATTTTCAGTAGATTAATTGCTTATTGATAATTAATCAATTTTGGAATGGAAATTATGTTGCGTACCGCATTTTTATCAAGCAGAGTTTTATTACAAGGGAGTAACGACCATGCAAAGACCAGAGTTAATAAGTTGTCTGATGGTTTGGGCGACTTGCTTGTCCGCCGGGGCGGGTTGCTCAATTCTATTGAGCATTATATGGAAACAATGATAAAACCCGGCTAGCCCGCCTCGATCCAGAATGAACAGCAAAGAAATCCTCTTATATGATAATTCTTTTACCAGGATTGGATTGTTTCGTTGCTTCGCTGCTTCATAAAAGATATTTTTGATTTGGATTCATGAAACATGGCTTGCATGTAAAGTCATACCATCCAGTCGAGGTTCAGAATGAAGAAATACATCCTTGCAATTGACCAGGGAACCACCAGTTCGCGTGCGTTATTGATCGACAACAAAGGCACGATACATTCCTCCGCACAGCGTGAATTCACCCAGCATTATCCCCATCCGGGTTGGGTAGAACACGATCCGGAAGAAATTTGGAATACCCAGGCTGAGGTCATAGCGGGAGCGATGGCAAATGGCGGAGCTGCCAGCGACGAAGTTGCTGCTATCGGGATCACTAATCAGCGCGAAACAACGATTGTCTGGGACAGGAAAACAGGTGAAACAGTTTATCCTGCTATCGTATGGCAAGACAGGAGAACCTCTGAAACCTGTGATAACCTCCGTGCGCAGGGATATGCAGATTTCATCAGATCAAGAACCGGATTGCCAATCGATGCCTACTTCTCTGCAACCAAGTTGAAGTGGATCCTGGATAATGTTGCTGACGCGCGGAAAAGGGCTGATGCTGGCGAGTTATGCTTCGGTACAATTGACAGCTTCCTGCTTTGGCGATTGACCGGCGGGAAAATTCATGCTACTGATGTGTCCAACGCCAGCCGGACGATGCTCTTCAATATCCGGACTTTGCATTGGGATGAAGAAATCCTGGAACTGCTGGGAATACCCCACTCGTTACTTCCGGAAGTTAAATCCTCCAGCGAAATGTACGGTGAAACAACACCAGGCATGTTTCCGTCCCAGATACCAATTGCCGGGATAGCCGGAGACCAGCAGGCAGCGCTGTTCGGACAGCTATGTCATACGCCGGGAACACTGAAAAACACTTACGGTACAGGTACGTTCATGATGATGAATACAGGTACCAAACCTGTAACATCTTTGAATAACCTGATTACCACTATCGCATGGCAGATTGATAACCGTGTCGAATACGCGTTAGAAGGAAGTGTTTACATCGCCGGTGCTGTCGTACAGTGGCTGCGTGACGGTTTGGGGCTGATAACATCTGCTGATGAGGTTGAGGCTTTGGCAAGGTCAGTTGAAGATAACGGCGGCGTTTATATGGTTCCAGCGTTCACCGGGCTGGGCGCGCCACATTGGGACCAGTCAGCACGTGGGATGATCATCGGGTTGACACGTGGAACGACTTCGGGACACATTGCACGAGCTGCATTAGAGAGCATTGCCTACCAGGTATATGATGTGCTCAAAGCGATGGAAGCTGACTCGGGATATTCGGTCAGAAAACTCCGTGTTGATGGCGGAACAACAGGCAATGATCTCCTGATGCAATTTCAATCGGACCTGCTTGGTATCCCATTGCACCGTCCGAAGATTACGGAAACAACCGCGGTGGGTGCCGCTTATTTAGCGGGGCTGGCAACCGGATTCTGGAGCGGAATGGATGCTATCAGGACGATGACAGAGGATGATATGGTGTACAATCCATCAAGTGAATCAGTCATTACCCGGGAGAGCATTGCCAAATGGCACAAAGCAGTCGAGAGAGCAAAGAACTGGGTAGATTAAACCAGGATATCAAGCTATCCGGATCACCCGTCAATACATTAAGGCAAAATCTTAATTGCCATCCCCTCCCTGGCGAGGAAAGACGCCGGGAATCGAGAACACTCTTCCGCGAATTACTTCGGGAACTACACTTATTCCCTGAAATGATTATCAAACTAGAATCGGATAAAATCAAACATTTGGAGTCATGAAATAGGAATATCTTGACGGTTCAGAT